>JBPCSO010000039.1:0-57483 GCA_051007055.1 Roseomonas sp.
GTGGTAGTGATGCGGCGTGCCAACGTGATGGAAACGCCCACCCGCAATCGGCGCATCAAACAGCTTGTGATTGGCGGGCAGACCCGTGAGTGACGCCGCCGCCAGCGTAATGCCGTGATAACCCTTCAAGCGCGCAATCAGTTTCTTCTTCTCAGGCCGGCCAATCGCATTATTCATGTACCAGATCATTTTGATCGCACTGTCATTCGCCTCAGACCCGGAATTGGCGAAGAACACCTTGCTCATGGGTACTGGCGCGCGTTCAATCAGCATCTCGGCCAGGTCAATCATCGGCTCATGCGATTTGGCCGTGAAGGAGTGATAGAAAGGAAGCTTCCGCATCTGGTTGGTGGCGGCCTGCACCAGGCGTTCATTGTCAAAACCGAGTGAGGTGCACCACAGCCCCGCCATGGCTTCGATATATTCCTTGCCCTGATCGTCAAAAATACGCACGCCCTTGCCGCGGCTGATCACCAGCGGGCCATTCACCTGATGCGCCTTGGCGTCTGTATAGGGGTGCAGCACATTGGCAATGTCGCGGACGGCATTGGAATTGCGGGGCGGGGTCATGTTTTGGCTTCCTCGAACCTTGTCAGAAACCCGATTAAGGCACGGCTTGGCGCCAGACCCAAGAGGAAAGCGTTGCCCTAACCCCCGCGCCGCGCCAAGTTACTCCAACGGAGGCATCACATGACCGAAATCAAACCCCATGCCGCCCATTGGGGCAGCTTCGATGCGGTGGTGGAAAATGGCCGGCTGGTGGGGGTTAAGCCCTTCCATCGGGACCCTTTCCCCGGTTCGCTCATCGAAGCCATGCCCGACGCAGTGCATAGCGCGGCGCGGATAGACCGCCCCTATGTGCGCAAGGGCTGGCTGGAAGGCCGCCGGCGCGGGGCGCTGCGCGGGGGTGACTCCTTCGTGCCGATTTCCTGGGACAAGGCGGTGCGGCTGGTGGCGGAGGAAACCCGCCGCGTGCGCGCTGAAGCGGGGCCGAAATCCATCATGGGCGGGTCCTATGGCTGGTCCTCCGCCGGGCGGTTTCACCATGCGCGCAGCCAGTTGCAGCGCTTCCTCGGGCTCGGCGGCGGCTATACGGGGCAGGTCAATGCCTATTCCTATGCGGCGGCACAGGCGCTGCTGCCGCATATTCTGGGCACCAATGAAGTGCTGCTTGGCAAGGTCACGGATTGGGCGGCGATCAAACGCTATTCCAAGGTCATGCTCTGCCTTGGTGGGCTGCCGATCAGGAATGGCTATGTCACCTCAGGCGGTGCGGGCCAGCATAGCAATGAGATGAATTTGCGCGCCGCCGCTGAAGCCGGGCTGCGCTTTCTGCAAATCTCCCCCGCGCGGGCGGATGTGCCGGATTGGGCCGGCGCGGAATGGACGCCCATCCGCCCCGGCACGGATACCGCGCTGCTGCTCGCGATGGGCCATGAAATCCTGGCGCGCGGGTGGGAGGATAAGAACTTCCTCGCGACCCATTGCGTCGGCTGGGACAAGCTTCGCGCCTATATCCTGGGTGAGAGTGATGGCGTGGCAAAAAACCCGGAATGGGCCGCGCCCATCACGACCATCCCCGCCGAGACCATCCGCAAACTCACCGCCGAAATCGCCACACAGCCGGCGATGCTGACCGCCACCTGGTCCTTGCAGCGCGCAGATTATGGTGAGCAACCCTATTGGGTGCTGACCGCGCTGGCCGCCATGCTGGGCTTGATTGGCAAGCCGGGCCAAGGTGTGGCTTTCGGTTATGGCAGCGTGAATGGCATGGGCCAACCCAGGCGCGACGTGCCAAGCTTTGCGATGCCGGCGACACCCAATCCGACAGGGTTCTTCATTCCCGTCGCGCGCATCACGGAAATGCTGGAAAACCCAGGCGGCGATCATCACTTCAATGGCCGCGTGCTGCAATTCCCCGATACGCGCATCATCTGGTGGGCCGGCGGCAATCCCTTCCATCACCATCAGGATCTGAACCGCATGCTGCGCGCCTGGGCGCAGGCCGAAACCATCATTGTGCAGGAACCCTGGTGGACATCACTGGCCCGCCACGCTGATATCGTACTACCCGCCACCACCACGCTGGAGCGTAATGATATCGCAAGCAGCGGGCGCGATCGTTTCCTGCGCGCCATGCATAAGGCGATCGAACCCGTGGGCCAGGCGCGGAATGACCATGATATGCTGGCCGATATCGCGGAAGAATTGGGCTACCGCGAACGCTTCACCGAACAGCGCAATGAAGAAGCCTGGCTGCGGCATTTGTTCGAAAGCTGGCGCCGCCATTGCGCGCGCATGGGCCAGGAAACGCCCGATTTCGATGCCTTCTGGCAAAAGGGTTTTTGGGAAGCCGATGCGCCCGCACGTGGCGAGGAATACACGCAATTCGCCGATTTCGCCGCTGATCCGGAGAATAATCCGCTCGATACACCCTCCGGCAAGGTGGAGCTGTTTAGCGAAACCATCGCCAGTTTCGGCTATGATGACGCGCCGGGCCATCCGGTCTGGATCGCACCGCGCGAATGGCTGGGGGCTGAGGAAGCCAAGCGCCACAAGCTGCATCTGCTGTCCTTCCAACCTGCCACGCGCCTGCACGGGCAATTGGATACGGGGCGTGTTTCAGCCGCGAACAAAATCGCGGGGCGAGAGCCCATCATGCTGAACCCGGAAGACGCTGCCGCGCGTGGCTTGAAGGATGGCGATATTGTACGCGTGTTTAATGATCGCGGTGCCTGTCTGGGTGGCTTGCGCCTTGATCCCGGCCTGATGCGCGGGGTTGCCATGATGGCAACCGGCGCTTGGTATGACCCGCTTGAACCAGGCGTGCCCGGCAGCATGTGCGTGCATGGCAATCCGAATGTGCTGACGGCGGATGTGGGCACCTCCAAGCTCGGCCAAGGCCCATCAGCACAATCCTGCCTGATTGAGGTTGAGAAATGGACCGCGCCGCTGCCGCCCGTGCGCGTGCATCTGCCACCGGTGATCGAGGAAGCGCCGTGATCCGCCGCCGCGCCCTGCTGGCGGGTGCGGTGGCCTTCCCCGCCGCGCGCGCCTTAGCGCAGGGCGCACCCGGTATCGCGCAGCGCCTGGATGATGCGCCAAGCCCGGGCATCAAGCGTGATTTGCTGATCCAATGGGGCGATCGCGTCGCCTATGACGCGCCCGGCTTCGCGCCACATTCGCCCAATCTTGCGGCGGCTGAAGGGCAATTCGGCTGGGATACGCGCGTGGTGGCGGCGATGGCGTCTCCGCGTGTTGAGGATGGCATTCCGCGCGCGGTGCTTGCGGTGGGGCATCCAACGCTGGACCCTGCCATGGCCTTCCCCGATGGGCGGGATAGGCCAGAGATTGCCGGCGCCATGCAGGGGGCGAGCCTCATCAATATCCAGCGCCGTGGCGGCGTTTGGATGGTAACGGAAGGCGGCTTTCAGATGCGCCGCCTGCATGCGCGCACGCTTTGCCGCATGGGCGGCGCGGGTGGGCCGGCGCGCGGTGTTTTTGGGGTAACGGGTGGCTGCGCAACACCCTGGGGCAGCCTGCTGCTGAGTGAAGGCGAAGGCGCTGCCTGGGCGCGGCGCCTGCCGGGTGTAGATGCTGCGCAGGCCGGCCATGTGGTGGAACTTGATCCGTTTGATCCGCAATCCGTGCCAGTGAAACGCTCGGCCCTTGGCGGGCTTGGCGCGCGTGATGTGGCGGCAGCACAAGCAGCCGATGGTCGCGCGGTGGTCTTCCTGGCGGATGGGCGGGAAGGTGGCTTGTTGTGGCGCTTCGTCTCCGATGCGCCGGCAGCGGAGCCGAATGTGCTCGACCAAGGCGCGCTTTACGCTGCGCGGTTTGAAGCGGGGAGCTTACGCTGGATTGCGCTGCCTGCCGATGCGGAACCCTATGGCGAGGCGGTGGCGCGGGGCGCCAATAGCCTCGGGCGTCCCATCGCATTGGCGCTGGACCCGAATGGCGCGCGGCTGTGCCTCGCGCTTCGGGAAAGCGCACGCAACCCGGCCGGTGCGGTGTTGGAAATCCTGTTTGCGGCGCGCAACCCTGCCGCCGATACCGCCATTGTCGAAAGCCTGATCGAGGGCCGCGCACCGCAACGCCCGCGCGCCGGGCGAGAACCCGCAACGGTCCCCGCCTGGCCAGTGTCGCCTTCAAGCATTTGTCTGGATGGCCAGGGAAACCTACTACTGGGCACGGCGCAAACCGCGCGCGATAGCCCGCTGCCCGATGCGCTTTACACCCTGCCGGTGGAAGGCCCGGCGCGAGGGCAACCAAGCCTAGACTATATCACGCCGCTTGGTGCCGCTTTGGGCGGTGTTGCCGTGGCGCCAGGAGCGGCGGCCTGGGTTGCCGGCGTGGCGCATCCCGGCGCCGGGATGGGCGCGCAATTCGCCACTCCGCGCAGCCGCTGGCCGCATTTCCGCGAAGGGGAGCCGCCGCGTGGTGGTGTGGTGGCCCTGATGAAGGGTGGCTGAGGCAAGAATTGGCTGATTTCAGAAAAGCTTCACGCGACAAATCTTTCAGAAGCGCGCAATCAGTGAAACAAGCGTGCAAGCAAGCTTGAGGAGATGACCATGTCGGCAGAAACCAAGCCAGAATCGGCCCTTGATGCCAGTGAGGATATCGGCAGCAACCCCAATCCCGGCACACCGATTGAGGCGATCATCGCCGCGCGCTTCGGCCGCCGCGCCATGCTTGGCGCTGGTGCGGCCCTGGCCGCTTTGGTGGCGACACCGCCTGGGGAAGCGCAAAGCCTGATCCCGCGCCAGGGCGGCCCTTCCAGCCTCAGCTTTCCTGAATTGCGCCACCAATTGGCGCAAACAGATGCCGTTGCGGAAGGCTATGAAATCCAGAACGTGATTCGCTGGGGTGATCCGGTACTGGCTGGGGCGCCCCCCTTCGATGCGGCGCGGGTCACGCCGGAAGCCCAGGCGCTGCAATTCGGCTATAACAACGATTACCTCGATTTCTTCCCTTTACCGCCGGGCAGCGGTAATTCGGAAAACGGCCTGCTCGTGGTCAATCACGAATACACCAATACCAATTTGATGTTCCCCGGCATGGGGGCTGGGCGCGAATCCCGCACGCGATCCAACGCCCAACAGACACGCGCGGAAGCCATGGCGCATGGGCTATCCGTGATCGAGGTAAAGCGCAGTCATGGCGCTTGGGGCTATGTGCCTGCATCACCGCATAATCGGCGCATCACGGCCGAAACCACCATGCGCATCAGCGGCCCCGCGGCTGGCGCGGCGCGCATGAAGACCGCTGCCGATGCTTCCGGGCGCAGCGTTTTGGGCACGCTGAATAATTGCGCCGGCGGCAATACGCCCTGGGGCACGGTGCTGACGGGGGAAGAAAATTTCAACGGCTATTTCGGCGGCGATCCCGCGAAAACACCGCATCAAGCCATCATGCGCCGCTACGGTATTGCCGGCGATAGTTGGTATAATTGGTGGCGCCATATGGATCGCTTCAATGTCGAAAAGGAAGCCAATGAAAGCTTCCGCTTCGGCTGGGTGGTGGAATTTGACCCCTATGACCCGCAAAGCGTGCCGGTGAAGCGCACCGCCCTTGGCCGTTTCAAGCATGAAGGTGCCACACATGCGATCAGCGCCGATGGCCGTATTGCGTTTTATTCCGGCGATGATGAGCGGTTTGAATATGTCTATAAATTTGTCACCGCCCGCCCTTGGAATCCGAATGATCGTGCCGCCAATCGCGATTTACTGGATGATGGCACGCTCTACGTCGGCAAGTTTCATGATGACGGCAAGCTGGAATGGCTGCCGCTAGTGCATGGCCAAGGCCCGCTGACGGCGGCGAATGGCTTCGCCGATCAGGCGGATGTGCTGATTGAAGCGCGCCGTGCCGCAGATCTTTTGGGCGCCACGCCGATGGATCGGCCAGAGGATGTGGAAGCCAATCCAGTCAATGGCCGCGTTTATGTGATGTTGACCAATAATTCGCGCCGCACGGCAGAACAGGTGAACCGCGCCAATCCGCGCGCGCGCAACATCCATGGTCACATCGTGGAAATCATCCCGCCTGGCGCGGGCTCGGCGCGCGTTGACCATGCCGCGACGGAAGCGCGCTGGGGTATCTTCCTCGCTGCCGGCAAGCCCGGGGTTGATGCCGGCGCGCAATATCATCGCGCAACATCGGATCAGGGTTGGCTTTCCTGCCCCGATAATTGCACCTTCGACAAGAAGGGCCGTATTTGGATTTCTACCGATGGTGCGCCGGAAACCTCAGGTGTGGCCGATGGGCTTTATGCTGCTGATACTGCGGGCCATGGCCGTGCGTTGACGCGGCTTTTCTATCAGGCGCCAACTGGGGCGGAAGTTTGCGGCCCCTGCTTTACGCCTGATAACAAGACCATCTTCTTGGCGATCCAGCATCCGGGTGAGGATACGGGTTCAACCTATGAACGGCCCTCAACGCGCTGGCCGGATTTCGCCGAAGGCGTGCCGCCGCGGCCTTCGGTGATTGCCATTGTGAAAAAGGATGGCGGGGAGATCGGCAGCTAGGTTTTGATGCGCGCCATCAGCGCTGTGTATTCAGCAGCGCTGATGGCTTCTTCCGGCATATAGGCGCCTTCCACGGCGCAAGCCGCGCGGCGCGGCAGCAGGGAAGCGGCGCGAAGCTTGGTCTGCCAGCGCCGCAGCAGCTTGCGCAAATCCGCAAGGCTGATCTCATCTGCATCGAAGTTCAGCGTACAGGAAACCTGATTGCCTTGCCGCGCGCCAATCCAATGGCGTTCCAGCAGGCTGATCCAGCAATATTGATCGGCCAGGCTGGCCTCACCTGTCGTGATCAACCCCGCATCCTGGCCGAGTTGCGCCAGCAGCGCTTGAGTTGGGAAACCCACCAGCATGCCCTGTTCTGGGGGCAAGAGTCGCCTGCTGGGATAGCCAGCCGCGGCCAGCGCTGAAGCGGCTTTGGTATCATCATACCTAACCCAGCGCAGATACTGCGCTGCAGGCGGCGCATGCGCCCCGGCGCTCAGCCCAAATAGCAAGGATGTCGTGCCGGCAGGTTTGATGGTGGTCACGGTAACGGGCGCCGCCATGCCAAGCGCAGCAGCATAATCACGTGCTTCCTTCTTTGCATCGGTCGAAAGCCGCACCAGCGCGCGCCAAAAATCGCGCCCATCACCCGGTGTCTTCAGCGCTTTGAAGTGCAAGCCAAAACGCAGCCAAGCCCATTCGAAAAGTCCCGTAAGGCCAAGGCCAATGCGATTGCTGGCGCGGATTTCCGCATCATAAATGCCCCGCATGCGATTGATGCGGATCAGGAAGCGTACGCCAAGCCGGATTGCCCCCGCCACGCGCGCATCCCAGGCTGCTGCCAGATCATCGGGTAGCGCGCCAGGCGAAATTTTTTCTAACGGTACCGGGCAGGCGAGCAGCGGCGCCACATCTGCCACCACACAGAACCCGCCGGTAATCGGCAGGGAAACTTCGCCACAGGGATTGGTGATTGCGTGGAAATCAGCCCCGCGCGCGTGAATGGCGATATCGCTGAGCAATGCGGCCCCCTTCGCCATGGGAAAGCGCGCCGATCCAAAGCGCGTATCGGGATCGGGCAGGGGTGTTTGCGCCAGCTGATCCGCATTGATGAAGCCAGGTTCGCCACGCTGATGAATGGTGGCACTTGCCGCTGCAAACACCGCGCGCGCTTGGCCTGTTGCGGGATCATCCGCCTTGGCGCGCGGGCCAAGCCGCGCCCAGAAATCAGCGTTCACCAAAATCGCATAAGCGGCGCCGGCATGGCCTGGCAGATCAAGCCCGGCCGCGAAGCCCGGCGCATCCGCATCACGCCAGGTTTTTGCCGCCATGCGCGCCGCACGCCGGGCCCCACCATACAAAACGGCCTCAGCCATAATGTCATCCACGCGCAAGGCCTGTTCCCAACGCGGCATCGCCCGGGGGGGCGCGATGATGCCATCGCGCAGTGCCAGAAAGGCGGCAAGCAAGGGCAGCGGCCCCGGTGCGGGGCGCCCGCCAAGCCCGCGAATGGGCTGCCCGCTTGGCCGAATGGCTGAAAAATCCAGCACTAAGGCGTGGTCCGAATGCCCCGCATGCGCCATGGATTCCAGGGTTTCCAAAGCCTCAGCCCAGCCTTCACGATTATCGGGGATCACGAAATGCGGGGTGGCTGCCGGTGCGGTTTGCGCAAGCACCGCGCGCAATCCTGCATTGGCCCGCGCGAAATCAGGATGCTCAGCGGCAAGGTGAAAGAATAGCCGTGGCGCGCGCCGCCAATCCACCAGGCAAAGCGCATCATCATAGGCTCGCCCCACGCCAGCACCACAAAGAAGTAGGTAAAAGCAGGTGAAACTCGTGACGGCTGTCGCGCAATTCACAAAAAATTCCATGGGCTGGCTGGCTTGCGTTACATCGCCGCGTAGCAAATGGCGCCCAGCAGTCAGCAGCGCGCCGCAGGCAATGGCGTTACGCAGAAAGGCTTGTTCGTGTTTCGCGCTTTCGGTGACGGTATCGCCGAGTAATGCGATATTGCCCGCCGCCACACGATCCGCGATGCGCCCAAAATCTTCCTGATCCTCGGCCCGCAAAATACCGCGCCGCGCCACAGCCATCCCAAGCCCGGGCGCAAGCGGGCGCGCGGGCAGGGGCGCCAAACCAAAACACGCGCCGGCGGGCGCTGCGCGGTTCAAGGCGCCTATGTGATCTGGTTGGACGACAGGAGCCTCCATCTTTGCTAAAGGTGCCTGATGCAAAAACTGCCCGGCACCACCTCCGCCCAAGGTGATACCCGTGCGCTTCCGGCGCCAATCACAATCCCGCGCCTTCATGCCCGTGCCGTGATCCTTGGCGAAAGGTTGGATCATCGCGGTCTTGGGCCAGGCGGCACCGCGCTGGCCGACCCTGTGCCAATCACCACGCCGGTGCCGATCACCGCCTTCGCCTTCCGCTGGGGTGCGGTGGTGATGTTTGGTGCCGACGCCGACGAGGAAGCCGCCTTGCTTGCAGCGCTTGCCCCGCGCATCACGAACCCCGCCGATAGCCTGGCCGAGGAGGTTGCGCTGATCACCCTTGGCGCTGAACGCGACGGTGTTGATACCGAAGGCGTCATCCAGCTTTGCGATGCAGCGCCTGAGCGCCTGGCCGTGGTGGCGGATGCGCTGGCGAAAAGCGCTGCCCTCGCCCAGCAGGAAGCCCGCATCGCCGAGGCTTTGGACCGGCTGGAACCCGCCGTGGCTGATCTACGTGCGGCAGGCAGGCTGCGCTTTTCCTCCCGCGCCTTGCATCGGCAGATCGGCCATGCGCTTTCCGCCCATAGCCGTAATCTTGCGCGGGTGGAGGCTGCGGATAAGCCTGAAGTGCTTTGGGACCATCCGGAATTGGAACGGCTCCATGCCCGCTTGGCAGATGAATATGAGCTTAGCGAAAGGGGCGCCGCCCTGGAGCGCAAGCTTGCCTGGATCGGCGATACCATCCAGACCTTGCTTTCCCTGCTGCAAGCAAGGCGGGCACTTGGGCTGGAAGCCGCGGTGGTGGTGCTGGTGGGGATTGAGGTGGCCTTCACGCTTTATGAGCACGTGATCCGCCCGCTTTGGCCCTGAAATTGCCGCCTCTGGGCTGGCCTGCCGCGCGATTCCGCGCGATAACTGGCCCGAGACAGATGTCAGTCCAAGGAAATTTCGATGACGGCGAATTCGCCCGAATGGGCCCAGGCGCCCACCGCCCCGCAAAACCTCAGCCAGAAGCGCCCGCCGCCGCCGCCCGCTTCCGTGCGCCGCTACCTCAGCCTGCCGGATTTTGAAGCGGCAGCCGCGCGCTATCTGCCGCGCAGCATTGGCGGCTTTGTCTCCGGCGCGGTCGAAACCGATGCATCATTGCGTGACAATCGCGATGCCTTCGCCGAATGGGGCTTTGTGCCGCGCGTGCTGCGCGACACACGCGGGCGCAATCTGAAGACCACGCTATTCGGCCAGGAATATGATGCGCCCTTCGGCCTGCCGCCCATGGGTGCTTCCGCGCTGGTCGCCTATCGCGGTGATTTGGTGCTGACGCAGGCGGCGCGCGCGCGCAATGTGCCGATGATCATGAGCGCATCTTCGCTGATCCCGCTTGAAGATGTGGCGAAGGCCAATCCGGATGCCTGGTATCAGGCTTATCTGCCCGGTGAGGCTGAGCGCATTGAACCGCTGGTGGACCGCGTGGCGGCAGCCGGCTTCAAGACCTTTGTGCTGACGGTGGATGTGCAGGTTTCATCCAACCGCGAAAACAATGTGCGCAATGGTTATTCGATTCCGCTGAAGCCCACGCCGCAATTGCTCTGGGATGGCATGACCCATCCGGGTTGGGTGATGAATACCTTCTTCAAGACCATGCTGAAGCACGGTATGCCGCATTTTGAGAATATGGATGCGGGCCGCGGGCCGCCCATTGTCTCCAGCACCTTGATGCGCGCCTTTGGTGCGCGTGATGGTTTGGCGTGGGAACATCTGGAACTGATCCGCCGGCGCTGGAAAGGCAAGCTGGTGGTGAAGGGCATCATCTCCCCCGAAGATGCGCGCATGTGCCGGGATGCGGGGGCGGATGGCATCATGGTGTCCAACCATGGCGGGCGGCAATTGGATGGCACGATTTCCGGCCTGCGGAGCCTCGCTGAAATCGCCCGCGATGCCGGCGGCATGACAGTGATGTATGATGGCGGCATCCGCCGCGGCAGTGATGTGCTGAAGGCGCTGGCGCTTGGTGCTTCCTTTGTGTTTGTCGGCCGCCCGATGCTGTGTGCGGCGGCGGTGGCGGGTGAGGAAGGCGTGAAGCACGCGATTGGCCTGCTGTCTGAAGAAATTGATCGCAACATGGCGATGATGGGCATTCAGAACCCGTCGCAGATGTCCATGGAATATATGCGCCCGATGCGTTGAGCTTCGGCGCGTTTCGATAAAACGGCGCAGCCCATGCGGCTGCGCCGTTTTCGTTTCAGGCGGCTATTGCTGGGCGCTTGGCGCGCCAACCGGCGGCCAGTTCATAAGCCTGGCCGGCGCGGAGCACTGTCGCATCCTCAAAGGGCCGCCCCACGATTTGCGCACCCACCGGCATATCGCCTGCGCCAAAGCCAGTGCAGACCGTCAATGCCGGCTGGCCGGTCAGGTTGAAGGGGATGGTGAAATTCGGCACCTCAAAAGACGCCCATTTCGTCATCTGGTGAATGGGCCGCGCTTCGCCTGGTTGGGCGGCGGTCACCAGCAAATCGCAATCGGTCATTACGGCGGTGACGGCTTCGCATAATTCGCGCCGACGGCGCTGCGCCTGGAGGTAATCAGCGGCGGTGATGGTGGCCGCCACCGCGAGCCTTTCGCGCAGAAACTCCCCATAGGCGCGGTATTTTTCGCGCATCCAAGTCTCATGCACCGCATAGGCATCAGCGGCCAGAATAAGCCAGCCGGCCGCGTTGAAATCAGCGAGCGGCGGCAGCTTCACTTCGCGGATTTCCGCCCCTTGCGCGGCCAATGTGCTGGTCAGATGCGCGATACCCGCCGCCATGCCGGGGCTGACTTTGCAGTCATCTTCATGGAAATGGCGGATCACACCAATGCGCAAGCCCCGCACACCGCCATTGAGCCCGGAAAGCAGATCAGGCCGCGGGCGATTGGCCGATGATGGATCAGCCGGGTCATGCCCTGTCATGGCATCCAGCAGCAGCGCGCAATCTTCCACTGTCCAGGCCATGGGCCCTGTCGTGTCCAGGCTTTGGGAGAGGGGCAGCACGCCCGTGCGGGAACACAAGCCATAGCTCGGCTTGATGCCGGCAATGCCGCAAAGCGATGCCGGGCCGCGAATGGACCCACCCGTGTCAGACCCGGTGCCGCCCAGGATCATGCCGGCAGCGACCGCCGCACCGGTGCCGGAAGAAGACCCGCCGGTGAAGTATTCCGTATTCCAGGGATTGCGCGCGGGCGGCCAGGGCAGATCAAAGGAAGGCCCGCCCCAGGCGAATTCATGGGTGGCGAGCTTGCCCAACATCACCGCGCCCGCTTCGCGCCAGCGCCGCACTACGGCCGAATCCGCCTTGGGTACATGATGTTCCAGCACGCGCGAATGGCCGGTGGTGGTGACGCCCGCGGTTTCGTAAATATCCTTATGGGCAATGGGAATGCCATCAAGCGGCCCATGCAGCGCGCCTGCCGCCTGCCGCGCTTCCGCTGCTCGTGCCTGTTCCAGTGCGATCTCTGGCGTGAAGCGGATGAAGGCATGCAGCGCGGGGTTCAGTTTCTCCGACCGCGCCAGGTGATCCTTCACCAATTCAACCGGGGAAATCCGCTTCGCGGCGATATCGCGCGCCGCACTCGCAATGGTGGGGAAGCTGGTCATGCGCTGGCCCCCTTCAGGGTGAATATGGTGGCGGATTCCACCGAAACCTCACGCGGCGTGCGCACGCGCGCGGCGGCGGCCTGGGTATGGGCGGAAGCGGTGCGAATGCCTTCCTTTTCGGCTTCCGTCAGATCAAGCCCGGCTTGGGCCATCAGGGCTTCGAAATGCGCCTTATCGAGGGGTTGGGCCATCGGGGCCTCCTTTCTGCTGTGATGGCACTATGGGAAATCCCGGCGCGGGAGGGAACAGGGGTGCTATGAGATAAGACTTGTTCTTATTTTGTTCTTTTGATAAGCTTTCTTTCCCATGACTGCCGCCGATCCCCTTTCCCCCCGCAGCGCTGCCTTGGCCCGGCTGCGCGATACCCTGGCTGGGCTCAGCACCCGCGCCCCTGGGGGCGGTACCGGCGCGCCCATTCCGGTTTTTGCTGATAATAGCTTGATCGACGCTGCTCTGGCGCGTGGCGCGTTACATGAAGTTTGTGCCGTAAGCCCTGGATCTGGCGTGGCTTTTGCCGCTATTCTGCTGGCGCGCTGCGGCGGGCAGGTGCTTTGGATTGCCACCGAACAGGAATCGAATCTTGTCTGGCCGCCCGGTCTGGTGCCCTTCGGCCTTGCCCCGGACAAGCTGATCCTGGCGCGGGCGGCGCGCTTTCCGGAAGCGCTCTGGGCCATGGAAGAAGCCCTGCGCTGCCCCGCCTTGGGTGCCGCCGTGCTGATGGCCGGCAGCGGGCAGGGGCTTGATTTGACCGCAACGCGCCGCCTGCATCTGGCCGCCGAGGCCGGGGGCGTTTTCGGCCTGCTGCTGCGCCCGGAAGGCGCCGCCGGTGCCTCTGCCGCGCGCACGCGTTGGCATATCGCGCCCCTTGCCAGCGCCGATGCGCCGCGCTGGCGCCTGAGCTTGCTTCGCCAGCGCGGCGGCGCCCCGGCGGGGCCGTGGCAGGTGGCTTTCAACGCCGCTACCAATACGCTGCATCTGGAAGCGGGTGGTGGATGAAGGGCCGACGCTATTTGGCACTCCATCTGCCCTTCTGGGCGGCGGAGCATTTGCGCCAAAGCCGCCCCGATCTGCCGGCGGATCAGCCCTTGGTGCTTTGGGCGCGGCAGGGCGCGCGGCGGCTTTTGGTCGGGCTGGATCATCACGCCGCGGCAGCGGGGCTGGAGCCAGGCCAGGCATTGGCCGATGCCGAGGCCCTGCTGCCTGAATTGCAGGTTTTGCCTGCCCAGCCGGAAGCCAGCGCCGCAGGGCTGCGGGATCTGGCGCTTTGGGCGCAGCGCTTCACCCCGATCAGCGCTGCCCTGCCCCCCGATGGCCTGCTGCTGGATATCACCGGCTGCGATCATTTGTTCGGCGGTGAGGCCGCTTTGCTCACGCAACTCACCGCAAACCTGGCCAAGACAGGGCTTACGGCCCAAGGCGCCATAGCCAGCGCGGCGGCTTCCGCCATGGCAATCGCGCGGGTGCGGCGGGATGGGCCGATCATCGTGGCTGGATCGGAAGAAAAGGCCGTGGCGCCCCTGCCGCTTGGCCCCGCGCTCCGCCTACCGGACGCCATGGTGGAAGACCTTGGCCGGCTTGGGCTCCGTGTCATTGGCGATGCGCTGCGCCAGCCCCGCGCGCCACTCGCCCGGCGCTTTGGTGCGCCCTTGCTGGATGCTTTGGATGCCGCCACAGGCCGCCGCGCGCCGCCCATTACCCCCATCGCCGCGCCGCCCGATCTGGCCGTGACCCGCGCCTTGCCGGAACCGATCCTGACCGCCGAGGCGATTGCTGCCCTGCTGGACCGGCTGCTGGCAGCGCTTTGCGCGCGGCTTTCCCGCGCTGGGCTTGGGGCGCGTCGGCTGTGTCTGACGGCTTGGCGCGTGGATGGCACGGAACAGCGCCTGATGATCTGCACCGGCGCGCCCAACCGCGACCCTGCCCATCTGGCGCGGCTTTTCGCCGAACCGCTCACCAGCCTGGCGCCGGAATTGGGTTTTGAGCGTTTCACCCTGCACGCCCTGGCGACCGACCTGATGGGCGCGGAAGGGCAGGGCGCCTTGCCCATGGGCGCCGCGCCGCGCCCGGATGGGGTTTTGGCGCAGCTTTTGGATCGCCTCGGCCAAAGGCTGCGCCTCGCCCGCCCCGCCCCACTGCCGAGCCATTGGCCGGAGAGGCAATGGCGCGCTGCCGCCCCGCATGAAGCACCCAGCCCCACCCGGCCCGGCTGGGGCGCCCGTGCCGCGCCGGTGCTGCTGCGTCGGCGGCCCGAGGCCGTGCAAGTCACCGCCTTTGCCGAAGGCGCGCCCGCTGCGCTCCGCTGGCGCGGGCGGCATTATGCGCTGACCCGCGCCGAAGGCCCCCTGCGGCTGGAAGCGGAATGGTGGCATGGCGGCGCGCTGCCGCCGGCGCGGGATTATCACCGCGTGCAGCTCGCTTCCGGTGAAAGGCTCTGGCTGTGTCATGCTGGCGGGCGCTGGGTGGTGCAGGGCGATTTGCCGTGACCGCGCCTGGCTATGCGGAAGTGGCGGCGCGATCCAATTTTTCCTTCCTGGATGGTGCCTCCCACCCCGAGGAATTGGTGGAACAGGCCGCAGCGCTTGGCCATGCGGGGTTTGGGTTATGCGATACCAATGGGCTCGCTGGCGTGGTGCGCGCGCATGGCGCGGCCAAGGCGGCGGGGTTCACCTTCGCGCCGGGCTGCCGGCTGCGGCTGGAAGATGGCGCGGAATGGCTGGCCTGGCCCGCCGATCGCGCCGCCTATGGCAGGCTGACCGCTTTGCTGTCAGCGGCGCGCATGGCCGCGCCCAAGGGTGAATGCCGGCTTGATTTCGCCATGCTGTGCGACGCGGCCGAGGGCATGGCGCTGGCCGCCATCCCGCCTGTTGCGCCCTCTGCCTTGCGCCGCCTGGGCGGGCTGCGCCTTGCCCTGCCGCCATTGCTTGCCGTCGCCTGCCCCTTATTGGGTGATGATGCAGCGGTGCTTGCCCGCCACGCAGCCTTGGCGGCAGCAAGCGGCGCGCGGCTGCTTGCCACCAACAACATCCGTTATCACGAACCATCGCGGCGGCGCCTTGCGGATGTGCTGAGTGCCATTCGCTTGCGCTGCACCGTGGAAGCCTTGGGCCAGGCGGCGGAGCCCAATGCCGAACGCCATTTGAAATCACCGGCCGAAATGGCAGGGCTTTTCGCGCGCTATCCGGATGCCTTGCAGGCCAGCCTTGATGTGCTGGCGACAACGCGTGGCTTTTCGCTGGATCATTTGCGCTATGAATACCCCGATGAGGTGCTGGACCCGGGCCTGAGCGCACAGCAAAGCCTGGAAGCGCGCGTGGCCGAAGCCCTTGCTGCACGCTGGCCGGTGCAGGTACCAGATTCTGTTTCTACACGCATCGCGCATGAAATGAAGCTGATCAATGATCTTGGCTATGCGCCTTATTTCCTGACAGTGCATGAGATTATTCGCTTCGCCCGCGCGCGCGGCATTCTGTGCCAGGGGCGCGGTTCGGCGGCGAATTCCACCATCTGCTACGTGCTGGGCATCACCGCGGTTGATCCCGAAAAGCATGATCTGCTGTTTGAACGTTTTGTCTCGGCCAGCCGAGGTGAGCCGCCCGACATAGACATTGATTTCGAACATGAACGTCGGGAAGAAGTGATCCAGCATCTTTACGAACGCTATGGCCGCGACCGCGCGGCGATTTGCGCGACGCTCATCCGCTATCGCCCACGCAGCGCCATTCGCGAAGTGGGCAAGGCGATGGGGTTGAGCGAGGATATCACCGCGCGCCTCGCCAAGGCCGGCTGGGGACCGGGGCGGGAGATGAGCCTTGCGGAATTGGCGCAGGATGAAGGCTTTGACATCAGCGATCCGCGCTTGGCGATGACGCTGGAACTGGCTGAGGAATTGCAGGATTTCCCGCGCCATACCGCAACCCATGTGGGCGGCTTTGTCATCACGCGCGGCAAGCTTACGGAATTGGCGGTGGTGACGCATGCGGCGATGGAAGACCGCACCGTTCTGGAATGGGACAAGGATGATATTGATGCGCTTGGCATCATGAAGGTGGATGTGCTGGGGCTTGGCATGTTGTCCTGCCTTCGGCGCGGATTTGGCTTATTGGCAGAACATCGGCGCCTGGCCTTGAACCTGGCAAACCTGCCGCGTGATTGCGTGGAAACCTATGCCATGTTGCGGCGCGCGGATTCCGTTGGGGTGTTTCAGGTGGAAAGCCGCGCGCAGATGAATATGCTGCCGCGGCTGAAACCGCGCGCCTTTTATGATCTGGTGGTGCAGGTGGCGATTGTGCGCCCCGGCCCCATTCAGGGTGATATGGTGCATCCCTATCTGCGCCGGCGGCAGGGCTTGGAAGCGGTGGACTACCCCGCGCCTGATCCCGCCTTTGGCCCACCCGATGAATTGCAACAAGTTTTGGGGCGCACGCTTGGCGTGCCGCTATTCCAGGAACAGGCGATGCGGCTTGCGATTGTCGCCGCTGGCTTCACGCCGGAAGAAGCCGATCAATTGCGCCGCGCCATGGCAACCTTTCGCCAACAAGGTTTGGTAACGCGCCATAAGGACAAGCTGGTGACGGGCATGACGCGCCGAGGTTATGCGCAGGATTTGGCGGAGCGTGTCTTTGCGCAAATCGAAGGCTTTGGCAGCTATGGTTTTCCCGAAAGCCATGCGGCGAGCTTCGCGCATCTGGTCTATGCCTCGGCCTGGTTGAAATGCCATCACCCGGCGGCCTTTGCCTGTGCTTTGCTGAACAGCCAGCCCATGGGGTTTTACGCGCCGGCGCAAATCATGCGCGATGCGCGTGAGCATGGCGTTCAGGTACGCGCGGTGGATGTGAATGCCAGCGATTGGGATAGCAGCCTGGAAGAAGCCCCCGAGAGTGCGGGCGGCTTAGCGCTACGGCTTGGGCTGCGCCTAGTGGCGGGGCTGGCGCAGCGTGATGCCGAGGCGCTGCTTTCTGCCCGCACCGCACGCAATGGCGCGCCCTTCGTGACGGTGGAGGATTTGGCTTGGCGTGTGGGACTTTCTCAAGGCGCTTTGAGTGCGCTTGCCGCCGCCAACGCCTTTCCCGGCGTGCTGCGCCGCGATGCTGCCTGGGCCGCGCGCGGGGCGCGGGGCACGCCGCGTGACTTGCCGCTTTTCGCTATGCGTGATGGCGTGGGCGCGGCCTTGGCTGATGAAGCCCCCATCCTGCCCGAAGCCGCGCCGCTGCTGCCCGCAGAACATGAGGGGGAGAGCATCGTCAATGATTACGCAAGGCTTGGCTTGACCTTGGGGCGGCATCCCTTGGCGCTGCTGCGCGCGCAACTCCGCGCCGAAGGGCTGCGTGACACGCGCGATTTGCAAAGCTGGAAATCAGGCCGCTTGCTGCGCCTGGCTGGGCTTGTGCTGATGCGCCAGCGCCCCGGTTCCGCCAAGGGCGTGATTTTCATCACCATCGAGGATGAATACGGCACCGCCAATCTGGTGGTCTATACGGATGTCGCCGCGCGAGACCGACGTGCCTTGCGCGGCGCGCGGCTTTTGCAAGTGGAAGGCCGGGTGGAGCGTGAGGATCGCCACGCTGAAGTGCCGATCATTCACGTGATTGCGCGCCGCCTTGTTGACCGTTCCGATTTGCTGGAGGGGCTATTGCGCGAAGCGGGCAGCGATTGGGCCGCCGCCGCGTTGGGTCGCGCTGATGAGGTAGCGCACCCGCAGGATGATCGCCGCCCACCGCGCGCCAAACTGCCCGCAAGCCGGGATTTCAGGTAAGCCCCATCACGGCGCGCCGATTTGCCGCAGCACCGTGGCTTCCGTCAGCACTTCGGGCAGGATCACTGCCTCGCCGCCGCCCGGTGGCCAGAACAAATAAAGCGGCACGCCTTCCCGCCCATGGGCACGCAGCAACGACGTGATGGCAGGATCACCGCGCGTCCAATCCGCCTTCAAATAGACAATGCCGCGCGCCGCCATGGCCGCCTGCACTGCCTCTCGCCGCAGCGCGATGCGTTCATTCACCTGGCAGGTGATGCACCAGGCCGCGGTGACATTCAGGAAAACGCCCTTGCCCTCAGCGCGCAACGCCTCAACCCGCGCGGGGTTCCAGCTTTCGGCGGTTTCAGTGGCGGCAGGGGCGGGCGGCGCGGTGGTCAGGCCAAAGGGCAGCGCCAGCAGCAGGCTGAGCGCGGCCAAGGCAGCGCCAAGCTGCGGCCCGCGCCGGCCTGCGCGCTGCGCCCTACCAAGCACCCAGGCACCAAGCCCTAGGCCAAGCCCGCCCGCCAAGGCCAGCCCAACACCCGGCCAGCCGCTTTGCGCCCAAAGCACCCAAACCAGCCAAAGCGCCGCGCCATACATGGGCCAGGCCATGATGCGCCGTAGTCTTTCCATCCAGGGGCCGGGCCGGGGCAGCAGCCGCGTCAGGCCGGGGGCCAGCGCCAGGATCAGCGTCGGCGCCGCAAGCCCAAGGCCAAGCGCCGCGAAAACCGCAAGGGTCGCCGCCGCCGGCATGACCAAAGCCGCGCCAATCGCCGCCGCCATGAAGGGCGCTGTGCAAGGGCTTGCCACCAACACCGCCAGTGCGCCGGTCGCGAAACTACCCAGGAAGCCGCCGCGTGCCGCAATATGCCCGCCCGCGCCAATCGGCCCGCCCAACGCGAAAACGCCAGACAAGTTCAGCCCCACCGCCAGCATCAGCCAGGCAATCGCCAGCACAAACACGGGAGAGGTGAATTGAAACCCCCAGCCAAGCGCCATCCCCGCGCCCCGCAATAGCAGCAAAAGCCCGGCAAGCGCGGCAAAGCTCACCACCGCGCCGGCGGTATAGGCGGCGGCTTCCAGCCGCACTGCGCCGCGCGCCGCACCGCCTAACCGCGCGAGCGCCATGGCCTTCATGGCGAGCACAGGGAAGACGCAGGGCATCAGGTTCAGGATCACGCCGCCGATCAGCGCGAAAATCAGCGCCTGCCACAGCGGCAGGAAGGCCGCCCCCGGCAATAGGGGCGCCGTGATCTCATAGCCAAGCCGCCGCCCGCCCTGGTCGGTCAATAGCAGCATGCCTTCAAGCGTGGTGGGGTTCTCTGGCCGTTCGGCGCGTTTCAGGGTCAGTTCCAGCCAATCCGCGCCATGGGCCAGTTTCTGCGGCGCGGGGTGATCCAAAATCCCGCCCGCCCCTGGGATGAAAATCGCTTCCTTCAGGCTTTCCCGCCCAAGGCCAGGGCCAGTCAGCCGCAGCCGCAGTGCATCGCTCTGGATGGTCGCACTGGCCTGCCAGGGTGAGGGCCTCGGCAGGGCAGAGGCAGCGGTGGCAAAAAGCGGCGCCAGATCTGGGTTCGCCTGGGCTTCAGCCGCGACAGGCAGATCAAGCCGGAAGCTGCCTTCTTCCGGAATGCAGACATCATCGCAGACAAGCCATGTCGCCTCCGCCGCGATGCTGAAGACCTCACCGGCGCGCAGGCTGGCGGGCGGGGTGATCTGCATTGGCAGCACGACTTCGCCGTAATAGCCAAAGCTCATCAGTGGGCCGAAGGGGATAGCTTGCGGGGTGGGCCAGGAAATCGGGCTGGCCAAGCTGCCCCCCGGCAGGGTCAGGTTGATTTCGGTTGGCGCGCCGGCATCACCGGCATGGCGCCAATAGCTATGCCAGCGCGGTGCCAGCCGGATGCGCAGCCCAAGCTGAAACGCCTGCCCCGGCGCGATGGCCAGATGATCCGCAACCAAGCTTACCCGCGCGCGCGGCGATTCCTGCACGGCGCTTTCCAGCGCCCGCGCTGGCAGCCAGGGCAGGATCAGCAAAGCGGCAAGGGCGGCAATGAAGCGCATAACCCATAAAGAGGCGCGAAGAGGGCTTGGTGCAAGTCCGCAAAAGGGAATAGGCTCAGGATGTTAGTAATTCGTTAATCTTTAGCGGTAAGGCTGCATCATGCGTAAAATCCTTCTCGCCAGCTTCCTGCTGCTTTCCTGGCCCCTCGCCGCGCAGGAACCGCCGCAATGCACCGAAGCCCGCGAAGGGCAATTGGCCTGTATGGCCGGGAAGCAATGCGCGTGTCGCTTCATTCCTGGCGGCAGCATGACCGGGCGGCCGGATCGCTTCGCCTGGGATTGCGGCATCAATCGCCCGAACTGCCCGCCCGATCCAAATATCGTCCAGCAGCCGGGTTATGCGCCGCCGATTGGCGGGGTTTGGGTGAACCCGCCGCAATCCACGCCTGGCCATCCGCAAATCCCGCAGCGTCCAGGGCCACGCTGAAGGCTTTCACCGCCGCCGCTTGATTGCGGCGGTGTGGCAGGTCACATGGGGTGGGATAGCGGATAAACCTTCCACCCATGCTCCCCGAATTGCCTGTCTCAGAAGCGCTACCGGCGCTGCGCGCTGCCCTTAGCGCTGCTTCCAACGCGGTGCTGATCGCGCCCCCTGGCGCGGGCAAGACCACCATCGTGCCGCTCGCGCTCATGGAAGAAACCTGGGCCACGCAGGGGCGCATCTTGGTTTTGGAGCCGCGCCGCGTTGCCGCCCGCGCCGCCGCGCGCCGCATGGCCTCCCTGCTTGGGGAAGACCAGCCGGGCGGCATCATTGGGCTTTCCACGCGCCTTGATCGGCAGTTTTCCGACCGCACGCGGGTTGAGGTGGTGACCGAAGGGCTGCTGGTGCGCCGGCTGCAAACCGATCCCGGTTTGGACGGTGTCGCCGCGATTTTCTTCGACGAAGCGCATGAACGCAATCTGGACACTGACTTGGCGCTGGCACTGGCGCTTGATCTGCAGCGCGCACTCCGCCCTGAACTTCGCCTGCTTGCCATGTCCGCCACGTTGGATGGCGCGAGCTTCGCTGGGCTGATGGCGGAAGCGGGCACGCCCGCGCCCGTGATTGAAAGCCTGGGCCGCGCCTTTCCGGTGGAACTCCGCCACCGCGTCCGGGATTTGCGCGACCCGCGCGATCTGCCCGAAGCCATGGCAAGTGCAATCCGTGAGGCCTTGATATCCCACCCTGGCGACGTGCTGGCCTTCCTGCCGGGCTGGGGAGAAATTCGCCGCACCGCCGAAAGGCTCGGCGGCATTGATGCGCTGGTGCTGCCCTTGCACGGCGAATTGCCGCCGGCCGAACAGGACCGCGCGCTGAACCCTGCGCCTGATGGCCAGCGCAAGGTAGTGCTCGCGACCTCGATCGCTGAGACATCGCTGACCGTGCCTGGTGTGCGCATTGTCGTGGATGGTGGCTATCGCCGTGCGCCAAGGTTGGATGCTGCAAGCGGGTTGTCGCGCCTGGTCACGCTTCGCATCGGCAAGGCGGCAGCGGAACAACGCGCAGGCCGGGCGGGGCGCACCGCGCCAGGGGTGGCGATAAGGCTTTGGACGGAAGCCTTGCATCGCGGCTTGCCGCAGGCCGATCGGCCCGAAATTCTGGAAGCGGAGCTTTCCGGCCTCGCGCTGGATTGTGCTGCCTGGGGGGCGGAGCCCTGCGCGCTCGCCTTTCTGGATGCGCCACCCGCCGGGACAATGGCCGCCGCGCGTGGCCTGCTGCGCGATCTGGATGCGCTGGATGAGACAGGGCGCATTACCGAAACTGGTCGGCGCATGGCGCGGCTTGGTACGCATCCCAGGCTTGCCCGCATGATGTTGGCGGCGGAAGGTAGTGCGGAGAAGGCACTTGCCGCTGAACTCGCCGCATTGCTCGAAGAACGCGACCCGTTGCGCGGGCGGGAAGCGCCGGCGGATATTGGCTTGCGCCTTGATCTGCTGGCGGGCGGTGATCACGCCGCAGCAGATCGCGGCGCGGTGCAGCGCATTCGCCGCGCCGCCAGCCTGCATCGGCGACGACTTGGGATTGGCAATGGTGTTGTCGCGGAAGGCGATGCCGGTGCCTTGCTGGCGGCGGGCTTCCCTGACCGGATCGCCGCGCGACGCGGCGCCATGGATGGCGCGTTTCGCTTGGCTTCAGGCCAGGGGGCGCGCATCACTGGCGTTGATCCCTTGGCCAAGGCGCCTTTGCTGGCCGTGGCCGATCTGGAGATCGCGGGGACCGAGGCGCGCATCCGCATGGCAGCGCCGATTGAGCGCGCCGTCTTGGAAGCGCGCTTTCCCGAAAGGCTGCGGCGGGAGGAAGGTGCGGCCTTTGATGCCCGCAGTGGCGCGGTGCTGGCGCGCAGACGCTTGCGCTTTGGTCCTTTGATTCTGGAAGAATCCCCCCTGCCGCAGGCCGATCCCGCCGCCATGGCGGCGGCGCTGGCCGAAGCCGTGGCAGAGCGTGGCTTGCGTGATTTGCCCTGGAATGACGCGGCGCGGCAGACCCGCGCACGTATCGGCTGGATGCGACAGGTGGAAGGCGATGCCTGGCCTGACCTTTCCGATGAAGCATTGATTGCGACAGCCCTGGAATGGTTGGTGCCGCATTTGGTGGGCCTCACGCGCTTGCAGGAATTGGGCGGGCTTGATCTTGCGGAGATCCTGCTCGGCCTGCTGCCTTGGGAAGCGCGCCGCGCTTTGGACCAGGCATTGCCCGCAAGACTGGCACTGCCCGCCGGGCGGAGTGCCGCGATTGATTACGCGCGGGAAGTGCCAACGCTTGAAGCCCGCGCGCAGCATTTATTTGGCCTGCCGGGGCTGCCTTTGCTGGCTGCCGGGCGTGTGGCCTTGCAAGTGGCGCTGCTTTCACCCGCCGGGCGGCCGATTGCAATTACTGGTGATCTGGCAGCGTTTTGGGCTGGAAGCTGGGCCGATGTGCGTAAGGAAATGCGCGGGCGCTATCCAAAACATGCCTGGCCGGAAAACCCAGGCTCTCAGCAAGGTTGAAGCGCGGGCCGAACAGGCGCATCTATTCCCCATCATGCCATTGCCTTTGCCCCTGCTTTCGCGTCGAGTCGCGCTTTTCCTACCCGCTGCCTTGGCCGCTTGCGGCCCCGCCATCGCGCAGCGCGGCCTGCCGGATTTTGCCGATCTCGCGCAAAGTGTTTTGCCCGCCGTGGTCAGCATCCAAATCACGGCGCGTGAAGCCGCGGCACCGGAATGGCGTGGCCAACAGCGGGACCGCCCGCAACGTGAACCGGCGCGGCGCAGCGGACGCCCGGTTATCCAGGGGGCGGGGTCCGGCTTCATCATTGAGCCTTCTGGCATTATCGTCACCAACGCGCATGTGATCGGTGATGCCGCGACTGTTTTGGTTGGCTTGCAGGATGGGTCGGAATACCCGGCGACCATCATTGGTATTGATGAACTGACCGATATCGCGCTGCTCAAGATCGAACCGCGCGCGCCTTTGGCTGCCGTTTCGCTTGGCCATTCGCGCCAGATGCGCGTTGGGCAATGGGTGATGGCGGCGGGGAATCCCTTCGGGCTTGGCGGGTCGGTCAGTTCGGGCATCATCTCCGCCATTGGGCGCGATATTCGCCTTGGGCCGTTTGATGATTTCATCCAGACCGATGCGCCGATCAATCCGGGCAATTCTGGCGGGCCGCTGTTCAACCTGGCAGGCGAAGTCATTGGCATCACCACCCTGATCTTTTCCCCAAGCGGCGCATCGGCAGGCATCGGCTTTGCCGTGCCGTCCGATCTGGCGCGCCCAGTGATTGAACAATTGCTGCGCGGCGGGCGGGTTGAACGCGGCTGGCTTGGCGTATCTGTGGGCGATGTGGAAATCGCGCCCGGCCGCCCACTTCGGGGGGGCGCGCAGGTGTTGGGCGTGGAACGCGGTAGCCCCGCCGCCCGGTCTGGGCTACGCCAGGGGGATGTGATCACTGGCCTGGATGGCGCGCGAATCAGCAATAATCGCGAATTGGTGCGCGGCATTTCCGCCATACCGCCCGGGCAGAATGTGCGGCTTTCCCTGCTGAGGGACGGGCGGGTTGTGGAAATCACTGTCCAGGTCGGGCAAAGGCCAAGTCCTGGTTGATCGCAATACTTTGAATAAAGTGGCGAAGGGGCGTAGCCTGCGCAAGCCAAGGAGTCTGACCTGTTTCTGGAGCTAGCCTGCCATGCAAATCCTGCTTGTTGAGGATGATGCCGAAGTCGCCCGCTTTGTGAAGAAAGGCCTGCAAGAGGCCGGGCATATTGTTGAACATGTTGCCAATGGCCGCGATGGGCTTTTCATGGCGGCATCAGAGCCCTTTGATTTGTTGATCCTTGACCGCATGTTGCCGGGCGGTGTGGATGGCTTGCGCATTGTGGAAACGCTGCGCGGCCAGGGCAACAAGACCCCGGTTTTGTTCCTGACCGCGCTTGGCGCGGTGGATGAACGCGTGAAGGGCTTGAAGGCTGGCGGGGATGATTATCTGGTCAAGCCTTTCGCCTTTGCTGAGTTATTGGCGCGGATCGAAGCCCTGGCGCGCCGGCCGGCCATGGATGCGCCGGCGACCAAGCTTGCGGTCGCTGATCTGGAACTTGATCTGTTGTCACGCACGGTCATGCGCGGCGGGCGCAAGATAGAAGTGCAGCCGCGCGAATTCCGCCTTTTGGAACATCTGATGCGCCATATGGGCCAGGTGGTGACACGCACCATGCTGCTTGAGAAAGTGTGGGATTATCACTTCGATCCGCAGACCAATGTGATTGATGTCCATGTTTCCCGCCTGCGGCAAAAGGTGGATAGGGGCTTTGATGTCCAGTTGATCCACACCGTGCGCAATGCGGGCTATATGATCCGCGCCGAAGCCTGAGCCCACATGGCGACGCCGCCTGAAGATAGTGGCGGCTGGCGTGACCTTGGCGCTTACCTCAAAAGCGCTGGGTTTCGTTTCGCAGCACTTTTCGCGGTGTTGTTTCTTGTCGCGACCATTTGCGTGGCGCTCATGCTTTGGTGGGGAACCGCGGGGACGCTTTCCCGCCAGACGGATGACGCGATACGCGCTGATGCGCGCGGCCTACAGGAACGCTGGCTTGGCGGCGGAGCACCGGCTGTATTGGAAGCCATTGGCGAAAGATTGGCGGTGGATGTTGATGACCACGCCATTTATCTGCTGGCCGATGCCATGGGGCGGCGGATTGGCGGCAATCTGGAACGCTGGCCCCAAGCGGCTGGAACGCCCGGTGCCTGGTTTGCCGATATTGTGCAACGTGATGGGGTGGTGGTGCCCGCCCGTTTGCATCATCTGGCCTTGGATGCCGACCACCGCTTGCTGGTGGGGCGCGATACGGCTGAACGCGAGAAACTCCGTATTCTGATTTCTGAGGCTTTGCTTGGTTCCTTGGCGGTGGCTGTAGCCTTTGCGCTGGCTGGCGCGGCCGCGCTCAGGCGCGCCTTGGGTGAAAGATTGCGCGCGGCCTCGGCGACGGCGGGCGCCATTGCCGCTGGTGATCTTTCGCGCCGCGTGCCGATTTCAACGCAACGCGACGAATTCGATCAATTGGGCGCCAGCATGAATGCCATGCTGGATAGGATTGATCAGTTGCTTGTGGGAATCAAAGGAGTTTCGGATTCCATCGCGCATGACCTGCGTACCCCGATTGCGCGGGCGCGCATGCGTCTTGAAAACGCTCTATTGACTGCATCGGATGAGGAAGCCTTGCGGGCGGCCATGGAAACCACCGTGGCGGATTTGGATGGCATCGCTCGTGTGTTTCAGGCCTTGCTCCGCATTGCGGAGGCTGAGGCCGGAGCGCGGCGCGCTGCTTTTGCGCCCTTTGATTTGGCGGCAGTACTGGCCGATGCGGCAGAGGTTTACGGCGCGCTGGCTGAAGAACGTGGGCAGGGCCTGGAAACCGCCTGGCCTGAAAAGCTTGAAATGGTGGGTGACCGCGACATGGTGCTGCAGGCCATCGCCAATCTGCTGGATAATGCGGTGAAATTCACGCCCGAAGGCGGCATCATTCGCCTGACAGCCAGCGCGCCCTCTCGTGAAAGGCGCGAGATTAGCGTCACGGATCAGGGCCCGGGCTTGGCGCCCGCGGATCGCGCCCGTGCTGGGGAGCGCTTCTTTCGCGCCGATCCTTCCCGCGCCTTGCCGGGTTCCGGCCTGGGGCTTTCTTTGGTGAAGGCGGTGGCGGCGCTGCATGATGGTGAATTGCGCTTGACCGATGCTGAAAGCGCGGGCGGCGCGCCTGGGCTTGAGGCGCGGCTGATACTGAGTTCCCGAGCATGACCTGGGCTTCATGAGGCCGAAACCGCCCGGTAGGGAAGCCATGCGTATTGGGATGGCATGGCTTGGGTCCTTGCTCTTTTGCTGCTGTTGGCACCCGCGGCCTGGGCGGAGCAGGCGGCGCCCCGCCTTATTTCCGATTCGCCAGAATATTGCGCTGAACTTTTGGACCGCTTTGCGGCGCTTGGCGCTGAAGCGACCTACCAGTCCCGTGCCCTGGCTGAGGAAGGCAGAAGGCTTTGTGCCGAAGGCCAGACTCGCAGCGGCATTGCCAAGCTCCGCCGCGCCTTAAAGGATGCCCAACGCGGCTGATGACGCTGCTTTGGAAATGCCTTCGCCCATGCCATCAATACCGCCTTTCCTGAGCTGAAGGGGGCTTGGTCACGGCCAGTCAGAAACAAGGGGTTGGGCTTGGGGATCAGCCTGCCTTAACCCGTATCGCGCTATCCGGCACCGCGGCCACTTGCACGGGTATTGGGTTGGCGCGCTTTGCTTATGTGCCGCTGTTTCCGGCGATGGTTGCTACCGGCTGGGTGGATGGTGCGGAAGCGGGTTTGCTCGGCGCACTTAACCTTACGGGATACTTGATTGGCGTTGGCGGCGCGCGGGCGCTGGCAAGGCGCATTGGTGTGCCGCGCGCGCTGGATTTGGGCATGGCTTTCGCGGTGCTCGCTTTCGCGGCCTGTGCCTGGCATGGCGGGCTTGCTTGGCTTGGGTTTTGGCGCTGCTTGGCGGGTGTTTCGGGTGGCATGCTGATGGGGCTGGCCGGGCCATCGGTGCAGGCGGTGACGCCACCGGAACGGCGCGGTCGGGCCGGCGGCATGGTGCTGTTCGGCGTGGGGGGCGGCATTACGCTTGGTGCAGTGATGGTGCCGCTTCTACTGCAAGGCGGGGTTGCCATGGCCTGGCTTGGGCTCGCCGCTATTGCACTAGTGCTGTGGGTGGCCATGCGCCCTTTCTGGCCGCGCCCGCCATTGAGCGAAACCGCGCCCGAAGGCAGCGCCCCGCCCGCGCTTGGCATCACCTTTGCCTATGCGCTTTCCGGCGCGGGGCTGGTACCACCGATGCTGTATCTTTCGGACCTTGCGGCGCGGGGCAGGGGCCTTGGCGTGGAACTTGGCGCCGGCATGTGGGTGCTGTTTGGCCTTGGCTGTATTGCTGGCGCCCTGCTGGGCGGGCGGGCGGTGGACCGATGGGGCGGGCGTTTGGCCATTCTGGTTTGGATGGTGATCCAAAGCATCGCCCTTGCCCTTGCCTTGCCTCGGGCGCTTTTGGTGCTGGTGCCGCTTGGCCTGGTTTCGGGCTTTGCCGCGCTCGGCATCACCACTGTGGCGCTGGCGGCGGCGCGTGAGCGTGCCGGCGCCTTGGCGGGCGTGATCTGGGTGCGCGTGACGGCGGGTTTTGCCATTGCGCAGGCTTTATCCGGCTTTGCCCTCGCCGCGCTATTTCGCGCGACAGATGAAAGCCACGCTGCTGTCTTTGCGGCGGGGCTGATCCTGTCACTTGCAGGGTTGGTGGTCGCCTGGGGGGATTGGCGCTGGCGGTGGAAGTAGCGGAAGCAGAATGGGTCAAGCGGCAGCACCTGCGGATCGGTGGTGCTTGAAGCCCGTGCAATAACGCCGGATACTGTTCTGATCATGGCCTGCCGGGCACGCGATAATCGGCAATAAAGGCCCAAAACCTAGGGAGGAAAACATGCTGCGCCGGATAGCCCTGACCCTTTTTGCCGTTTGCCTGCCTGGGCTTGCGCTCGCGCAGGGCTGGGTGCCTGAACGCCCGGTGCGCATCATTCTGCCCTTCCCACCTGGGGGCTCCACAGACTTGGTCGGGCGCATCCTAGCCGACCGCGTCAGCCGCAGCGCGCCGCATCCTTGGGTGATCGAAAATCGTTCTGGCGCCAATGGCAATATCGGCATGGATGCGGCGGCCAAAAGCGCGCCGGATGGCTATACGCTTGGCGCCTGCACCATCGGCAATTGCGCGATCAACCCCGCCATTTATGCCCGCATGCCTTACGATATTGAACGTGATCTGATCCCGGTATTTTGGTCCGGCAGTGTCATGAACGCGGTGGCGGTGAACAACGCCGTGCCCGCACAAAACCTGCAGGAATTCATCGCCTGGGTGAAGGCCAATCCGGGCCGCGTCAATTACGGTTCCTCCGGCTTTGGGTCTTCCAACCATCTGATCCCGGAATTGCTGAATGGCCGGCTTGGCCTGACACTGGTGCATGTGCCCTTCCGTGGTGGTGCGCCCGCCTTGCAGGCGTTGCTCGCCGGGCAGGTGCAGGTGATGATGGAAAACATCCCAACCAAGGTTCAGGCCATTCGCGCCGGGCAAATCCGCGCGCTCGCCGTCACGGGGCGCGAACGCGACCCATCGCTGCCCGATGTGCCCACCTTCGCCGAAGCCGGCATCCCGGACATTGTGGTGGAGCCCTGGTTCGGCTTCATGGCGCCGCGCGGCACGCCAGATGCCGTGATTGCGGGGCTCAGCCGCCTGTTGAACGAAGCGCTGGCTGATCAGGAAGTGCGCCGCAAATTCGCCGATCTTGGCGTGCGCCCCGAAGGTGGCCCGCCCGAGCGCTTCGCCGCCCATGTGCGGAGCGAAATTGCCCGCTGGCGGGAAGTGGTTGAAACCAACAAGATCGAGAAGCTGAACTGATGCCCTATCGTATTGTCCTTGGCCGGCCTTTGCATCCTGCGGGTGCGGCGGTGCTGGCGGCGCGCGCCGATGTTGAAACCATCGAAATGTTCGACCCACCGGCGCCCGCTTTGCATGCCGCGCTTGCCAATGCGGATGGCCTGGTGGCTTGGCTGGAACGCGTGGACAAGGCGGCCCTTGCCGCCGCCCCACGCTTGCGCGCTGTGTCACGCATCGGTGTTGGCTTCGACACGGTGGATATTCCCGCCTGCACGGAACGTGGCATTGCCGTGATGGTGGTGAATGGCACCAATGATCTTTCGGTCGCCGAACACGCCATGATGCTGATGCTGGGGGTGGCGCGGCGCGCGGTGGATTCGGATGCCCATATCAAGCAGGGCGGCTGGTGGCCCAAGGATGGGCCGCGCATGGTGGATTTGGCCGGCAAGACCGCGCTGGTGGTTGGCTATGGGCGGATCGGGTCGCGTGTTGCGGCCTATGCGCGGGCCTTTCACATGAAGGTCATGGTGCATGACCCGCTTTATCATCCGGCGCGCATCGCGTCCGACGGGCATATCCCAGCGCGGGATTTCAAAAATGCGCTGGCGGAAGCGGATGTGGTGACACTGCATTGCCCCCTGATGCCGGAAACCCGGCATTTGATGGATGAAGCGGCCTTTGCGGCACTGAAACCAGGCGCCATTCTGGTGAATACGGCACGCGGCCCAATCGTGAAGCAGGAAGCGGTGGTGGCGGCGCTGCAATCCGGGCATTTGATGGGCTTCGGCACGGATGTGCTGGAAATTGAGCCCGCCACGCGAGGCAATCCGCTGTTTGCCATGCCCAATGTCATTATCAGCCCGCATTCGGCGGCGAGTACGGAAGAAGGCACGGCCCGCATGGCGGAAGCGGCGGCGCGCAATATTCTGGCTGCTCTGGATGGCGCGCCCGATCCGGCCATGATGGTCAATCCGGAAATCCTACAAAAGCGCTAAACGATTGTCAGGTTGCGCCCGGCGCTTGGCCGGGCGATAGCCACAGCCACGATGACCCTTCATGCCCTTTTGATCCATCTGGTTGTTGCCTTTGGCCTTGCGCTGATCTCGGCCAGCGTGGTGCGGCTGATGATTGCCTATCCCATCCTGGATCACCCCAATGCACGGTCCAGCCATAGCCTGCCCACGCCGCGCGGCGGTGGGCTTGGGATTGTGGTGGCCTTCACGCTTGGCATGGGGTTGCTTTACTGGCAGGCGGAATATGCGCGGCTGCCGGGGCCGCAATTTTTGGGTGTGATTGGCGCTGCGCTCGCGATTGCCGCGGTGTCTTTCTGGGATGACGCGCGGGATTTGCGTTTTGCGGTGAAACTGGCGGCCCAAGCGCTGGCCGCCTTTGTGGCGATTGGCAGCGGCTTGGAATTGCAGCGCCTGGCGATACCCGGCCTTGGGCCGGTGGAACTTGGCGCGCTTGGGCCTGTGCTGACGCTGTTTTGGATACTTGGCTGCACCAATGCCGTGAATTTCATGGATGGGCTGGATGGGCTGGTGGGCGGTGCTGTTTTTCTGGCGCTGCTGATCCTTTGCGCCATTGCCGGGCATCAGGGCGGCTGGTTTGTCTATCTGGCATCCTTGATGCTGGCGGCTGGTTTGCTTGGCTTTCTGCCTTTCAACCTCCATCCCGCGCGGATTTTCATGGGTGATGTTGGTAGCCAATTCCTGGGCTTTATGGCGGCGATTCTGGCCGTGGCGGCGGCGCGCTTCGACGCGGCGGAAGTGACCTTCATGCTGGTGCCGCTGCTGCTATTTGGCTTGCTTTTTGATGCGGCCTTTACGCTCGCCCGTCGTGCTGCGATGGGTCTCAATATCACCGCCGCGCATCGCACGCATTTGTATCAAATGGCGCAGCGCAGCGGGCTTGGGGTGCGGCAAGTGGCCGCAGTGCATTGGGGCTTTGTGCTGGCCAATGGGCTTCTGGCCTGGGTTTTTCTGGGGCTTGAGACATCCATCAAACCCTTTGTTTTATTGCCCGCGTTTGGCCTGCAAGTGATCTGGCTGGTCTATGTGCGCGCCCTAATGGGGCGCGCCGGGCTTTCCTGGCGCGAATGAGTCAGCGCTGCGGCGGGCGCGATGCCGCGCTTGCAGTTTGCTGGCGTTGGGCGCTGCTGCGTTGCGCATTGCTGGCCGCACTGCCCTGTTCTGTACGCTGCACTGGCCGCGCGGCAGGCCGAGGTGGCGAGGGCGTTTGGCGGTAAGCGACCGGCGCCGCGTTTTGGCGATTAGGCGAAGATGCCACCTGCTGCGGTGCATTGCGTTGCTGCGGCGGCGTGGCCTGGGCAAGGCGCGTATTGCCCTGCACCACGGGCCGCGCGGCAGGCGCGTTGCGGCGGGGCGCCGGCGCGGCGGCTGCCATCACGGAAGAAGGCGCGCGCGGTGCCACCCCCATGCGCGAAAATCCCTGATCGAGCAGCGCGCCCATATGCCGATCACGCTCCACCCAGGAAGACCCGCCGAAGGTGGCCCCCACCAGCCGCACGCCATCGCGCTGCGCCGAGGTCACGATATTGAAGCCTGACGCATTGATGAAGCCGGTCTTGATCCCATCTGCGCCATCATAATCGCCGAGCATACGGTTATGGTTACGGATTTGTGCCCGGCCCCAGGCGAAATGCACCGTGCCGAAATAATGATAGCGATTGGGGAAATCGGTAAACAAGCGCCGGCCAAGTGTGGCCATATCCCGCGCTGTCGTCACCTGTTCCCAATCCGGCAGACCAGAAGCATTGCGAAAGCGCGTTTGTGTCATGCCAAGGCTGCGGGCGCGCATCGTCATCATTTGCGCGAAGCGTTCCTCGGACCCGCCAATATGCTCACCCAAGGCTGCTGCCACATCATTTGCGCTTTTGGTGACCAGCGCCAGAATCGCCTGTTCTATCGTAAGCCCGCCCCCTGCAGGGATGCCAAGCTTGGAAGGCGGGCGGGAAGCCGCTTCCTCACTCATGACAACGCGGCTGCCCAATTGCGTGCGGCCATCGCGTAGCGCTTCAAACACCATATAAAGCGTCATCATTTTAGTGAGAGAGGCCGGGTAGCGCGGTTCATCAGCGCCGGCGTCAATCAATACGTTACCGGTGCGGGCTTCCATGACAATGGCGGAATAGCGGGCGCTGCCGATCTGCGCGTCTGCCGCGCGCCAGGGCAAGGCCGTCGCGGCCAGCCCAAACATGATTCCGGCGATTCGACCGGCAAGGCTCCCCAAGCCTTGGCGACGAAATATCATCCGCAAAACCCCCATATGGCCCAAGGCTGTGCAACCCTGTTCCGGTATCTCCCCTTTCCGGTATAGGTCACCAACGCCCATCCGTCCAGCAAAAAACACCTTGAAATATCCATTTCCTCAGAGGCTTAACAACTGCGCTTGAGTCGCTACCCGAAACGCTGGCGCCCCTTGCCCCGAAGCCGGCCCGTAAAATTTTTGTGCAGTGCAAAAAATTCCTTGCATTCCGAACCGGCGCGCGCGTAAAACAACACCATGTTGCAGCGCAGCAAATTCTCTCGGCCCTCCCGGCCGGCACATAAGTCCCGGGCCGCTGCGCCCCGGACAGACAAGGAAAGGGTTGAGGCAATGGCGCAAAGCAAGAGCCAGGTTGTGAGCAAGGTGGCGGAAGAAACCGCAGCGCAAGCTCAAAAAGTGATGAATGACGGCGCGGCGCAAACCCGCATTGCAATGGAGAAGAACATGGAACAGATGACCAAGGGTGCCGAGAGCATCTTCAAGGCAGCGGAAGAAGCCGCTGATTTCGGCCGCGGCAATGTGGAGGCCTTCACCAAGGCCGCCCAGACCTGGGCCTCGGGCTCCCAGGACCTCGCCCGTCAGTATATGGCGCTGGCGCAGGGCCTGACCGACCACGCCCTGGAAGGCGCCAAGGCGCTGGCTGGCGTGAAGAGCGTGAATGAAGCCGCTGAGCTGCAGGCGAAGTTCGCCAAGGCCGCGCTGGAGAAGATGGTTGCCGAAGGCACCAAGCTTCAGGAAGCTTCCGTGAAGCTCGCCGAAAGCGCCTTCGCGCCCGTGAATGCGCGAATGACGGTGGCGATGGAAAAGCTGGCGAAGCCGCTGGCGGCCTAATCTTGGGGCGGGGTTTTCCCCCGCTCTTGGCTGCTCCCCACCCCCCCCCTCCTCCCAATCGGGGGGTAGCCGGCAAATGGCGTGATCCAAACCCTTGGATCGCGCCATTTTTTTGTGTGATGCCGGGGCTGAGGCGTTTGGCGTTTGCGCTCCCTTAAATGGGGTGGGGTTACAAAAGATTATGCGCTTAGGCGTCAGTGGGGCTTCACCTACGGCCATTCGATCCATATCCTATAGAAGCGTGGCATATTAGCCTGCGTTCTGAAAGACCGAACCGAGAGCATGAGCGATCAGGATAAGCGCCCGAATGATGGGCAAGGTGGTGGTGAAGGGCCGCAGACGGGCATCGTCGTCAAGTCGCGCCCGCGCACCAAGAAGCCTGCCATGTACAAAGTCTTGATGCTGAACGATGATTACACGCCGATGGAATTCGTCGTTCACGTATTGGAGAGGTTTTTCCAGAAAAATCGTGAGGAGGCGACGCGCATCATGCTGCATGTGCATCGCCGTGGTGTCGGGGTCTGCGGTGTCTTCACTTATGAAATCGCGGAGACCAAGGTGACGCAGGTGATGGATCTGGCGCGCCAGAACCAGCACCCGCTACAATGCACCATCGAGAAGGACTAAAGCAGGGGGTCGAAGAATCCCAGGAGGGCGCCTACATTGAAAGTCACAATCGGCCTTGGGCCCTGCAACGTCGGGGCTCCGGGCTAAGATGGAGCGTCGTTGATCATGTTGTCCCGTAATTTAGAACAGACGCTGCATCGCGCCCTGGCCCTGGCGGGTGAGCGCCGACATGAATACGCAACGCTGGAACATCTGCTGCTCGCGCTGGGTGATGACGCCGATGCAACGGGCGTACTTCGCGCCTGCGGGGTGGATGTTGAAAAGCTCAAGCGCGACCTGACCGAATTTCTCGACAAGGATTTGGCCGGCCTGGTGACGGAACGCGGTGGTGATCCGAAACCAACGGCGGGCTTTCAGCGCGTGGTGCAGCGCGCCGCCATTCATGTGCAATCTTCTGGCCGAGATGAAGTGACCGGCGCCAATGTGCTGGTGGCGCTGTTTTCTGAACGCGAATCGCATGCGGTGTATTTCCTGCAACTTCAGGACATGACGCGCCTGGATGCGGTAAATTTCATCAGCCATGGCATTGCCAAGGCGCCCGGGCGTTCGCAGCCCCGCGCGGCGAAGGGCGATGGCGCGGGCAATGAGGAGCCAGGACAGGATCGCGAAGAAAAGGGCCGCGGCGCGCCGCGTGGCCAGGATGCGCTGGCGAATTACTGTGTGAACCTGAACAAGAAGGCTGAACAGGGCAAGATTGACCCGCTGATTGGCCGTGATCAGGAAATTGAGCGCACCATCCAAATCCTGTGCCGCCGCACCAAGAACAACCCGCTTTATGTCGGCGATCCTGGCGTGGGCAAAACCGCAATTGCGGAAGGGCTGGCCAAGCGCATTGTGGAAGGTGATGTGCCGGAAGTGCTGGCGAAATCCACCATCTATGCGCTGGATATGGGCAGCCTTTTGGCCGGCACCCGCTATCGCGGCGATTTCGAAGAGCGTCTGAAGGCCGTGGTGACCGAATTGGAAGCCCAGCCCGGTTCTGTGCTGTTCATTGATGAAATCCATACCGTGATCGGCGCGGGTGCGACCTCAGGCGGGGCGATGGATGCATCGAACCTGCTGAAGCCTGCCTTGGCGCAGGGCACCATTCGCTGCATCGGGTCCACCACCTACAAGGAATTCCGCACGCATTTTGAAAAGGACCGCGCCCTGGTGCGGCGCTTCCAGAAGATTGATGTGAATGAACCCACCGTCGAAGATGCGGTGAAGATCCTGCAGGGTCTCAAGACCAATTACGAAAAGCACCACAAGGTCCGCTATACGCCGGAAGCGATCCGCGCGGCGGTGGAGCTTTCCGCGAAATACATCCATGACCGCAAGCTGCCCGATAAGGCAATTGACGTGATTGATGAGGTCGGCGCATCGCGCATGCTGCTGCCCGAAAATAAGCGCCGCAAGACCGTGACGCTGAAGGATGTGGAAGACATTGTCGCCAAGATCGCGCGCATCCCACCGAAATCGGTTTCCACCGATGATCGGGAAACGCTGAAGAATCTGGAACGCGATTTGAAGGCGATGGTGTTTGGCCAGGAAAAGGCGATTGAAGCGCTCGCGAGCGCCATCAAGCTGTCACGCGCTGGGCTGCGTGATCCGGAAAAGCCGATTGGGAATTACTTGTTCTCAGGCCCCACGGGTGTGGGCAAGACGGAGGTTGCCAAGCAATTGGCCAAGACGCTTGGCATTGAATTGGTTCGCTTCGACATGTCCGAATATATGGAACGCCATAGTGTATCGCGCCTGATTGGTGCGCCGCCTGGCTATGTCGGCTTTGATCAGGGCGGGCTTTTGACGGACGCGATTGATCAGCACCCGCATGCGGTCTTGTTGCTCGATGAAATCGAAAAGGCGCATCAGGATTTGTACAATATCCTGTTGCAGGTGATGGATCACGGGAAGCTGACGGACCACAACGGCAAGAATGTGGATTTCCGCAATGTGATCCTGATCATGACCACCAATGCGGGCGCTTCCGATATGGCGAAGCCCGCCATTGGCTTTGAACGCGCCGCCCGCGTGGGTGAGGATGAGGAAGCGATCAAGCGGATGTTCACGCCCGAATTCCGCAACCGCCTGGATGCGGTGGTGCCATTCTCAGGCCTGACGCCCGAGATTGTGGCGCAGGTGGTCGAGAAATTCGTCATGCAGTTGGAAGCACAGCTTGCTGATCGCAATGTGACGATTGAACTTTCCTCAGCCGCCAAGGAATGGCTGGCGGAACGTGGCTATGACCCGCTGTATGGTGCGCGGCCTTTGGCGCGCGTCATTCAGGAATATGTGAAAAAGCCGCTGGCGGAGGAATTGCTGTTCGGCAAGCTCGCCAAGGGTGGATCGGTGAAGGTGGGGCTGCGTGAAGGTGCGCTGACCTTCGATTGCCAGGAAGCCGCCCCGCCCGCGCTGCCCAAACCCGAAGAGGATCGGGATGCGGAGCGTGAGCCGGAGAATGTGGAGTAGATGTGGCTGCACATAAGAAAACTGATTACGAATCAGGGAGGCCGTGACAGTGGCAGAGCAAAATTCTAATGATGTGGCAATTAATGAAGCCGAGAGCAATCAGAGGCTCGATTTTGATTACATAAAAAGTCAGTTCTTCCGTGTCATCCATGCCGACGGCGCAATCGGTGGTCTGACGCCTTCAGGAGGAGTTCATTTTTCATTTTATAGCGAACGCCCTGCGATACCGAGGCGGCAAACTTTTTCCTTGAAATCAGATGGCTCGCTTGGGCAACCTATTGAGGCATCAGTAAGGGCGGATTTTGTGCGTGAACTCGACGTCGATGTAATCATGAGTATTGAAGTCGCGCGCCATCTAGCTTCCTGGCTGAGTCTCCAAATCCAGCAATGGGAAGAAAAAATCGCGACACAGGAAAAGGTTTAAGTAACGTTATGAGTGCCGCTCTTGTGAGAACCGTTCTTTCGGAGCCTACGGGGAATTACACGAGGCTTTCCAGGCCGTCTTCAACGATTGGCGACCGGAAGCGAAAGCCAGTTGCTGTTTCTCCCGTATACTTTGTTGAGGAGATCGTTGCTGGCTCAGCAATCAAGGAACAAAAATACAAGCATTTTTTCATCGAATCCGAACTAAAAAGAACTGACTTTTTTCATTCTGGAATCGCCTATTCTCGAGGGAAACAGGCCTTCGTATCCTCTATCCCGATAACTTCGGTGAGTACGGAATTTAGAGATTTAGTCGAACGTTGGCGGCGGGAGACCCTAAACTTTTCTGACATTCGGAAGATTGTCGAGCATGAGGCATACCAGCGAATAGTTGGTCTCGGATGGCCGGTAGTGGGCCTTATTCTCAATGATTTGAGAAAGGAACCAGATTTCTGGTTTGAGGCCCTCACTCAGATCACAGGAGAAGATCCTCTCATTAGTCAGCCCGAATCATTGGGGAATATGCGGGCTATGGCCGATTGTTGGCTCGAATGGGGGGAGAATAACGGCTTCTAATGTCTACCTTCCCTGAGCAAGATGGGCTTAATGGGACTGATTTTCCGAATTTGGCACATGCAAATTCGGGTTATAGGCGCACGAGTAATCCAACTCGGGTTTACAATTGTATCGCGTGGGCCGCCGGGGAGACCACAGAATGGTGGTGGCCAGACTTGCGAGGAAGATGGCCATCTGGAGCCCCTAGGGAGGCAACAATCAACGCATTCATTAAGGCTTTTGAAACTAGAGAATATTTCCAATGTACAAATGCTGATTTTGAAAGGGAGTTTGAGAGAGTCGCAATTTTCGCACTTGATAGCAAACCGACACACGCCTGCTATCAGCTACCCAGTGGGCTCTGGACAAGTAAGATGGGTGGGAATGTCGATTGTGTTCACGCACTCGAAGCGATAAGCGGACCTTTTTACGGACAAGTGGCAGTTATTTTAAAGCGAAAAGTGAGCTGGAAAGGCCGTAATCACCCAGCTCTTAAATTTTGAGCCCCTACGAGACAAGACCGCTCCCTAATCACTCCGCCGCTTGCGCGGAAGCCTGTCCCTGCACGGTAAAGAAGCTCGCGGATTTGGGCTGTTGCGGCAATTCCACGCGGGTTTCGGTAATACGCGCAAAGCGTGCCGGCTTGCCGCGAATAACCTCACCCTCATGCGTGCTGGGCATCGGGTTGCGCGCCAAAGGCACCGCATCGGCGGCGGTATAGACGCAAATATAAAGCCCGCGCGGCTTGGTGCCGGCATTGGGTGCTGATCCATGCGCCAGCTTGGTATGCATCAGGCAGACCGATCCCGCCGGGCCATAGCAGGGCACGCTTTGCGCCAGCAGCGCCTTTTCATCCGCATCGGATACCGCGCCGGTGAAACGGTCCCCATCAAACAGCGAATACATCGGGCCCTTGTGGGAACCCGGCACAATGGTCAGCGCGCCATTGGTTTCATCCACATCATCCAGGAACAACAGTGCGGTGATGATGTCGTCATTGGTATGCGGCGTATAGGCGAAGTCCTGATGGTACAGCACCTCGGTCTTGGCACCCATCAGCTTCAGATTGATCTTGCAATGATGGAATTTCACATCGGGGCCAATCAGCTCGGCCACCATTTCCGTCATGTCGCTGTCACGCATCGCTTCCAGATAGGCGGGCGAGATATCGGATGGGTTATTGATCCGCCGCAGCGCGGGGTTTTCGGCGGAATGTTCCTTGCCCATGTCGAAACGCGGGCGACCATCCACGCAAGGCGGGCCGAAGGGTTTTGTATGGGCGCGGCTTTCTTCCACCCAGCCGGCGATCTCGGCGCGCAGCCGGGCAAGCAGATCGGGCGAGACCGCATTCGGTACAACCAGGCAGCCATCGCGCCAGAAGGCATCCTTCTGTTCCTGCGTCAAAACACCCATGCTGCGTCTCCTTAAGATCAACACCTGGGGCGAATAAAGCGCAAAATGACGGCGCCGTCATCCCGCACCCCCGCAGGCCCCGCTTGACCCCAGGCGGCGGGGCGGAAAACACTGGCCGACAATCAAGACCATCAGGGAAATGCCATGACAGGAAAAGTCACCCGCCGCGCCGTCGGGGCGCTCGCAGTTGCAAGCCTTGCGGCGCCGCCGCGCACCGCCCGCGCGCAGCAAGGCCGGCCGATCCGGCTCGTGGTAGGCTTCGCCGCAGGCGGGCCCACCGATGTGATCGCGCGCGTGCTGGGGCAGGAAATGCAGGGGCTGCTCGGCCAGCCCGTGGTGGTGGAAAACCGCGCCGGCGCCAATTCCCTGATCGCGACTGAAGGCGTGATGCGTGATGCGCCGGATGGGCAAAGCCTGCTCGTGACGACGCTCGCGCATAGTGTGAATGCCATTCTGCTGCCCAATGCGCGCTATCGCCCGCTTGAGGATTTCACGCCGGTTTCGCTGATTGCGACCCTGCCGTTGATCGCGGTTACGGCCACCAATTCACCCCATGCCAATATCGGCGCGGTGGTGGCGGCGGCCAAGGCGCGGCCGGGTTCTGTGACCTATGGTTCGGCCGGCAATGGCGGATCGGCGCATCTTTCGGCCGCGTTGCTCGCCGTGATGACGCAGACGGAAATGACCCATGTGCCGTTCCGCGGCAATGCGCCTGCGCTGGCCGAGGTAATGTCAGGCCGGCTTTCCTTCATGTTTTACCCTATGGTTGGGATCGCGGAGCATATCCAGCGCGGGCAATTGCGCGGCCTTGCGGTCAGCACCGCCGAACGCCACCCGGATTTCCCGGATGTGCCCACCATGGCAGAAGCGGGCTTTGGCGGGTTTGAACGCTATATCCAGGGGGTTGGCCTTGTGGCGCCCGCCGAAACACCGGCGCCGGTGGTGGAACGCCTGAATAATGCCGTCCGCACCGCGCTGGCGAAGCCGGAACTGAATGCGCGCCTCCGTTCGCTGGGCGCCGTGGTGGTGGGCTCAACGCCTGAGGAGTTTCGCACCTTTTTGCTTGCCGATCTGGAACGTTGGCGGAGCTTGATTACCGCCGCGCGCATCACGGCTGAGGCGGGGTGATCATCAGGCGCGCCGGCTCAAGGCTCGCATAGACATCGCCACTATTGGCGCTGGCGGGCAGTGCCGCGATCCATGCTTGCATCGCCGCCGCGTTACAGGGCGCTGGCAGGGCAAAATCCAGGCTCTCCCCAAGGCTTGCCTGGAAATGCCGATAGCCAAGCGCGGCCAGCAGGGACAGACATTCGCCCGCCACATCGCGCTGGATGGTGGTGAATTCGAAGGAAAGCGCACGCGGTGGGCGACTTAGCGCCTTCAGCGCCTCGGCCTCAAACCCCTCGATATCCAGCTTGATGAAAGCCGGCATGCCATGGGCAGCGATCAGCGCATCCAGAGTCGTCACCGGCAGGGTTTCGGCCTGGTCCCATTCCTGCCCCTCCCAGCCTGGCGCACCGCTGGCGGCGGCGATGAAGGCAGTGCTCGCTGTCGCCACGGTTGGGTTGGCGGTATTGAGGCGAAGTTCCGCCTTGCCCGCCCGTGCGCCAACCAGCGTGGAAACCAGGGTCACGCCAGGGTCACCGCGCAGCAAAAGCCGCAGCACGCGGGCGAGTGCGGCTTGCGGTTCCACCGCGACTACATGCGCGCCAAGGCGGCGGAAACACAGCATCCGGTCGCCCACATGCGCGCCGACATCAAAGGCCAAATCGCCAGGCCCCAGGAATCGGCGATAGAAGGCGTCCAACGCCTCGGCACGGCCAGGCGCGTGATAAATCCGCAGGCTCCGGCTGATGGCGGCCCGCTTCACGTGAAAATAATCGCCGCGCCGGCGGCAAATTCGGGCGGCACCATGATGCCCTCCGGCGCTTCACGCGTCGGCATGCCGGTCAGGATGCGCCGGGCAGAAGCCGCGCCATCGGCAGTCCGCACCACCATCCCCGCCATAAAGGGGGAGGCCGGGGGCACTACACCGGGCAGCACGGCGCTGAGTGCTTTCGGCGTCAGGACGCGTACCCGTGTTTCAAGCACCGGCGCTTTCGGGCCAGCCGCCCGCGCCGCACCGGGCAGGCGGAGCAGAAAGCCGCCCGCAGGGTCCGGTTCCACCGGCAAGCCAGCAAGGCGGGAAAGCCGCGCAGCGGTTTCGGCCGGGTTGTCCGTGCATAATATGGCGGCTTCCAAAACCGCCGCCTTGTTGGCGTGGTCCATCCAGCGATCCTGCCAGACCAATTCGGGCGTCAGGTGGCGGATCAATTGAACGCGGCCCTCTGGCGGGTCAGGGAAGGGCAGGCGGGCAAAGCGCGCAATCGGCCCGCCCGCTTCCACGGGTCGTTCCAGATAGGCAACGCCCGGAATATCTAGCCCCGCAGCGCGCAGTCGCTGAAGATTCGCTTCCTCATCGAGCATCGCGAGGGCGAGGATATGCATCCCCGGATAGCGCGCCAGGAAGCCGTTCAGGTTATTGTCGAATAGCGCTGGATCAAGGATCGCGATCAATTCGATATAGCCATGCTTCAGGAAGGCGCAGCGATTGCCGGAACCGTATTTTTCCACCGGCAAATCAGGCCGCCGCCGCCCGCTTTGCTGGGCAATCGGCGAAAGTGTGAAGCCCAGCTTTTCATAGGCAGCGCACATCGGCGCCAGATCGCGCGCCGCCACGCCAAGATGGTCAAGGGCGAGCGCGGTGTTCATGCGGGATTCTCATAGCGGTCGAGCAACCATTCGGCCGGTTCGGTCGCGGCTTCATCATACCAGCGCGCGACAAGCGGGTGCGCGCGCACCGCCGCCATATAGCCCTGCGTTGTGGCGGAAAGTTCCGGCTGCCAAGTGATGAAGCGCGCAACCACCGGCGCATACATCGCATCCACTGCGCCGAATTCAGCGCCCATCAGTAAAGGCCCGCCATGGGCGGTGATGGCGTCCGCCCAAATCGCCTCCACCCGCGCAATATCAGCCAGGCATTCCGGCGTGCGGCCACGGCCCGGAAAGCTGCGGCCAAGGTTCATCGGCATGGCCATGCGCAGGTTGCGAAACCCGGCATGCATTTCAGCCGCGATGGACCGCGCATGGGCGCGCGCGCTGCGTTCCGCCGGCCAAAGCTTGGGCGCGATTTCCGCGCAGTACTCGCAAATGGCTAGGCTTTCCCAAATCCGCGCGCCGCGATGTTCCAGATAAGGTACCAGGCCGGCAGGTGTTGCGGCCTTAAGCGCCGAGGTACCGCCCCCACCTGCGAGGGGGATCATCACTTCCTCCACATCCAGCCCGGCCAGATGCACGGCAAGCCAGCCGCGCATGGACCAGGATGAATAACGCTTGGTACCAATTACAAGGCGGCCTTCGGGCATGGGCGGTTTCTCCTGCAACGACACGCGGGATTATGCCCTGCTTGACGGGGCTTCGGCTACCTACTCATTCGGCTTCAGATTATTGCGCCGGGCCACGGCGCCCCAGCGCTCAAGCTCCTCAGCGACAAATGCGCGAAACACATCGGGCGCCATTGGGCTGGGTAGCGCGCCTTCATCCGCCAACCGCGCCAGCACATCAGGGCTGGCCAAGGCGGCATTGTTCGCGTCCGCAAGCTTCGCGACCACTTCGGGCGGTGTGCGGGATGGCGCTACAATGCCGTACCACTGCATCGCCTCGAATCCTGGGATGGTTTCACTGATGGCTGGAATATCCGGGGTTTGCGCCAACCTTTCCTTCGCGGTGGTGCCAAGCGCGGCCACGCGGCCCGCGCGCAGTACAGGAAGCGCAGCCGGCGTGCCGGTCATGCCGGATTGAATATTGCCGGCGACAAGGTCAATGACCATCGGCCCCGATCCGCGATAGGGCACATGCACCATCTTGAGCCCTGCGGCTTCCAGGAAAGCAATCATGCCGATATGCACATTGGAACCAGCGCCGGCGCTGCCATAGGTGATGGTATCCGGTGCGGCCCTGACGCGGGCGATGAAGCCGGCCAGGCCGCCTTCGGCCAGGTTATGCTGCGCCAACAACACCATGGGTACTTTGGCGATCATGCCGATATGCGCGAAATCCTTCATCACATCGGCACGCATGCGATAAACATGCGGGTTCACGGCCAAGGTGCTGATCATGCCAATGCCGATGGTATGACCATCAGGCTGCGCGGCGGCAATCGCCTCGGTCGCGATCACGCCGGCAGCGCCGCCGCGATTTTCCACCACAACAGGTTGGCCAAGTGTGGCCTGCATGGTCTGCGCCATGACGCGCGCCAGGATATCCGTGGCTCCGCCGGGCGCAGCGGGCGCGATGAAGGTGATGGGCCGGCGCGGCCAGGGCGCTTGGGCCAAGGCAGGGCTGGCCAGAAGTGCGGGGGAGAGGATGAGACTGCGGCGCGTGGTGTGCATGGGCTTTTCCTTCAAGATTCAGCCTGACGCCTTAACCACCTCTTTGGCAAGAAAAAGTGGCACCCTAGCGCGGCAAAAACCGTGAAATGATTGTAAGATTTTCATTCCATTCGCCGGTTTTGCCGGATATAGTCTCGTTATGGACGATATAGACCGGAATATCCTGCTGGAACTGCAAGGTAATGGCTCGGCAGGGCTTGCGGAACTCGCTAAAGTCGCTGGGCTTTCCGTCTCAGCCACTGCAGAGCGCGTCAAACGCCTGGAAGAACGCGGCACGATCAGAGGCTGGCGGGCGGATCTGGACCCGGCTGCGGTGGGTTGCCCGCAACTCGCCTGGGTTTTCGTCATGCTGCAATCGGGCGCCGAACAGGGCTTTGTCACCGCCATGTCGCAGGAAGAAGCGGTGCTGGAATGCCATGCTATTTCCGGGCGTTGGTCTTACCAATTGAAGCTGCGCCTGGCGGATTTGGCGGCGGTGGATAGTTTCACCAATGGCACGCTGCGCGCTTTGCCTGGCGTGATGCGCACGGAAACCTTGGTGGGGCTGGTAACGCATAAGGAAACCAGCGCATTGCCGATTGCCCCCGCGGATGAGGAAGAATAGCGCTTCATCAACCATCGCCCTGGGGGGGATGGCATGAGCCGCCGCCCGCTGGAAATCACGCCCGAATTGATGCTGCGCGCCTATGGCGCTGGGCTTTTCCCCATGGCGGAAGGGCGGGGGAGTGCGAAGCTCCATTGGTTGGATCCGGCGCTGCGGGGGATATTGCCGCTGGATCACGGGTTTCACCTGCCGCGGCGGTTGCGGCGCACGGTGCTTTCGGGGCGCTTCAGCGTGACGGCAGATCAGGATTTCGCCGGCGTGATCGCGGGTTGCGCCGCCCCCGCGCCAGGGCGTGATGATACCTGGATCAATGCGGAAATCGAAACTCTGTTCACCGCCCTGCATCGCATGGGTGCCGCCCATTCCATCGAAGTCTGGCAAGATGGCGCGCTGGTGGGAGGGCTTTATGGCGTACGTATCGGCGGCGCTTTTTTTGGGGAGAGCATGTTCTCTCGCACTACCGATGCTTCCAAGGTAGCGCTGGTGCAGCTTGTGGCACGGCTGCGCTTGGGCGGCCTCGCGCTTCTGGACACGCAATTCCTAACCGCGCACCTGGCCCGCTTTGGCGCTGTAGAAGTGCCCAAGGCCGACTACAAGCGCTTGCTTGAAGCAGCGATTACCTTGCCAGCGCGCTGGTGGCCGAACCCCGAGGCTGCACTGCTGGAAGCGGAAATTCGCGCGATGGCTAGTTCAGCCTTTGATCAGCCCACTCATGGGGCTTGAGGCATCCGCGCTGTAATTGCGTGGCATACGCCCGGCCAGGAAGGCATGGCGCCCGGCTTCCACCGCGGCCTTCATGGCGCGCGCCATCCGCACGGGGGTTTTCGCATGGGCAATCGCTGAATTGAGCAGAACGGCATCGCAACCCAATTCCATCGCCAGCGCCGCATCGGATGCCGTGCCAATGCCAGCATCCACCAACACCGGTACCTTGGCTTCGCGCTTGATGGCGCTGATCATATAGGGGTTCACGACCCCCATGCCGGACCCAATCGGCGCGCCCAAAGGCATGATGGCAACGCAGCCCATATCTTCCAGCCGCTTTGCCGCCAGCGGATCATCCGCGCAATAGACCATCACCTGAAACCCATCGGCGATCAGCGCCTCAGCCGCTTCAAAAGTGGCCGGCATATCGGGGTAGAGGAAGGGGGTGGGGCCCAGCACTTCCAGCTTCACCAGATTCCACCCCCCGGCTTCGCGCGCGAGGCGTAGCGTGCGCACCGCATCCTTGGCCGTATGACAGCCGGCGGTATTGGGCAGGTAGGTATAGCGCTTGGGGGAGACATAATCCTGCAGCATCGGCGCCTTGGGGTCCGATAGGTTCACCCGGCGCACCGCCACGGTGACGATCTCGGCGCCCGAGGCTTCGATCGCGGCAGCGGTTTCCTCCAAATCCTTGTAGCGGCCGGTGCCCACGATCAGCCGGGATTGGAAGCGCTGGCCGGCGACCTGCCAGCTATCATCATCCGTGTCAGGCATGCTCAGCCGCCCCCGATGAAGTGAACGATTTCAAGCCTGTCGCCCTCGGCCAGGACAACGGCGGCATAGGTGGAACGCGGCACGATTTCCTCATTACGTTCGACCGCCAACTTGCGCGTATCAAGCCCAATGGCGGCCAGCAGCGCCGCTACAGTGGCACCCTGGGGCATCTGGCGGGGCTCTCCATTCACGGATATGGCGATAGGACCGGACATAGGACACAATGTGGCGGGCCAGGGGCGGAAGGGCAAGCGCCCGCCCGGCTTGCCGGGTTCGGACCCCGCGTGCTAGCGCAGGCTTAAAGTTAATTCGCAAGGGAAGCGCCGTGACCCCGCCTTTGATCGCCGTGCTGAACGGCCCCAATCTTAACATGCTGGGTGTGCGAGAGCCGGAGAAATACGGCACCGCCACGCTGGATGATGTGGAAGCGCTTTGCGCCGAAGTGGCGGATGAACTCGGCCTCGCCATTGATTTTCGCCAGACCAATAGCGAAGGCGAATTGGTGACCTGGGTGCAGGAATGCCGTGGGCGCGCCGCCGGCATCATCATGAACCCGGCGGGCTATACCACGACCTCCATCGCCACCATGGACGCGCTTTTGGCCGTGGGCGTGCCGGTGCTTGAAGTGCATATCACGAATATTCACCGCCGGGAGGAATTCCGGCATCACAGTTTCATTTCCAAGGCCGCGACCGGCGTGATTTGCGGGCTTGGCGTTGAAGGCTATGCGCTCGCGATCCGCGCCATGGCGGGGCTGATCGCACAGGATGAGGAAGCATGACCAAGGACCTGCAATTCGACCCGGCGACGATCCGGGAATTGGCGCAAATCCTGCGTGAGAGCGACCTGACCGAGATTGAGCTGGTTGATAATGACATGCGGGTCAAGCTGGTCCGCCAGGTGACAGTCGCTGCCATGGCGATGCCGATGCCCGCTGCCCATGCCGCGCCTTCTGCCGGCCCGGCTTCCGTGCCAGCCTCCGCAGCGCCCGCCGCTGCTGAGATTGACGCCGACCATCCCGGCGCAGTGAACAGCCCCATGGTAGGGGTCGCTTACCTGTCCTCAGAACCCACGGCGGCGCCCTTCGTGACGCTGGGCAGCAAGGTGGTGCAGGGCCAAACGCTGCTGCTGATTGAGGCGATGAAGACCTATAACCAGATCAAGGCGCCGCGCGCTGGCACGGTGACGCGCATTCTGGTGGAAAGCGGGACGCCGGTGGAATTCGGCGAACCGTTGATGATTGTTGAGTAATGGTTCGGGCAGCCAAGGGGGCAGGCCAGGGGCCACGCCATGTTCGGTAAGGTTCTGATCGCCAATCGGGGTGAGATTGCGCTGCGCGTGCATCGCGCCTGTCAGGAAATGGGCATTCGGACCGTCGCGGTGCATTCCACCGCGGATGCTACCGCGATGCATGTGCGCTTTGCTGATGAAAGCGTGTGCATTGGCCCGCCGGCAGCGCGTGATTCTTATTTGAACATGGCGGCGGTGATTTCGGCCGCCATGGTGACCGGCGCGGACGCCATTCATCCGGGCTATGGGTTCCTTTCAGAAAACGCACGTTTTGCCGAAATGGTGGAAGCGCATGGGCTGAAATTCATCGGCCCCGCGCCCGAACACATTCGCATGATGGGCGACAAGATTGCCGCCAAGGACGCTATGCGCAGTCTTGGTGTGCCGCTAGTGCCGGGTTCCATGGGCGCTTTGGAAACCCTGGAACAAGCGCGCGAAGTTGCGGAGACGGTGAAATACCCTGTGTTGATCAAGGCTGCCGCCGGTGGTGGTGGGCGCGGCATGAAGGTAGCCCGCAGCGCTGAGGAGCTTGAGGAAGCCTGGAGTGTCGCGCGCACCGAAGCCAAGGCTGCTTTTGGTGATGACAGTGTTTATCTCGAAAAATACCTCGATCGTACGCGCCATATTGAATTGCAGGTGCTGGCCGACACGCACGGCAATGTAGTGCATTTCGGGGAGCGTGATTGTTCCTTGCAGCGGCGCCACCAGAAGCTGGTGGAAGAAGCGGGCAGCCCCGCGCTGGATGCCGCCGCGCGCGATGCGCTGGGTGCGACCGTAACCGCGGGGCTTTCCAAGCTTGGCTATCGTAATGCTGGCACTTTGGAATTCCTGTGGCAGGATGGGCAATTCGCCTTCATTGAGATGAATACGCGGCTACAGGTGGAACACCCTGTCACCGAAATGGTTTGCGGCATTGACCTGGTGAAGGAACAGATCCGCATCGCTGCCGGTGAAGTTTTGGGATATGGCCAGAAGGACATTCGCTTCTATGGCCATGCGATTGAATGCCGCATCACTGCGGAAGACCCCGAAAGTTTTGCACCCAATCCCGGTAAGGTGACGACGTATCACGCGCCGGGCGGGCTTGGGGTTCGCGTGGATAGCGCACTTTATTCTGGTTATGTGGTGCCGCCGCATTATGACAGTTTGGTGGCCAAGCTGATTGTGCATGCGCCAACGCGGGCCGAGGCGATTGGCCGCATGCGCCGCGCTTTGAGCGAAATGGTGGTGGCGGGCATCAAGACAACGCTGCCCTTGCATCAGGCCGTGATGGAAGCGCCTGAATTCCAGGATGGCGATTACACCATCCATTGGCTCGAGAAGTTTGTCGCGGATAGGAATAGTGACGCCGCTGGGTGAGTGTTGTTGTGGTCATTTGGGCTGCGGGGGAGGTTGGCGGGCCGCACAGCAAGCAATGAGTGGCGGACGCGAGGCGGATAAATCAACCAATCTCCCATTCGCCCAGAGCATACGCCCACGGCATGACGGGCCAGGAAAACGCCGGCCCGGCGCGCTGATGTTTTTCAAAGGGGCGAGCGAATGTCAAAAGTCTTGAACATTTGCGTTGGGCACAAGCCGTTTCCTTCGCCCTACGCGCATTATTTTGATTACATGCTAAGCCCTTTTCCCATCTCCTCAGATGGTCGCGTTATCGTCGTTCCTCGCCATTTGTTTGGCGAAAACGGGCCATCGCTTTCGGAATATGCGCAGCTTTTTTGGCTGCTGGAAAACTTGAACCAATTACTGCGTGACGAAACATATATAAGGGTCTTTCACTACCGAAGATTCGTATCGGATGGCCACACGGGTTTGGGCGAAGCGTGCTCCTTCGCATGGGCAAAGACCGTGAGGGAGAATCAATTAGATTTTTTTCAGGGCGATTTCGCGCGTTCGGGCGGTGGCGAAATGGTCAACACGCCATTCAGATTTCCTGGAGGTATTCTGGACAATTACGCAAGATATCATCATCTGGAAGACTTGCTGGATTTTGCAAAGTTTTTGGGTAAGGAGAATATCTTGACCGCTGTGGAAATCGCTCAATTCCTTCGGGGCGATATTCTCATACCAGGAAGCAGCATTGGCGTCCTATCCGTTGAAAATTTCAGGAGCGTATTTTCCGCCTTGTCTAAGGCAAGCCAATTCATCAATGAACCGACTTATGTCGCACGCGTTGGATATCAGCGGAGGAATATGGGGTTTATGCTGGAAAGATTGAATAGCTATCTGCTGCTTAAAGGGATTCATGAGGGAAAGATAATTCGGAAAACGGGCATTCATATGATTATTTCGGATAGCGCAAGGATAGGTTCAACGGGTGATATTTTTGCCACCTGAGGAAGGGTGTATTTTCTGATACGTCTTGTCTTCTTCCCATCATGGAGAGGGTCCCGCGATGGGAAATAGTGCGTCTACCCTTAGAATTGCGTTGTACTGCGACTTCATCCACCCCCCCCGTGGAGGAATCGGAACTTGAGTGTTGAAAATGGATCCATAAAAAATAGCTTTAGATTACTCATTGAATTTAGTAGCGTATTCGCACACTTAGTCGTCCCGGAAGCGGCTTCACTTGATCTTTTCAGGCGCGAGTGAACGGGTGGTCTTTGTTTTTTCGAAAGGTAGGACTAATGGCCGAAAGTTTCCGTGAAACTTTTGAAACTCAGACAGGCAGGACGTCCGATAAATGGGACAGTTATCTGAATGTCTATGATGACGCCTTCGCAAAGTATCGTGACTGGCGCTTGTCACTGCTTGAAATAGGCATACAGAACGGTGGCTCGCTTGAAGTGCACGCAAGATATTTTGCCAATCATCAAATGATTGTTGGTTGCGATATTCATCCGCTTTGCGGATCACTCGTCTATCCGGATCATGACAAAATCAGGGTTGTGGTAGGCGATGCGAATGCCAGTGACACGCGCTCAAAAATAGCTTCTCTTGGCCCCGAATTCGATATCATCATTGATGATGGGTCCCATAAATCAGCCGATATCATTCTCGCGTTTCTGCATTATTTCCCACTTTTGAAGCCGGGTGGACTGTTCGTGGTGGAAGATTTACACGCAAGCTATTGGCAGGGCTATGAAGGCGGCGTGTTTCATCCCCATTCATCCATGGCTTTTCTCAAAAATGTAGCTGACCTTCTCAATCTGGAGCATTGGGGGGTTACCCTGACGCCGCAACAATATCTTGCCGCCCGGCATCCGAAGTATTCTTCGGCAATAGGCGCTTGCGATTTCTCCGGGATTCATTCTGTTCAATTTTTCAATTCCATGTGCCTCATCACCAAACATAACGCGGATCGGGTCACGAGCCTGGGCCGAAGGCGGATACGCGGGGCGCGCGCCGATGTGTGGCCTGGGGCCCTTCAGGTGGATGGGGCGCTTCCCGAAACACCGGATCAACGCGACAATAGATGGTCAGTCCCGGAATAAGCGGACTTGTCTCGTTTGATCGCGCCGCACCGCAATTGTGCGTGGCGCCAGCCGGTTATCACCGGATAACCTGCCACGCACCCGTGGATTCTAAAAACCCCGGGCCTTTGGTGGGTGGGTTTCAGGGGGGGGGCGAAGCCCTGCCCCTGACTTAAAGTCCTTCAGTTCGCCGGCTTCACCGCCATGGCCGTGGTCCGCTCATCCATCCGGGGCGTATAGGCAAAGCCCCGCCGCGCTGCCCAGACATTCACCAATTGGAATAATGGGATCATCACCTGTTCATCCGTGGTGACCATCTTCACAGCCTCCCGCAGCAGTTTTTCGCGTTCGGCGTCATCTAGTGTAGCGGCGGCGCGTTCCGTCAGCGCATCCAGGGTAGGGTTGGAATAGCGTGATGAATTGGCAGCACCGCGGCGCTTTTCGCGGTCAAAGGTACCGAAAATATTGACCAGCATGTAAGATGCTTCGCCGGTCACGCTGCCCCAGCCGCCCATCCTTGCGTTGAATTCCTGCCGTGCGGTGCGCGCGGCATAGGTGGTCCAGGGCAGGGTTTGCACTTCAGTGCGCAGCCCAACGCGTGTCCACATTTGCGCAACTGCTTGGGCTGTGCGGGCATCATTCGGGTAGCGGTCATTGGGTGCCATCAGGGTCAAGCGGAAGCCTTGGGGGAAGCCGGCTTCGGCCAGCAGGCGCCTTGCGCCATCAGCGTCAAAGCGCGGCACGGCTACATCGGGGTTATAGGAAAAGGCACCCGGCGGCAGCCATTGGCCGGTGGGCTTGGCGGTGCCTTCCATGACACGATCGGCGAGCGCATTGCGGTCTATCGCCATGGAAAGCGCGCGGCGCACGCGCACATCATGAAAGGGGTTGCGCGCGAAGGGCTTGCCTTCATTATCGCTGACCAGCACGGGGTTTTCCGCGCGCGAATAATCGAAGGTCAGGTAGATCAGCCGAAGGCCCTGGATTTCGTAAAGCGAAATCCGTTGATCGCGCCGTAGGCGTTCAAGGTCGGATGACGGCACCTGGTCAATCACATCAACATCGCCGGCCAGCAGGGCCGCGGTGCGGGACGCATCATTGGCGATGAAGCGATAGGAAACGCGCGCCCAGGGCTGCGGTCCGGCCCAGTAATTCTCATTCCGCGTGAATTCGGTGCGGTCACCTTGGCGGTAATTCGCCAGCCGATAGGGGCCGGTGCCAATCGCGGCGCGGCCGGCATTGTAATCCTCGGTCTCCGCACCCGCGCCAGCGTGGCGGGAGATGATCTGCACGGATGCCAATTCCGTGGGCAGCAGCGGGTGCGGGGCGGCGGTGTGGAAACGGATGGTGAGCGGGTCAATGATCTCGGCGCGCGTAATGGCGCGGATCATGCCGGCAAAGGTGCCGGGGCTATTGCGCACATTGGGCACGCGTTCGATGGTGAATACCACATCATCGGCGGTGAAATCCCGCCCATCATGCCATTTGACGCCGGGGCGAAGCTTGAATTCCCAAACGGTTTCGGAAAGCGGGCGCCAGCTTTCCGCCAGCATGGGTTGCAGCCGCGCTTCCGCATCCTGTTCCACCAACCGGTCGAACATGTGTTGCGTCAGGCTGATATTGGGGGAGGCATTGTAGAAATGCGGATCAAGTGCCGTGGGCGATCCGCCAATGCCGATGGTGAGGTTCTGCGCCAGCGCGCCCGAAGCGCCCATGCCGGCCAGCAGCAAGGCGGCCAAGGCAAGGCGCGGGGTGCGGGATGAAGTGGGTGGCATGCCGGCATTCTCCTGCTACGGGTCGGGGCAATGCTAGCCGCGCCCCGCATCGGCTGCTAGAAGGGTGCGAGGTCTGGCTCAAAAACAACAGGGGGTCTGGGATGACAGGAAAACTTCGCAAGTTGGCATTGGCTGCCGGCACGGCTTTGGTTGGCCTTTCGGCGCAAGGCGCGCTGGCGCAAAGTGTCACCATGGCGGTTGCCGCGCCGGTGACCTCGCTTGACCCACATTACCACCAGCTTTCGCCCAATAATGCCGTGGCTGATACCATTTTCGACAAGTTGGTGAACACTGATGCGAAGTCGAACAACCTGCCCGGCCTGGCACTCAGCTGGCGCGCGGTGGAGCCCAATGTCTGGGAATTCAAGCTGCGGCCCAATGTGCGCTTCCATAATGGCAATCCCTTCACGGCTGAGGATGTGGCTTTCACGCTGCGGCGCCTGCCCAATGTGCCCAATAGTCCCTCTTCCTTCGCGGCCTATTCGCGACCCATCCAAGCCATTGAAATTGTAGACCCGCTGACGATCCGCTTCCGCACCGCGGCGCCGCATCCGCTGATGCCGCTCGATATGACCAATGTCCGCATCCTCGATCAAGAAGCGCACCAGAACGCGACGACCGAGGATTTCAATGCGGGCCGCGCGGCGATTGGCACTGGCCCTTATCGCGTTGTGTCGCATCGCAGCGGTGACCGCATCGAATTCGAACGCAATGACAATTACTGGGGGGACCGCGCGCCCTTCCAGCGCGTGATCTATCGCATGATCACCAATGATGCGGCGCGCACGGCGGCGCTGCTGGCGGGTGATGTTGAATTCATTGACCAGGTACCGACATCGGATCTGGCGAAGCTCCGGCAGGATAACAGGATTGCGCTTTCGGAAGTCGTTGGCCTGCGCTTGATTTTCCTTGGCCTTGATCACCTTCGTCAGGCGAATGAGAATTCGCCCTTCATCACGGATAATGATGGCAAGCCACTCGGCAAGAACCCGCTTCAGGATGTGCGGGTGCGCCGTGCTCTTTCGATTGCGATTGACCGCCGTGCGATTGTGGAGCGTGTGATGGAAGGCGCCGCCGTGCCTGCGGGGCAGTTCCTGCCTGAAGGTGTTTATACGCATGTGCCGGATGTAACGCCGCCCGCCTTTGATGCCGAAGCGGCGCGCCGCTTATTGGCGGAAGCGGGCTATCCGCAGGGTTTCCGCATTCAATTGAATGGCCCAAATGATCGCTATGTGAATGATGCGCGCATCATCCAGGCGGTGGGGCAGATGTGGACCCGCATTGGCGTGCGCACCACGGTGGAAGCGCAGCCTTGGACCACCTTCGTGGGCCGCGCGGGCCGTGCGGATTTCTCCGCGCATCTGATAGGCTGGGGGTCAAATCCGGATGGGTCGCATCCGCTGCGTAATATTCTGGCGACAGTGACGCGGGAGAAGGGGTGGGGGTCTTCCAATCGTGGGCGCTATTCCAACCCACGGGTGGATGGGCTGCTTGATCAATCTCTGGTGGAGCTTGATGAAGCCAAGCGCGTGCAGTTGGTGATTGAAGCGCAGCGCATCGCCGCTGAGGATGTGGCTGTGATCCCGCTCCATATCCAAACCAATATATGGGCCATGCGGCGGCATCTGGCGCATGATGCCCGCAATGATGAGCTGACGCGCGCGCAGGATGTGCGCCCGGCAGCGCGCTGAACCGGATAGGACCAAATGACCGTCTATCTTGTCAGGCGCGTTTTGCAGGCACTGCTTGTTGTGCTGGCCATGTCGCTGATTGTCTTTATTGGCGTCTATGCCATTGGCGATCCGGTGGAAATCCTGATCAGCCCCGATGCGGACCAGATTGAGCGTGAACGCGCCGTACAGGCGCTTGGGCTTGATCTGCCGCTGTGGCAGCAATATGCGGTGTTTCTGACCAAGGCGCTGCAGGGCGATTTGGGGCGGTCGTTTGTTTACAATGAACCAGCGCTGAAGCTGATTTTGCAGCGCATGCCGGCCACGTTGGAACTTGCTTTCGGTGCCACCATTATCGCGCTGATCATTGGCCTGCCGCTTGGGCTTTATGCGGGGCTCAGGCCCGATGGCCGCTTCAGCCGCGTGATCATGGCGGGATCCATCCTGGGCTTTTCGCTGCCGACCTTCTGGGTTGGGCTGATGCTGATCATGGTCTTTGCGGTGTATCTCGGCTGGCTGCCATCTACCGGGCGGGGGGAAACAGGCACGCTGCTGGGCCTGCAATGGTCCTTCCTCACTTGGGATGGCTTGCGGCATATGACGATGCCCGCGATCAATCTCGCGCTTTTCAAGATCAGCCTGGTCATTCGCCTGACGCGTGCGGGTGTGCGCGAAACCATGCTGATGGATTACGTGAAATTCGCCCGCGCCAAGGGGCTTTCGCCGGCGCGCGTAACCTTTGTCCATGTCTTCAAGAATATCCTAATCCCGGTCGTGACCGTGGTGGGGTTGGAACTTGGCAGCACCATCGCCTTTTCCGTGGTGACGGAAAGCGTCTTCGCCTGGCCCGGCATGGGCAAGCTGATTATTGATTCGATCAATGTGCTGGATCGGCCTGTGATCGTGGCCTATCTGATGATGATCGTGCTGATGTTTATCGCGATCAACCTGATCGTTGATCTGACCTATTCAATGCTTGACCCGCGCGTCCGGCTGGAGAGCAAAGGCACATGAGCGACGCTGTCATTGCCGCGAAGCCGGCGGATAAGGTGGAAACACCCTTCCGCCGCTTTGTGTCTGAATTTGCCGAAAGCAAGGTGGCGCTTGGCGGGCTGGTGGTTTTCGTCATCATCGCCTTGCTCGCTATCTTCGCGCCCTGGATCACGCCGCAAAACCCCTATGATTTGGCCGAGCTGGACATCATGGATGGCCGGATGGAACCCGGCACGGTGGGTGGCGCGGGCTTCACCTATTGGCTCGGCACGGATGATCAGGGGCGCGATATGCTGTCCGGCATCATCTATGGATTGCGGATTTCGCTGACCGTTGGTGCGGGATCGGCGCTGATTGCCTGCCTGATTGGCGCGTCCCTTGGCTTGCTGGCCGCCTATGCCGGCGGGCGGACCGATAGCGTGATCATGCGCCTTGTGGATTTGCAGCTTTCCTTCCCGACCATTCTGGCCGCGCTGATGATCCTGGCCTTCCTCGGCAAGGGCATCATGAATGTGGTGATCGCGCTGGTGCTGGTGGAATGGGCCTATTACGCGCGGACAGTGCGCGGCACGGCGCTGGTGGAAAGAAGGCGGGAATATATTGAAGCGGCGCAATGCTTGGCTTTGCCCACGCATCGGGTGCTGTTCCGTCATTTGCTGCCCAATTGCCTGCCGCCTTTGATTGTGGTCGGCACCATGCAGGTGGCGCGTGCCATTGCGCTGGAAGCGACCCTTTCCTTCCTTGGTCTTGGCGTGCCGATCACGGAACCATCGCTCGGCCTGCTGATCGCCAATGGCTATGAGTATATGCTTTCCGGCAAATACTGGATTTCCTTCTATCCCGGCATTGCGCTGCTGATCACGATTGTCTCCATCAATCTGGTCGGCGATCAATTGCGTGATGTGCTGAACCCGCGACTGAAGAAATAGGCACATGACGGCACCTACCCTCGAAGTTCGCGATTTGCAGACGCATTTCTTCACCCGCGCTGGCGTGGTGAAGGCGGTGGATGGCGTTTCTTTCTCCGTTGGCCGCGGCAAGGTGATGGGGCTTGTCGGCGAATCCGGATCCGGCAAATCCGTCACGGGCTTTTCCATCATTGGCCTGGTTGACCCACCTGGGCGCATCGCGGGCGGGTCCATCCTGTTTCAGGGGCGCGATCTGGCGAAGCTTTCCGAAGAAGAAATGCGCGATTTGCGGGGCAACCGCATCGCCATGATTTTCCAGGACCCGATGATGACGCTGAACCCGGTGCTGCGTATTGATACGCAGATGATCGAAACCGTTAAGGCGCACAAGAAGGTCTCAACCGAGGAAGCCCGCCAGCGGGCGCGCGATACGCTTGGTATGGTGGGTATTCCTTCGCCGGATGAAAGGCTGAAAGCCTATCCGCACCAGTTTTCGGGCGGCATGCGCCAACGTGTGGCAATTGCGATTGCACTATTGCATGAACCGCAATTGATTGTTGCCGATGAACCAACCACGGCCTTGGATGTGACCATTCAGGGACAAATTTTGGCCGAGGTGCAGAAGCTTTGCGCCACCACCGGCACTTCCATGATCTGGATTACGCATGATCTTTCGGTGGTCGCCGGCCTCGCGGATGATATTGCGGTGATGTATGCCGGGCGCATCGTGGAAAAGGGTGCGGTCAGCGAAGTGCTGGACAAACCCTTGCATCCCTACACGCATGGGCTGATCGGGTCCGTCCCCAGCCGCAACAAACGCGGTGAGGCGCTCAGGCAAATTCCCGGTATGACGCCTTCATTGCTCAACCTGCCGCCGGGCTGCGCATTTCGCGCGCGTTGCCCGCGTGCTTCCGAAGCCTGCTTGGAGGAACCTGTCATGGCGGAAATTCTGCCAGGACGCGAAGCTCGCTGCATCCACCCCCATCTTGACGCGTCGGAGGCCGCATGAACGACGCACCGATGCTGGAACTGCGCGACATTACGCGCCGTTTTGAAAAGAAGCTCGATTTCGCTGGCCGCATTGCGCAGCGCCTGGGCGCGCCGGTGCGGGAAGAAGTGGTGCATGCGGTGGACCGCGTGAGCCTGACCGTCCGCAGGGGTGAGGTTGTGGGCCTGGTTGGTGAATCCGGCTGCGGCAAATCCACGCTGGGTCGTATGGTGGCCGGCATATTGCCGCCAACCGAAGGCACTATTCTGCGCGATGGCCGCGACATCAAGGCGCTGAGTGGCACCGAGGCGCGGCAGATGAAACTCCGCACCCAGATGATTTTCCAGGACCCCTATGCGTCGCTCAATCCGCGCATGCGCGTGCAGGATATTGTGGGGGAAGCGCCGCGCGTGCATGGGCTTTTGGATGGTGCGGCCTTTGATGATTATGTGGATGAACAAATGCGCCGCGCGGGCTTGGACCCGGGCTTCAAGCGGCGCTATCCGCATCAATTCTCGGGCGGGCAGCGACAGCGCATTGGCATCGCGCGCGCGCTGGCAGTGAAGCCGGATTTCATTGTTTGCGATGAAGCCGTGGCCGCGCTGGATGTTTCGATCCAGGCGCAAATCCTGAACCTGTTCATGCGCCTCAGGAAAGAACTCGATCTGACCTATCTTTTCATCAGCCATGATCTTGGCGTGGTGGAACATTTGTCGGATCGCGTGGTGATCATGTATCTGGGGCGTGTGGTGGAAGAAGCGGATACGGAAACCGTATTTCGCCGGCCCAATCACCCCTATACGCGGTCCTTGCTGGATTCCGTGCCGCGGATTGAAAATCGCAAGCGGGCATTCTCCGTTGTGAAGGGCGAAATCCCGTCACCGCTCAACCCGCCCCCGGGCTGCCATTTCCATCCGCGCTGTCCGCTCGCGATGGAACGCTGCAAGGTGGAGGTGCCGAAGCTGCGCGAGATTGCGGCAGGCCAGCGCAGCGCCTGTCATTTGAACGATCAATGACCATGCGCTTCCTTCTTGCCGTAATGCTGCTGATTGGGCTTGTTGCTTGTGAAGGCAGCGGCACGCGCGGTGGTTATGTTGGTGGCGGGGCCGGCGGCAATCGTCTGTCAAACTGAACCGTCGTTACCGCCGCGTAGAAACTCGCCATCGCGAAAAGCGCAATCGCCAGCAGCATCCAAGGTACCGGGCCATAGCCGCCGGCGCCATCCCACACCAAGGCAAGCGCCAAGGGCGCGGCAGTGCGCGGCAGTACCGCAAAAGCGGAAAGCGCGCCGGATGTGGCGCCAAAGCCATCACGG
>JBPCSO010000040.1:0-3814 GCA_051007055.1 Roseomonas sp.
AGCATCGGCTGCGCCCCATCGCCGCCGTGCTGGAAGCCCCGCCCATGCCGGAAAAGCTCCGCCGCTTCGTGGACTGGGTCGCGGCCTATACGCTTTCCCCACGCGGCGCGGTGCTGCGCATGGCGATGAGCGTCCCCGCTGCCCTCGAAGCGCAGCCCCATCGCGCCGGCTGGTGCCGCGCTGATCCTTTGCCCGAAGCCCCGCGCCTGACGCCCGCGCGCCAGCGTGTGCTGGCCGCGCTGCCGGTGGGTGGTGTGCGCGCCCCCGATGATTTGGCGCGGGAAGCCGGCGTGGCGCCCGCCGTGCTGCGCGGCATGGCTGATGCGGGCTTGCTGATTCCGGGCTTGCTGCCGCCGCTGGAAGCACTCCGCCCGCCCGATCTGGCCCGTCCCGGCCCAGTGTTGGACCCTGACCAGGGCGAGGCCGCTGCTTTGCTACGTGCAGCCGTCACGCGCGAAACCTACAGCACCACACTGCTTGCCGGCGTGACCGGTTCCGGCAAGACTGAGGTCTATTTCGAAGCCATTGCCGCCGCCTTGCAGGCCGGGCGGCAGGCTTTGGTGCTGCTGCCTGAAATCGCGCTTTCCGCGCAATGGCTTGGCCGTTTCCGCGCACGCTTTGGCACCGACCCCGCGCTTTGGCATTCAGAACTTTCGCCCCGCACAAGGCGCATCACCTGGCGCGCGGTGGCGGAAGGCCGCGCCCCGGTGCTGGTGGGTGCCCGTTCTGCGCTGTTTCTGCCCTTTCCAGAACTCGGCCTGATTGTGGTTGATGAAGAACATGAAACCGCCTTCAAGCAGGAAGAAGGTGTTATCTATCACGCGCGCGATATGGCGGTGGTGCGGGCGCGCTTGTCGGATGCGGCTTGCGTTTTGGTCAGTGCGACACCATCGCTCGAAACGCTCACCAATGCGCGCGCCGGGCGCTACGGCGAATGCCATTTGGCAGCGCGCCATGGTGGCGCGGTTTTGCCGGAGATTGGGCTGATTGACCTCAGGCGCGAAACACCGCCGCGCGGGCGCTTTCTGAGCCCTGCGCTGGTAGCGGCCGTGGCGGAGACGCTCAAGCGCGGCGAACAGGCCATGCTGTTCCTGAACCGGCGCGGCTATGCGCCACTCACGCTTTGCCGCGCCTGTGGCCATCGGCTGCGCTGCCCGAATTGCACCGCCTGGCTGGTCGAACACCGCGCCGCGCGGCGGCTGCAATGCCACCATTGCGGCCATGTCGAAGCGCCACCCAGCCATTGCCCAAGCTGCGCCGCGCCGCATAGCACGGTGCCAATCGGCCCGGGGGTGGAGCGTGTTTTGGAAGAGGCCGCGACCCTTTTCCCCGAAGCGCGCCGACTTGTGATGGCATCCGATACGCTGCCCGGCCCGGCTGCGGCGGCTGCGGCGGCGGAGGCGATTGAAAAGCGCGAGGTTGATCTGATCATCGGCACGCAAATCGTCGCCAAGGGCTGGCATTTTCCTTATCTCACACTGGTTGGCGTGGTGGATGCGGATCTGGGTCTGGCTGGCGGCGATTTGCGCGCGGCTGAGCGCACCGTGCAGTTGCTGCATCAGGTGGCGGGCCGTGCCGGGCGGGCGGAACACCCTGGGCGTGTCTTGCTGCAAAGCTTTGCCCCGGATCATCCGGTGATGCAGGCGCTGGTTTCCGGCGAATATGAAGCCTTTATGGCCGCCGAGGCAGAGGCGCGTAGGCCCGGTTCCTGGCCGCCCTTTGGCCGGCTGGCCGCCCTGATCGTGAGTTCCCCCGATGAAAAGGCCGCTGACCGAGTCGCACGGGATCTGGGCCGCGCGGCGCCGGCGGGGCAGGGGGTGGAGGTACTGGGGCCAGCGCCCGCGCCGCTGGCCCTGCTGCGTGGGCGGCATCGGCGGCGGCTATTGCTGAAGGCGCGGCGCGATATCGGCGTGCAGCGGCTTTTGGGCGAATGGCTTGAAAAGGTTGATGTGCCCGGCAATGTCCGGGTGCAGGTGGATGTGGACCCGGTGGGGTTCCTATAGGGCAGGCGCTACCCGCCCTAAGCCCCTCAATCGTCGCGATGCACGCGTTCCATGCGTTCATGGCGTTCCTGCGCCTCAATCGTCATGGTCGCGATGGGGCGTGCCTCAAGTCGGCGAAGCGAAATCGGCTCCCCGCTTTCTTCGCAATATCCATAGGTCCCGTGTTCGATTCTCTCGAGCGCTTGATCAATCTTGTTGATCAATTTGCGCGACCGGTCACGCGTACGAAGTTCAAGGGCGCGGTCTGTTTCAACCGAAGCGCGATCCGCGAGATCGGCTTCAGAAATGCCGCCTTCGGAGAGGGATGAAAGTGTCTCCCCAGCCTCACGTACAAGGTCCTGACGCCATCTGAGAAGCTTCTGCCTGAAGTATTCAACCTGCACGACATTCATGAACTCCTCGGAATCCGAGGGTCGGTAATCGGGCGGCAATGTCACCAACATATCTTCTTCTTCCCCCGCCTTGTACACCCGTCGAGGTGGTTTCTTTACTGAAACCTGTCTCGTCGGAATGACAGCCTTCTATACTGGCTTGTCCTGGGGCGCCAGGGGTCGTTTCAAGACAAATATCTGACAAAAGCCAATTTCAGCTATCCATGCCGCGCCGGGCCAGTTCCAGCCGGGCGCGGAGTGCGATGGCTTCAAGCGCCTCCGCAAGGCCCGGATCGGCGGGCTTTTCGCCCTCAGCCAGACGGGCCAATTGCTGCAGGCGGGTTGGATCGGCCCGGCCTTCCAATAGTTCCAGTTGCAATGCCTTCAATTCCTGCAACATTTCTTCCCCACGGCGGAAGGCGCGGGCATTACGCTCCCCCGCTGGGGCCATTTCCTGAACGGTCAGCAGCCCGATGGCGCTGGCGGCGGAAACACTACTACCGGCACTGGCTTCCCGCGCTTCGTCCTTGCCGCCAGAGACACGAAACCCCCCAGAGGCGCCACGCGTAGCCCGTGTACCCGGTACATTCGTACCACCCGTCACGCCCCGAATACCGACCATCTGACCTCCTATTGCCTCTGCCCCGGCAGGCTCGACCGGGACCCGGCAGGTTTTGCCGACGCGACTCGGCCAAGCAGTCATCGAACCCTGGCACGGGCCTTGCGCTGTAGTTTTCCGATCACGCCATCCGGAGCTTCGGGTGACTGACGGAGAGATACCTTGGACCGTATAGCGCAAGCGCTCACGAAAATCCTTACCGCCCTGGTGTTGGCGGTGAGTTTCCTTGCGACCGCAGCCTCAGCCCAAGTCCGAATCAAGGATATAGTGGACATTGAGGGGGTACGCGACAATCAGCTGGTGGGTTACGGCCTTGTCATTGGCTTGAATGGCACGGGCGATAAGCTGCGCAGCGCCGCCTTTACCCGCCAATCTCTGGTGGGCATGCTTGAACGCCTTGGCGTCAATACGCGGGATTTCGAACGCCAATTGGATACCAAGAATGTCGCCGCCGTCATGGTGACGGCCAATCTGCCCGCTTTTGCGCGACCTGGTAGCCGCATTGATGTTGGGGTTTCCGCGCTTGGCGATGCCACCAACTTGACTGGTGGAACCTTGCTCGTGACCCCCCTGCTAGGCGCGGATGGTGAGGTTTACGCCGTGGCGCAGGGTGCGATGGCTACCGGTGCCATTTCAGCGCGTGGGACGGGGGCATCCATCGCCCGTGGTGTTCCAACCGCTGGGCGGATTTCCAACGGCGCAATCGTGGAACGTGAAGTGCCCTTCACGCTGTCAAATCGCGACCGGGTACGCCTTTCTCTGCGTAACCCTGATCTGACGACTGAGCGCCGTATCGCCGCCGCCATCAATGGCGCAACGCG
>JBPCSO010000041.1:0-27498 GCA_051007055.1 Roseomonas sp.
CAAGCCCGCGGCGGCAGAACAGGCCCGCGACGCGATCTCCGCCCAGCTCCAAACCCGGTCGCGCCAGATCAGGCCGGGGCGGTCCGGCAGGCGGCGGGCCGTTTGCAGCAGCATGGCACCCAGGTTGGAAGTCGGGATCATGCGGCGTCTCCTGTGTCTTTCCACCGACTTTCCGGCGGCCTATGCGATGTTTCGCTTGCCTCCGGCGCTGGCCTTAGGCAAGTGGGGATCATAATCCGGACTTTACCAAAGGGAGAAGAATGCCATGACCACCCCATTCTTGGGCGCGACGCGCCGTAGCCTGCTGCTGGGCGCCGGCGCGCTGACGCTGGCCGCCCCCGCCATTGCCCGCGCACAGGGGCAATACCGCGCTGAATACAAGGTCTCGGTCGTCGGCAATCGCCCGCTGCCGATCTCAGACGGCGCCTTCACCTGGGCCGAGCTGGTCACGGAACGCTCCGCTGGGCGGATCAACATGAAGGTCTATCCGGGCAGCCAATTGGTCGGCGGCGATCAGACGCGCGAATTGGTCGCGATGCGCCAGGGCGTGATTGATATGGCGGTTTTCTCCACCATCAATATCTCCCCACAAATCCGCGAAATGAATATCTTTTCTCTGCCCTTTCTGATGCCCAATCACCGCGCTTATGACGCGATCATCAATGGGGAAGTCGGGCGCGATCTGTTCGGCACGCTGACCAGCCGCGATGTGACACCGGTCGCCTGGGGCGAGAATGGCTTCCGCGAAATCTCCAATAGCAAGCGCGAAATCCGCAAGCCGGAAGATCTGCGTGGCCTGAAAATTCGCTTTGCGGCGGGTGCGATCTTCAGCGAAATCTATCAGGGCCTTGGCGCCAATCCGGTGCAAATGTCTTTCGCGGATTTGCAACCCGCCCTTTCCACCGGCGCAGTGGATGGGCAGGAAAACCCGGTCAACCTGTTCCTAGGTTTCCGCATGGATACGTTGGCGCAGAAGCATCTTTCCATCTGGAATTACTGCGCTGATGCCTGCGTTTTCGTAGCCTCCAAGGCCGTGATGGAAAGCTTCGCGCCAGCAGATCGCGACCTGGTGATTGCCTGTGCGCGGGAAGCGGCGCAAAGGCAAATCGCAGCCTCCCGCAAGGGGCTTGGCATTGATGGCGACCGCTCTTCCATTGAAGAATGCGTCCGCCGCGGTGTGGCTGTGGCGGAACTGACACCGGCTGAAAAGCAAGCCTTCGCCCGCGCCACACGGCCCGTCTACGACAAATGGGCGCAGACCGTAGGCAGCGCGCTGGTGCAAAAGGCAGAAGCCGCCATTGCGCGCGCAATCGCCTGACGCGCCATGAGTGTTGAGTTGGATCCGGGGGCAACGCTTCCGGATCCGAAAACCCGTATCCCGCTCAGTTTTGAACGCGTGCTGCTCGCCATGGCGATGGCGGCCATGGCGCTGATTACGGCGGCCAATGTGCTGGCGCGCTACCTGACCAATGTTTCTTTTGCGATCACAGAGGAATACTCGGTGGTGCTGATGGTGGTGATTGCGCTGATTGGTACGGCACTCGCCGTCGCAACCGGGCGGCATATACGGGTTGGGTATTTCACTGATCTTATGGGCAAGGCTGGGCAGCGCCAGGCGGAAATGCTGTCGCTGATCCTTGCAATTATCTGCTTTGGCTTGCTCACGGTATTCGGCGCCAAACTGGCTTACGATGAATATCGCTTTGAAGTGCTCTCAAACGGTCTCGGCAATCCGCAATGGCTCTATACCGGCTGGCTGCCTTTGGTCTCATTTTTGGTCATTGCGCGCGCGGCGGGCCGGCTGATCCGGCTGGCACGCGGAGAGGATGGCTGAGCCATGGTTGCAACTATCCTATTCCTTGCTTTCGCCGTGCTGCTTGCGGGCGGTGTGCCAGTCGCGATTTGCCTTGGGCTTGCTGGCGCTTTCGCCATTTGGCTTGCGGATCAATCCATTATGGCGATGCCCACTAATGTCTATGCCGGCATTGCCAAATATCCGCTTATTGCCATTCCGATGTTTGTACTGGTGGGCAGCGTGTTTGACCGTACCGGCGTTGCGCTGCGCCTTGTGCGTTTCGCGACTTCTCTGGTGGGTGCAGGGCGCGGCGCGCTTGCTTCCGTGGCCGTCCTGGTCGCCATGGTGATTGGCGGCATATCGGGATCAGGCCCAGCGACAAGCGCGGCGGTTGGCCAGGTGGTGACGAAAAGCATGGCGGAGGATGGCTATCCGCGCCCCTTCATCGCGAGCACGGTGGGCGCTGCTGCCGCCACTGATATCCTGATCCCGCCTTCCATCGCCTTTATTGTCTATGCGGTGCTGGTACCAGGTGTTTCCGTGCCCGCCATTTTCGCCGCTGGCATGATTCCAGGGATTCTCGCCGGGCTTTGCATCATCGCCGCCGTGGTGATCATTTCCATCCTGAAGGATTTCGGCGGCAAGGCACGCCAGAAGGAAGTGATTGCGGTCTGGCAGAGCTTCAAGGAAGCTTTTTGGGGCCTGATGGCGCCGGTGGTGATCCTGGGCGGCATGCGGCTTGGGTTCTTCACGCCAACGGAAGCCGCCGTTGTCGCTGTGTTCTATGGGCTGTTTATCGGCTTTTTCGTCTATCGCAGCCTGACCTTGCGCGATGTCTATGAAATGCTGGTGGAGGCCGGGGAAATTTCCGCCGTCATTCTGATTGTTATTGCCTTAGCGACCGTTTTTGCCTGGTCCACCAGCACGCTTGGCATTGTCCGCCCGGTTGTGGAATGGGTGGTGGGGCTTGGGTTTGGTTCGGCAGGCACACTGGCACTGCTCACGATTTTCCTGATCATCGTGGGCATGTTTCTTGATGGCATTTCGATCTTCCTGATCCTGCTGCCGGTGCTGCTGCCGATTGCCGCTGCCTTTCAGTGGGACCTGACATGGTTTGGCGTGGTGCTGACCATGATGATCGCGATCGGCCAATTCACGCCGCCCATGGCAGTGAACCTCATGGTGTCTTGCCGCATCGCCGGCGTTTCCATGGAAAGCACCGTGCCCTGGGTGATCTGGCTGGTGCTGGCCATGACGCTTTCCGCCGTGGCGGTCATGGCCGTGCCGGATTTGGCGCTGTGGTTGCCGCGCGTGATGGGGCTTGGCTGACGGGCTTTCAGTTGCGCGGCGCGCCGATTTCAACCATCAGGCGCCGCTCCGCCTCATTCTCCGCAGTCACATGGGCGCGATAAGCGGCGGTGTTCAAATAGCGCAGCGGCATATCAAAGCGCGCAATCACGGCCAGATGCGCGGGGTCATTCAAGGCATCGCGAAACGCATCATGCAGAATGGCGACCACAGCTGGGTCCATACCGCGTGGGCCAGCAATGCCATAGCTGCTCTCACCATCTATCGGAAAGCCAAGCTCCATCAGCGTCGGCACGGCGGGGAAGCGCGCGGCGCGTTCGCGCATCCAAAGCGCTAGTGGACGGACCCGGCCATCAAGGGCCATTTCCGCCCAGGCGCTGGTCTCGGCTGAGAAATGAATATCGCCCGCCAGCAGCGCTTGCAGATTGGGCGCCGCGCCCCGAAACGGCACTGCCACCCAGTCAATGCCAGCCATGCGGGCAAGCTGAGTCATCTGCACATCGGATGTCAGCGCGCCCGGCGTGCCGTAGCTGAATTTACCTGGATTGGCCCGCGCATCGGCCAGCAAGTCCGCAAGGTCTCGCCATGGCGCATCGGCGCGCACCACAATCCCGCCCATGTAGCCAACAAGGCGCAGGATATAGGTGAAGTCCCGCATCGGGTCCCAAAGCGGGCGATCGGTCAGCGCCGGCAGGCGAAAGACACCATTGGGCATTTGGCCAAGCGTATAGCCATCTGGCCGCGCTTCCCGCGCCATGTGCAGGGCGCCGAGCGTTCCGGCCGCCCCTGGGCGATTTTCCACCAATACGGGCTGCCCCAGGCGTCGGCTCGCCGCTTCGCATAAGGCGCGCATTTGCGCATCTGTCGGGCCACCGGGCGCCCAGGGGATGATCATGCGTATGGGGCGTTCGGGAAAGCGTTGCTGGGCGAGAGCGGGAGGGGAGAGACCCATTCCCGCGCCCATCGCCAAAAACCCACGCCGGCGAAGCGGCGCACCATGTCGGGGCATTTTATGAAACACCGGGCGGCTGTTACACCAAAGCCATCCCTGGGGAAATCATCGCCGGCATCGCGCAGACCATGCCGGCGAAAGCTAATCAGCCGGTTTGCTGGATGGCCGAAAGCAACCAGCGCTCTTGCGGGCCACTGCGAACAAAGGTCCAAAGCTCGGTCGAGGTCTGGCGTTCCGTGGTAGAACCTTCCACCAACTTGCCGCCGGCCTGTTCGAAGGTCGCATCCAGCAGGCTGAAGCGCATGGCAACCGTCGCGTAATCCAGCCCATCCTCATGCCAGGCTTCGGAAAGATCACCGCCTTCCAGCTTCACATCGCGGGTCTCATTACGCCAGCCACGCGCATCCAGATCGCGGTAGTCATTCGCAAAATAGCCAACCATTTCAGGCGTCGCGAATTCCCGCAGGCCCTTCAGGTCACGGCGCGACCACGCAGCATTCACCTCAATCAGGCTTTGCTCAAACGCCTGATAATCCTCCGGCGTCACTTGGACATCGCGCGCGGGGGCAGCATAGGCGCCGCCGGCGACTGGGGCAGCGGCGCCGCCCATGGGCGCGGGTTCCATCTGGCGCGCATAGCCGGAAGGCCCGGCCATGGCAGGCGCGGCCTGGCGGCGGCGGAAGAGGCGGAAAGCGAACCAAATCAGCCCACCAATCAGCGCCACTTGCAGCAGCATGCCAAGCATGGCGCCGAAGCCGCCGATACCCCCCAGAAGCCCACCGCCAAAGAGCATGCCGATCAGGCCGCCCATTAGCAAACCACCAGCCAGCGCGCCCATGAAGGAACGCTGCGGCTGCGCTTGCGGGGGCATGCCCGGGCGGGCTGCGGCGCCCGCTTGTGGGGCAGTAGGCTGGGTTGCCGTACGCTCCATAGGCCGCGCGGCATTCGGCGCGGTCTGGGTCGGCGCCGGCGCGCTATAGGTGCGGCTACCACGGCTGCCGGAGGATGAACCGCCACCCGGCTTGGCCTCAACCAGGACCGGAACCAAAACCATGGCGAGAGCCGCAAAGGCGGTCAAAAGATAACCTGGGTGACGCATTGGAATTCGAATCCCCTAACATGGACAGGTTTTAATATAGGGCAGATTTCGCCAGAGCGAAGGGGTAAAATGAGTTTTGGCCAATTGAACGCGGTTAAAGAACAGGGCTGGGGAAAACTTATCTGTTTTCCGCCTTTAAAATTATACGTATCGCTAGCAAGTTTCTGCTAACGAAAAGCCTGATTATGCCCATCTCTCAAACGCCCGCCTCGAACCCGCAGCGCAGCCAGACCTCCATGCAGGACGCCCTGCGCCGCGCTATGCGTGACGAAGCCGGCAGGGCGGCCTTGCGGGTCTCCCCCGGAAGACAGCCCGAAAGTCAAAGGCTTGTCTTCGCCCTGTTGCGCGATGTGGCTAATGTCAAAGGCGGGTCACTGCTGGAAATCACCCCTGAAGATTGGCTGCTGACCGAACTTCCTTCCCATGAGGCCGTTAGGCTCCAGGCGATGCTCGTGCGCATTCTGGGCGAAGGCGCAGCGGACCTTCTGCCTTTCCCGGAATCGAAGCCTGTCTTGGCCGGGCTCCTCACTGCGCCGAAAATGCCTCAATTTCTGGACCTGCCGCCGGCAGAACCCGTTTCACTTACGGGCTTTGACAGCCAATTGGATCGGCTGAATTTGGCGCAGGTGTTTCGGCGGCAGAGCATTGTGGGCATTTCAGACCCAAGCATGCCGAAACTTGTCTTTCAGCGGCTTACACTGGACGGCCTATCCCTGCAGCAAGCCATGGCACCCTTTTCTGAGGATCGGGCGTTGCTCAGCCATGCGCGATCTTTGATGCAGAAAAGCCTATTGGAAGCGCTCGGCGATGAGGGAACACGGACATCCGTGCTGGGTGGCGGACCAATCGCCCCTTTGCTGATTGACCTATCATCTGAATTGGTTCCATCCCCGCAAACTTCGATGCACGACACTACGGAACCCGCGACCGCCCGCGCCCTTTACGCGACGCTACCCCTGCATGAAGCTGTCACGCTTGGTAACCTTGCCGCGCGACGCGAAGCATTGAGCCGTGAGGCCTGGGGCATTGCCGTATCGGGCCTTTGTGCGACGACGCTCACCCTGGTGGATGCTGAGGTCCTACCAGTGGATTGGTTTATCCTCAATTGGTCGCCCGCACTTGAAGATACTGGACCGCTCAAGGCATTGCGGCGGCTGGAAGCGGATCGGCTCATCCTCGATGGCTGCGATGGGGAAGCCGCACTGGCCTGGGGCCTGAGCCGGGGTATTCAGCTTTATGGCGGGCCTTGGATTGAGGATATCATCGCAGCCGGACGGATGGATGGCTGCAGCAAGGCCGCGCTTTGCGCACGCGCCGAATGCCGGGCGCGGGGGCTTGCTACCTCTCCCAGCGGCCGGGTTGGATGCCATATGCCTCATCTGCTTGAAGCCGTGTTACCATCTCCCCTGTCATGAATTTTCGCTCACCAAAGCATTTTCGCACCCAGCGGTATCATCTGCCCGTTCCGAAAATGCTCCAAAGCAACGGCGTAAGCCATGCCAGGTGAACGCTTGCGTGGCGGAAATGGGCTGGGCACAGCGCCCCAGCCTGAAGGGGCCATTGGCGCGGTCGCGCTTTCGACCGCCATCCGCGATGCAGTGGCAATGGGCGAAGAACGCCTGGTGCTGATGCTGCGTTTTTCCGCCCTGCCGCATGCCAGACGCTTCGGTACCCGCGCGGAGCTGTTGCGCGAAACCTGGGAACCCCTGAACAGCACGGCACGAGTGAGAAGTTTCAGGCTACCGGGCGGGGATCTGGTCGCTATCGGCCAACCTATTGCGGGCGATGTGCTGGAATACCATCGCAGAATACTGTTTTCGATGCTGGAAGCTGAGGAGGCTGAACGCGCAGTCCATCTGCTCCGTCTTCCCACCCAGGCGGCAGCGGTCATGGCGGCGGTCGAAGACAGCCTTGGCATGGTCACTGCCATGCGCGCAATGATGTTGGCTGAACCTGAACAGCGCGCTGCCGATACCACTGCCCTTGCTTCCGCCGAACGTAGCTTGGCGGCTGCGGATTTGAGCATTTTTTTCCGCCGCCAAAAAATCTGCTGGCTGGAACCAGGCGGGCAGGATACGAAAACCGTCTGGGAAGACAGGCGCGCTGACCTTGCGGAGATCTGTGAAAGACTCCTGCCCGGTTGTGATATCTCTCTCACGCCTGCATTCGCGCAACGATTATTGAAATCCATTGACCGGCGACAAATTAGTGATTTCGCGCGGCCTGATGAACGGCGCAATACGCGTTCAGTATCTTTGCCGCTCTGTCTGGAAAGCCTATTTTCTCCTGAATTTTTCCGCCTTGATGCCCTTTTGCCAAAAACGCAACGACAAAGGCTCATTATTGCTCTCAATGCCAAAGATGCGCTGGCAACGCCGGATTTATTTATCCTGGCCCGTAACTTCCTCCAGGCGCGCGGCTACAGAATAATGCTTGAAGCAGACTCACCCTTCGTGGCTTCGGTGATCCCAAGCCTGCGCGACGGGTTCAATTATCTGCGCCTTTTCTGGGCGGATGATTTCCCAAGCCCAGATAGCCGTTCGACGCGGCTGCTGCGGAGCAAACTGCCCAATGTGGCGGAACATATTGTGCTGGCCGGCGCGGATAGGGCGGCGGCCATTGCCTGGGGCTGGGAAGCGGGCATTCGCATGTTTCAGGGCCGCCTGATTGAAAGCCAGCGCTCGGGCGCCTGAACACGTAACTTGGCGAAACACAGCTTTGCGCCGATATGAACCCCATGCCGCTTCCCGCCATCGAGGCCCAAGGCCTGACGAAAACCTATAAAGACACCGACCCGCCCGCCGTGGCGGGGCTGGACTTCACCCAGCCCGCCGGAAGCACCTGGGCGCTGCTGGGCGGCAATGGTGCCGGGAAATCCACGACCATCGCCATGTTGCTGGGCCTGCTCGTGCCAAGCGCCGGGCGGGTTGTGGTGCTGGGCCATGACATGGCGCGGGACCGTTTCGCGGCGCTCGCGCGGCTGAATTTCTCCTCACCCTATGTGGCGCTGCCGCATCGGCTGACGGTCCAGGAAAACCTGATGGTCTACGCGCATTTGTATACCGTGCCCAAGCCGCAGGAGCGCATCGCCGAATTGGCGGAAAGGCTGCAATTGACCGCGCTTCTGGACCGCCCGGCGGGGCAGCTTTCGGCGGGGCAAAAAACGCGGGTCGCGATCGCCAAATCCCTGATTAATCGCCCGGAATTGCTGCTGCTGGACGAACCGACCGCAAGCCTAGACCCCGATACGGGCGATTGGGTGCGGAGCCTTCTGGAAGACTACCGCGCCGAGTCCGGTGCGGCCATTCTGCTGGCGAGCCACAACATGAATGAGGTCGAACGCCTTGCGGATCATGTGCTGATGCTGAAGGGCGGGCGGATTGTGGACCAGGGCAGCCCCGCCGATCTGATCTCCCGCTACGGTCGCGATGATCTGGAGCAGGTTTTTCTGGACATTGCCCGCGGCCAGGGGCGCGCAGCATGAGCGGCGCGGCGCGGCGCATCTGGGGGCTGATGTATCGGCATTTGGCGCTGTATCGGCGTTCCTGGCCGCGGGTTTTGGAATTGATGTATTGGCCCGTCTTGCAAATGCTGGTCTGGGGTTTCGTCACCGCCTGGCTCGCTGGCGTGCAGAACAATACTGCCAGTGTCACCGCCGGCGTGCTGCTGGGCGGCGTGCTGTTGTGGGAGGTGACGCTGCGCAGCCAAATGGGCTTCGCCATTTCCTTCCTGGAGGAAATCTGGTCACGCAATCTGGGCCATATCTTCGTGGCCCCGCTCAGGCCCGCCGAATTGGTGGCGGGCTTGGTCGCCATGAGCATCCTGCGCACCGCCATCGGCGTGGGTCCGGCCGTTCTCCTGGCTTTTCTGTTGTACGGTTTTGGCATCTGGACGATGGGGCCGGTGCTGGTGCTGTATTTTGCGGCGCTGATGGCGATGGGCTGGGCGGTGGCGCTTGGCGTCACTGCGCTGATCCTCCGCCACGGCGCGGGGGCCGAGGCTTTGGCCTGGGGCGTGCTGTTCGGCTTGGCGCCCTTCTCAGCGGTGTTCTACCCGGTTTCGGTGCTGCCCGGCTGGTTGCAGCCGATCTCCCTTGCCATCCCAGCAACACATGTTTTTGAAGGCATGCGCGCAGCGCTGCTGAATGGGCAGCTTGCCTGGGATCATCTGGCCTATGCCTTTGGGCTAAATCTGATCTGGCTTGGCTTGGCGGCTTGGCTTTTCATGGCGCAATTCCAGGCGGCGCGCGTCAGGGGTGCGCTCATGAATATCGGCGAATAACAGGGTTTTTCGCCGCTTCCCCTTTCATCTTGCGCGCTTTTCCGGCAAGTTTCCCCTTTCCGGTCCTTGGTGGGGCGATGGTCGCCTTCACCCGGGCCGGTTGCTTGCGGAGACTGGAAACGTGATTCCCGCCCTGATGCCGACCTATAACCGTGCCGACCTTGCTTTTGAGCGGGGCGAAGGCGCGCGACTTTGGACGGAAGAGGGGCGTCGTTTCCTGGATTTCGGCGCGGGCATCGCGACATCCTCGCTCGGCCATGGGCACCAGCATCTGACGCGGATGATTGCGGAGCAGGCGGGCAAGATAATCCATGCCTCCAACCTCTATCGCATCCCGCAAGCAGAACGGCTGGCGCAGCGGCACGTGGAAAACTCGTTCGCTGACAGTGTGTTTTTCTGCAATTCCGGTGCGGAAGCCAATGAAGGCATGATCAAGGCTGTCCGCAAATATCATGCGGAAAACGGCCATCCGGAACGCTACCGGCTGATTTGCTTTGATAGCGCCTTCCATGGCCGCACCATGGCCGCGCTGGCCGCCACGGGGAATGAGAAGTATCTGGCCGGCTTCGGCCCGCCGGTTGAAGGCTTTGACCACGTGCCCTTCGACAATATGAATGCGGTGCGTGATGCGATTGGCCCCAATACGGCGGGGGTGATGATTGAACCTGTGCAGGGTGAAGGCGGCGTGCGCCCCGCGCCGCTGCGTTTCCTGCGCGAATTGCGCGCCATGTGCGATGAATACGGGCTGTTGCTGGCGTTGGACGAAGTGCAGACCGGCATGGGCCGTTCCGGCAAGATGTGGGCCCATCAATGGGCGGGGATCGAACCCGATGTGATGTCCTCCGCCAAGGGCATTGGCGGCGGCTTCCCGCTGGGCGGCATTTTCGCCAAGGAACACGTAGCGAAGCATTTGAAAGCCGGCACGCATGGCTCAACCTATGGCGGCGGGCCGCTTGCTTGCGCCGCCGGCAATGCCGTGATGGATGTTGTCTCCGCCCCTGGCTTCCTTGAACGTGTGGACCAGGTGGCGCGGCATTTGTGGCGCGCCCTTCTGGCGCTTGCCGCCAAGCATCCAACGGTGATTGAAGATGTGCGCGGCGCTGGCCTGCTGCTGGGCCTGAAGCTGCGACCCGAAGTGAATAACGGCGAAATGCAGAATGCCGCAGTGGCCGAGGGGCTGCTGACCGTGGCTGCGGGCATGAATGTGCTACGCTTGGCGCCACCCTTGATCATCACGGAAGCGGATGCGGATGAGGCGGTGGCGCTGCTCGATCGCGCCTGCTTGCGCCTGACCCCAGCCGGCGCCCAAGCCGCGGCGCAATGAGTGCCATGTTGAAATCAGTGAGGGGCGGCGACGCGCCACCCCGCCACTTTTTGGAATTGATGGATCTTGAACCGGCGGTGCTGCGCCGGATGCTTGATGTTGCCGGGCGCGCCAAGCGAGGTGAGCTTGCAGGTAAGCCCTTGGCTGGCAAATCCATTGCCCTGATATTCGAAAAACCCTCGACCCGCACGCGCGTTTCCTTTGAAGTCGGCATTCGCCAATTAGGCGGCGATGTTGTCGTGCTTTCATCGAAAGACATGCAGCTTGGCCGTGGGGAGACACCAGCGGATACCGCGAAGGTGCTATCCCGCTATGTGGATGCCATCATGCTGCGCACGGATAATGTGCAGAAGATCCGCGAATTGGCGAAGCATGCGACGGTGCCGGTGATTAATGGCCTGACCGATGTTTCCCATCCCTGCCAATTGATGGCCGATGTTATGACCTTTGAGGAACATCGCGGTCCCATCACCGGGCAAGTGGTGGCCTGGACGGGTGATGGGAATAATGTCGCGCAGTCCTTCATCCAGGCAGCGGCGCGGTTTGGCTTTACGCTGCGGCTGGCAACGCCACCCGAATTGGCGCCGCCCGCGGAATTGATCGCCTGGGCGCGCGCGCAAGGGGCAAAGGTGGAATTGACCCATGACCCGATCGCCGCCGTGCGCGATGCGCGCTGCGTGGTGACCGATAGCTGGGTTTCCATGTCTGATGAGCGCGAGGGGCGCGCCGAGAGCCGGCATAATCTTCTCGCACCCTATCAGTTGAATGCGGCGCTGCTGAAGCACGCAGCGCAGGATGCAATTGTGATGCATTGCCTGCCCGCGCATCGCGGTGAGGAAATCACCGATGAGGTGATGGATGGCCCGCAAAGCGTAGTGTTTGATGAGGCCGAGAACCGCCTGCATGCGCAAAAGGGTGTGCTGCTTTGGGCCTTGGGGCTGGCGTGAAATTTTTGGCGTGACCCGTGAAAGCGGATCACGCCTTCCTGCAAGTAATCTAGTCCCCCTTCCCTATTCCGGCTGCGCGCCGGAAATCCTGACCATTTCCGCCCAGATCGGCTGTTCGCGCTTCAACCGCGCGGCCAATTCTTCCGGCGTGGAACCTGTCAGCCGCGCGCCCATGCTGATGGCGCGCTGCTGCAATTCGGGATCGGCAAAGGCCGCGCGGATTTCGGAAGAGATTCGGTCCACAATCTCACGCGGCATGGCGCGTGGGCCGGCCCACATATGCCAAGGGCTGACGTTGAAATTATCCATCCCCGCTTCCGCCATAGTCAGCACATTGGGCAAGGTGGGCCAGCGTTCCGGCATGGTCACAGCCAAGGGGCGGATGCGCCCTTCCTGGATAACGCCCGTATAGCTGGCAAGATTATCCACCGCGATCTGGATATCACCCGAAAGCATGGCCGGAATGGTCTGCGCCGCACCGCGGAAGGCCACATGGGTACTTTCAATGCCCGCCCGGCCCAGCAAATAGGCGCCGGAAAGGTGAATGGTAGTGCCCACACCCGAAGACCCGTAGCTGATGCCGCCGCGCCGCGTTTTGGCCCAGGCGATGAATTCCTGCAGCGTTTGCGCCGGCACATGCTGCGCCGGCACCGCCACCACATTGGGCAAATCCCACATGGCGCTGATCCAGGCGAAATCGCGCTCAGGATCATAGGGCAAGGTTTTGAACAGCATCGGGTTGATCACGATGTTATGCATGCTGATCGTGCCGATGGTGTAACCATCTGGTGTCGCGCGCGCGATGGCTTCCGTGCCGATATTGCCGGAAGCGCCAGAACGCGTCTCCACAATAAAATTCTGCCCGAAGCGGCGGGACAAAACCTCGCAGGCCAGGCGCGTCATCACATCAAGCGAGCCGCCCGGCGGGAAGCCCACAATCACGCGCACTGGCCGATTGGGCCAGGCGGCTTGCGCAATGGCAGGGGTCGCCAGGCCCAGGGCTAAAGGTGTGGCAAGAAGGCTGCGACGTTGGATCATGTTTTTCTCCCTGTCTTTGTTATCATCTCAGCGCGCGTAATCAGGTTCTTCCCGGTCCAAGACTCGGCGCCAGGCATTCAGATGGAGCCGCGCATCCAGCTTTTCACCCCATGGCCCCGTGTGATTGCGCCTGAGGTTATCGGGCAGCTTATGCAAGGGCAGCCCGGTTTGCATGGCGGTGAGTTGATACATGCAGGTGCGTTCAGCCATGTAACATTCGTCAAAGGCGTCATGCACGGTTTGGCCGACCACCGTCACACCATGGCCGCGCATCAGCATGATGGTCTTATCGCCCATCAGCCGCGCAATGCGGTCCCCTTCTTCATTGCTATGTACGGGCTGATCGCCTTCATCATCATAAACCGTGCGATCATTCAGCAGCAGGTTGTTGTGATGTGACAGCGCGAATTCCGCGCCTTGCACCATGGAAAGCGCGGTCAAATGCCGTGGGTGGACATGGATCACGCAAGCCGCCGCCGGGTTGGCCAGATGGATGCGTGTGTGGATGTGAAACGCAACTTTGCGCAGTTCCCCGCTGCCGCGCAGCACGCGCCCTTCAAGATCGCACACAATCAGATCCGACGCCTTCAATTCCTGGAACAAATAGCCGCGCGGATTGATCAGGAAGCGCGGCTCAGCCTCATCGGGCAACATCAGGCTGTTGTGGTTGCCGATATGCTCATTCCAGCCGAGCCTGGCACCAATGCGAAACACCGCGGCCATATCGCAGCGGAGTTCCCATTCGCGCGCCTCTGCCCGGCTATCGCTCAGTTTTTCAATGATCGCGGCCATCTGCACCCTCTTGCACCATTCCCTGCGTCAAGCCTTGCACAGATCAGGCGCGCCTGACCATCGGGCGGGTGTTGACGGCGGCAAGCGGGGCGCGGAGCATCAGGGCAAAGGGGAAGGAAACCACCATGGCCGAAGCCAAGCCCGCCGAATTGCCCATCACCGGCTATCTGGACCGTTTTTCCGCGCGCCCCGGCGAAAGCCTGGCGGTGAAGATCAGCGTGCCAGGCGGCGGGCGTTACCGGGCGCGGTTGCGCCGCGTGATTTCCGGCGATCCCAACCCGGCCGGGCCGGAGCTGCGGTTTGAGGATCTTTCAGCGCACTTCGATGCCGAATTTCAGGGCCGCCATCAGCCCATCCGGCTTGGGTCCTATGCGCTGATCCCCAAGGCGCCTACGCGAGCCGCCGGCCCAACCACCTGGACCGCGCTGGTCTGGTTCCAGGCGCAGCACAGCGCAGAAGCGGCGGTGATCAGCGAAGAACAGGCGGGGCGGCGCGTAACGCTGGCGGTCGGGCCGCATGGGCCGATGGCGCGTATCGCTTGGCACGGCGGTGACCGCCAGCTTGGCCTGGGCGCGCCCTTGGCGCTGCGCCGCTGGCATCGGCTTTGGCTGAGTGCAGATCCGGCGACCGGGCGCATTCTGCTCGGCGCGCAGTGCATTGAAGATGCCACCCCCGCCAGCACGCGCGAAATCTCGGCGGCGGGCATGGCGCTACCCGATGGCGCCGGCGTGGTGATGATTGCCGCGGCCAATGCAGCTGCGCCCAGCGCGCATCTGACCGGCAAGATCGAAGATCCCTCCATACTGACCGGCTTTCACGCCGAATGGCCGCGGCCCGATCAGCCGCTTTCCACTGCCTCGCCAGGCTTGATCGCTGGCTGGGATTTTGCGCGCGGCATCGCAACCCAGCGCGTGGAGGATATCGGCCGGCAAGCCTGCCATGGCGATTTGGTGAATGTGCCAACCCGCGCCGTTGTGGGGGCGCGTTGGTCGGGCACCGAGATGTGCTGGCGCCATGCGCCCGCTGACTACGCCGCCATCCATTTCCACGCTGATGATTTGAGCGATTGCGGCTGGGCGGATGATTTCAGTTTTACCGTTCCAGCAGATTTACGCTCCGGCGCTTACGCCTTCCACATCACTTGTGCAGAAGGCGAGGATTACATCCCCTTCTATGTGCTGCCCCCGCGCGGCACGGCGACAGCGCCCATCGCTTTTCTGGCTTCCACCTTCACCTATCAGGCCTATGCCAATCATTCCCGCGGCAATGCGGATGCAGCCTATCGCGCGCGTGTCGCTGCCTGGGGCGCTTATCCGCATAATCCGGATGATTTCCCGATCTACGGGCGTTCCACCTATAACCGCCACCCAGACAACAGCGGCATCGCCTTTACATCGCGGCTGCGCCCAATTCTGACCATGCGGCCAGGCTTTCTGACCTTCAATGACGCGAAGGGATCGGGGCTGCGCCACTACCCCGCCGATACGCATATCCTGGCTTGGCTTGAAGCGCGCGGCATGCCATTCGATGTCATCACGGATCACGATCTGCACGCGGAAGGCGCAGCGTTGCTCGCCAATTACAAGGTGGTGATGACGGGATCGCACCCCGAATATCACACGCCGCAAACGCTTGATGCGCTCTATGCCTATACGCGTAGCGGCGGGCGCATGATGTATCTGGGCGGCAATGGCTTTTATTGGCGCATTGCGCAGCCCGCCGATATGCCGGGTGTGTTTGAATTGCGCCGGGCCGAGGGCGGCATTCGCGCCTGGGCTGCCGAGCCCGGCGAATACTATCACCAAACCGATGGCGCCTATGGCGGGCTTTGGCGACGCAATCGTCGCCCACCGCAGCAATTGGCCGGGGTTGGCTTTTCCGGCCAGGGGATGTTTGAAGGCACCTATTACCGGCTGCTGCCACCCGCGCGTGAGGCGCGCCATGCCTGGATGTTCGAAGGCGTGGAAGGCGAGACCATCGGCGATTACGGGCTTTCCGGCGGCGGCGCTGCCGGCTTTGAATTGGACCGCGCGGACTCTGCCCTTGGCACGCCTGATGGCACGGCGATTCTGGCCGTTTCCGAAGACCCGCCCGCTTCCTTTGTCGCGGTGCCAGAAGAACTGCTCTCCCACGTCAATACCGTGAATGGCGAAAAGGCACAGGCTTTGAAGCGTGGCGAGATCATTTGTTTTGACACGCCAGGCGGCGGTGGCGTGTTCGCTGTTGGTTCCATTACCTATTGCGGCAGCCTATGGCGCCAGGGGTTTAAAGGGCCGATCAGCCGGCTCACGGAAAATGTTCTGCGCCGTTTTGCCGGGCTTACTGATAGTGGTTGACGCCGCCGGGCGCGCGCATGAAGCTAAGTCACCATAAATAACGGGAGAGCATGGATGAAACGCCTCAGTCTCAGCACGGGCCTTGTGGCCGCTGCCATGGCCTTGTCGGCGGCGCCGCTGCTGGCCGCCCCTTTCACCTGCCCCACACGCGGCGGCGATCTGGTGTTTGGCCAGGAAGCCAATGTGAATTCGCTGGATCAGATGACCTCCAGCACGATTTCAACGCGCAATATCGCGATGAATATCTATGAAACGCTGATCACGCGCGATGACAATAACCGGCCCATCCCGGAATTGGCCGAATCCATGCAGGAAGCCCCTGATGGCATGAGCTATACGTTCAAGCTCCGCCAGGGCATCACCTTCCATAATGGCAAGGCGCTGACATCGGCCGATGTCGCGGCTTCCTTTGATCGCTATAACAGGATTGGTCTGCAACGCAGCACGCTGGATAATGTCGCGGGCTGGGAAACGCCGGATGCGCAGACCTTCATCATCCGCATGAAGCAAGTGCAGCCCACATTTATCGAAGCACTGTCTTCCTTCTCGGTCCCCATTGTCATCATCCCGTCAGAACACAAGGATGATGAACGCCAGCAGCTTCGCCCCGTGGGCACTGGGCCTTTCCGCCTGTTGGAATTCGTGCCCGGCAGCCATGCGCGGCTGGGCCGTTTTGATGCCTATAAGCCCAATACCGCTTATGAACAGCGCATGGGTTTTGGTGGCTATCGTGTTGCCTGCCTGGATACCGTGACCTTCCGCATTGTCACCGAAGCCAGCGCCCGCGTGGCGGGGTTGGAAACCGGCGCGCTTCATGTGGTGGAAGATGTGCCGACACGTTCGGTGGAAGCGCTCCGCCGCAATAGTGCTATTACCATCCTGCCCTTGCAGAATTGGTGGATCCAGATCGCGCTGCCCAATACATCGCTGGCGCCTACCGATAACCTGACCTTCCGGCGCGCCGTGCAGGCGGCGCTCAATATGGAAGACATCATGGATGCAGCTTCCGACAATAATTTCCGGCTGAATGTCGGTTTCCAATACCCGAATCAGCCGAGCTTCACGGATGCGGGCAAGGAAACGTACAATATCAATAATCAGCAGCGCGCCCGCGCCCTACTGCGCGAATCGGGCTATCGCAACGAACCGATCGTGATCCTGACCAATCGGGACCTGACGCCGATGTATAATGCGGCGCTGGTGATGGAACAGCAATTGAAGGCGATCGGCATCAATGCGTCGCTCCGCGTGGTGGATTGGCCGACATCGGTGCAAATGTCCCAGCGGCTGAATTCGAATGAATGGCATTTCTTCCATTCTGGCTGGGGCACGCAGCCTGCGCTTGGCGCGCTTGCCACCATGCAATTCCTGGTTTCCCCCAATGCGGCCTATCGCCCGCGGGATGACAAGGATGATCCGGAAGTGCTGGCCGCCTGGAATGACATGAACATTCTGCGCGACCCGGCTGCTCGCCAGGAAGCCTTTGCGCGGATGCAGCGCCTGGTGCTGGAGCGCGCTTACGCCTATCCCTTTGGCTCACTTACCAAGGTTCAGGCATCGCGCGCGAATGTGAAGGGCTTCGCACCTTTCCGTATTCCGCGCTTCTCCAATGTGTGGATTGAGCGTTGAGCTTTACGTTTAGGGAGCGCGATTTACCTTGATTCTGGTCGCGCTCCGCCGGCTGTTCAGCGCCATTCCGGTATTGTTCATTGTCAGCCTGATTAGCTTCGGGCTGATGCGGCTGATTCCTGGTGACCCAGCGGCATCCATCGCCGGCACATCCGCAACCCCGGCACAGATCGAACAATTGCGCCGTGATCTTGGGTTGGATGAGCCATTACTGATGCAGTTGCTGCATTACTATCAAGGGCTTTTGCAAGGCGATTTCGGCAAATCGCTGTTGCTTGGTAAGGGCGTGCTGGCGGCCACCATGGAACGCCTGCCGGTCACCATCGGGCTCTCGCTCTACGCATTGGTGCTCACGCTGCTGATTGGTGTGACAAGTGGCATAATCGCGGCACTGCGGCAGAATACCTGGGTGGATCAGGTAGCGATGATGATCGCCATGCTGGGAATTTCCATCCCGAATTTCTTTCTGGGCCTATTGATGATCATTTTCTTCGCCGTGCAGCTCGGCTGGTTGCCGAGTGGTGGCTATGTGCCCTTCTCGCAGGACCCGATCGGATGGCTGCGTAGCACCACCATGCCGGCGATATCGCTAGCCTTGCTGCAAGCGGGATTGCTTGCGCGCATCACGCGGTCTGGCATGTTGGAAGTGCTGCGGCAGGATTATGTGCGCACCGCTCGCGCCAAGGGACTACCGGAACAGCAGGTAATACTGAAGCATGCTTTAGCCAACGCACTGATCCCAATTGTGACAGTAGTGGGTATCATCATCTCGCTTTTGCTGTCAGGCGCGGTGGTGACGGAAGCGCTATTCTCCCTACCCGGTATGGGACAATTGCTGACGCAAGCGGTGCTCAGCCGCGACTATCCCATGGTGCAAGGCGGGCTATTGCTGGTGACGACATTTCTGGTGGTGGTGAATATCCTGGTTGATATCCTCTATGCCCTGATTGATCCAAGGGTGCGCTATGAGTGACGCCGCCGCCATAGATGCCGAAGGCATAGCGCTGAAGCGCGAACACCCGGCGCGCGCCACCATCAAGCGCCTGCTGCGGCATCGGCTATTCATGACCGGGTTGGTGCTATTCCTGATCATTGCCATCACCGCCATTCTGGCACCCTGGATTACCGATGTTGATCCAAACCGCCTTTCTATGCGCAACAAATTCAAGCCCCCTGGTGAGGGATGGGTCTTCGGCACCGATAGTTTCGGGCGCAGCCTGTGGTCACGTGTGGTGTGGGGTGCGCAGCTTTCCATGCTGATTGGCGCTTCCGTGGTGGCGCTGAATGCGGTGTTCGGGATTCTGATTGGCGCCGCTGCCGGTTACTTCCGCCGCATTGATAACCTGCTGATGCGGATCAATGACGCGCTGATGGCCTTCCCGGCCATTCTGCTCGCCATAGCAGTTACTTCCGTGCTGGGGCCATCAACCTTCAATGTCATTTTGGCGCTTGGCATTGTCTATATCCCGCGCACGGCGCGCATTGTGCGTTCTTCGGTGATTGTCCTGCGAGAGATGGAATTCGTCCAAGCCGCGGTTGCCGCCGGCGCGGGCCATTGGCGTATCCTGACACGCCACATCCTGCCCAATGCCATGGCGCCGGTGATTGTGCAGCTTTCCTTCCTGTTCGCATTCGCGGTGCTGTCTGAAGCGACGCTTTCCTTCCTTGGCGTTGGCGCCGTGCCGCCCACGCCGACCTGGGGGAATATCATGGCCGAAGGGCGCGATTTCATGCGTGAAGCGCCCTGGATCATCACTATCCCAGGCATTGCGCTGATGATCACGGTGATGGGCCTGAATTTCCTTGGCGATGGCTTGCGCGATGTCCTCGACCCCCGGCTCAGGATTCAACAGTGACATTGCTTGATGTGCAGGGGCTGACCACGGCCTTCATGACCGGGCGCGGCGAAATCACCGCGATCGAGGAGGTGTCCTTCTCACTCAAGGAAGGGGAGATTCTTGGCATTGTCGGTGAAAGCGGCAGCGGCAAAAGTGTCACGGCACTCACCATCATGGGCTTGCTGCCGACACCGCCGGCGCGCATCGCCGCCGGGAAGGTGCTGTTCCAGGGGCAGGAACTGACCACGCTATCGTCGCGCGAGATGCAGCGTATTCGCGGCCCCGGCATTGCGATGATTTTCCAGGAACCCATGACATCGCTGAACCCAGTGTTTTCCATTGGCGATCAGATCATGGAAACCATCAAGGCGCATGAGAACCTGCCCGCCGCTGCGCTCCGCAAGCGCGCGATTGATATGCTGGACAAGGTTGGCATTCCATCAGCCGCGCGGCGCTTAGATGATTACCCGCACCAGATGTCAGGCGGTCAGCGCCAGCGCGTGATGATTGCGATTGCGCTTGCCTGCAACCCGAAGCTGCTGATCGCTGACGAGCCAACCACGGCGCTTGATGTGACTATTCAGGCGCAGATCCTCGATCTACTGATGGATTTGCGTGACGAATTCCGCATGGCGATCATGATCATCACGCATAATATGGGCGTGATTGCGGAAACAGCAGACCGCGTACTGGTGATGTATGCGGGGCGCGTGATTGAGGAAGCGCCGGTGGCGCGGGTTTTTGACCACCCCATACATCCCTATACGCGCGGCTTGCTGGAATGCGTGCCTTCCATCACCGAAGACCGGGCGCGGCTTATCGCCATCCCTGGAACCCTGCCGGATCCCGCGCGTCGCCCACCTGGCTGCCGCTATAGTGTGCGCTGCCGCTATGCCCAGCCAAGTTGCAGTGATAGCCTGCCGCCCCTCATTCTTGAGGAAGCGGATCATTGGGCAGCGTGCCTCCGCGCCAAGGAACTGGCCGCAACATGACCGAACCGCTCATCAGCGCGCAGAACTTGGCCAAGCATTTCAATGTTGGTGGTGGCGGCCTGTTTCTCCGTGGTAAAACCAGCAAGTTGCGCGCGGTGGATGATGTCGACATCAGCATTATGCCCGGCGAAACTTTGGGGCTTGTTGGCGAATCAGGCTGCGGCAAATCCACCCTTGGGCGGCTGCTGATCCGCCTGCTTGATCCAACCGCGGGCAGCATTCGCTTTCAGGGCCAGGAAATTACTGGGCTTGGCCGTGCGGCAATGCGCGGATTTCGCCGGTCCATGCAGATCATTTTCCAGGACCCTTACGGTGCGCTCAATCCCCGCATGGCGGTTGAGGACATCATCGCCGAACCGCTGGTAATCCACGGTGCGAAGCATGGCACTGAAACGCGCCAGCAGGTTACGGAAATGCTCGATCGCGTCGGCCTGCCGCGCCGCGCGCTGGATCGCTTTCCGCATGAATTTTCCGGCGGCCAGCGCCAACGCATCGGCATCGCGCGCGCGCTGATCCTGAAGCCGCGCTTTGTCGTGTGTGATGAGGCTGTCTCGGCGCTTGATGTCTCGGTCCAGGCGCAGATCGTCAATCTGCTTCAGGATTTGCAGCGCGATATGGGGCTCACCTATCTGTTCATCGCGCATGATCTTTCCGTGGTGAGGCATATCTCGGACCGCGTGGCGGTGATGTATCTCGGTAAGATTGTTGAAGTTGCTGAAAAGCGCATGATCTACGCAGCCCCGCAGCATCCCTATACGCGCGCCTTGATCGCCGCCGTGCCGGCACCGCATCCTTCTCGGCGCTCACGCGGTAAGAGGGAGAATATCGTTGGTGATATTCCAAGCGCGCTCAACCCGCCTTCCGGCTGCCGCTTCCACACGCGCTGCCCGCATGTCATGCCCATTTGTCGGGAAGCGGCGCCACCACTTGTTGAAACACAACCAGGGCATCAGGTGGCCTGCCATTTGATGACCGAAGCCCAAGCCTGAATAGGGAAAACGCCATGGCTGATGCGCCGCGCAAATCGCGCCTTGTCTCCGAAGTTGATTTCAATAAGGACGGTAAGCAGACAGGCTTCATCCGCCTGTTCCATTCAACGCATGACAGCGCCTATGGCTTCCTGCCCATCCCGATTGTAGTGGTGAAGAATGGCGAAGGCCCGACCGCGCTTTTCACTTCTGGCAATCATGGCGATGAATATGAAGGTCAGGTGGCGCTGACCAATCTGGCGAAGGCGCTCGATCCTACGCGGATCAAGGGGCGCGTGATCCTTCTGACCATGGCGAATTATCCTGCGGCACTGGCCGGGCGCCGGGTTTCGCCGATTGATGATCTCAATTTGAACCGCATTTTTCCAGGCGACCCGGATGGCACCGTCACGCGGCAGATCGCCCATTACATTGACAGCGAATTGATTCCGCTGGCGGATTTTGTGATGGATTTGCATTCGGGCGGATCGTCACTGAATTACATTCCTTGCGCGCTTGCAACGCAATCAAACGATCCCGCGCTGTTCCAGAAACAATTGGCGGCGCTCCGCGCCTTTGGCGCACCCTTCACCTATATCCAGGGCGGCGCGCAAGGCCAGGGCGGCAATCAGACTCTCGGCAGCGGGGCGGAACGGCGCGGCAAGATCGCGCTTGGCAGCGAATTGGGCGGTTGCGGCACGGTCAATCCTGAAGGACTTGCCATTGCCGAACGTGGTGTGCGCAACGTGCTGGTGCATCTTGGCATTCTGCCACCATCCGATTGGGTGGAACCGCCCGCCCCTACGCGCTTCTTGGATGTGCGCGGGCAGGATTACTATGTCTATGCGCCAGAAAACGGCGTTTTCGAACCGCTCGTAGAGCTTGGCGATACCGTGAGCATTGGCACGCCCGCCGCGCGCATCCATTTCACGGAAACACCCTGGCTGCCGCCGGTGGAAATCAATTTCCAGGCAGCTGGCATTGTCATGTGCAAACGCATCCCGGCGCGCACCAAGCGCGGCGATTGCCTGTTTCATCTGGCGAGTGATCTAAAGATTGCGTAAGGCCCCATCACCACAAAAATGCCGCAAGGACCGTGTTTCTGATATAAGAACCTAGCACCCCTTGCGAAGTGGAGTTGGAAACATGCTGCTGCGTCTTTCTGCAATCCTGCTGCTCTGCGGCATCGCCGCCTGTGCCCCGGCCACAAATTCCACGGTGGAACGTCAGGCCCTTGGTATTCAGGGCACAGTTTTCCGCGGCACCATCATTGCCATGCGGCCTGTTGCTGTCAGCGGAACACGCAGCGGCATCGGCCCCGCCGCAGGCGCCGTTGGCGGGGGCTTCCTGGGGAGCACAGTTGGCGGCGATTGGCGCGCGCGTACCGTAGGCGGCGTGGTCGGTGCCTTGGCCGGTGGCGTTGTCGGTGGTGCCATTGAAGAAAGCGCCACCCGGGGAGAGGCGATGGAATTCATCATCCGGCGCGATTCGGGTGGCGAACGCGTCGTTACCCAAACCAATGAGCTTGGCCTGCAAGTGGGCGAACGCGTAATGGTGACGGAAACGGATCGCGCACGCATCTCCCGCGAAGTACCGGGCACCGCAGCTTCCCCCCGCTGAAGCCTCAATTGGCCTGAACCAGTGTTTTGGGTTTAGGCTTCGCCCCAGGCGGCAAATCATGCGCCAAGCGGAGGTATTGCCATGGATCTTGTCATCAGGGGCAACTGCGTCGTCACGCCTCATGCAATCGGCCCCGCCGAAATTGGCATAGCGGGCGAGAAGATCGTCGCCATTGCGGCGCCGGGCAGCCTGCCCGCGCCTTCTGGTGTGCGCGTGGTGGAAGCGGGCGACAGCATTGTAATGCCAGGCGGCATTGACCCGCATACGCATTGCCTTTGGCCCATCCCAGGGCCGGATGGAAAGCTGGATCAGACCCAGGGCGCTTCCGTAGTGGGTCGCGCCGCGCTTTATGGGGGCACCACCAGCATTCTGGATTTCGTGCGCTGGACGCATGGCAAAACCATCGAAGGCGCCATAGCGGAACGCCAGGCCGCGTGGAGCGCCGATGGCTGCCCTTGCGATTACGCCTTTCACATCATGGTGGAAGGCGATCTGCCGCCCGATATCCCCGCCCAATTGGGTGAGGCGATTGAAGCCGGCCATACCACCACAAAAATCTTCACGACGGATATCACGCCTTCCCGCAAGGGCCGTATGGTGGATTTCGGCGATATCTGGGAAGTGTTCCAGGTGCTTTCCGCCAAGGGCGGGCTTGGCGTGATCCATGCCGAAGACAATGACATTGTCATGCATATGTACGCCAAGCTGTTTCGCGAAAACCGCGCGGGCTTTGAGAATATGGCGGAAGTACACAATACGCTGTCGGAAGACCTTTCCTTCCGTCGTGTCATGCGCCTGGCGGAACATGTCCCAGGCACAGCGCTTTACATGATGCATGTCTCAGCCGGTAATGGCGTGCGCGCCATTCGCGATGCGCGCGCCAAGGGGCTGCCGATCTATGGTGAATCGCTGCATCAATACATGCTCTACACAAGCGAAGATTATAAGCGCCCCAATGGGCAGATCTATCACACCTACCCATCGCTGAAGTCCCAGGCGGATCAGGATGAACTTTGGGCGGGCGCGCGGGATGGGTCCATTTCCTGTGTTGCCACCGATGAACTTTGCTGTTCCTTGGCGGTGAAAACCCAAGGCAAGCGCATTGATGACACAACTGGCGGGAATTCTGGCGTGGAACCCCGTGTTGCGGTCATGTACACGGAAATGGTCGGCAAGCGCGGCTTTACGCTCCGGCAATTCGTGGATGCGGTTTCTACCAATGCGGCAAAGATCATGGGCATGTATCCACGCAAGGGTGCCATTGCTGCCGGCGCGGATGCGGATATCTGCATCCTTGATCCCAAGCTGAAGCGCATGGTGCGCGCGGACGCTTTGCATGAAAGCGATTATACGCCCTGGGAAGGGCGCCAGGTGGATGCCTGGCCCGCCATGACCATTCTGCGCGGCAAGATCATGGTGGAAAATGATCGTTGGGTGGGTGATGCCGCCGGCGGCAAATGGCTGCCGCGGCGCATTGCGCAGGAAATCCGCACCGCGCCTGCCGTATGAACCCACCTGCGCTGCGCGCCCTGATCGCCGATAGCCTGACGCTTTGGGGCGTGGCAGGGCGCGTGGATATTACCGATGCTGGCGTAAGGATCACCGTCGGCGAGCTGGTGCTGCATATCGCGCCCGCCCTGCCGGAAGACGCGCCGATGCGCTGGTGGCTGATCAGCGAAACCCGGCGCCGTCCCGCGGCTTCCGTGCTGGGGCTATTGCGCAGCCTGCGTTACGCGCTGAACGCAACAGGCGCGGAACCAGCACGCGCACGGGTTGCGGCGCCGCTGTGATCCCCGTTTCGGTCATCACCGGCTTTCTTGGCAGCGGCAAGACGACGCTGCTGCGTAAGGTACTTCGCGATCCCGCCTATGCCGGTAGCGCGGTGATTGTGAATGAATGGGGCGATATTGGGCTTGACCATGAATTGCTGGAAACGTCCGAAGAAAACCTGCTCGGTCTCACCAATGGGTGCCTTTGCTGCACAACACGCGGTGATCTGGCGCGCACGCTGATAGACCTTGCGGCGCGACGCAAATCAGGCGCTGTCAACTATCATCGTGTGCTGATCGAAACCTCGGGCCTCGCGGACCCCGCGCCCATTCTGCACACACTGCTGATGGACCCAACCATCTCTGAAAGCCATCGCGTGGAAGCAGTGGTGACAGTGGTGGAGGCGCTGCTGGGCGCCGAGACTATCGCGCGCCATCCGGAAGCCGCGCAGCAAGCCATGCTCGCGGATCGGTTGCTGCTCAGCAAAACTGATCTTGCGCCCGATACCTCAGCACTCGAGGCGCAGCTTGCGGCGCTCAATCCAAGCGCGCCGATCTTACGCGCGGTGCAGGGTGCCATTCCGCCAGATATTCTCTTCGCCTCCGCCGCCCGACCGGAAGCCTTGCAATACTGGCTTGATGCCACCGCCACCCCCAGCGCACGCCACAGCGCGGGTGTGGAGACAATCTCCATACTGCGTGACAACCCCCTGCCCGCCGTGGTGCTACCGCTTTTCCTGGAAGCTTTGGCCGAACATGCCGGCGAGAAATTGCTGCGCATGAAAGGCATCATCCGTATCGCGGAAGCGCCAGAAAAGCCCGCGGTGCTGCATGGCGTGCGCCATGTGCTGCACCCAATCGAATGGCTGGAAGATTGGCCATCGGCGGACCGAAGCTCTCGCCTCGTGCTGATCGGCCAGGGTATTCCGCAATGGTGGCCGGCGCGGCTGCTAGAAGCCTTGGAAGAAGAAGCCAAAAGCTAACTTGCAGCGCGAATGGCCGTCCAGATGCGTTCCGGTGTGGCCGGCATTTCAATATGGGTGATACCAAGCGGGCGCAGCGCATCAACAACGGCATTGATCAGCACTGGCAAGGCGCCGACCGTGCCAGCTTCACCCGCACCTTTCACGCCAAGCGGATTGGTCTTGGTTGGCACGGGGTTGCTCTTCACCATCATATCCGGGAAATCCGCCGCACGCGGCATTAGATAATCCATGAAGCTTGCGGTCAAAAGCTGGCCATTGGCGTCGTAGCGAATATCCTCGCCAAAGACTTGCCCAAGCCCCTGGGCGATGCCGCCGTGGATCTGGCCCTTCAGTAGCAACGGATTGATCACCGTGCCGACATCATCCACCACCGTATAGGCAACGGTCTGCGCTTCGCCCGTTTCAGGGTCTATTTCCACTTCCGCGATATGGCAGCCGTTGGGGAAGGTCGCATCGCCCGGGCGCCTGATGAGCAGAGCGGAAAGCCCAAGCTCCTCCTGCAATGGCAATTGGCCAGGAATATAGCTGCGCCGCGCCAGCGCCTCGATATCAATACCGCGATCCGTCCCCGCGATGCGGAATTGCCCTTCGCTGAATTCAATATCAGATTCCGCCGCTTCCAGGAAATGCGCAGCAATCTTCTTGCCGCGCGCAATGATGCGCTCCGCCGCGCCCACCAAGGCACCACCCGCCGCCATCATCGAACGAGACCCAATCGTGCCGCGCCCATGCGTCACAATATCGGTGTCGCCATTGATGAAGCGGATGCGTTCAGCCGGAATGCCCAAGTGTTCAGAGGCAATCTGCCGGAATACGGTTTCATGCCCCTGGCCGTGATTATGGCTGCCCATCAGCAGCGTCACGCTGCCGCCCGAATCAAAGCGGATTTCAGCAGCTTCTTCCATTGGCCCGCGATGCGGCCCGCCGGCGCTTTCAATGGCGTTGGCAATGCCGATGCCGCGCAGCCTGCCGCGCGCTTTTGCCTCCGCACGACGCGCCTCAAACCCCGCCCAATCAGCGGCTTCAAGCGCCAGCGCCATATTCTTCGGGAAATCGCCGCTGTCATAGGTATAATCAAGTCCGGTGCGGAAGGGCATAGCTTCGGGTGGGATCAGGTTTTTTTCGCGCAGCGTAATCCGGTCAATGCCCATTTCATCCGCGGCCAAATCAATGATGCGCTCAATCGCGTAAATCGCCTCAGGCCGCCCCGCACCGCGATAGGGTGCTGTCGGTTGCGTATGCGTGAAAATGCAGCGCACTTCAGTGAACATATGCGGCGTACGATAAACGCCCGCCAAGCCGCCGACATTATTGGTGGCCGAAACCGGCCCCTGCCAGGCCAGATAGGCGCCCACATTGCAAAGCGTATGCACGCGAAACCCAAGAAAGGTACCATCCGCCGCCAGCGCTAATTCTGCCCTGGAAGCATTATCCCGCGCATGGGTATCCGCCAAAAAACTCTCCGTGCGTGTCGCCGTCCAGCGCACTGGTCGGCCCAGGCGCTTCGCGCCATGCAAAGCCAGCACATATTCCTGAAATGGGCTTTCCTTCATGCCAAACCCGCCACCGACATCGGGCGAGATGATCCGCAACCGATTCGTTGGTATCTTCAGTGCAAACTCAGCAATCTCATTGCGCATGACATGCGGTAATTGCGTACCGGTCGTCAGCGTATAGCGGTCTTCCACAGGGTCATAACTTGCCAGCGCATTGCGCGGTTCCATCGGGTTGGCGGAAACGCGCGTGATACGGAAATCAAAGCGCGTGACATGCGCCGCACGCGCGAAGGCAGCATCCACCGCCGCCCTATCGCCCAGGCGGAAC
>JBPCSO010000042.1:0-28340 GCA_051007055.1 Roseomonas sp.
GGAATGGCTATCGCTTTTTCGGCCTGCGTGAGGCCGGGCGGGATCCGCGATGAACCGCGCACAAGGATCTGTACTGCAGGCACCGCGCCGCCTGCGCTGCGCCATCTATACGCGAAAATCGAGTGAGGAAGGGCTCGACATGGAATTCAACTCCCTCGACGCGCAGCGCGAAGCCTGTGAAGCCTATGTCGCGAGCCAACGCTCCGAAGGCTGGGTCGCCATCCGCGAGCCCTATGATGATGGCGGCGTATCTGGCGGCACGCTGGATCGGCCCGCGCTGCAGCGCCTGCTAGCCGATGTGGAGGCAGGACTGATTGACGTGATCGTGGTCTATAAGATTGACCGGCTGTCTCGCTCGCTGATGGATTTCGCCAGGCTGGTGGAGATTTTCGATCGCAACCAGGTCACCTTCGTCTCCGTCACGCAGTCCTTTAATACCACGACCAGCATGGGGCGGCTGACGCTCAATATCCTGCTGTCCTTTGCGCAGTTCGAACGTGAGGTGATCGGTGAGCGCATCCGCGACAAATTCGCGGCGTCCCGCAAGCGGGGGATGTGGATGGGCGGTTATGTCCCGCTTGGCTATGACGTGCGCGACCGCAAGCTGATCATCAACGAAACCGAAGCCGCGACGGTGCGCATGATCTTCAAGCGCTTCGTGGCCATCGGCTCCGCGACCAACCTCGCCAAGGCGCTGGTGGCGGAGGGCGTGCGCACTAAATCCGGCAGGCCGGTCGACAAGGGCTATATCTATCGGCTGCTGAACAGCCGGGTCTATTTGGGCGAGGCCACGCATAAGGACGCTTCCTACCCCGGCGAGCATGCGCCGATCATTGACCGCAGCCTGTGGGACAAGGTGCACAGCATTCTGCAGACCAGCCCGCGGCTGCGTGCTGCCAATGCGCGGGCGCGCACGCCGGCCTTGCTGAAGGGGCTAATCTTTACTGAGAACGGCTGCGCGATGACGCCGGCTTTCACCAAGAAGGGTACTCGGCTGTATCGCTACTATGTTTCCATGGATGTGATCCGCAGCCGACCGCTGGGTGAAAGCCCTGGTCCGCTGCGGTTGTCGGCGCCGATGGTGGAGGACGCCGTGATTGGCGAAATCCACCGCATGATCCGCGCCCCGGAAATTACCGCCCGCACCATTGCCGCGCTGCGCCGCGACGGCGTGAAGGTGGAGGAGGCCGCCGTGGTCGCGACCCTCGCCGGGTTTGAGCGGCTTTGGGACGCGCTGTACCCGGCCGAGCAGGCGCGCATCGTGCAATTGCTGGTCGAGCGCATCACCGTCAGCACCCATGGCATCGCGGTTGATCTACGCAAGGAAGGGCTCGGCTTAGTCCTGCGGGACATGCTGCTGCCCGCGAAAGAGGAGGCCTTTGCATGAGTGAGACCGCCACCAGCATACGGGTTGTGATTCCGCTGACCCTTCGCAAGCGCAATGGGCGGCCGAAGATCCTGCCGCCTGAGGATGCGGGGCTTCCTGGTTGCCAGGGCCAGGACCCGCATGTGCTGCGCGCCATCGCGCGGGCCTGGAAGTGGCGGCGGCAGTTGGAGGAGGGGGAGGCTTCCACCCTGCAGGACATCGCGGGGAAGGAGGGGGTGTCTGAACGGTTCGTCGGCCGGATGATCCGGCTGGCCTATCTGGCGCCGGAGGTGCTGGAGGCGCTGGTGGTGAAGCGCCGGCCACCGGCGATTTCGATCAATGAGATGGTGGAGGTGGCGAAGCTGCCTTGGGGGGAGCAGATGGGGCGGGTGTTTGGGTGAGCGGATGCATCTTGGTTGAACGTCTAAAGGGGCGCTGACAACGCCGAGCCGCGTGGATCCAAAGAGAAGATCTCTTGTGGCGCTTCCGCCCCCTTCTGCCGGTACCCACCGCACGCGTCCGCTCTTCGGTGCACTCAGTTTTATTGGGAGCTGCTCTCATTCCATTACATGAGCGTGTTATTTTCTCAGTCACGTTTTGCGAATTTTTTGCTCGAGTAGCCAACCGATTTCAGTAATCGATCAACGCCGGTATGGCTGATCAAGTAACCTTGCTTCTTTAGTTCTTCTGCTATTTTTCGAAGAGACATCTCGTTCTTCTTCATTGGCAGGACCATTTTAAGAAGCGCCTCGCGGTTGCCGTCTGGCTCAAGTTCGCCGTGGGCATTGACAGAGAAGCCGATTGGCAAATTACCGCCGAGATAGCGCCCTAAGAGCCGACCTTTCCGCTTCCGAAGCCGAACCTGCTCTCGGAGAAACTGGGGTTCAGCCAGGGCCAGCGGCTCTAGTATTGAGATAAATGTCTCTAGCAATTTTCCCTGAGCGATGTTGGTTCCGCGATCAACGCAATGTACCGCCACAGATCTTTCTTTCATTTTCTCCAAGAAATTTAGTCCTTGAGATGCGGACCGGAAAAGATAGTTCTGATCTGGAACCACCAATACATCTAATGGCCTCAGCAGTGCTAATACGTTTTTCCCTGCGGTACGCAGGTGAAAGTCTATAAATGCCTCTTCGGGATTCTCCAGATGAACTGGCCCCGCCCAACGTCGGCGCCTAAGGTATTGCCGGACCAACTCCACGCCTTCACCCGGCTCCGAGGAGTCATTTTCCGCCTGATTCCCAGCCCAGCAGTATCCAATAATTTTCATGACACACCCAAATTTGTAATCGTGATATCGCCGATACGGCCAAAATGTCTACACACTAAAAAATTCTGAAAAATTTCAGTGAGTTATTGGACCGTCAACGCAATGATCGGCTGCTGCAGACCTCATGATCGTATTGGTTAAGAGAACAGTTCTCTTGGCGGACGCCGTAGGGCAGCCAGTTAGCGGGGGAAAAATGACAGCACAAGCGACCGAAACTCTCATCTACAAGGGCGAGAAGCTGAGACTCTGTGCGGAACCTCTTGCCGGCTATTTCGAGCTTAAAGAAATCGAGGCGCCTTTCAGGGCTCCCCATACAGCGCTTTGGCGAGGATATGTTGGGACGTGGGAGATCGTTGATGATCGTCTCTATCTCGTCGATTTGATGGGGTGGGCAAAATCCAGCGGTAAAGTCGGGTTAGATTTCCTCTTCTCCGGCTGCAGCACTCGTGTGTTCGCACACTGGGCGAGTGGCCTTCTTCGAGCCACACAAGGCAAACGGATCAGATACGTACATGCTGGCTTCGGTAGCATCTATGAGCATGATCTGCTTCTTCATTGCGACAACGGAGTTTTGAAATCCGTTGCCATAAGAAACAATTATCTCGAAGAGCCAACAGCCTTACCATGCAGGATTTTTGAGCTTTCGGCCGAAGAGCCCGCGGCGTTGCGGGAAGCCGGGAGCGATCAGTATAGCGGGGCCGGTGAAGGGATAGTTCGACGCGGTTTTTTCGATACTTACCATTGAAAAAACTATTCGAGTTTATCTCTTGTATCTTTGTTGTCCACCGTTTCAGCAATTGGAGGTTTAGTGACATGGAAAATCTTACAAGCGAACAGCTATCTTTTTTTGCGCGTCACAAAATCCCTTTAAGTCAGGTGTTTGATGCGAGGGGTATGGGGAGGACCCAGTATCAAGCACTAATGAAAAGTCAGGATAAATACTTCGCATTTGGAACTGAGCCTTGCAAGAATGGCGGTCATACTCTGCGATCACGATCAGGGCATTGTGTTGAATGCGACACCGCCCGTATCACATTTATGATGAGGGCCGTGAAGGAAGCAGATGTTTACATTGCAGCCTCACGTTCCAAGAAATTCGTCAAGATAGGATCGTCTACGGAACTTACACGTCGAATTGATTACCTAAGCAAAGAGTCCTACGGAGGGGCAGATGATTGGATTTGCGTTGCAAAAGTTCACTGTACAAAAGCGGGCTCAGTCGAGTTCGAGGCTCAGAAGAAATTGAGTAAATTTCGTACGGGAGCGACATACAATCACTCAGGAAGACTCACGGATGCATATGAAATTTTCTCGTGTGACTACCGGTCTGCTCGCGTCGCCCTAATTGCTTCGGTACCTGAGACTGAAAGAAAGGGGTTTTGGGAACGACCTGACTCACTCCTCAACTATAATTTTTTGGCCGACAGATAGTCAAACGAGTCCGAGGGAGCTGGATAGGAGGGCCAGCAAAAGAATTTTTCGTTAGATGCGCGTTTGCATTCCTCGCAAATGCTCGGTAACGACGAGGATCAAGAAGATTTCGCGAAGAAGTGAACGTTTACCCTAGAGGAGAGATGTGAAATGTTTCGAACCTTAAAAAATATGCACAAGCTGTCTAAGATGGAGGCTAAGTGGGTAAGCGCCACCGGGATAGATTTACGTGATAGTGGTCAAATTGTTATGAAGGCAGGGGAATACGTCAACAATCTGAATTTTCCGCCAGAGGATGCGTGGGTAATTTCGTTAATAAATTGGATGAATGGCCATCCCAATGAAGTGTCCAAAAATATGATAGCAGACGGGCTTACGACTTTCATTGGTCTGCACGGCCAAAATCTTGGATTAGCCTCTGATACGGTCATGTCCGCCATAGAGTGCGCAAAGGCTGTAAAGGAAGGATAGTAAATAAGTCCTGCGTAACAGTGTGTGTACCTACGATATTCTCCTGACAGTGACCGCTTTTGAAGCGGGCCTCAAGCGACTTTGAGCTTGGCATTTTTTGTCTGGCTGTTCACCTCCGTGTTGCTGATTTTCGGCATGTCTCGCCCCTGATGGGGCGGCCTGGTATTGTAGTCCTTGAGGTGTTCATTGAGAACGGTCTGCATCTCTTCACCAGATGCAGCGTCCCTCGACCGGGAAATCCTGGTCGAGCAGGGTGCGATGGAAGCGTTTTAGGGTGAGCGCCATATTTGGCGAATGATCCGGCTGGCCTATCTGGCGCCGGAGGTGCTGGAGGCGCTGGTGGTGAAGCGGCGGCCGCCGGCGATTTCGATCAATGAGATGGTCGAGGTGGCGAAGCTGCCTTGGGGGGAGCAGATCGGACAGGTGTTCCACGGCATTGCAGTACAGGGAGGATGATCGCCTGCTGCTTACTGCATGCTCCGGCAGCCCAAGGCTTAGTTAAAGCTCGCCTGAAACATCGTTGCCGTCAGCGTCACGTGAGCGTCAAGCGGGGGATATAGCTCGAAGGCTCTTGGCTCACGTGAGAAATTCCAAAGCCTGAAGAGGCACCATTCAGATCGACGCTCCTCAGCAACAGAAAGCTCGTTACGTGAAATATAGAAGGGCGTTCGTTCCCACCCATTAGTCGTCTTGACCTCAATCAGGCGTGTCTGACCATCTGGCATGAAGCTCGCGATATCATAGCCGGCACCGTCTCCTTCTTCCTCGGATACCCAACGCACTCTGCGGGCCAGGTCTGCGCGTCCAGCGGCCCTTAGCGATGCCGTTTCATGTTCAAGTACCCGTTCCTCGCCGGCGCGCCCAAGGGCCCGGTTACGCTCGTCCCGTTCGGCCACGTCGTACTTTCGTGCGATGCGTAGCATCTGCTCCAGCTCCTCAGGCGGAGGCTGGTTCGAAAATGTTGGCGGCTGATTGATGAAGATCGACGCGGTTTCACGCAGGCCCGGTGCCAGGTGCGGATCAGGAAGCCGCGTAAGCCACGCGGGGTTCCGGTCCAGCCATCTGACCACCGCGTCAACCAAAGACATTTGGAAGTTGAAGGCCGGCTTGTAGCCAGGAATCCAGGCTTCCCCCAGACCCTTCAGGACGGCACTGATATTCTGATGCTTGAACTCAATTGAGCCGTCCGACCGACCATTTAGCAGCGGGCGCAGTGCCCGGCGGTGCTCAGCCTTACTATAGGGCCGCGCATGGACGTCCTCGCCGAGCATCGCGAAGTAATCTGCGACGATCAGATCGTTCTCCTCGGGGCTCCAAGCGTCAGCAGGCATTGGGGTGAGGTTACTGGCGACGAAGCCTCAAGGCCAGATGATCTTGGGTTCCACCGTGAGCCACCGGCAGGCGCCAGGAGTGAGAAGCCAGGGTGCACGGAGAGCCCGGGCCCGACACAGGCACGCCGCAAAGCTACGCTGCGCCACATCCTGGCTTCCCCCACCGCGCGCCCCTACGCCTACTTCGGGTTGATGCCCATTTCGTCTCGACGGGCGAGAGAACCGTCACGAACTAGGCAAGGCCGCCAAAATCATAACCTATTGAAAAAGTGTGGCTTTCTTTAACCGAACCAATTTCGGCGAGGTTCGGTCGAAAAGAGACGAAAGGGCTTCAGAGACCGATTTTGGGCCTTTCCCCGGTCTCCGAGGTTCGGTCGCCTTCGCAAATTCCTTTGAAACCCTCAAAGAAACGCAGGCCATTTTCAGCCCCAGGACCAGTTCGCGACGAAAAGCTGGCGGATGAGGTGGGATTCGAACCCACGATACGCTTTTGACGTATACGCACTTTCCAGGCGCGCGCCTTCGACCGCTCGGCCACCCATCCCCAAAAAAAGCTCCGGGCCGGAGCTTTTAAAGGCTCAAATCTGAGGGTTCTTCTATGCGCTGCCTATCGGTCGTTTGTCCAGCCCTGGGTTGACCCTCATCCAGCTGTGTTCGCCCTCAGCACCCATATGGGGCGAAATCGCCAATTTGAGGTTTGGGGGAATTTCGCCGCATGCATCACCCCATGCAGAGAGGAAGATGAGCGGGAAATCCTGCTCCCCAACCGCCCGGCTGCCTGCCGAAAAGCGGATGCGGGATCTGCGTCGCGCCAAGCGCAAGCGCTCTTTCGCTCAAGATGGCTGTGTTACAACCACAGCACATCGCTAATCTCTGGCGCGCCGGCAACGAGCATTGCCAGCCTATCAAAGCCAAGCGCGATGCCGCTCGTGGCCGGCATGCCGTGCTCCAAGGCAGCCAGGAAATCCTCATCAACCTCCCAGCCACGCTCACCGCTGATGCGGCGGCGTTCGGCGGTATCGGCAATGAAGCGCGCGCGCTGTTCGGTGGGGTCGGTCAGTTCATCAAAGGCATTTGCCAATTCCAGCCCGGCCACGAAAAGCTCAAATCGGAGCGCGGCGCGCGGGTCTGCCGGGTCGCGCCGCGCAAGGGCCGCTTGCGGCGCTGGCCAATGGGTCAGGAAGGTTGCGCGCCCGCGCCCCAGTTGCGGTTCGATATGTTCCAGCAGCAGGCGGAAGAACAAATCTTCCCACCCCTCATCAGCGCGCGTTGCGTAGCCTGCGGCTTGGGCGGCGGCATGAAGCCGCGCGGCGTCGCCCTCGGTTGCCAGAATATCCAACCCGTTGCACCAGCGGGCGAAGGCCTCCGCCATGGTGATGCGTTCAAAAGCCAGGCTGAGATCGGTGGTCACCGTGCCATGGGCCACGATGCGCGGCGCGACGGCGCGGATATATTCCTCGGCCTCCGTCATCAACCCCTCAAAGCCGAGGCCTGGGCGATACCATTCCAGCATGGTGAATTCCGGCGCATGGCGGGGCGAGGTTTCGCCATTCCGCCAAACCCGCGCCAATTCAAAGACCGGGCCGGCGCCCGCCACCAATAACCGCTTCAGCGCCAATTCGGGAGAGGTACGAAGCCAGAGATCACGCGACGCACCCTGGCCCAAATGCGCTTCATACCTTGTGGCGAAGGCACGCAAATGCACCTCGGCCCCCGGGGCGGGCACCAGCGCGGGGGTTTCCACTTCGCGGTAGCCACGGGCGGAGAGAAAGGCACGGGTTTCGGCGGTAAGCTGCGCGCGGCGTTCCAAAAAGGGCAGCCGCGCGGCGAAGGCTTCCGGGTGCCAAGGGGGCAGGGGCATCGCTGCGCTTTCAGGGCTAATTTAGAGCATCTCCCGTTCACCTGCGTTCACGGTACACGCTCTACAATTTTGTTTATTCGCATTTTTCGAGCAGCCAAGTGATTCCACTTTGCTTGAAAATGCTCTAGGCGACCGAGATCATGCCCCAGCCTATCGCCCAGGACCAGAGCCGCACGCTGCGCAGCCCGCAAGATCTTCTGCGCGCTGGCCTGGTGGCCAAGGCCGCGCTACCGGCGCTGGAAGATGTGGCGGCGCGCTATGCCATCGCGATCACCCCAGCCATGGCGGCGCTTATCAACCCAGGCGATCCCGCCGATCCGATCGGGCTGCAGTACCTCCCCAATGCGGCGGAGCTCCTCACCGCGCCGCATGAGTTGGAAGACCCGACCGCGGATGCACCATTCACGCCGGTGAAAGGCGTGGTGCATCGGTATCCGGACCGCGCGTTGTTGAAACCCTTACTGGCCTGCCCGGTCTATTGCCGCTTCTGCTTTCGCCGAGAAAAGGTGGGCCCGGATGGCGGCTTGCTGACGGAAGCGGAGTTGGAAAGCGCGCTCCTGTGGTTTGAGCGCAATGCCGCGATTCGCGAAGTGATCCTGACCGGCGGCGATCCGCTCATGCTTTCACCTCGAAGGTTAGGGGAGATGCTAAGGCGGCTTGCTGACTTGCCGCATATTGAAACACTGCGCATTCATACACGCGTGCCGGTGGCTGATCCGGCGCGGGTGACCGGGGCACTGGTCGCTGCCATGCGCCAAGCCAAACCGGTGTTCATCGCTGTGCATGCCAATCACGCACGCGAATTTACCTCCGATGCGGGGGGGGCGCTGGCGCGGCTGGCGGAGGCTGGCTTGCCCTTGCTTGGGCAAACCGTCTTGCTGCGCGGTCTGAATGATACCCCGCCTGCCTTGGAAGAGCTGCTGCGCGTGATGATCCGTAACCGCATCAAACCCTATTATTTGCATAGCCTGGACCCTGCGCCCGGCACGGCACGGTTTCAGGTACCGGAAGGGGATGGCCTCGCGCTGATGGCTGCCCTGCGCGGGCGTTTGCCGGGCCATGCGCTGCCCGTATTCATCAGGGAAACGCCAATGGGCGGTGGCAAGAAGCCAGTTGAATAGGCCCGCCCGCCACTGAGAATTTGTTCTTTCTTTTAGATGAAAATTGCTAGCCGGGCTCATCCTTTCCTTCGTGGCGACAGCAGATCGCCAAGTACGGAGAGAAGAATGACCTTGAACAGAGGAAATATTCTGAAGGCTGGCGCAGCCGCGCCTTTGGGGGGCTGCCCTGGCGTAGCGCCAAGGCGCAGGCGACCAACACCATCAAGCTGGGCGTGCCCGTGGATATGTCCGGTATATATCGCGATGTCACCGGCAGTACCTCCATCGCCGCCGCTAGGCAGGTGGTGCAGGATTTCGGGCAGCGCGGCTTCAATGTAGAAATCGTCTTTGCGGACTATCAAAACCGCCCCGATGTCGGCGTGAATATCGCGCGGCAATGGTTTGACCGTGATGGCGTGGATTGCCTGGTGGATGTGGCTACATCTTCAGTCGCACCCGCAGCTAATGACATTTGCCGCGAAAAGAACAGGGTGCATATCAATAGCTCCGCTGCGACATCGGATCTGACCGGCGCGCGTTGCTCTCCCAATATGGTGCACTGGACTTATGACACCTGGATGCTGGCCAATTCCGTGGGCGGCGCCACCGTGCGGGCCGGCGGGGATGCCTGATTCTTCATGACTGCCGATTACGCCTTCGGCCGGGGGACCATTCGCCCAGATGGGCGGAACATCAACCCATCTTTCTTGTTTGAGGTGAAAAAACCCGAAGAGAGCCGTGGCCCCTGGGATTGTTACAAGCTGCTGCAAAAGACTGAAGCCGATAAAGCCTTCCGTCCTTTGGCTTGGGGGGATGCAATTTGGTCAGAAGCTGAGGATCGGCCAAGCCAAATCTAGCGCGGGGCCTCACGTCAGAAAGGCGCCGCCATTCACATGAATGGTCTGGCCGGTGATGAAGCCACCTTCCGGCCCCGCCAGCATGCGCACTACATCGGCGATTTCCGCCACACTCGCGCGGCGGCGCATGGGAATGCCGCCATCCGCGAGCGTGCTTGGCATGGCGCCAGCGGCGGCGCCACGCACCGTATCAACCGCGCCGGGTGCGACGCTATTCGCGCGAATGCCATGGGGTGCCAATTCAACCGCAAGGGCGCGCATCAAGCCTTCCAGCCCTGCCTTGGAAGCCGAGACATGCGTCCGATTGGGCGTGCCGACATGCGTTGAAATGCCCGACAGGCCAATAATCGAACCACCCCCACGCGCGATCATCTGCGGCACGAAAGCCTGGGTTACAATAAAGGCGCCATCCAGCGCGACCGAGAGAATCTCCCGCCATTCCGCGAAGGACATGTCCAAAAAGCTGGTCTGGCGGCGCAGCCCCGCATTGGTCACCAGAATATCCATGCCGCCGAATTGTTTGGCGACGGCGGCGGCCATGCCGGCCACTTCCTCAGGCTTCGAGACATCGGCGCGGAAGGCCATGGCGCGGCCCCCGGCGGCAGTGGCTTCCGCCGCCACCGCCTGGATGGCGGCTTCATCCGAACGGCCATTCACCACAATGGCGGCGCCATCGGCGGCAAGGCGCAGCGCGATGGCACGGCCAATATTCTTGCCCGCGCCGGTGACCAGCGCGACCTTGCCCGCAAGCGAAGCATTCATGAGCGTTTCTCCATTTTCACAGGGCAGGATAGGCGCATTCGCCCCTGGATGAAATCCGCCCCAGGGTGGGGTTTGCGGCGCTGGGCTTCGGCGCTTAGGATCACGCCAGAAAAAGCGCCGGGTTGGGCGCGGTAGATCGAAGGCAAAAGCACATGCTGGTTATTTCGGAACAAGGTATCGGTCACATCATCGAAGCCTGGCTGAAGCGCTTCAATACGGCGCTGGCGGCAGGCGATGCGGCGGCGCTTGGCGTGCTGTTCCGCGCTGATAGCCACTGGCGCGATATCGTGGCGCTGGGCAGGCGCATCCGTACCGTCAGCGGCCAGGGTAGGCTGGTGGAAGCATTGCTGGCCGCTGTGCAGGAAGCCGGTGCGCGAGATTTTGTGATTGATGAAGAACGCACAGCGCCGCGCTTTGTGGAACGCGCCGGCGAAGACACCATCGAAGCTATTGTGCGGTTCGAGACGAAAATTGGCACGGGTGCCGCGCTGCTGCGCCTAAAGCGGGCCGAAGCTTCAGGCGATGCGCCGGTAGCCTGGGTTCTGACCACCGCACTTGATAGCCTGCGCGGCTTTGATGTGGACAGCATGCGCGAAGCGCGTGAGGAACCGGCTTTTGAGCGCGAATTCAACGGTCCGAATTGGCTGGACAAGCGCCGCGAAGCCGCGCGTTTTGAAGGGCGCGATCCGGCGGTGCTGATTGTGGGTGGCGGGCATGCCGGCATCACAGCCGCTGCCTGGCTTGGTGCGCTGAATGTAGAAACCTTGATCGTGGATCGCATGGCGCGGATCGGCGATAACTGGCGGCTGCGCTACCACGGCCTGAAGTTGCACAACCAGGTGCATAGCAACCATCTGCCCTTCCTGTCCTTCCCGAAGACCTGGCCGAAATACATCCCCAAGGACAAAATCGCCAATTGGCTCGAATCCTATGTCGAGACGATGGAGATCAATTTCTGGACCAAAACGAGCTTCGAAGGCGCCGAATATGATGCGGCGGCGAAGTGCTGGGTAGCACGGCTCAAGCTCGCTGATGGTAGCGAACGCATCATGCGCCCGCGCCATATCATTATGGCCACCAGCGTGAGCGGCACGCCGAACCTGCCCGATATCCCGACCCTTGATCGCTTCAAGGGGAAGGTTGTGCATTCCTCTGGCTTCAAGAATGGCGCGGAATGGAAGGGCAAGCCTGTTTATGTTTTCGGCACCGGCACCAGCGCGCATGACATCACGCAGGATCTGCATGGCAATGGCGCCAAGGTGACCATGGTGCAGCGCAGCCCGACACTGATCGTGAATGTGGAACCGAGTGCCCAGCTTTATGATGGCGTTTATTACGGCAAGGGGCCGACGCTGGAAGACCGCGATCTGATCAATGTGTCCTTCCCGTTGGAAGTGATGAGGCAGGCGCATAAGATCCTGACCGATAAAACGCGCGAATTGGATAAGCCCCTGCTGGATGGGCTGGAGAAGATCGGCTTCCGTCTGGAATTCGGCGATAATGGTACGGGTTGGCCGCTGAAGTATCGCTCTCGTGGGGGCGGTTATTACTTCAATGTCGGCTGTTCGGATTTGCTGGTACGGCGTGAAGTCGGCCTGATCCAGTATCATGACATCGCGGAATTCAACGCGACTGGCATGCGGATGAAGGATGGGCGCGAATTGCCGGCGGAGCTTTTGGTACTCGCGACTGGGTATAAGGGCCAGGATCATCTGGTGCGCGGCTTCTTTGGCGATGCGGTGGCAGATTGCGTCGGCAAGGTCTGGGGCTTTGATGAAGCCGATCAGGAATTGCGCAATATGTGGATGGAAACGCCGCAGCAGGGTTTGTGGTTCACCGGCGGTTCCTTTGCCCAATGCCGGATGTATTCCAAATATCTGGCCATGCAGATCAAGGCGCGCGAAGAAGGCTTTGTCTGATCAGGTTTCTTTGCGGGTTTCGCGGAGCGCCCAGATAAGGCTTGCCGCGAAGCCCGCCAGCAATAACCAAAATACCGTCAGCGTCGCGCCGGCGCCAAAGGCATCCATCGCGAACCCCGCCATCAGCGGCGGGATGCAAAAGCCGATATGCGCCACCAGGAAAACGCCCGCCGCTGCGCGGGCGCGATCCAGCCCGGCTTTTTCTGAAACCCCCGCCAGCCCGCCAATATACAAAAACCCATAAGCCGCGCTGCCCACCAGGGCGCCGCCCAGCAGCAGCGCCGGCAGCGCCGCATGCAGCGTGCCCCACATCACCAAGCCCGCGCCCAATACCAGCACCGGCAGGCCGATCAGTACCAAGCGCCGCGCTGCAATCCGCGCCATCATTTGCTGCACCAAAGCCCCCACCAGGATCATGAAACACACCGCAAGCGGTCCCATGCGCGGATACCCGGCTTCGGTCAGCGCGGTTGGCACTGCGGTGATCACGGTGCCCGTCACCGCCCAGGCAGCGAGCATGCTCAGCGAAAGCGGCAATGTGCCACGCGGAAAACTTGGCATACGCAGCCAAGCCACACGCGCTGGGGATTTGGTCTCCGGCAGGAAAAAAACCAACAGGAAGATCGTTGCGAGTGCCGTCATATGCAGCCAGAAGGTCAACGGCGGCTCGCTGGCGCCGAAGATTTCAACAACAATCATGGTGGCGATGCCGCCGGCGGCAAAGCCGCTGGCACTTGCAAGTGTGGTCACTTGCGCGGCACGCCGCCCGGCTTCCGGCCCGGTGGCCAATTCCGCTGCCCAGGCTGTGGCGCCGCCGGCGAGCAAGCCCACTGCCAAGCCCTGCATGCCGCGCGCGAATGCCAAAGCAGCAAGCCCAGGCGCGATAATCAGTGCAATCGTGCCGCAAATGGTTAGCGCTAGGGCTGCCATAACACAGGGTTTACGGCCTATCCGATCCGACATGCCGCCAAGCAGGGGGGCAGAGATCACCGCACTCGCCGCATAAGCGATGAAGGCTGCTGAAAGCCCGCCCGCGCCTTGCCCGTCGCGCAACGCATAGGTGGTGAAAAGCGGCATGGCGAGAGTGGTTGAAAAGCCAATGGTGAAGACCGCCGCGCCAATCACCCAAATGCCACGAGAAATTGCCAAATCTGGCGCTCCTGAATCCGCGGGGATGTTCCGGGGCTTGCAGAGCCGCGTCAATGCGCCGTTTCGCGTAAGCGCCTGGCATGGTATGGACCATTATGGCCCGAGCATCGGCCAAACCCTCCGAAGGTCGCGGCACGCCCCCCCGAGGCCCGGCCAGAGAGGCTCTCGGCGCGCGTCTTTCCGCCCCCCCCTCACGTCCTGCGGCGCGTCCGCGGCGGCGCTGGGGCTTGCTGCGCTTTGGCGTCCTTGCCGCGCTTTGGGGGCTTATCATGGCTTCCGTGGTTTTGCTGATCCTGACTTGGGATTTGCCACGCGCGGAAGTGGCGCTGGCCGCCACGCGGCGGCCTTCCACGACGCTGCTCGCCGCAGATGGCAAGCTATTGGCCACCAATGGTGATCTTTACGGCGAAACACTGCGGTTGCGCGACATGCCGGCGCATCTGCCGGCGGCCTTTATCGCCATTGAAGATCGGCGGTTTCGCGACCATTGGGGCATAGACCCAATTGGGCTGGCGCGCGCCGTTCATGCCAATTTCACTTCGGGCCGCGTGGTGCAGGGTGGGTCAACGCTCACACAGCAATTGGCGAAGAATCTGTTTCTGACGCCGGAACGCAGCCTGAAGCGCAAGGCGCAGGAAGCCATGCTTGCCTTCTGGCTTGAACGGCGCTTCAGCAAGGATGAATTACTCGAAATCTATTTGAACCGCGTCTATCTCGGCGCGGGCACTTACGGCGTTGATGCGGCGGCGCGGCTTTATTTTGGTGTCTCCGCGCGGCGCCTAACACCCGGTCAGGCAGCGGTACTGGCAGGGCTGCCGAAGGCGCCTTCGCGGATCAACCCGCGCGTCAATCAGGGGGCTGCGTTGGCGCGTGCCTTAGAAGTGCTGACCGCCATGACAGAAACCGGTGTATTGAGCGCGAGCCAAGCCTTGCAGGCGGCTGAGGCCATTCGCTTCACCCCCGCGCCATCGCGCGATGCCGGCTGGTTCGCCGATTGGGTGCAGGATGGCATGGCTGGTCGCGCGCCCGGCAGCGCTGATCTGGTGTTACGCACCACTTTGGACCCTGTTTTGCAGGCGGCGGCTGAAGCCCGCATTGATGCGATTTTGGCCGGGCCGGGTGCGCGGGCGGGGGTACACCAGGGCGCGGTGGTGGCGCTGGATGCCGCCACCGGTGCGGTGCGCGCCATGGCCGGGGGCAAGGATTACCGCAATAGCCCCTTCAATCGCGCGACCCAGGCGCGGCGCCAACCGGGCAGCGCCTTCAAGCCATTCATTTTTCTTGCTGCCTTGGAAGCCGGCATCGGGCCGCAAGATATGATAAGCGATACGGCGCTTAACCTTGGCGGCTGGTCACCAAGCAATGGCCAATGGCGCCCGCGCGGGGAAATCAGCGTGGAGGAAGCGCTGGCCCATAGTGTTAATACCTCAGCCGTACGGCTAATGCAGCGCGCGGGCGGGCATCGCAAAGTGGCGGAGGCCGCCCGGCGTGCCGGGCTGGATGGCCCTTTTCCACGAGACGCCACAATCGCGCTTGGCACTGGGGAGGTAGCGTTGCTTGATCTGGTGGCCGCTTACGCCCCCTTTGCCAATGGTGGCTTCCGCGTGGAGCCCTTTGGCGTTGCTGAAGCCCGCGCCGAGGGCCGCCCCTGGCCCCTGCCACGAGCAGAACCTGAACGTGCCTTCGCGCCCGAACATATGGAAGCCATGCGCGGCATGATGGCGGCGGTGGTGGCGCGCGGCACGGGGCGCGCGGCGGCGATCCCTGGCCGGCCCGTGATCGGCAAAACGGGCACAACCCAGGAATACCGGGATGCTTGGTTCATCGGCATCACCGGTGGATTGGTGATGGGTGTTTGGCTTGGCAATGATGATGGCGTGCCGATGGATAATGTGGCGGGTGGCGGGCTGCCAGCGCGACTGTTCCGGGAAATCCTGGAAAGCGCCGCCGCTGCCAGCCCACGCGGATGATTACCTGAGAATGATTTCTACACGGCGGTTCTGCGGTTCACGCACGCCATCAGCGGTCGGTACCAGGGGATTCGCCTCCCCGAAGCCGCGCGTGACAATTTCATTGCGCGGCACGCCACGACGCAGCAATTCTGTCGCCACCGCTTCAGCGCGGCGCAGTGACAGCACCTCATTGAATTGTGCGGGACCGGAACGGTCCGCATAGCCATTAACTTCAATGCGTGTCACCTGCTGGCTGGCGCGTGACTGCGCCGCTTCAGCAATGATTTGGCGCGCGCGTTCTGTCAGATCGGCCCTGTTCCAGTCGAAGAATACCAGATAGCTCCGCATGATGGCAGGTGCGGCGGCCATGACTGGGGCGGGCGCGGGCGCTGTGTTGAAGGCGTATCGCAGGCCGATCAGCAGTGAATGATTGAAGTTATCTACATCAAACTTCAGGGTTCCGGCATCTGATTGGTCAGGCAGTGTTGCACGGCCGGTTCCCTTAACGGATTGATTGGCCGCACCAAGGAAGCGGTATTCAGCAGTGATGGAAAGGCCAGGCACCTGCTGGATTGGGAAAGCGGCCCCGAGAATGGCCTGATAGGCAAAGGCGCCGCCATCACCGTTGAAATCAATGGTATTGCCGCCGACCCTGATGCCAACCTTGTCATATTCATGCCAGACATAACCAAGGCCGGCACCAACATAGGGTGTGATCCCCCAGGGCCTGTTGCCCAGATCAATATCGTAAAGCATGTTGGCCATGGCGCCCCAGCTTCGGACGTTGCCTTTTTCGGTGAAGCCGGAAGCGCCGGGAAAGCTAATATCGCTCACCTCATTCTGGCGGTAGCTGCCTTCAATTTCAGCGCGCAGGCCATTGCCAAAGCCCCAGCCAAGGCTCAGCACGCCGGCCCAGCCCCAATGGAAATCGACCGAGGTATTCGCCCCACTGAAGTCAGAGCCCTTGATGTCGGTGCCTTGTAGATAATTCCCGCCAATGCCGCCGCCCAGGTAAAGCCCCTGAATGGGCTGCGCCTGTGCCGCCAGCGGCAAGCCAAAGGCCAGTACCATCAGTGATTTGCGCAATTTCATTGGTCTTCCTCGTTTCAAACTGGCATCTTTGGGCCGATGCCGGGGTGCCGCACTTCCGATAGCAGCCTGCGCCCTGGCTGCCGCCTGAAATGGCCGTGAGGTTGGCGTCCATGCAGCCTGCCTCTCGGCAAGGTGATTACTTGGTCTGACACGGCCTGTCGTTCACTTGGGCGTGACCTTCAGTGCGGTATCAGCCTATGTTCTACGCAAATCGTTCGTGGGAGAAATGCCGCATGCCAACCACCCTGATCCGCAAGGCCGATCTGATTGTGGCCTGGGACGCGGCTGAGAAATCGCACACCTATCTGCCGGATGCGGATATGGCCTTCACTGATGGCGTGCTGCGCTTTGTTGGCCGGCATTACGAAGGCCCCGCCGATGAGGTGATGGATGGCAAGGGCCTGATGATCATGCCGGGTCTGGTGAATATCCATTCCCACCCATCCAGCGAACCAATGAACAAGGGTTTTCTGGATGAGGTCGGTTCACCCGGGCTCTATAATTCCTCGCTTTATGAATACATGCCGATCTTCCGTGCGGATGCGGAAGCCGTGCCGCATTGCGTGCGTGTGGCCCTTTCTGAATTGCTGCTCTCGGGTGTGACGACACTTGCCGATTTGTCCATGGCGCATCCGGGCTGGCTTGATCTGCTCGCGGAAGCGGGGATGCGTGTTTGCGTGGCGCCGATGTTCCGATCAGCCCGCTGGTACACCAAGAATGGCCATTTGGTGGAATATGAATGGGATGAGAAGGCCGGCGAAAAAGCGATGGAAGAAGCGCTTCGCCTGGTGGAATGGGCAGAGCAGCATGAATGTGGCCGGCTGTTTGGTATGGTGGTTCCGGCGCAGATTGATACCTGTTCCGCGGGCTTGCTGAAGGATAGCCGCGCCGAGGCCGATAGGCGCGGCCTGTCCTGGCAGGTGCATGCCGCACAATCCGTGGTCGAATTTCATGAAATCACCCGCCGGCATGGCATGACGCCAATTGGCTGGCTGGATTCACTTGGGCTGCTTGGGGAACGTGCCATTATCGGGCACGGCATTTTCCTGGATGATCATCCCTCCACCCGCTGGCATACCGAAACCGATTTGAAGCGGCTTGCGGAAACCGGTACGACGGTGGCGCATTGCCCAACCGTTTTTGCGCGCCGCGGCATCGCTTTGCGTGATCTGGGGCGTTACATGCGAAATGGCGTGAATATGGGGATTGGTACGGATACCTATCCGCATAACATGCTGGATGAAATGCGCTTGGCCGCGCATATCGCCCGCACCCAGGCGGGCTCGCCGCGCACGCTGCGCACCACGGATTTGTTCAATGCCGCCACCATCGGGGGCGCCATCGCGCTTGGGCGGGACGACATTGGCCGGCTTGCGGTGGGCTGCAAGGCGGATTTTTCCCTGGTGGATATCACCCATCCCATGATCCGCCCGGCCTATGACCCCATTCGCAGCCTGATCTATGCGGCGGGCGACCGCGCCTTGAAGGCCGTTTTCGTGGATGGCCGCAAGGTGGTGGAAAATGGCGAGGTGCTGACGATGGATTACCGCCAGGCGGCGGCGCATCTGCACGAAGCGCAGCAGCGCTTGATCGCCAGGGTGCCGAATCAGGATTGGGCACATCGTCAGGCGGAGCAAATCGCGCCGCCCACCTTCCACTGGTCTTGAAGCGCGGGCTGGCAGGCGCTTTGATGCCAGTTATTATGCCCCGAATGGAACAGGAGCCTAGCCCATGACCGATATCGTGATCCGCGGTGGCGTGGTGGTTGACGGCACAGGGGCCGCACCGCGGGAAGCGGATGTGGCCATGGCTGGCGGGCGCATTACCGCCATCGGTAGCGTGCCGGAACGCGGTGCGACTGAAATTGACGCGCGCGGCAAGCTGGTGACACCGGGCTTTGTTGACATCCACACGCATTATGATGGGCAGGCCGTGTGGGATTCGCATTTGGCGCCTTCCGCCTGGCATGGCGTGACGACCGCGGTGATGGGTAATTGCGGTGTCGGCTTCGCGCCCTGTCGTGCGGCGGATCGTGACAAGCTGATTGAATTGATGGAAGGCGTCGAAGACATCCCCGGCCCGATTTTGCATGAAGGGTTGAATTGGGCCTGGGAAAGCTTCCCCGAATATCTGGATGCACTGGCGGCGCGCCCGCGCGATATGGATATCTGCGCCCTGCTGCCGCATGGCGCGGTGCGCGTGCATGTCATGGGCGAACGTGCGCTCAATCTGGAAAACGCCAATCAGGCAGACATCGCCGCCATGCGCGCCATTACCGCCGATGCGGTGCGCGCCGGTGCCTTTGGTGTTTCCACTTCGCGCACCATCAGCCACAAGACCCTGAAAGGCGACCCCACACCAACACTGCGCGCGCAGGAAGATGAGCTGCGCGGGCTGGCGCAAGGCTTGCACGATGGCGGCGGCGGCTTGCTGGAACTGGTATCCGATTGGAATACGCCGGATCCTGCCACTGAATTCGCCATGGTGCGCCGCGTGGTGGAAGCGACCGGTCAGCCAGTGGTGTTTTCCCTGACCGCGCGGCATGACCGCACGGAAGCCTGGAAGGAATTGCTGGCGCTTTCTGATAGCGCGGCGGCGGCGGGGCTGCCGATCCGTCCTGTCTTTCCGCCGCGCCCGATTGGCATTCTGCTGGGCTTGGAAGGTAGCCAGAACCCTTTTTCTGGCTGCCCGAGCTATAAGGAAATCGCGCATCTGTCGGCCGCTGATCGCGCCGCCGCCATGGCGGAACCTGGAAGGCGCGCGCGCATTCTTTCGGAAGATCGTATCTCGGGAAGCAATTTTCCTTTGATTTCGCGCCTTGCCTTTGAACGCATGTTCCCCTTCGGCGATCCGCCGGATTACGCGCCGCCCGCTTCGGCTTCCATCGCGGCCATGGCCGCGCGGGAAGGGCGGAAGGCAGAGGAAGTGGCCTATGATCTGCTGATCGCAGATGATGGGCGTGGCTTCATCTTCGCGCCACTCACGAATTTCGCCGACTATACGCTTTCCGCGAGTGCGGAGTGTCTCCGCCATCCCAATGCCATTGCCGGGCTTTCCGATGGTGGTGCGCATGTGGGCTTCATTTCGGACGGGTCCTTCCCGACCTTCCTGCTTTCCTATTGGGCGCGGGATGCGAAGGAAGCGGTGTTCCCGGTGGCGGATATGATCCGCCGCCTGACATCTGACACAGCACGCGCGGCGGGCTTGCATGATCGTGGCATTTTGCGCGCGGGCATGAAGGCAGATGTGAATGTGATTGATTTCGCCGCGCTGAAGCTCCAAGCGCCGCGCATGGTGCGTGATTTGCCGGCGGGTGGGCGGCGCTTGCTGCAAAAGGCCGATGGTTATGCCGCGACCATTGTGAGTGGCGCGGTGACCTATCGCGATGGAGTTGCGACCGGTGCGCTGCCGGGGCGGTTGTTGCGGGCGGGGCGGGGGGCTTAATCCTCCGTCTTCCCCCGCGCTTCCAACAAGCGCACCAACGCCGCATCACGCCACGCTGCCAGATCACGTGTGGAGGCACCCTTGGTGCCTTCCGCGACCCCTTCCGCAAGCACGCGCTGCAAATCCGCATCCACATTGGGATGGCCCAGATCATCCCACCAGCTTGTCACCGCCGGCAGCAAATGGTGCAGGAAATGCGCCATGCCGCCTTCACCACCCGCCAGATGGAAGGTGGTATGCGGGCCCATCAAAGCCCAGCGCAGCCCAGGGCCTTCGCTGATCGCGGCATCCACATCGGCGACACTCGCAACCCCTTCCGCCACCAGATGCACCGCTTCGCGCCAAAGCGCCGCCTGCAAGCGATTCGCCAAATGGCCGGGCACTTCCTTCTTGATTTCAATTGGGTACTTGCCGATGGCGCGATAGAATTCCATCGCTGCCCGCACTGCCTCAGCGCTGCCCTTGGCGCCGCCAACAACCTCCACCAGGGGAATCAAATGCGGCGGGTTGAAGGGATGGCCGATCACCACGCGTTCGGGATGCGCGCAACGCTCTGACAAGCGGCTGGCCAGCAGGCCGGAAGTGGACGACGCAATCACCACATCCGCCGGCAGCGCGGCATCAATGCGCGCGAGCAAGGGCTGCTTCACATCCAAGCGCTCCGGTGCGCTTTCCTGCACGAAATCTGCCCCTGCCACCGCCGCCACGGGGTCCGCTTCAAAGCGCCAGGCATTCGGGTTGGCATCCGCCTTGCCGCCAAGGCGCATCAGAGTAGGCCAGGCATTCTCCGCCATGCAGCGGATCAGGTCCGGCGCGCCGGGGGAAGGGTCGCTTGCTGTCACGCTCAGGCCACGGCTCAGGAAATAGGCCGCCCAGGAAGCGCCAATGGTGCCCGCGCCAATCACCGCGACATGCTTGATGTCTTGCCTCATGCTTCGATCCTCCGTTGCTTGGCGCCAGCCTAACCGGAAATGCCGCGCCCTGGCCATGCCGCCCGGCGGGGGATAGGCTTCGCGCAAAGGAGAACGCCCATGCAGGATTTGATCGCGCGTATGCATGCGCTGTGTGACGCTCAGCCCTTCACCACAAGCTGGTATGTGAAGGATCTGGTGACCGGCCAGGAAGCGGATCGTGATGGTGACATGGTGCTGCCATCGGCCAGCACGCGCAAAACCTCGATCCTCATGCACGCGCTTTCGCGTGTGCATGGAGGGGTGCTGAAACTCGATGAGCCATGCAACATTGAAGCGCGCCTGCAGGAAGGGGTGGATAGCGGCACCTACCAATACATGACGCCAGGCTGTGTCATTCCGCTGCGCGATGCTTTCGTGAATATGATCATCACCAGCGACAATGTCTGCACGCAGCTTGTGCTGGAAAGGCTGGATCGTGATGCGCTGAATGCCTGGTGCCACCGCATCGGCATGAAGGGCACGACGCATCGGGTGAATTTCCCACCGCCGGGTCTCACCTGGGATCATCCAATTGAAGCGGTCGCCAGCACAACGGCGCGTGATCAGGGCATTTTGTTGGACAAGATACTGAAGGGTGCCGCGGATGCGGGTGCTGCGGCAGAACTCGGCGCCAGCAGGGAGCTTTGCCAATTGGGGCTTGATATCCTGTCCTGGCAGAGGCTGCGTAACCTCATCCCCTCCATGCTGCCGGCCAAGACCAAGGTTGCGCATAAAACCGGGCGCGGGCCACGCGGGCGGATGGATGCCGGCATTGTCTATCGCGGCAATATGCCGCGCTTCATCATCAGTGTTTTCACCGATCGGGTGCCGGAGACCTTGCCGGATGGCATGCCGGGCTTTACCGCTGCCTTCGCCACCGCCGGGCGGCTGACACGTATGAGCTGGGATGCAATGCCATGACCGATGCTGAATTTGATGCGGCGATTGCCGCGCTTGCCCCTTGGGTGGGGCGTACGCGCATTGTGGAAGATGAAATCGGCCTTTCATCCGCACGCCGCATCGCCGGCATGCTGGATATGGACCCCGCCAACATCACCCAAGGCATGGCGCTGCCGCCGCATTGGTTCAGCATGTTTTTCCCTGATATAGCGAAGCAAAGCGATATTGGCCCGGATGGCCACCCGAATAAGGGCGTGTTTCTGCCGCCCATTCCGTTGCCGCGCCGCATGGGGGCGGGCCGGCGCGTCAAAATCCATGGCAATCTGATTGTCGGTGAATCCGCGATCAAAAAGGCCGAGGTCGCGGCGATTGCGCCCAAGCACGGCCGCACGGGCCGCATGGCGGTGCTGACCATGCGCCACACAATTGAAAGCCGTGGCCAGGTGATTGCGGTTGAAGAATTCGATGCGATGTATCGCGATGCCACGCCGCCGGGGCAGAAAACCACCGCGACGCCGCCAGTGCTGGCGCCGGATCATGCTGCCTGGTCGGATAAGGTGCTGCTGTCTTCGCCCTTGGTGTTCCGCTATTCCTCCGTCACCTGGAATGCGCATCGCATCCATTACGATGCCGATTACGCGCGGGATGAGGAAGGCTATCAGGCAACCGTGCAAAATGGCGGCCTGACCATGCAGCTGATTCTGGATGCGGCGCTGAAGCGCGCCACCGGGCGGCTGGTGGGTTTCACCGCGCGGCTCGCGCGGCCGCTTTGGGTGGGTGATACCGTGACGGTCTGCGGCGCGGCACAGACAGACGGCAAGATGGAATGCTGGGCAGCGGATAAGAATGGCTATCTCTGCGCCAAGCTGGAAGCGGAGTTTGCCTGATGGCGGCATCAAACCCGAATAGCTGGCGATCCCTGCTGTTCATTCCGGCGGTGGCGGAGCGCTTTGTCGCCAAGGCGCATACGCGCGGCGCGGATGTGATCATTCTTGATTTGGAAGATTCCATCCCACCCAGTGAGAAGGAAGCCGCGCGCGCGGCGCTGCCGGCTGCGGCCAAGACCATTGCCACGCATGGACAGGAAATTTGTGTGCGCATCAATCGCCCGCTGGAATTGGCCGCGCCGGATATTGCGGCGGCCATCATGCCGGAGGTTTCATCGCTGATGCTGCCCAAGATTATGGGGCCGGAACACATCAAGCTTCTGTCGGAAGTGGTGGCAGCGCGGGAAACAGCCCTTGGTATGCGGATTGGTCATACGCGCTTCGTCGGCGTGGTGGAAACGCCAGATGCGCTGCCTGTCTTGCATGCCATCGCTGTGGCTGATCCGCGCATGGCAGCGCTTGGCGTTGGTTCGGAAGATCTCTCCACCGAATTGGAAGCCGTGCCGGGTGCTGATTCGCTTTATGTTTATGGCATGATGGCGGTGGCGGCGGCACGCGCGGCGCGCATCCTGCCGCTTGGGTCCATTGGCGTTTTTGCTGATTTTTCTGATCTTGATGCCTATCGCGCCTCCCTCAGGCGGTCACGCGCGTTGGGCTTTGGTTGCGCGGCCTGCATCCATCCCGCGCAAGTGCCTGTGGTAAATGAGGAATACGGTCCGGCGCCGGCGGAAGTGGAACGCGCGCGCCGCCTGATTGCGGCATTTGATGTGGCCTTGGCGGAAGGCAAGGGCGCGGTTGCCTTTGAAGGGGCGATGATTGATCTGCCCGTGGTGGAACGCGCGCGGCGTTTGCTCGCGCGTGCGCGGTAACGCCACCATGCGCCGCCGCGGTCTGCTTTTCGCCCCTGGGTTGATTGGCGCCGTAGCGCAGGCGCAAGCCTTCCCGGAAGTGGATTTGCTGCTGGTGTTGGCGATGGATGCCTCCGGGTCCATAGATGCGGATGAGTTTCGTCTGCAACGTGAAGGCATTGCTGAATCCATCACGCATCCGGCGGTGCTTGCTGCCATCGCTGCCAATCCGCGCCGTGCCATTGCGATTGCCATGACGGAATGGGGCAGCCCTGGTGGCGCCACGCTTATTGCGGATTGGCAACGCGTGAGTGATGCTGCCTCTGCCCAGGTTTTCGCCAATATTGTATTGGCTGCGCCACGATCACGGCAAAGCTACAACGCGATTGGCGACGCCATCTCGCACGCCGCGGCGCTGATCTCAGCCGCACCCTATCGTGCAACTGAACGCGTGATTGATGTGGCGGGCGATGGGCCGGATATGCGCTCCATCATCCTCGCCCCAGATGCGCGGGATGCGGCGGTGGCGCAGGGCATCACCATCAATGGACTTGCAATTGAAATCGCGCCCGTGACGCGCGGCAATGAACCGCTGCATGTGCATTATGAAAGCAACATCATGGGTGGGCCTGGCGCTTTTGTGATGGTGGCGGGAACGCGGCGTGATTTCGCCCGCGCCATGCGCGCCAAGATGCTGCGGGAGATTGCGTAACCCAAAGCGCCGGGGATGTCCGCCATGCAGCATTTCAGCATCAAGGGTTACGATATGGCCTTCATCGCTGAAGGTCAGGGGCATCCGCTGCTGCTCATCCATGGATCGCTCTATGATCATCGTTATTGGGCACCACAAACTGAAATTCTGGCTGCCGCTGGATTTCGCGTCTTTGTACCAAGCCTGCGCCATTACTGGCCGAATGACGCAAGTGGTGCCGCGGGGCTTTCTGTTGAAGAACATATCGAAGATTTAATGGCATTCATCGCCGGACTTCAGCTTGGGCCGATTGATCTGCTTGGTCATTCGCGCGGTGGTTATATCGCCTTTCGTATTGCGGAAAGGCATCCGGAATTGCTGCGCCGGCTTGTGCTGGCAGAACCTGCCGGCGTTTTGGGGGCGGGCTTCATCGCCCCCGGCGAAGCCATGCCAAACTATACAGGACTGATTGCCGATTCAGTGACGAAAGTCGCCAGCGGTGAGATCGAAGCAGGGCTTGCCAGTTTCTATGAATATGCGCTTGGTCCAGGGTCGTGGGCAAAGTTAGGCGAAACACGACAATCCATCTGTCGCGACAACGCACGCACCTTGATCGGCCAAGGGCAGGAAGGCCGCGTGCCTTATACGCGCGCTTCCGCCGAAGCGCTTAGCCCCAGGATGCTTCTGATTGATGGTGCCTTAGCCGAAGCGCCGTTTCGCCGGGTTGCGGATGGCTTGGCCAGGACAATCCCGCATTTGAAACGCGTTACCCTGCCCAGCGCCGCGCATTTACTGAATTGGGATGATGCAGCGGGCTTCAACGCTTCCGTTCTGGAATTTCTCCGCGCGCCCTAATCCACCAAGTACCGCGCCCGCAAATGATCCACGAAGTCATTGGGGTCGAGCGGCTTGCCGGTGGCCGCGCGCAATAAATCCTGAAAGCCGAGCAGCGATCCCTTGCCATGCACATGGGTGCGGAGCCACCGCAGCAACGGTGCCATATCGCCTTGTGAGAGCGCTGCATCTAATCCTGGTTCCGCCTTACGCGCTGCCTTCATCAATTGCGCCGCCGCCATGGCACCCAGCGTATAGGATGGGAAATAGCCAAAGGCGCCGTCATGCCAATGGATATCCTGCAAGCAGCCTTTGGCATCATTGGGCGGGCGAATGCCCAAAAGCTTCTCCAAGCCATCACTCCAGGCGCCGGGTAGATCAGCCACAAAAAGTGCGCCTTCGATCATCGCCTTTTCCAAGCGGAAGCGCAGAATGACATGGGCTGGATAGGTGATTTCATCGGCATCGACGCGAATGAGACCTCGCGAAACGCGCCGCCATAGCCGCGCCAGATTCTCGGGCGCTACCGCCGCCGCATCGCAGCCAAAACGTGTGCGTAATTCGCTGGCCAGAAAGCGCAAGAAGGCATCCGAACGGCAGGCCTGCATTTCCACAATCAGCGATTGGCTTTCATGCGCCGCCATCCCCGCCGCTTCGCCCACCGGCTGGCGCGCATAGGCTGCCGGCAAGCCGCGTTCGTACAAGGCGTGTCCCGTTTCATGCAGCACACCTAGCAAAGCTTTGGCGACATCCGCTTCATCATAAAAGGTCGTGATGCGCACATCTGTGGGCGTGCCGCCGCAAAAGGGATGCAGCGATTCATCCAGCCGCGCATGGTCATATTCCAAGCCAATGCGTACCGAGAGCGCCTGGCAAAGCGCCTTCTGAGCCGCAACAGGAAACGCCCCTGTCAGCGGCACGGACGCGCCGCGCTTGGCCTGAATTTCCTCAGCGCGCGGCAAAGCTTCAGCCAAGAACGCCTCATAGGCCGCGAAAACAGGTTCAACATCGGCCGCCGTCACGCCGCGCTGATAGCCATCCATCAGCGCGTCATAGGGCGCCATGCCAAGCGCGGCTGAAAGTGCTGCGGCGGTTTCGCATTGCAGGGCCACAACTTCGGTCAAGGCAGGGCGCACCATGGCAAAATCAGCACGCGCCTTCGCCTCTCGCCAGATTTTCTCGCAAGCCGAATTGGCGCGCGTGGTTGCTTCCACCAGGCTGGTCGGCAAGGCCGTGGCGCGCGCATGGGCGCGGCGCATCAACGCCAGGTTCGCAGCCTCCCATTCGCCTTCCGCCTCCGCCAGCGCCAAGTCTTCCGCCACGGCGGGCGCAGTGAGCAATTCATGCGCAAGGCCGGCAAGCGTCGCCAATTGCTCACCCCGCGCGGCACCGCCGCCTGATGGCATCATCGCGCTCGCATCCCAATGCAGCATGGAAGCGGCTTCATTCAGCGCGGCGATGCGCCCAAAACGGGATTTCAGACTGGCATAGGCGGCGTTTGACATAGATCATTCCTGGATCAGCGGGTTACCTTTAGCCTTCGAATATAACGGCCTTTCCGTCCAGGCGTAATGCCACCCTGCGGTTACCTGCTGTCACCCAAAGGCCCAAAAGGTGCAACGTCCATGATCAACAAACTTCTGCATCTTCTGCTATTCTTCCTTGCGCTGGTCCTGCCATCCCATGCAGAGGCCCAAGGCCCGCAGCGCGTGACAATAAACAATTTCATTCGCGCCGAGACGGATTTCTATTTCGCTACCTATGTCGCGCAAGGTGCCTTCGGGCGCTTTTTTCATCTGCGCGATGTCACACCGCTCGACAAGCAAGATATCGTGCGCATGAACCGCGATACGCTCTATTCCCTTGCCATCATTGATCTTGATGCGGGGCCTGTTACCGTCGAATTGCCCGATACGCGCGGCCGCTTTATGTCATTGCTGCTGATTGACCATGATCATTACAACCCTGCCGTCTTCTACGCGCCCGGCAAGCACCGTTTCACGCGCGCTGAGATCGGCACACGCTACCTTGCCCTGGCCGTGCGCACCTTCCTGAATCCGAACGATCCCGATGATGTGGCAGCGGCCCGCGCCGCGCAGGATGCGCTGCGACTCGAACAGCCAGGCGGACCCGGGGTTTGGGAGGCGCCGCAATGGGACAAAACCTCGCAAGACGCCCTTCGCCAAGCCTTGAGCGCACTTGTCCCCTTCGCTGATTTCAAAAATGGCTTTGGCGCGCGCGGACAGGTTGAACCGGTGGCGCGCCTTGTGGCCGCTGCCGCAGGCTGGGGCGGCAATCCGGCGCATGCGGCGATCTACCTGCCCATTCTTCCGCCAGAGGCCGCCCCCGGCCGCACTTGGCGCATACGCTTTACCGATGTGCCAGTGGATGGCTTCTGGTCTGTCACGGTTTATGACGAACGCGGCTTCATGGTACCTAATCCGCGCAACGCGGTATCTATCAACAATACCACAGCACGACGTGGGGTTGATGGTTCGGTGATCGTGCAATTCGGCGGCTGCACCGATGCGGCGCCAAATTGCCTGCCAGTGCCGAACCCCTGGAACGCCGTGCTGAGGCTTTATCGCCCACGCGCTGAGATTACCGATGGGCGCTGGACCATGCCGGCGCTTGAGTCCCTGCCGTAAAAGGGGGCTTATTCACTTGGAGAGAAATTGGGGCGCTGCCCCCAAACCCCCGCCGGGGCGGCTGCGGGCAGTTGCCCGCAGCGCGCGTGGGGTTAGTGTGGCGGCTGCGCGCAAAACCAAGGCGGGTCACCCCGGACCCCGCAAAAACTAAAGGGAAGCACAGATGAAGCTATTTGATCTCACCGGGAGAACCGCGTTGGTCACGGGATCAAGCCAGGGGATTGGCTTTGCCCTCGCAAAGGGGCTTGCTGAGGCAGGGGCACGCGTCATCATCAATGGGCGCGATCCGGAAAGGCTCAAAGGCGCACACAAAAAACTCCAGGATGCGGGCATCGAAACCGTCACCCGCGCGTTTGACGTGACTGATCCCCACAGCGTTGAGAACGCCTTCGCGGACATGGAGAGCACCATCGGGCCAATTGATATTCTTGTTGCCAATGCCGGCATCATGCGCCGCGCCCCGGCCACCGAAATGCCGCCCGAAACTTGGCGCGAAGTGCTCGGCACCAACCTCGATGGCGTTTGGTATTGTTGCCAGGCCGCCGGCAAACGCATGGTCCCCCGCGGTGCCGGC
>JBPCSO010000043.1:0-1752 GCA_051007055.1 Roseomonas sp.
CCCACCCGCGGCCAGATCAAGCCCCATGAAGCAATCACCCGGCTGCAATAGCGCCAGGAACACCGCCTGATTGGCCTGCGCGCCCGAATGCGGCTGCACATTGGCAAAGCCGCAGTCTAACAGCTTACAGGCGCGTTCAATCGCCAGACGTTCGGCGACATCCACCGCCTCACACCCGCCATAATAGCGCCTTCCCGGATAGCCCTCAGCATACTTGTTCGTCATCACCGACCCCTGCGCTTCCATCACAGCGCGGGAGACGATGTTTTCTGACGCGATCAGCTCAATACCATCCTGTTCGCGCACCAATTCCCGCGCCACCGCAGCGGCGAGTTCGGGGTCAGCGGCTGCCAGGCTCGCGGTGAAGAAGCCGGCGGGGGGCGGGGCGGCGCCGAGGCCTTCCGGCGCACGGACCAGGGCGGGGAGGGGGTGTCTCATGCTCATGGTTTTGCGCCCGCGGCCCCCTGCTTGGCAAGCATGGGATCAAGCTTTTGTAGCCGCCTTTCATGTCGCCCGCCTTCAAACGGGGTGGCCAGAAAAGCCCTGATGGCGTCCAGCGCCACTTCAATCCCCACCATGCGGGCGCCGAGGCAGGCGATATTGGCGTTGTTATGCGCGCGGGTCAGCCGCGCTTCGGTCGCGTTATGCAAGACGGCGGCGCGAATGCCGGGGTGGCGATTGGCCGCCATCGCCATGCCAATCCCGGTACCGCAGACCAGAATGCCGAAGCCCTCGCTCCCCGCCACGCGGTCACACACCGCATGGGCAAAATCCGGGTAATCCACCGATTCTGGGCCATGCGTCCCAAGATCGTCAAACGCCAGCCCCTCGGCTTCCAAAGCGGCCTTCAGCGCCTGTTTCAGCGGCAGGCCGGCATGGTCAGAGGCGATGGGGATAGGCATGGCAAGGCGCTCCATTGGCCGGGAGAAGACGCTTTAAAGGAAAACCGCACGATTCGCAGCCTGGGTTTCAGCCAAAAACCTGCCCCCAAGCGGCGCGCAGCGCCTGATCCACCTCCGCCATGCTGGCCGGAATGCCCAAGGCATGCAGGCTGGTCACGCCATGTTCCGCTATCCCGCAGGGCACGATACCGCCGAAATGCGCCAGATCGGGCGCCACATTCAGGGCCACGCCATGCCAGGATACCCAGCGCGTCACGCGCACCCCAATGGCGCCGATCTTGGCTTCCTGCCCGGTTGCCCGATCCGCCACCCAAATCCCAACCCGGCCTTCGCGCCTTTCGCCCTGCACGCCGAAATGCGCCAAGGTGCGGATCATCCAATCTTCCAGCCCGGCCACAAAGGCACGCACATCGCGCGCCGGGATGCCGCCATGGGGGCGATGCAGATCCAGCATCACATAGCCGGTGCGCTGGCCCGGCCCGTGATAGGTCCATTGCCCGCCGCGCCCGGCCTCAAACACTGGGAAGCGGGCATCGCGCAAATCCTCGGCACGGGCGGAAGTGCCGGCGGTATAGCTTGGCGGGTGTTCCACCAGCCAAACAGCCTCAGCGGCCGAGCCTGCACGAATGGCCGCGGCGCGGCTTTCCATGCGCGAGAGTGTCTCGGCATAGGGGGTAAGGCCCGGCAGGATTTCCCATTCAAGGGCGGGCGTTGATGGCTGCGCATTCATGGTCTATAGCGCCCGCCTTCTACCTGGTTTGCGGCCATGGCGGAATGGTAGACGCGCCAGCTTGAGGTGCTGGTGGGGGAAACCCCGTGGAAGTTCGAATCTTCTTGGCCGCACCATATT
>JBPCSO010000044.1:0-39529 GCA_051007055.1 Roseomonas sp.
GGCTTGCTGAGGCAGGGGCACGCGTCATCATCAATGGGCGCGATCCGGAAAAGCTTCAAACCGCACACAAAAAACTTCAGGACGCAGGCATCCAGGCCACCACCCGTGCTTTTGACGTGACCGATCCCCAAAGCGTTGAGAACGCCTTCGCGGACATGGAGAGCACCATCTGGCCGATTGATATTCTTGTTGCCAATGCTGGCATCATGCGCCGCGCCCAGGCCACCGAAATGCCACCCGAAACCTGGCGCGAAGTGCTCGGCACCAACCTCGATGGCGTTTGGTATTGTTGCCAGGCCGCCGGCAAACGCATGGTCCCCCGCGGTGCCGGCAAAATCATCACCATCTGCTCCGTCCAAAGCGAATTGGGCCGCCCAACCATCGCGCCCTACGCCGCAAGTAAGGGCGCATTGCGCATGCTTACGCGCACGCTCTGCGCCGAATGGGCGAAACACGGTGTCAATGTCAATGGCGTAGCACCAGGCTATTACGAGACCGAACTGACCAGTGCGCTCGTACAAAACGCTGAATTCAGCGGTTGGCTCTGCAACCGCGTCCCCGCCGGCCGCTGGGGCAAGGTGGAGGAATTGGTCGGCGCGACCGTCTTTCTCGCCGCGCCGGCCTCAGACTTCGTGCATGGCCACCTGCTTTATGTGGATGGTGGGATGACGGCAGTCGTCTAACACATCCGCGCGATCAGTTTCTTCGCGCGCTCCACAATCGGCTTGTCAATCATATCGCCTTCAAAGGCGACTGCGCCCTTGCCTTCCGCCAAAGCAGCATCGAAGGCAGCAACCAGCCGCCTGGCGCGCTCAATCTCCTCAGGCCGCGCGCCATATTCTTCATTGATGATCGCTACCTGCGATGGATGCACGCAGGACGCACAGGCGAAACCAATGGCACGAGACCTGCGCAGCATGGCCCGGTACCCGTCTAAATCCTTCAATCCCGCGACGGTACCGATAAAGCCCAGCGGCAAAATGCCCGCGCCACGTGCAGCAATTAGTCCCATGCGCTTCGGCAAATCCAGCGCATCTGGTGTGGGTTCAGCGCCAAGATCGGTCGCCAAATCCTCGCCCCCCACGCCCAGCGCCACAATGCGCGGATCAGCCCCGGCAATCGCATCCGCATGACGCAAGGCCGCGGCATCTTCGATCAACACGATGAAGCGCAGCGAGCCCACCGCGCGCCCCGCCGCCACTTCCGATTCGGCTGCGAGTTCGGATAGCAGCCGCACATGATCCTCCCCCATTATCTTGGTGCAGATCAGCCCATCCGCGCCTGCCGCTGCGGCTGCCGCAATATCTTCCGCCGCAATCCGCAGTGGCCGATTGATCCTGACCACAATATCCGCGCCATTCTTGCGCGCGCTGGCCGCCGAAGGGGCAAGCCCGGCGCGTGCGCGCGCCTTGGCATCCGGTGCGACGCCATCTTCCAGATCGAGAATGATGGCATCCGCGCCGCGTTCATGCGCCTTGGCGATGAAGCGTTCCTCACTGGCCGGCACGTAAAGGAGGGAACGCCAATGGGGCAGATCACGGCTCACGGCAGCAACTCCGACCCTGGCACAATGCCCCTGGGCAGGTTGGCGGCATGGCGCGCGACCTCCCCCGGGCGGGCGAGCCAAATCTTATCACGCTGTGTCAATATATGCTGCATGGCGCGGCGGAAGGGGCGCAGCCGAAAGGGTTGGCCGACGATGAAAGGGTGCAGCACAATGGAACAAACGAGCGGCATGTCGCGCGACCGATCCAGCATTTCATCAAACTGATCCACCACCATATCGGCGAAATCCCGCGCCGCTTGCTGGCGGAAGATCGCAACAGGGCTGTCATTCACTTCGACTGAATAGGGCACGGAAAGCATCGGCCCCGCGCGAGTTGTCATCCAGAAAGGCTGGTCATCCGCCGGCCAATCCATGACATAGCTGAAACCTTCTTCCTTCAGCAGATCAAGCGTTGTCGCGGATTGCGTGATGTAAGGGCCAAGCCAACCATCCGGCGCCTTGCCGGTATGGCGGATGATCGCCTCTCGGCTTTCGGCAATCAGGCGGCGTTCATCATCTTCAAAAAGAATATCCTGGCGTTCGGCATTGGTGCGGCCATGGCCGATGAACTCATCGCCACGCTTCATCAGCGCTGGCGCGATTTCGGGACAGGTATCCAAGACCAGCCCATTCACATTATGCGCACAGGGCAGGCCATATTCATCGAACATCGCCAGCATGTTCCAAAGCCCAACGCGATTGCCGTAATCCCGCCAGGCGTAATTGCGCTGGGATTGCGGCGCTGCAGCGCCGGTACTGTCACTGCCAAGCCCGGCACGAAAGGCGAAGGCTTCGATGTTGTTGCACAGCACCACGGCCAGCCGCGCCCCATTGGGCCATTCATAGGTCGGGCGCTCGTGGATGGCGCTGTGCTTATAGCGCCCGTGCGTTGGCAGTTTCATGGCCGATCTCCGGTAATTTGACCGGGACGCTAAGGCCGGGTGCGGGCTTCGTCAAAGCCGTACCACCCCCTTTGCAGGGTCACCCCGCCATGCGCTACTTGTTCTGAGAAGACTGGAGGAACGGCTGATGCCAGACGGGAGCACCACGGACCGGATCGCCTATTCGGCGCCGATCGGCGATGAGGTGAAAACCACCACCTGCTATATGTGCGCCTGTCGCTGTGGCATTCGCGTGCACCTGAAGGATGGGCGGGTGCGCTATATTGAAGGCAATCCCGATCATCCGGTGAATAAGGGCGTGCTCTGCGGCAAGGGCAGCGCCGGCATCATGACGCAGTATAGCCCCGCGCGCTTGCAGGCGCCGCTAAAAAGGATCGGGCCGCGCGGTTCTGGCGAATATGCCGAGATTTCCTGGGATGAGGCGATGGATATCGCCACCACTGCGCTGAAGAAGGTACGCGAAACAGACCCGAAGCGCCTCGCTTTCTTCACCGGGCGCGATCAATCCCAATCGCTCACGGGGTTTTGGGCGGCGCAATTCGGCACGCCCAATTTCGCCGCACATGGTGGCTTTTGTTCGGTGAATATGGCCGCCGGCGGGCTTTACACCATTGGCGGTTCCTTCTGGGAGTTTGGCGAACCCGATTGGGAGCGTACGAAATATCTGCTCATCCTGGGTGTCGCCGAGGATCATGATTCGAACCCCATCAAAACCGGCTTGGCAGCGCTGAAGCAGCGCAACGCCAAGGTGGTTTCTGTCAATCCCGTGCGTACGGGCTATTCCGCTATTGCCGATGAATGGGTGGGTATTCGCCCCGGCACGGATGGGCTTTTCGTCATGGCGCTCATCCATGAATTGCTGCGCACTGATCGCGTGGATACCGAATTCCTGGTGCGTCACACCAATGCGCATTGGCTGGTGGTCCGTAATCCGGGCGGTGCGGATGATGGGCTTTTTGTGCGGGACGCCGAAGGCAAGCCGCAAGCCTGGGATCGCGCGCGCGGCGCCATGGAAGCCGCCGCCGCGGATCTTTCCCCCGTGCTGGTCGGTGATTTCACCCTGCCTGATGGCCGCATGGTGCGCCCAGTGTTCCACCTAATGGCGGAACGCTATCTGGGTGCTGAATATGCGCCGGAAGCGGTGGCGGAACGCTGCGGGCTGGATGCGGAACGCATTCGCCGCATCGCGGCAGAGATGGCCGATGTCGCTTTCAACCAGACCATCACGCTCGATCAGGCCTGGACCGATACGCTGGGCCGTCGGCATGAGAAAATGCTGGGCCGCCCCGTGGCGCTGCATGCCATGCGCGGCATCAGCGCACATTCCAATGGCTTTCATACCTGTCGCGCGCTGCATATTCTGCAGATGCTCCTGGGCGCGATAGATACGCCAGGTTCCTGGCGCTACAAGGCGCCCTTCCCGCGGCCGATTCCGCCCGGCCCCGGACCTGCGGGCAAAAACTCCAAGCCCAATACGCCGCTTGCCGGCAATATCCTGTCCTTTACCCATGGGCCGGATGATTTGCTGGTGAATGATGATGGCTCGCCCATCCGCATTGACCATTCATTCTCATGGGAAGCGCCGCTTGGTCTGCATGGCATGATGCATACCGTGATCGGCAATGCAGCGAAGGGCGATCCGTACAAGATTGATGTGCTGTTCATGTTCATGGCCAATATGGCCTGGAACAGCGCGATGAATCCGCTGGAAACCATTGAATGCCTCACGGCGAAGGATGCGTCAGGCGAATACGTCATCCCAACCGTGATCTATTCCGATGCGTTTTTCAGCGAAACCGTGCCCTATGCGGATCTGATCCTGCCGGACACAACCTATCTGGAACGCTGGGATTGCATTTCCATTCTGGATCGCCCGATCGGCTCGTCTCATGGGCCGGGCGATGCCATTCGCCAGCCGGTGCTGAAGCCTGATCGTGATGTGCGCCCCTTCCAGGATGTGTTGATTGAATTGGGTGCGCGGCTTGGCCTGCCTGCCTTCACCAAGGAAGATGGCAGCCCGCGCTTCAAGGATTATGCGGATTACATCGTCAATCACGAACGCATGCCGGGCGTTGGCCCGCTTGCCGGTTGGCGGGGCGAGGATGGCAGCGCGAAGGGGGTGGGCAAGCCCAACCCGGATCAATTGCAGCGCTATATCGAAAATGGCTGCTTCTGGCGGCATAATTTCTCCGCCGAGGAAAGCTACTTCAAGCATTCCAACAAGCTCTATCTGGAAAATGCCAAGGCGATGGGGCTGATTGGCAAGTCTGATCAGATCGTTCTGCAAATCTGGTCAGAACCCTTACAGAAATTCCGCCTGGCTGCGGAAGGGCATGGCGCGAAGCAGCCGCCGGAGGCCTTGCGCGAACGCGTGCGCACCTACTGCGACCCGCTGCCCATCTGGTATGCGCCGCTTGAACAGGAAGCACATGATGTCTCAGGCTTTCCCTTCTCGGCGGTCACGCAACGCCCCATGGCGATGTATCATTCCTGGGGTTCGATGAATGCTTGGCTGCGGCAAATTCATGGCGCCAATCGCCTGTACATGAGCCGTGCAAAGGGTGAGGCGATGGGTATCGTGCAGGATGATTGGGTATGGGTCGAAAGCCGCAACGGCCGCGTGAAGGGACAAGTGACGCTGATGGAAGGCGTGAACCCTGACACCGTCTGGACCTGGAACGCCATCGGCAAACGCGCCGGCGCCTGGATGTTGAGCCCTGATGCGGCGGAAGCCGAGCGTGGCTTTTTGCTGAACCACGTCATCAGCGAATGGCTGCCCGCGCAAACCGGCCCGCGTCTTGCCAATGCTGATCCCATCACGGGCCAAGCCGCCTGGTATGATCTGCGCGTCAACATCAAGAAATGCGCCCCCGGTGAGGAAGGCATCACCGCACCTCATCCAAGCGCGTTGACGCCGCCGCCCAATATGCCCGAACCGCCCGATATTCTGCGCTTCAATGCAGGAGATAAAAAGCCATGACATCCCTGCCCACACCCACACCGGGTGCCAAGAAGCTTGGCCTGGTGATTGATCTTGATACCTGTGTCGGCTGCCACGCCTGTGCGACGAATTGCAAGGAATGGAACACCAGCGGCCATATGGGGCCATTGCCCGATCAGCATCCTTATTCCGCCGCGCAGGAAGGCGTCTGGTTCAACCGAGTGCATGCCTATGAAGCCGGTGATGGTGATGAAGGGCGCACGGTGCATTTCCCGCGTTCGTGTCTCCATTGCGAAACGCCGGCCTGTGTCACGGTTTGCCCGACGGGTGCTTCTTACAAACGCGCGGAAGATGGCATTGTGCTGGTCAATACGGATATGTGCATCGGCTGCCAGCTTTGCGCCTGGGCCTGCCCCTATGGCGCGCGCGAATTGGATGAAGATCAGGGCGTAATGAAGAAATGCACGCTCTGCGTTGATCGCATCTATAACGAAACCATCCCGGAAGACCGCCGTGTGCCGGCCTGCGTTTCGACCTGCCCGGCGAATGCGCGGCATTTCGGTGATCTTGGCGATCCAAACAGCGACGTTTCCAAGCTGGTCGCCGAACGCAGCGGGTATGAGCTGATGCCAGAGATGGGCTACCAGCCCGTCAATCGCTATCTGCCGCCGCGCAAGGCTTCAAGCCAGGTGAAAACGCCGCCGAAGGAAGCCGGGCCATTGCCCAGCCAAATCACCAATCCACTGCTGCGTTGGATGGATAAGGTGCTGTCCCGATGAAACCAGCACCTTCGATCATTTTCTTCACCGTGGCTTCGGGCGCCGGTTATGGCCTGCTGTTCTGGCTCGCCGTGCTGAAGCCCCTTGGCCTTTTGCCAGCCAGCAGCTTGTTTGGCGCGACAGCGGCCATCCTTGCGCTGGCGCTGATTGCCGCAGGGCTTTGTTCATCGCTGTTGCATCTCGGCCGGCCGGAACGCGCCTGGCGTGCGCTCAGCCAATGGCGGTCTTCGTGGCTGTCGCGCGAAGGGGTGGCGGCGCTACTGACCTTTCTGCCGGCCACGGTTTTTCTGATCGCGGTGGCGCATGATGAAACCGCGCTGATGCTGCCCTCGGGGCTGCTGTCAGCCGTCGGCGCTGTTGTTACGGTTTATTGTACGGGCATGATCTATGCCTCTCTCAAGCCCATCAAGGAATGGCATCACCCCATGGTAGCGCCAGGCTATCTGTTGTTTGCGAGCTTTTCTGGCGCGTCTCTGCTCGCGATGCTGGCCATCTTCTGGGGTGGTGGCTTTTTCCCTGCGCTGGTCGCCGCAGCTCTCGGCTTGGCAGCGCTCATGTTCAAGCGCGCCTATTGGGTGAGTGTGGATGCCGCACCCGCCGCCAGTACGCGCGAAACTGCGACAGGGCTTGGCTTCATTGGCAAGGTCCGCCCGCTGGAAAGCCCGCATACCGAAGCGAACTACCTGCTACGCGAGATGGCATTTCGGGTGGGGCGCGTGCATGCGGCTAAGCTCCGCAGTATCGCGCTATTGCTCGGTTTTGCCCTGCCGGCGCTGCTGTTTTGCCTTGCCATCATCATCGGCGGTGGTGCGGCCATGGCTTTGGGCCTGCTGGCGGCGGCTTTTGCTCTGGCCGGGCTTTTGGTGGAACGCTGGCTGATTTTTGCTGAGGCGACACATACTGTGGCGCTCTATTACCCTGGGCCAGGCTGAAATCGGTTCGCCAGCAATCCTAGGCGTGCCACTACAGATGCGCTTGGGCTTGCTAGCTCAAAATTTGCCAATTCGTGCTAAGTTCTGCGTGAGATGATGGATTTCCATGCCACCGCCGCCGCCCTTGGTGCCCTGCCACGTGAAAGGGTGCATGGGCGCGTCAATGCCATCACCGGGCTTACCATCACGCTGGAAGGCTTCGGCCCCCTAGCGGCCATCGGGGATCGTGTGGCCATCACGCCGCATGTTGGCACGCCAGTCATGGCAGAAATTGCGGGCTTCAGGGATGGCAAGGCGCAGGCCATTGCGCTTGGCCCGCTGACTGGGCTCACCTCCGGGATGCGCGCCACCTTGGCCCCCCGCCCTGCCTTGCCGGTTTCCGATGCTTGGCTTGGGCGGGTGCTGGACCCGATGGGCAAGCCGCTTGATGGCGGACCCATGCCCGCACCCGGCGCCATCCAACGCCCAACCCATGCGCCGGCGCCGGCGGCGGGCCAGCGCTCCCGTCTTGGGGTGCGGCTGCCGCTTGGCGTTCGCGTACTTGATCTGTTTACCCCGGTGCGGCGCGGGCAAAGGCTTGGGCTTTTCGCGGCGTCTGGCGTGGGCAAATCCACGCTCATGGCCATGCTGGCGGGGGGCTTGGCAGCGGATGTGATCGTGTTTGCGCTGGTCGGTGAACGCGGGCGCGAATTGCGCGAATTCATTGAAGATGATTTGGGGCCCGAACGCCTTGCGCGTAGTGTCGTTATTTGCGCCACATCGGATAGTGCCGCGCCACTCAGGCGCGAAGCCGCCTATGCAGCCATGACGGTGGCCGAGCATTTCCGCGATCAGGGCCTGCAGGTGCTGCTGCTGATGGATAGCGTGACGCGCTTTGCCCTGGCGCTCCGCGAAATTGGCCTTGCTGTGGGGGAACCGCCAGCGACGCGCGGCTATCCACCTTCGGTTTTCACCGAATTACCGAGGCTATTGGAACGTGCCGGGCCGGGGCCGGATAACTCACCCGGGGCAATAACCGCGCTTTTCACCGTGCTGGTGGAAGGCGATGATCATGATGAACCCGTGGCAGATGCCGTGCGCGGTATTCTGGATGGTCATGTGGTTTTGGATCGTGCGATTGCAGAGGCCGGGCGTTATCCGCCGGTGGATGTGCTGCGTTCAGTATCCCGGAGTATGCCGGGCGTTTTGCAGGAACATGAATGGGAATTGGTGGCGGAAGCCAAGCGCCTGCTTTCCACCTATGGCGAGATCAAGGATCTAGTCCGGCTTGGCGCTTATCGCGCCGGGCATGATCCGGAAGCGGATGCCGCGGTGAAGCTTGCGCCGCGCATTGAAGCGGTGCTGCGCCAACGCAAGGGCGATATTTCGCCGGTTGAGCAATCCTTCGCCGCGCTGGCGGAGGCGCTGGACGGCGCCTGAAATGCCTCTGCTGCCTCGACCCGCCGCTGCTGATATGCCAAACGGGGCGCAGAATTGAGGGCAGGGGGCTTTTGGTGCCTGAGGAACGTGTTTACCGGCTGGAATTGGCATTGCGCCGCTACGTGCCGGAACGCATCAAAAGCGCGTTGCGCCTTGGGCGCCTTGCCGTGCAACCTGTACCACCCCCGGCGCCACAAATACCGCAGGCACAGCTTGATGGCTGCCAGCTTCTTTGCGACCGCAATGAGATGCTGCGCCGCCTGCCGCCAGGCGGCATTATTGCGGAAATCGGCACCTATCGCGGTAGTTTCGCCCGCATCATGCTGGATACCATGGCACCAACGCGGCTCCATCTTGCCGATATCACCTTCAGCCTCTGCCGCGCTGATGTTTTGGCCGACCCCCGTGTTGAGCGGTATGAGGGGACATCGCTGGCCTTTCTCAACTCCCGCACCGATGCCAGCTTCGACATGATTTATGTGGATGCCGATCATGGCTATGATGCGGTGCGCGCTGATGCTGCGGCTGCTGCGCCCAAGGTGAAGCCGGGTGGCTTTCTGGTCTTCAATGATTTTGCGCGTATCATCCGCCCGGGCTTTGGTGTGCTTGGCGTGCATCAGGCGGTGTGTGAATTCGCCGTCGCAAGCGGCTGGCCTGTGGCTTTTTTCTGCCTGGAAGGTGAGGCGCTTTACGATATCGCGCTGCGCCGGCCCGAATAGGATTCGTCGCTATTTCTCGCAGCGAATGAATACTGTGCTGGGATGGACGCGTTCCCCCACTTCAGCCGCGCTCAATTCCGTGGCTGGGCTTTCGCGCATCGTGGGTTCCACGCCGGCGCGGCGTAGAAAACCGAGAGCCTCCGTACCCTTCACCGCGAAATTCACATTTTGCGGAATATCGCCGGTGCGCTGCGCGATGCGCTGGGCATTCAGCTTGGAGACAATCACGCCCATCACATGGCCCTGACGGTCAAGCAGGGGCCCGCCGGAATTTCCCTGCTGCACCGGCGCGCTGATCTGAAAATGCTGTTCATTATTGGCGAGCCCCGCGAGAGCGCTGATTTCCCCCGTGGTCAGGGTCGGCCCCGCGGCCAATAGCCCGGCCAACGGAAAACCGTAGGTGACAACGCTTTCCCCGCGCCGTACCGGATTGGCGCGGAAGGCCAGAACCGGCCCGGGGTCATTCGGGACGGCCAGCAAGGCAAGGTCACGCTGCACATCAACGCGCGCTGGCATGGTGGCGGGCAGGCTACGGCCATCGGCGGTGCGGATGGTGATCGCGTTGCAGCCATCAATCACATGGTGATTGGTCAGAACGCGGTCCCGGGCCACGACAAACCCGGTGCCGGTGGAAGCCCGTCCGCGCGCCTGCGGTGGGGTGCCGGGGGTAGGGGAAGGCGCCGCGGCGCCCGGCGGGCGGCCAAGCGGCGCCTGCATGGCCACCACTTTTTCCGTACAGACATCATGGCCGCGATTGATGATTTCCCGCCCATCGCTCAGCACCATGCGGAAATCAAAGCGGCAGCCAGCATTCTCGGCAGGGCGCAGATTGAATCCCGCACCGGGCGCAAGTGGCCCACGCGTCAGCATATTGGATCCCCAATCCGGCCGGCCTGATCGCACAGCGAACAGCGAATGAGCGGATTGCTCGGTCTGATTCTGCACGCGAAATGGCTCCGTCTGCGGCAGGGCAGGGAAGGGGGCCAGGGTCACAAGCCAGAAGGCAAGAAGCAGCGCGCGCATTAGGGCACTTTATCTCGTTATCCCTAAGATATTTTCAAGCCACGCCAGATCGCCTGTCATGCTTGCTCAAGCCTAAGGTATTGGATCAAGGGCTAGTCCTTACGGTTGTCGTCTGCCGGCTGTTCAATGGCGCTGTCTGACGAATCACCCCAAAACCTCAATTGCGGTTAGGCCCTGGGCCAGAACGCACAGAAGATCACGCTGTTCCAGCGCAACGCAGCCTTCGGTCGGCCTGAAGCCAGGCCGCGCCAAATGCAGGAAAATCGCACTCCCCCGCTCGCGCACTACTGGCGCGTCATTCCAACCCAGTACGCCGATTACATCGTAAATCGTATCCGCGCGCCAAAGTTCCTCATGCCGCGCCGGATGCGGCAGGTGGATTTGTGTATTGTAATCGGAGTGCGTCGGATCATCACACCAGCCATCATCGGGTGCGATTGGGGCCACAGGCACATCAGCGCGTGGCCGTGCCAAGCGATCCGCACGATACAGCAAGCGGCGGAGCGGCAATAATCCTATCGGCGTTGCGCCATCACCTTCGCGTTTATCGGTGCGCCTGCCGCCCTTACCGATAGCGCAACGATAAAGCCCGCCCTGAAACCGCAGCAGCCCATCGAACCCAAGCTGCGCAAGACTGGATGGGCTCATCGCCTATCCCAGCATATGGCCGAAGCGACGCGCCTTGGTGTCCAGATAAGCGTCATTCACGCCATTCGGGTCGAAGCTATGCGCTTCGCGCCCCACCACATCAATGCCGGAGGCGGCAAGGCCCGAAAGCTTATCGGGGTTATTGGTCAGCAGCCGCACGCGCGTCATGCCAATTTCGCGCAGCATGGTGGCCGCCACGAGGAAGTTCCGCTCATCCGCGCCATAGCCAAGCGCGCGATTGGCATCGAGTGTATCAAGCCCGCGATCCTGCATTGTATAGGCGCGCAGCTTGTTCACCAGGCCAATGCCACGCCCTTCCTGCGCCAGATAAAGCAGCATACCGCCTGCGGGGTCTTCCGCCATGCGCTTGATGGCGCCACGCAGCTGCGGGCCGCAATCGCAACGAAGCGAACCCAAAAGATCACCCGTGAAACATTCGGAATGCGCGCGCACCAAAGGCGCCTGCCCAGCAGCGGCGCTCGCTTCCGGGTCACCAACCAGAATGGCCAGATGTTCAATCCCGCCATCGGCGGCACGAAAGGCAATGATGCGCGCTTCCGGCGCATCTTCCAGCGGTACGCGGGCTTCCGCCACGCGCTTCAGGCTGGAAGCGGCGCTAGCAGGGTAGCTCAAGATATCCTCGGCCGGCACACGCAGCAGCGAAAGCCGCTCCGCCACACCCACTGCGGTAGGGGCGGCCACCAGCGCAGGCAAAAGTCGGCCAAGCTTCGCCAAAGCAAGCGCAGCACCCGCCAGTGGTGGCGGAGAGACTTGGTCAGCCTCAGCCGGCAGCATGCTTTCGGCAGTGGGGTCTGCGAAGCTGCGCAGCCTCACGGGGTCCAGTACCAATGCCGGCAAGCGCAGCGCCACCACGGCCTGATCCTCGGCCTGGGTCACGGGCCGGCGCAGCAAGGCAGCCGCGCGCGTGGGGGCAACCAGCAGCACTGGCGCCGCCAAGGCGCCTGAGGCGATATCTGCAAGCCCCGAAGCGCCGAGCGTTTCTGCCGCAACAACCAGCAGGCCGATATCATTCTGCACGACCAGTACCGGCGTGCCGCGGCGCAAATCGGAAATGGCCCGATGGACGGCCCGCATGGCAAGGCGGCGCGGGGCGGGGGCTTGTTCAGTGCTTTGGGACAATAGGCAACCTTGAGAAGACATGATGTTGGTTTCCAATACGCCTTTATTTAGCCTGGGGGAATGTGGCACTGTGAGGGCGCTTTGCGAGCCCCCCCAACCGGCAAGGCTGTTACACGGCCTAACCGTCACATTAGCTTCAAACTCCCGTGAGGTATGGCTTGCGAAGTGGGGGGGCGAAATGGCATTGTCTTCGTGGGGGCATAACGGCGCTAAGGAGCAATCCGCATGGCGCCATACGAGAAAAGAGGCTTGCTGCTCATGAATTCCTCGCACCCGGTTTTGATTGTAGATGACAATGACGCACTGCGCGCAAGCCTCGCGGAACAATTGGCCTTTGATGGCGAATTCGTGGCGACAGGCGCGGCAAGCCTGGCGGATGCCGAAGCCCTGTTGCGCGCCGATGGCGCCCGGTTTGATGCCATTCTGCTGGATCTTGGCATGCCGGATGGGCATGGGCGGGATTTCTGCTTGAAGCTTCGCCGTGCTGGCATGCGTATGCCCATCATCATGTTGACCGGTGCCGATGGTGAGCAGGATGTGGTGCGCTGCCTTGATGCGGGGGCGAATGACTACATCGCCAAACCCTTTCGGGTGCAGGAATTGCTCGCGCGATTGCGTGCGCAGATCCGCATTTTCGAAGGCAGCGAAGATGCCGTTTTCACCATCGGGCCCTATGATTTCCGTCCCGCCGCGAAGCTATTGCAGGAACCGAAGCGGGGGCGAAAGATAAGGCTGACGGAAAAGGAAACAGCGATCCTGAAGTTCCTTTACCGCGCCGGTGGGCGCGCTGTTTCACGCCAGATCCTGCTGACCAAGGTTTGGGGCTATAACAGCCACGTCACCACCCATACGCTGGAAACCCACATCTATCGCCTGCGCCAAAAGATCGAGCCCAACCCAGCGGAGGCGCGGATTTTATTGACCGAGGCCGGTGGTTATCGCCTGGCCATCAATGAGGCCGGCGCGCAAGAGGACGAGGAAGCGACCTTCCCCCCGCTTCGCCGTCCGGCCCTGGCCATGGCGGCAACGCGGTCCTGAAGCCGGGTTTTCTTCTCCCCGTTCAGTGCTTCCAGATGATTTCGGCGGGTGGGGCTTCGGTCGGGTCCACCCGCAGCAATTGGCCGTTCATCACGCTTTTGCCCGTGAAGGCGAGAATGAAGCCCCAGTGAGAGACCACCAGGGTATGGGACCAATCCTGCAAGGCGGCCAGTTCGGCGCGGAATAACTGTGCGCGATCAATAACTTGCTCCGCAGGCTCTTCGACCGGCGGCCACCAGATTTCGTCAATATGGTCCAGCACCACTTGGGGGAAATCCAGGCGCAATTCCGTGATCGGCCGGCCGATATCGCAGGTGAAGGCGTAGCGTTCACGCACCGTGGGCGTCACGGTCAGCGGCAGATTGAGGCGCCGCGCCACCGGCAGCGCCGTTTGCAGCGCACGGGTATAGGGGGAGACGATGATGCGCCGAATGCCTTCATGTGCCAGGGTTTCAGCGGCTTCTTCGGCCTGGGTCTGGCCAAGCGGTGTCAGCTTCGGGTCAATGATGCCGGGGTCTTTGCGGGTTTGAGTAAAAAGCAGGTTGAATTCGCTTTGCCCATGCCGAAGCAGAATCACATTCGTCACCCTTGTTCGATCTGCGCTCGGTCTAGACCATTTTCAAGCCAAGCGGAAACGTTTGGCGGTTCGGAGCATGCGCCACAGTGAAACCGGGCGACTATTCGCGACGTTCCGGGGCAGCGAAACGCCTATGGGGAGACCCCCGCAGGACCACACCTAAATTGATTTTTAGGCAACTGATGAGGTGCTTGAGTGATTCCATCTCTGCTTGGCATGAGCCAAGCGTTGCCCTTGGGCACACGAGACCCTAGATTAGGGTTCAAGGAGTAAAGAAATGGGTGGCTTGCCGATAGATCTGATCCTCTTCGCCATGGTTGCGGCCTTTTTGGTGCTGCGCCTGCGGAGCGTGCTTGGCCGCCGCACGGGTTTTGAGCGCCCGGCACAGCCGGAGGGAGCCCCGGCGCCCGCCGCGCGTGGAGCTGCCACTGAGGTGGATATCGGCCCCAAGCCAGCACAAGGGGGTGCCCGGCGTATGATCCCCGATCTGCGCAGCCCGGCGGGTGAGGCTTTGGCGCAAATCCAGAAGCGGGATCGCAGCTTTGATCCGAACCGCTTTCTGGATGGGGCGGAAACTGCTTTTGGCATGATCGTGGAAGCCTTCGCCCGCGGAGATCGCGCCACCTTGAAGCCTTTGTTATCCGAAGAAGCTTATGCCGGCTTTGATCAGGCGATCAGCGCGCGCGAAGCTGCCGGCGAGACTCAGCGCACTGAATTACGGTCAGTTGAGGAAAGCGGGATTGAGGCTGCGGAGCTGCGCGGCAGTGTAGCCGAAATCACGGTGCGTCTGGTAACGGACCAGATCAATCTGGTGCAGGCGCGGGATGGTTCCATTGTTTCCGGTGCCGAAGCCGTGACGGAAATGACCGATGTCTGGACCTTCCAGCGTGACTTGGCCAATTCGGACCCGACCTGGAGGCTGGTCGGCAGCACTTCAGCCTAACATCGTGGGCAACCGGGGGGGGGCTGATCAAGGCTTCGGGGGCAGGAGCCCCGGTCGCGCATGATGCAGCACCTCACCTATGTGGATTTCCTGCCGCGCCTGCCCTCGTGGCTTATTCTGGCTTTCGCTGCGCTCGCGCTGGTTCTTTTGGCCTATGGCCTTTATCAGCGCGCCCGCGGCATCTGGTGGCGCACCCTTGCGGCAGTGATCCTACTTGGCGCGCTCTGCGATCCGCGCCTGTTACGGGAAGAACGCGAAACCCGCCCCGATATCGCAATCCTGGCCGTTGATCGCAGTGACAGCACGCAGATTAGCGACCGGGCCGAGCGGATTGCCGCCGTGCGGACAGCTTTGGAGGCGCGGGCCGCCCGACTGCCCGGGCTTGATTTACGGGTGCTGGAGGTACCGGAATCCGGCCAGCGCGGCACCGCGCTCTTCTCGGCTTTGGGGGCGGCTTTGGCCGATGTGCCACGGGCGCGGCTTGCCGGCGTGATCGCGTTGACCGATGGCCAGGTGCATGACGTACCAGCGCTGCTGCCTTTTGATGCGCCGTTTCATGTGCTGCTGCCCGGCCGGGCCGGTGAAGTGGATCGGCGCCTGCGTCTGGTCTCCGCCCCTGGCTTTGGCATTGTCGGCCAGCAGGTGGAATTAAGCGTGGTGATCGAGGATTTGGGCGCGCCGGCTTCTGGCAGTGCAGGCCTTGTCATCCGCCGTGATGGCGGTGCTGCGCGGCGTGAGGAAATCCCGATCGGGCGAGAACACGCGATTTCCGTCCCCGTCGCGCGCGGCGGGCCCATGGTGATTGAGTTGGAGGCAGAACCCCGCGCCGGAGAGGTCAGCCCGCTCAATAACCGCCAAGTGGTCACGGTAAATGGCGTGCGGGATCGGCTGCGCGTGCTGCTGGTCTCCGGTGAGCCGCATGCCGGGGAACGCGCTTGGCGGCGGCTATTGAAGGCCGATCCCAATGTGGATCTGGTGCATTTCACCATTCTGCGCCCACCAGAGAAGGATGATCTGACGCCGCTTAATGAATTGGCGCTGATTGCCTTTCCGGTGCGTGAGCTGTTTCAGGTGAAGCTGCGCGAGTTTGATTTGATTGTGTTTGACCGCTTCACCAATCGCGGCCTGCTGCCACCGGCCTATATGCGCAACATTGCGGATCACGTGCGCGCCGGTGGGGCCTTGTTGATGAGTGTCGGGCCGGAATTCGCGGGCCCCACATCGCTTGCCTTCACGCCTTTGTCTCAGGTGCTGCCGGCGCGCCCCATTGGGCGTGGCGCTGGGGTGGAGGAGACACCGTTCCGCCCGCGCATCAGCACGCTTGGCGCGCGCCATCCAGTGACGGAGGGGCTGGCTGGGGCGAATAGCGCGGCGGCGGAAGCAAGCTGGGGCCGCTGGTATCGCTGGCTGCGTGGTGAAGCGCGCGGCGGTGTCGCGGTAATGGAAAGCCCCGAAGGCTCGCCCTTATTGGTGCTGGATCGGGTCGGCGAAGGGCGTGTGGCGCTGCTAATGTCAGATCATATCTGGCTTTGGGGGCGCGGGCATGATGGCGGCGGCCCGCAGGAAGAATTGCTGCGCCGCATCGCCCATTGGCTGATGCGCGAAACCACTTTGGAAGAAGAAGATCTGACGGCGCGGATTGAAGCGGGGCGGATGGCGATTGTGCGCCGCAGCCTGGAAGCCGCGCCGGCGCCTGAAGTGACGATCACCGCACCCGATGGCACGCGCAGCACCGCGCGGCTGGAAGAAGCGGGCGGTGGGCGCGCGGTTGCCGATATTGCTGCACGCATGCCGGGGGTGTGGCAGGTGGCCGATGGCAAGCGCGTTGCTTTCGCCGCCGCCGCAGTCGCCAATCCGCTGGAAATCGCTGATCTACGCGCAGATGCCGAGAAGCTGCGCCCGCTGCTCCAGGGCCGTGGCGCGATACGCTGGCTGGGGCTGGAAGCAGCGCCCGTGCTGCCCGAATTACGCATGATGCCAGCGGGGCGCGATTTCGCGGGCGCAGGCTGGATTGGGCTGCGCCGCAATGCGGATCACAGCGTGATCAGTGTTTCCGCCTTGCCGCTGCTGCCGCCTTGGTTGGCGCTGGCTTTGTTGCTGGGCACAGTTGTCCTGGCGTGGCGGCAGGAAGGGCGCTGAACAAGCCAGCGCCCGCTTTAGAACTGCTTCAGCGCGCCGAGGCTAGCCGCATTGCGGAAGGTGCGGGCAGTTCAATCTCGATCTCCAGCGTGGACATATCCCCGCCGCGATCCAGATGCACGTTCACCTTGCTCGGGTCAATTGCGACATAGCGCGCAACGACCGCGACCAATTCCTGTTGCAACTTCGGCAGGAAATCCTCCCGATTACGGCCAATGCGCTCATGCGCCAGAACAATCTGGAGCCTTTCCTTGGCGGCAACGGCACTGGCATCCTTGCGCCGGCCACGGAATAAATCGAGCCAAGACATCACGCGGCCCTCCCACCAAACAAGCGCCGGAACAGGCCTTTGCGTTCCGCTTCCAGGAAGCGATGCGGCACGTCTTCACCCAGGAAGCGGGAAACCGCATCCGTATAGGCCTGCCCGGCATTACTTTCATTATCCATGATCACGGGCGTGCCGGTATTGGAAGCGCGCAGCACGCTTTCGCTTTCAGGGATCACGCCCAGCAGCGGAATGGCCAGGATTTCGCGGATATCATCCAGCTTCAGCATTTCACCCTTTGCCACGCGGTTCGGGTCAAAACGCGTCACCAGCAAATGTTCCTTCACCGGTTCGCGCTTTTCTTCCGCGCGCTTGGATTTGGATTGCAGCACACCAAGGATGCGATCCGAATCCCGCACCGAGGACACTTCCGGGTTCGTCACAACAATCGCTTGGTCGGCGAAGTAAAGCGCAAGCAGCGCGCCCTTTTCGATGCCGGCGGGGCTATCGCACAGTATGTAATCGAATTCCTTCGAGAGTTCCTCGATGATCTTCGCAACCCCCTCCTTGGTCAGCGTATCCTTATCCTTGGTCTGGGACGCCGGCAGGATGGACAAGGTTTCAACGCGCTTGTCGCGGATCAGCGCCTGGCTCAGCCGCGCCTCACCTTGGATGACATTGATGATGTCAAAAACCACGCGCCTTTCGACACCCATAATGAGGTCAAGGTTGCGCAAGCCCACATCGAAATCAATCACCACCGTCTTCTTGCCGCGCTGCGCAAGGCCAGTTGCGAAGGCGGCGCTTGATGTCGTCTTGCCGACGCCGCCCTTTCCTGATGTCACCACGATAACCTGAGCCATTCCTATGCCTCCCTGAAATCCTCTGCCTGTCCGCTTCGCATCCGCTCAGCGGACATGCACTAAACCTAACTTTCGTTGCAGTTCCCGAGTCGCCACGTGATTCCACTTGGCTTGGAAATGCTCCCGTCGCGATCAGGTGATGGGGTCGAAGCGCATGCGCTCACCAACCAGCCGCACCTGCATCGCCTTGCCAATCTGTGCTGCCGGAAAGCCTTCTCGCACGGCGTAGAAGCCGGCGATGGAAACCAATTCCGGATCGAAATTCAGCGCGAAAACGCGTGCTTCCATATTGCTGGCGCCCCCTGCGATAGCGCGGCCACGGAGCGCGCCATAGACATGGATATTGCCATCCGCAATCACCTCGGCCCCCGCATTGACGGTGGAGGTGATGATCAGATCAACGCCTTCCGCCCAGATGCGCTGACCGGCGCGCACTGGCTGTTCCACCACCATTGTGCTGCGCGCGGCAGCGAGCTTGGCGATGGGTGGCGGCGGCGGAGGTGCCGCTTGCGTGGCATCGCCAGCCTGCGGGGTGGGAGCGGTGATATCCTCATCCGATTCCTTGCCGCCCACGCTCCGCACCGGGGGCAGGCCATAGGATATCGCGGCGTTGCGCATTTCCGCCGTGCCGCCGGTGGTGCCGATCGGCATGATCTCAAGCTCACGGAGGCCCTGGATCAGACCGGGGAAATCCACCTCATTCGGTGGGACCTGAATGTCACTAAGCCCGAGCACAATCGGCGCAAAGCGCAGGAAGCCAGGCGCACGGCGGAACTGGTCGCCAATGGCCGGCACCACCGCTTCCGGGCGATGATCCATCAGGCGCAGCACAAGCAAATTGAAATTCGCCCCGCGCAGGCGGAAAGGTTCAATGCGGGTGGCGTTATCTGGCCTTGGCGCGGCGCTGGGCATGGAACTCCTGGGGGGGCTTGTCTCGATACGCCGCCGAGTTATCCACAGACTATTGTGGGTGAGCCCGGCGGAACCCACAATATATAGCGTCTTCCGCTGAGCGGGCGAAGGGGTTGAATGCTTACTGCTGATCCCGCAAGGCCTTAGCGGGTGATGTTCAGAAGTGCCGCAAAGCGCGAATCGGGCCATAGCCGGCGGGGCTGACCGAGGCGCAAAGCTCGGGCAGAATAGAGACCTTCAAGGAGCCATGATCGTGAAGCCCATCCGCCTTGCCGAACCCTTCCGTGCCGTCTTCTACGCGCCCTTTTACGTGGCAGAGCAGCGCGGCTTTTACGCCAAGCATGGCGTGACGGTAACGCGCGCCACCGCCGGTGACCCGACACGCGCGGCGGAGGCATTGCTCGCGGATCAGGCCGATGTCGCTTGGTCTGGCCCCATGCGCGTGATCATGATGCGCGCTGCCGATCCAGCCTGCCCCCTGCGGTCATTCTGCGCGGTGGTGATGCGCGACCCCTTCATGCTGCTCGGGCGCGGGCCGAATCCGGGCTTCAGCCTGAAGGATTTGCCCAATCTCCGCTTCGGTAGTGTGAAGGAAGTGCCGACCCCCTGGTGGTGCTTGCAGGATGATCTGCGCCAGGCAGGCGTGGACCCTGACGCCATGGCGCGCGTGACCGACAAGACCATGGCGGAAAACGCGGATGCGGTGGCCGAGGGCCGTTTGGATGTCGCGCAAATGTTCGAACCCTTCGCGACAAAGCTGGAAGCCAAGGGCGGCGCGGTGTGGCACCGCGCTTCTGACCGGGGGCCCAGCGCCTATACGGCGCTTTACGCCACCGAGGCGAATATTGAGCGCTTCAGCGCGGAATTCGAAGCCATGACGCGCGCCTTGGCCGATGCGCTGGCTTATGTTTACGCGGCGCCGGCCGTGGAGATTGCTGCAAGTGTGGCGCCGCTTTTCGCGGATGTGGAATTGCCCGTACTGACCGCGGCGCTGGCGCGTTATCAGGCGGCGCGGCTGTGGCCAGAAACCCCGCATTTCCCTGAAGCCGCCTTCACGCAGCTACGCGGCGCGATGAAAAGCGCAGGCGTGATCACGCGTGAGCCAAGCTTCGCCGATTGCGTGGACCACGCGATTGTGACGCGCGCCTTGGGCCGTTAGGGGTAGCACATGACCAAGCAACGCGCGCAGCGCGCCGATTACGCCATGTTTGTGCCCATCGCCACACGCTGGATGGATAATGACGTCTATGGCCACATCAACAACGTCATTTATTATTCCTGGATAGATAGTGCGGTGGCGCGCTTCCTGACGTCATCCGGCTTTTTGCATATCCCGACCGCGCCGGTGATTGGCCTGGTGGTGGAAACGCAATGCCGCTATTTGGCACCCATCGCTTTTCCGGATGACATCACCTGCGGGCTCCGCTGCGGGCGGGCCGGCAATACATCCGTCCGTTATGAGGTCGGCATTTTCCGTAATGATGAGAATGAGGCGAGTGCCGAGGGCTATCTGGTGCATGTCTATGTGGATCGCGCCACGCAGAAAACGCCCACACCCTTGCCGGAAAATCTACGCGCCGCGCTGCAGCGCATCACCCTGAACGCTTCTTAATTTCAAGGAACACCTTATGTCTGTTGTCCCTATCAAGCGTTTCGCCATTCTGGATGATTACCAGGGCGTGGCACTTTCCCTCGGCCCCTGGGACAAGCTGCCCAAGGGTGTTGAGATCACTGTCTTTCGCGACACCATCACTGATCACGCGGCGCTGGTTGAAAGGTTGAAGCCCTTCGATGCGATTTTGGCGATGCGCGAAAGAACGCCCTTCCCGCGCAAGCTGATTGAAGCTTTGCCCAATCTGCGGCTGATCATCACAACCGGCGGGCGCAATCGTTCCATTGACGCGGGAGCCTGCGCTGAGCGTGGCGTGGTGTTTTGCGGCACGGGCACTTCCGGTGATCCAACCGCGGACCTCACCTGGGGGCTGATCCTGTCACTGGTGCGCGATATTCCGCGCCAGCAGGAAGCGCTGCGCGCCGGGCGCTGGCAGACGCATATTGGCCTGGGGCTGGAAGGCAAAACGCTTGGCGTGATTGGCCTTGGCAAGCTAGGCGGGCGGGTCGCCAAAATCGGCCAGGCCTTCGGCATGAAGGTGCTGGCCTGGTCCACCAACCTGACCGATGAACGCGCCACTGAGATTGGCGCAACCCGCGTGGACAAGGCCACTTTGCTGCGCGCAGCGGATGTTGTGACGCTGCATTTGATTCTGTCAGATCGGTCGCGCAACACCATCACCGCAGCTGATCTGGCCCTGATGAAGCCAAGCGCCTTCATCGTGAACACCAGCCGAGGCCCGCTTATTGAACAGGCAGCGCTGATTGCGGCCTTGCAGGAAGGGCGCATCGCCGGCGCTGGGCTTGATGTGTTTGATATTGAGCCTCTGCCCAAGGATCACCCGATCTTGGGCGCGCCGAATACCGTGCTGACGCCGCATTTGGGTTACGTCACGGAACAGAATTACCGCACCTATTACGAAGTGGCGGTAGCAGTGACCAATGCCTTCCTTGCCGGCGCACCCATTGGAGTGATCAAGCCATGACAAGCCCCTATGCCACGCCTGAAGGCTGGGCCGGCTGGACCCAGGCCGCGCGCGATGCGGCTTATGATAACCTCAATGGCGTGGCGGATAGCGCGGCGCAGGTCGCCAATCGCAATGCGCTGTCTGAGGCATTTCGCGCCAAGCACACCGGGCATCTTGATCTGCCTTTCGGCAGCGGCGAACGCGAGAAATGGGACCTTTACCCCGCCGCCCGCGCCGATGCGCCCTGCCTGGTTTTCATCCATGGCGGCTATTGGCAGCGCAATCGGCGGGAGGATTTCGCCATCATGGCCGAAGGCGCCTTGGCCGCTGGCTGGTCGGTTGGGATTTGCGGCTATACGCTGGCACCTGAGGCTTCCATGGCGCGCATTGTCGGCGAAATCCACGCCGCGCTGGATTGGCTCGCCGCGCATGGCGCCACGCATGGTGTGGCGGGCAAGGTCATTGCTTCCGGCTGGTCTGCCGGCGGGCATTTGGCGGCGCTGGCGGCGGAGCACCCCTTGGTGGTGGGCGCGCTTGCCATGTCCGGCATTTATGAATTGGCCCCGATTGCCGAGACCAATTTGAACGACAAGCTGCATTTGACGCCCGAGGAAATCGTCGCGCATTCGCCGATCCGCCGACCTGTCGTGCAAAAGCCCATTGCCATTGCCTATGGCGCGCGGGAATTGCCGGAATTGCGGCGGCAAAGCCGCGTCTTTCATCGCCACCGGGCGGAAGCGCAGGCACCCGGCGCGCTGATCCCAGTGCCGGAGGCAGATCACTTTCGCGTGCTGGAAGCGCTGTGGCGTCGCGATGGGATGCTGTTGCGCGCAGCGGCGGAGGTTTTGGCGGCAGCGGGGTAACCTCTCACCACCCCCAAACAAAAGCGGCGCGGGAAGGCCCCGCGCCGTTTTGCGTTTTTGCGACTAAACCAGCTTCAGGCCGACTTCGCCATGATCTCATCCGCGATATTGCGCGGCACCGGATCGTAGTGGTGGAACTGCATGGAGAAGGAAGCGCGCCCCTTCGTCATGCCGCGCAGGTTCGAGATATAGCCGAACATTTCCTTGAGCGGCACATGCGCGCGCACAATCACGCTGGTGCCCGCCATATCCTGGCTTTGGATCACGCCGCGGCGGCGGTTCAAGTCACCCACCACATCGCCCACGTGATCAGATGGCGTGGTTACTTCCACATCCATGATCGGTTCCAGGATCACCGGGCCGGCCTTCTTCATGCCTTCGCGGAAGCAAGCCTTGGCCGCGATTTCAAACGCCAGCGCGCTTGAATCGACATCGTGGTACTTGCCATCCACCAGGCTGTACTTGAAGTCCACGGTGGGGAAGCCGGCCAGCACGCCGGTATCGGCCTGCACCTTGATACCCTTTTCAACCGCCGGGATATATTCCTTCGGCACCGCGCCGCCCACAACGCCATTGTGGAATTCGATCCCCTCGTTCCGCTCCTTCGGCTCAAAGATGATCTTCACTTCAGCGTATTGGCCCGAACCACCCGACTGCTTCTTGTGGGTATAGGTTTCGGTATGCGCGCGGCTGATGGTCTCACGATAGGCAACCTGCGGCGCGCCGATATTCGCATCCACACCATATTCGCGCTTCAGGCGGTCAATGATGATTTCCAGATGCAATTCGCCCATACCGGAAAGGATGGTCTGGCCGCTTTCCTGATCAGTGCGCAGACGCAAGGACGGGTCTTCCCCGGCCAGCTTCTGCAAGCCAAGGGTCATCTTTTCGACGCCTTCTTTGGTCTTTGGCTCGACCGAGATGTCAATCACCGGCACCGGGAAGGCCATGCGTTCCAGCACAACGGCATCTTCCTGCGCGGCCAGAGTATCACCCGTGCCGGTATCCTTGAGCCCCACGAAAGCCGCGATGTCACCCGCGAAGACTTCCTTGATTTCCTCGCGCTTGTCGGCATGCATCTGGAACATGCGGCCAACGCGTTCCTTATGACCCTTGGTGGTGTTCAACACCTGATCGCCCGAACGCAGCACGCCGCGATAGACGCGCACAAAAGTCAGGTTGCCGTATTTGTCGTTGATAATCTTGAACGCCAAGCCAGCGAAAGGCTCGTTTTCATTGGCGGGGATCACGCGTCGTTCGGCGGTTTCGTCCTGGCCCTCTTCCGGCGCAACCTTGATGCCTTCGCGGTCAATCGGGGAAGGCAGGTATTCAATGACCGCATCCAGCAAAGGCTGCACGCCCTTGTTCTTGAAGGCAGTACCGCACAGCACAGGGCGGAATTCGCCCGAAATGGTGCCGCGCTTGATGCAGCGCTTGAGTGTCTCGACGATGACATCGCCCTTGTCGAAATATTCTTCCATCGCCGTTTCATCAATGCCGACAACGGTATCGAGCAGCTTCTGGCGGTATTCCGCGGCCTTATCGGCCAAATCGGCGGGGATCGGCGCTTCGTGATACTTCGCGCCGAGTTCGTCGCCTTCCCAGATCAGCGCCTTCATTTCGACCAGATCAACAATGCCCTGGAAGGTGTCTTCAATGCCGATCGGCAATTGCAGCGTAACCCAATTGATACCAAGCTTTTCCGTCAGCGTATCGGCAGCGCGATAGAAATCGGCGCCGGTGCGGTCAAGCTTGTTAATGAAGATGATGCGCGGCACATTGTAACGGTCAGCCAGGCGCCAATTGGTCTCAGACTGCGGCTGCACGCCGGCGACACCTTCAATGATGAAGATCGCGCCATCCAGCACGCGCAAGGACCGGTTCACTTCAATGTTGAAGTCAATATGGCCGGGCGTATCAATGATGTTGATGCGGTGGTCGTTCCATACGGCGGTTACGGCGGCGGAGGTAATGGTGATCCCGCGCTCGCGTTCCTGATCCATGTAATCGGTGGTGGTATTGCCTTCATGCACTTCACCGATCTTGTGGGACTTACCGGTGTAGTACAGGATACGTTCCGTCGTGGTGGTCTTGCCCGCGTCAATATGCGCGGTGATGCCGATATTGCGGATACGATCAAGCGGGGTACGCGCCACGGTGGGCCTCCATAAGCAAAAGTCGGACGCCCGCCCCGGCTTTCGCCGGACGTCGCCCGCCATAAGGGTTCAAGGTTGAGCCTTCAGTCACGGCTATCTGCGATGTTCGGGCGCGATTTGCAAGCGCAAAGGGGCGATGGGGCCGGGTTTATTCGCCCAAAGGTGTGATTTTAAAAGACTAGGCTTGGCCACAGCCCTTGGCGAATCGCACAAGGCAGGCGCCCTTCAGTCCAGCCTGATCCCCTCAGCGGCGATCAAATCGCGCATTTCAGCCCGCTCTGTGGCCAGAAAGCGGGCGAAGGCTTCCGGGCCTTGCGCGGCCGGCGTCAGGCCAAGCGCTTCCAGCCGTGGCGCCAGGGCGGGTTGGTCCACCGCATCCTTGGCGGCGGCGGCCAGGCGGGCGATCACTGGCGCCTGGGTGGCGGCGGGGGCCAAAAGCCCAAGCCAATCCCCCAACTGGAACCCGACAAAACCCTGTTCGCTGAGGGTCGGCAGCGCCGGGAAGGCCGTGCTGCGCGAAGGCGCTGAAAGCCCGATGGCACGCGCCTTGCCGTCCCGGATCAAAGGTGCTGCCAGCGCGAGGGAGGTAAAACCGAAGGGCACATCATCGCGGAGCAGCCCCGCCATCTGATCCGCCCCGCCGCGATAGGGGATATGCTCCCCCTTGATCTCGGCGCGCCGCAATAGGCTCGCCGCCGCCAAATGGGTGCGGGAGCCAACGCCAACACTGCCATAGCGCGCCTCGGTGGGGTTGGCGCGCAGCCGCAGAAGCAGCGCGGCAAGATCAGCCGCACCATCATCCGCACGCGTGATCAAGATGAGCGGCAGGGTGGCGAGCAGCGTCACCGGCGTGAGGTCCCGCACATAATCGAAGGCCAGCCCGCGCATCAAAAAGGGATTGACCGATTGCCCCCCGGAATCGAGCAGGATTGTCCCGCCATCCGGCACGGCTTGTGCGACAAGGCCCGCCCCAACCGCCCCCGAAGCGCCGCTACGGTTTTCCGGTGTCACCACAGCCCCCAGTACTTCACCCATGCGCGGCGCAACCAGCCGGCCCAGAATGTCGGTGCTGCCGCCGGGCGGAAAGGCGATGATCAGGCGGAGCCCGCGTTCCGGCGTTTGCGCGAAGGCGGGCGAGGCCAGAAGGCCCGCCAAGATGGAACGGCGCTGCATGACCCTTACTCGAAAAAAGCTATAGGCGACGCAAGCCCTTGGCGAAGCGGCGCGCGTTTTCCACGTAATGCGCAGCGGAACCGAGCAGGCGTTGCCTGGTTTCCGCATCAAGCGCGCGGATCACCTTGGCCGGCGCGCCCATCACCAATGAGCCTTCAGGAATCTCCTTCCCCTCGGTCACCAGCGCGCAGGCGCCGATAATGCTGCCCGCACCAATCCGCGCACCATTCATCACCGTGGCCCCCATGCCAATCAGCGCGCCATCGCCAATGGTGCAACCATGCAGGATGGCACGATGCCCAATTGTCACATCGGCCCCAATAGTCAGCGGAAATCCCATATCGGAATGCAGTACTGCGCCTTCCTGGATGTTGCTGCGCGCGCCGATGCGAATGGGTTCGTTGTCGCCGCGAATGGCCGCGCCAAACCAGATGCCGACATCCTCCTCCAGGATCACATGCCCCACCACCTGCGCGTCAGGCGCGATCCAAAAGCGACCCTCGCCTGGGGTTTGCGGGATCAGATCATCAAGCGCGTATATCGGCATTCTGCGTTCCTTCCTGTGTTTGTGTTGTTCATGACTTCGCAAACGGCACGCTTAATGGCCCTTGGCTTCGCGGAACGGGCCGAGAATTTCCTCATTATGCTGGCCAGGGCTTGGCAAATCATGCCGCAGCGGTAGGCGTTCCGCGCCGAATTGCATGGGCAGCGCCGGCACCTTTGTTTTGCGCCCATCACTCAGCGTCACTTGGTGAAAACCATCACTGGCGGCAAGATGACCGTCTTCGAACAAATCCCAAGGCTTGGCGATACGTGAATAAGGCAGGCCGGCGCGGGCGCACATTTCCTCAAGCGCTGCAACACTGCGCTTGATCAGCATGGATTGCACGAGCGGAATCAGGGTTTCGCGGCGCTTGGCACGTTCCGTATTGCTCGAATAATCGGGATTGTTCAGCGCGGGTTCATTCAATTCGCGGATGAAGATCTCCCACTGGCGTTCCGTGACCACGCCGATGAAAATCTGCTCGCCATCAGCCGTATCAAAAACATCATAAACGCCCCAGGCGCGGCGACCCGCCGGCATGGGTTCCGGCGCCTTGCCGGTGATGGCCTGTTGCAGCATGGCGGTGGAAACCAGAAAGGCCGCATTTTCAAAAAGTCCAGCCTGCAAATGCTGCCCGCGCCCCGTCGCATCGCGAAGCCGGAGCGCGCCCAGGATGGAAATGGCGCCAAACATGCCGCCCATCATGTCATTCACGGGCGCCCCGGCGCGCAGTGGCCGCCCCGGCGGGCCGGTCATGTAAGCAAGGCCCGATTGCATCTGCACCACCTCATCCAAGGCAGTGCGGTTTTCATAAGGGCCGGGCAGATAGCCCTTAAGCGAACAATAGATCAGCCGCGGGTTGCGTGCCGAAAGCGCTTCATAGCCCAGGCCCTTGGCAGCAAGCCCGCCAGGGCGGAAATTCTCCACCACCACATCCGCCGTATCAATGAGGCGCTGCAGGGTTTCCAAATCACCAGCGTCATCCGTATCTATCGTCACACTTTTCTTGTTGCGGCTGAAGGCGGGGAAGAATCCGGTGCCGGATGCGACCAGATAGCGTGTACGATCACCCTTGCCCGGGGGTTCTATCTTGATCACCTCGGCCCCCAAATCGGCCAGCACCAAGCCGCAAGCGGGCCCCATAACCATGTGGGAGAATTCAACAACGCGAATTCCGGCGAGCGGAAGAGAATCCATGGCGGCAACCTGCGGGCGGGGTGAAAAAGCGGCGCACCTGCCCAGCGGCGCGGCCCTCACGCAAGCTTAGGCGATTTCGGAAAAGAGCAAAATCAACCGCGCCAAGGGCCACCGCTTTGCCGAGGCCACGGGAATTCAGTAAGCAACGCCGCATGAACGATCTGATTTATACCCTTCTCCGCCAAGCGGATTGGCGCGTGGCTGAGGCTGCCGGCGCCTATCACGGCAGCGCGGATGATCTGCGCGACGGTTTTCTGCATTTTTCGACCGCAGCGCAGCTACGCGCCAGCGCCGCCAAGCACCGTGCCGGAATCGCCGATTTGTTGATGGTGGAAGTGGCGGCGGGAACGCTTGGGGAGAGCCTGAAATGGGAACCCGCCAGCGGCGGTTCACGCCCGGGTTTGTTTCCGCATCTCTATGGGGTTTTGCCGCTGACCGCGGTGCGCCGCGTGGTACCGCTGCCGCTCGGCGCCGATGGGCGGCATCAGTTCCCGTCTGACATTCCTTGAAGCGGATGCGTTACCCCTGATCAGACCGTGCGGCGCGTTCGCTCATCAGGCAGGCAAGGACCACAATCGCCGCACCCGCCAAGGTCCAGCCACCGGGCCATAGCTGCCAAATCGCCGCATCCAGGATCAACGCGAAGACCAAGGCGGTAAATTCAAGCGGCGCAAGCCGCGCCGCGCGATCAATGCTGAAGGCCAAGGCCAGGGCCAGCGTTGCACCACCGGCGAAAAGCCCATTGGCAACGAGCGCCAGCCAATCATACGCATCAGGCGCGACCCATTCCGACACCGCGAAAGGCAATATCGCCAGGAAAAGCGGGCCGGATGACCAGAAGACCAGCCGCGCCGCGCCCTGCTCCGCCCGCAGCACACGGCTGAGGGTCAGAAACCCAGCGTAGGTCATGGTGCCCAAAAAGGCCCAGGCATAGGCGCGCCAAGGCCCGGCAGCCGAAAGCGCCGGCGCCATGGCAACAATCACGCCAATAAAGCCCATGGCCGACCAGAACCAGACGGCGCGGCCATTCTTCTCCCCCAGCACCAGCGCAGCCAACAGAAGGGTGAAGAAAGGCGCGGTGAAATAGACCAGATAGCCCTCGGCCAGCGGGATGTCCCGAAACGCCAGAAAGAAGCCATAGGCGGAACCCGCCATGCAAAGCGCGCGTAACAAATGCAGCGCAGGCTTTGCGGTGGCAATTGGCCCACCAGCACCGGGACTCAGCAGGCGCAATAGTGCAAGCAGCGCGAGTAGAGTGCCATAGCGAATGACCAGCACCTGATCTGCGCCATAACGCCCCGCCAGAAGCTTTGAGTTAGCATCGAGCAATGCAAAAAGCGCCATCGCCGCCACCAGCAGTAGCGGCCCCTTAAAGCTTGTCATTTGACCCCGGACTGGCATTGCACCGAAACAGCTTCGGCTGCCTCCTTCTCACCCCGGGATCAGGGGGCGTCAAGCGCGCGAGTGGCGTTCATCACGCAGGGGCGAATAGCGCCAGAATATCGGCAAGCTGCGTACCGCCCAGCAGGATGACGTCATCACCAGCCCCACCGTCGAAACTGCCTCCGCTACCATTGGCGATCAGCATATCATTGCCAGCACCGCCATAAAGGCTATCGCTACCCGCGCCGCCATTCAATGTATCCGCGCCGGCATTGCCTGACAGGATATTGTTCCCTGCATTGCCGATCATGCTATCGGCGCCCTGCCCGCCAGCGGCGCCCTCCATGCCCATAAGCATGTCAGTGCCTATGGCGCTGCCGGAGGCGCTGCCGGTGACAAGATTTACAATGATCCCGCCGCTGGCAACCCAGTAATCGGCGATATCCAAACCATCGCCACCAATCAGGCAGTCATTCCCCGCGCCACCATCCAGGCTATCATTGCCCAGGCCACCATTCAGCGTATCGGCGCCGGCACCACCTGAAAGAACATTTGCGGCGGCATTGCCCATGATACTGTCCGCGCCATTACCAGCCTGTGCCGCTTCCATGACAACCCCGCGGGCGATACCAATATTGTTCGTCAGGCCACCAACGGAAGAAAACGCCTCCGCGTTCAAATCAATGATTTGGTTCGCGCTATAGCCAGAAGCATCCAAGGTATCTGAACCGCCAGTGTCATAAATGGTGAAGGCGGGCGCGGTCGTATAATTCGCGAAATCATAGAGCGACCCAGCCGTTGCATTACGGCCATAAACAGTATTGCCCGCATTGAAGGTGGTATTGGCGCCGTACAGGTTGTGCACGGCCAAAATATCCGCAGCACTTGGCCCCATCACAAAGCGATAGCTGCCGAAACCTGCATCCGCCTGATCGAAATAGGACATGATGGTATAAGACCAAATGTCGTTCTGATAGAGATTATCCTGACCATAATTCGCGGAACCATTGTAAGGCCCACCATGACCAAGCCCCAGCGCATGACCAATTTCATGCACATAGGTCTGGAAGGAATAGCTATCTATTGTGGTGCCGTTACTTTGGAGCCAGTTGGTGCTGACATTTACGCGCATGGAGGTGATGAACCCGCCGCTCCAGGTACCGCTGGCAAATGCGCCCGATTCATTATCATCAAACGGAATATCGCCGCCTGAGGTGACTTCCTGAAACACCAGATTGGTCACATTCGCCCAGGTCTGGAAAGCTGCACGTGCAAGCACTTGGCCTTCGATTGTGAGCGCCGTGAGGTTATAGGTAATTATGTTATCGCTGCCGGTATTCCAACGATGACCAGAGCCGCCCCAATAGCCAGCCGTCAGAAAATCAGCGACCTGATCAAGCGTATAAGTGGGAAAGCTAGGTTCGGCGATGGAAAGCCGATAACCGCCAGTATAGCCCTCGTTCCAGGCGCCAACATCCAAATAGTATCGCCCGCTCGTGGTGGCAGTCCAATTCAGCAGGGAGTTTCGCAATATCCCGTCTCTGATATCGTCATTTTTGGCGAGTAAGAAACCACTCGCGTCACGCAAATAGATATAAGGGTCTTCAAGCGCGCCGATATCGCCAATGGCCACACCATCCAGTGTGATCCGATACCGCGTGCCTGCCACTAAATCTACCGCGTACCAATCATGATCGCCATTGACTTCCAGCACACCATCAAGCGGCGTGCCAGTCAAAATCGAAAAACCTGTACTGGAGTCGCCTGGCACATCCGCCGCGCTGATCGCCGACGCGGGGCCAGGTGTTGGGGTGGCCATTGGCTTCCCGACGCCCTGACAGGCCGCACATTGGCAGCCATGGGCGATGGCATCCCCAGATGGGACAATATTGCAGGTGAAAAGCGTCACTTGTCCCCCATGGAACTTTGGGAACACAAAAACAAGCAAAAGCCTAAAATTTTATGACTGGAAAAGAAAGCCTCATCTGGTGGCTTCGGGCCTTTCCCCGCCCGTCGGTCCGGGGCAGAAGGGGGTATGATTCCCGCCATTGCCTCCGCCCTTATGCCGCTTATGCGCGGCATGGATGCCGAAACCGCCCATGGTATCGCGCTCCGCGCCCTCTCCCTCGGCCTCGCGGGCCGGGATCGCGGTGCGGATCACCCAAGCCTCGCGACCGAGGTTGCGGGGCTTCGCTTTCGCAATCCGCTCGGCTTGGCCGCCGGGTTCGACAAGAATGCCGAAGCGGTGCTGCCGCTGCTCCGCCTTGGTTTTGGCTTTATGGAGGCGGGTACGGTCACACCGCGCCCTCAGGCGGGTAATCCACGCCCGAGGCTATTCCGCCTTACCGAAGACCAGGCCGTGATCAACCGCATGGGTTTCAATAATGCGGGGCTTGATGCCTATCTGGCGCGGGTCAAGGCGCTGCCCCGCCCTCTGCCGGGGATTTTCGGCGCCAATATCGGCATCAACAAGGAAGGCGCCGATCCCGAACGCGACTATCCGGCGCTTTATGAAGCGCTGGCGTCGCATGTGGATTACGTCACGGTCAATGTCTCCTCCCCCAATACGCCGGGATTGCGGGATTTGCAGGGGGAAGAACGCCTGGCTTCGATTCTGGCTGCCATCAATGCGCGCCGCGCGGTCCTGCCAAAGCGCCCACCCTTGATGGTTAAGATCGCGCCCGATCTGGCGTATGAGGCTCTCGGCCCCATTGTGACAGCCTGTGTGGCGCAAGGGATTGCCGGGCTGATCATTTCAAACACCACCATCACCCGCCCCGCTTCGCTGCGTTCTGGGTTGAAGGACCAAGCAGGGGGGCTTTCCGGCGCGCCGCTTTTTACGCTTTCCACTGAAATGCTGCGGCGCTGCTACCATCTGGCTGAGGGCCGGATCGCGCTGATTGGCGTGGGCGGCATTGCCAGCGCTGAACAGGCTTATGCCAAAATCCGCGCCGGCGCCGCGCTGGTACAGCTTTATTCCGGCTTCGCCTATGCCGGGCCTGTTCTGGTACGACAAATTCTCGATGGCCTCGCGGCGCTTCTGGCCCGTGATGGCTTCACCTCGGTCGCCGATGCTGTCGGCAAGGACGCGTGATGCAAATTCTGGAAGGTATCGCTGACATCGCTGACCGTTATGACGGCTATGTGCTCGATCTTTGGGGCGTGGTGCATGATGGGCGCAAACCCTATCCAGGCGTGCCGGAAGCGCTTGCCGCACTCAAGGCCCGCGGCAAGCGCATTGTCTTTCTGACCAATGCGCCGCGGCGCGCCTGGTTCGTGCAAGGCATGCTGGACCGTATGGGGCTCGATCGCGGGCTTTACGATGGCATCATGTCTTCTGGTGAGGCTTCCTGGCGGCTGATGAAGGAACGCAAGCACCCCTGGTTCGCACGCATGGGGCGCCGCGTGATGCATATCGGGCCAGAGCGTGATCTTTCCGTGGTTGAGGAAGACGCCGCCGAGATTGTGACAGACCCGACCAAGGCCGATTTCCTGCTGAATACCGGCCCGGATGCAGATGGCGGTACAACAAGCGCGGAACCCTATCGCGCGGCTTTGAGCGCTTGTTTCGATGCTGGGTTGCCCATGCTCTGCGTCAATCCGGATCGCCATGTGATGGTGGCAGGTGAGAAGGTGATCTGCGCTGGCGCTTTGGCTGATGTGTACCGCGAATTCGGCGGCGATGTGCTGGAAATCGGCAAGCCCGATCCGGCGGTTTATGAGCCGGTGATGGAATTGCTGGGGCCGATCCCGAAGGCGCGCGTGCTGGCCATTGGCGATAGCCCACATACGGATTTGGCGGGCGCGCAGGCCGTGGGGATTGATGCGCTTTGGGCGCTGACGGGCCTGGCCGGCGAAGCGCATGGCGCGGACCCGAGCGGCGAGGTTCTGGCAGCCGTCGCGGCGGCGGAAAAAGTGGCGCCGCTGGCAGCGCTGAGGAGTCTGTCCTGGTAGGGGGAAGGCTGAACCGCCTTACCCCAGCAGCCGCACGGCCATTACGGCCAGCACCACGCCATTCAGCATAAACAACCCCGCCGCCAGGCCGCGCATCAGCCGCCCATGGCTTTTGCCGAAGAAGCGCCCAAGCAGCGCCACGCCAAACAAGGCGGGCACAGTGCCAGCGACGAAACTGAACATGGCAACCGCCCCGCCCAAAGCGCTACCTGTCGCCGCCGCCCCGGCCAAGGCGCCATAAAGCAAGCCGCAAGGTAGCGCCGATAGCAGCAAGCCAAGCGCGACGCCGCGCAGCCCCGTGGGTGCCACCAGCAGCGGGCCAAGCCGTGCCTCCAACACCCCTGGCAATCCAGGCGCCGCCAAGCGTGGCAGCAGCGCCGCGATGCGGGCTGATCCTTGCGCAAACATCAGCAGCGCCGCCAGCGCCAACATCCCGGCCAGCACCAGCCGCCACCCGGTGCCGAGGCTCACCGCCCCCACCAAACCCCCGGCAAGCGCGCCGAGCAGCCCATACCCCAGCGCGCGGCCAAAGTGATAAGGCGCCAAAGCCGCGCCCGTGAGGCGCCGCAACACTCCGCCGCTTGCCGCTTGATCCGCCACCGCTGCGGATTGCGCCAGCACGAAGGGTCCGCACATGGCGGCGCAATGGCTTGCCCCACCCGCCAGCCCGGCCAGGAATAACGCGCCCATCACCGCCCAAAGCCCACCGGGGCCAAGCGCTTCCAGGCCATGCAGGCAATTGGCCAGAAACTCCGCCATTGGGCCCTAGCCCGGCGCCGTATCCAGCGTGCGGCGCAGCAGCAGCAAATCCGCCCAGGCTTCCCGCTTAGACGCGGGAGTTCGGAGCAAATAGGCCGGGTGGAGTGTGGGCAATGCCGGCAGGCGGCCAAGGCCCGGCATTTCCACCTCATGCCAGCGGCCGCGCAGCCGGGTGATGCCATCCTTCCCGCCAATCAGCCCCTTGGCCGCCACACCGCCCACCAGCACCAGGTGCTTGGGGCGAATCAGCGCCACCTGGCGGCGCAGAAAGGGCAGGAAAAGCGCCACTTCCGCATCGGTTGGCGTGCGATTCCCAGGCGGGCGCCAGGGCAGGATATTGGTGATGTAGAAATTGCTCTCCCGCGACAGCCCGACCGAGGCGAACATCTTATCCAGCAATTGGCCGGAAGCGCCGACAAAGGGCCGCCCTGCGCGGTCTTCATCCGCGCCTGGCGCCTCACCAATCAGCATCAGGCCGGCATCGGCCACCCCTTCGCCAAAGACCAGGTTGGTCGCGGTTTCCTTGAGCGGCGAGCCATCAAACCCGGCAATCGCAGCCTTCAACGCCGCCAAATCGGCCGCCGCTTCCGCCAAAGCCTCGGCCCGCGTCACCGCAGGCGGGGCAGTGGCCAGGGCGACGGGCGCCACACGGCTGGGGCGCGGGGGCAGTCCCGGCTTGGGGGCAGGTTCCGGGCGCTGAGTCGCTTCCCGCGCGGTCAGGCGATCCGCGGGGCTTTCCATCAACGCCTCATCCGCCCCCCAATCGCATTGCAGGGCAAGGGCGGCGGCAAGGGCGGGTCTCTCCTGCTCCATCCCCCACATATCGGCCCGGTGCGGGGTTCCGCGCAACCCGCGCCTTCGCTACATGGACATAATAGCCATGAGGAAAGGCAGCGCAGTATGTCCGAAGAACGGGAAGCGATGGAATTTGATGTGCTGATCGTGGGTGGGGGGCCTTCCGGCCTTGCTGCGGCGATCCGCCTGAAACAGCTCGCCCCCGATTTGGCGGTCTGCCTGATTGAAAAGGGCAGTGAGATCGGCGCGCATATCCTCTCGGGCGCAGTGCTCGAACCCCGCGCATTGGATGAGCTGATTCCCGATTGGCGTGATGACCCGCCGGCGCTGGCCACGCCCGCCAGCGATGACCGCTTCATGTTCCTGACGGAAACCAAAGCCTTCAAGTTACCGACACCGCCGGCCATGAATAATCACGGCAATTACATTATCTCCTTGGGCAATGTCTGCCGTTGGCTGGGCGCCAAGGCGGAAGCTTTGGGCGTTGAGATCTATCCAGGCTTCGCCGCTTCCGAGACGATCATTGAAGATGGCCAGGTGCGCGGCGTGGTGGCCGGCGTGATGGGCATTACGAAGGATGGCGAAAAGGGCCCGAATTACCAGCCGGGCATGGAACTCCGCGCGAGTTACACGCTGTTTGCCGAAGGCTGCCGTGGGTCGCTCACGAAAAAGCTTTTTGAGACCTACAATCTGCGTGATGGCGCCGCACCGCAGACCTTCGGCCTTGGCATAAAGGAATTATGGGAAATCCCGAAGGAAAAGCATCAGCCGGGCTTGATTTGGCATAGCGTGGGCTGGCCCTTGAAGACCGATACCTATGGCGGTTCCTGGCTTTACATGCTGGGCGATAATCTGGTCAGCATCGGCTTTGTTGTCGGGCTGGACTACCAAAATCCCTGGCTTTCACCTTTCGAGGAATTTCAGCGCTTCAAGCAGCACCCGGCGGTGCGCGCCATGCTGGAAGGCGGCAAGCGCATTGCCTATGGCGCGCGGGCGCTGAATGAGGGTGGCTATCAGGCGATCCCGAAGCTGGTCTTTCCAGGCGGTGCGATTATTGGTGATTCAGCCGGTTTCCTGAATGTGCCGAAAATCAAGGGCACGCATACCGCGATGAAATCCGGCATGATCGCGGCGGAGGCGCTGGCAGCGGCTTGCGCCACGGAAAATCGCGCGCCGGTGTTGAACGCCTATCCGGAAATGCTGCGCCATTCCTGGATCTGGCCGGAATTGCAGGCGGTGCGGAACATCCGCCCCGGCTTTGCGAAATTCGGCTTCTGGGGCGGAATGATCAATGCCGCGATTGAAACCTACATCACGCGCGGCAAATCGCCCTGGACGCTTTCGCATCACGAAGATCATGCAGTGCTGAAAAAAGGTTCGGAAGCGCCGAAGATCTCCTATCCCAAGCCCGATGGGGTTTATTCCTTCGATCGCCTGTCTTCCGTGTTTCTGGCAAATACCAATCATGAAGAAGACCAGCCTGCACATTTGAAGCTGCGCGATCCAGGGCTTTGGCAAGGCGTGAATTATGACATCTTTGCCAGCCCCGAAAGCCGCTATTGCCCCGCCGGGGTGTATGAGGCTGTGGGCGTGGAAGAAGGCAAGCCGCGTTTGGTGATCAATGCGCAGAATTGCGTGCATTGCAAAACCTGCGACATCAAGGACCCGACGCAGAATATTGATTGGTGCACGCCGGAGGGCAGCGGCGGGCCGAATTACATTGGCGGCATGTGAAAACGCCAGAACAGGACAGGAAAAATACCATGCTAAAAATCCACGGCATTGCCCGTTCCCGCGCCTTCCGCTGTATTTGGGCAGCGGAAGAAGCCGGCCTTGCTTATGAAGTGATCCCGCTTGGCTTCATGCCCGGCTTCAAGCTGGAACGCCCGCTTCCGATCAACCCGAATAACAAGATCCCTGCGCTGGAAGATGGTGATCTGGTATTGTTCGAAAGCCTTGCCATCAATCTGCACATTGCGGGCAAAGTGGGCGCACCGCTGATGCCCACCGGCAATGACGCATCGCGCGCGCTGCAATGGACATTGTGGGCAGCGACGGAAGCCGAACCGCATGTGATGCGCTGGGCCTATAACACCTTCATCCGCCCGCCGGCAGATCGCATTTCGGCGGAAGCGGTGCTTGGCAAGGAAGCTACCGACCAGCGCTTGGCAGTCCTGGAAGCGGAATTGTCGGGGCGGGATTATCTGGTGGGCAATGGCTTCACCATCGCCGATCTCAACCTTGCCTCCGTGCTCTATGGCGCTTTCATGAATGGCTATGATTTCACAGCCTTCCCGAAGGTGAAGGCTTGGCTTGCCCTCTGCTTGGAACGCCCGGCGGCAGAGCGCGCGCGGGCGCAGCGCGAAGGCTGAAACGGCGCTCCCGCAAAGGGGGAAGGAAAACCATGATCCAGCGTCGCGTTTTATTGGCGGCACCCATGCTGGCCATGCCAGCCCTGGCCCGCGCGCAAGCTTGGCCATCGCGCCCGGTGCGCATTGTGCTGGCCTATCCGCCAGGTGGGTCAACGGATGTTCTGGCGCGCACCCTTGCGGCTGCCCTGCAGGAAGCCATCCCCGGCAGCGCCTTTGTGGTGGATAACCGGCCCGGAGGGGCGGCAGTTGTTGGTACCCAGGCGGTCGCGCAGGCGGCCCCGGATGGCTACATGCTGGCGCTTGGCAATAATCAGACCCATGCGGCGAATGCGGCCATGCTGCCATCGCTCCCCTTCGATGCGGTCGCTGATTTCGCACCCATCGCTAAGCTTGCCACCGTACACCATGCGCTGGTGGTGCCGGTCAGCGGTGCCAAGACGCTAGCCGAACTGGCCGCGAAGGGCCGCAATGGCGGCAAAGTGACCTACGCATCTTCGAGTGCTGGTTCCGCAAGCCATGTGATTGCGGAGACCTTCGCGCGGCGAGAACGGCTGGATGCCACCCACGTGCCTTATCGCGGCGGCGCCCAGGCGACCACGGATACCATTGCCGGCACAGTGGATTTCTTCGTCTCCACCTGGCCGCAAGTGGTTTCCCTGGTGCGCGAAGGGCGGCTGCGCGCGCTTGGCATAGGCGCCCCGGCGCGCCTGCCCGAAGCGCCCGATGTGCCCAGCTTTGCCGAATTGAATGCGCCCGATCTGGCGGTGGATGCCTGGTTCGGGCTTTGGGCGCCGGCCCGCACGGCGCCTGAGATCATCACGCGGCTGTCTGACATTTTGCTCCGCATTCTGGCTGAACCCGCCATGCGTGAGAGGCTGCAAGTGCAGGGTTTTGTCGCCGCGCCTATGGCATCAGCACCCTTTGGGGAGTTTCAGAAGGCCGAACTGGCGCGGTGGCGGGCACTCGTGGAACTGACAGGGATCAGGCTTTCCGGCTAATTGAGGCAAGCCGCTAGCCTCAACAAAACTAGATCAAGAAATCGCCCTTGCTGATGGCCAGATGATGGCGGTCGGCTAGAGGTGCATGACCGAAGCACGCCACGAACTTCAGGAGGGTTTTTCGCAGGACAATATCTTGGGGACGGAGGGGTCAGCGTGGGGCGCAGCACTAAGCGCTTGCGGATGTGGTGCAGTGGAGAATGAAGCTTGGCTTACTGTCTGGCAATCTCGCCTATCCGGCTTCCTGCGAGCCATTATGGCGATGGTCCCCGGGTATATCTTGTCGAGCTAACTGAGTAAGTTTTTATAACGAATTCGGAAAAGTAGTTTCAAGATTTTGCAAAGAATGCGATTTGATGCACCCACCAAATCGAATTCTTTGGTTACAAAAACATACAACCTAGAGCAGCTTGCGTTTGTTTGGGGTGCCGTTTGGCGGCTTCATTACAAAGCAATAGCTGCTCCAGGGATGGTTCAAGCTCAGGCAAGCGCGCCTTAGAACTTCCAGGTCAGGCCTGCCATGACACGATTATCACAGATTTTCAGATCAAGGCATTCCTTCTGGCTGATGTCGGTACCGTAATAGCCGACGGAGACCGAAAAGCCCGCCGCGATTTCACGCTGCAGGAATACGCCATATGCCAGATAGTCAGGCGCGCCGAAGCGGTCGTTGCGTTCAATCCACTGATAGCCGAGCCGGCCAGAGAGTGTGATGTCAAACACCGGCGTCTTCCAGTCAAAACCGCCTTCAAGCCACACGCCATCGCCGGAGCTGCCAAAGAAATCCGGCGAATAAGCGGCGGTGCCAAGCAGCGTCACCGGCTCAATTTCATAAGAAAGCTTCATCACCGCTTCGGCAAAGGCGAGATCATATTGGCCCGGCTGCGCGGTATAGCCGGGGTAGGAGTAGTAGACACCGCCGATATCAACCTTCAGGCCGCTCAGTTCAAAGCGAAAGCCCGCAAGCCCATCCACTTCCTGGCGCGCATCGGTGCCGACGAAAGTGACATTGCTGACAAAGCCGCCAATGTAGAAGCCGCTTTCATGGGAAAGTTCCAGGTTGCCCTGCGCCGCGGGGCGATTGCGGGTCTGGCTGATGTTGCGGAACATGTAATCGGTCTGACCGACTGCGGAGCCGGTTACCGAAAAGCCATTGCCCAATTCGACTTGAGCAAGTGCAGGGGTTGAAACGAGGCCAAGCGCGAAACCCAGCGCCATTAGTTTTCTGATCATCCTATACTTTCCCTTTGCGACGAGGTTGAACTGATGACGAAACTCCGCGTCAACAGCTTCGTACGGAGTTCAGTTTAGGTCAGAATGTTTTTCGAGCATTTAACGCGAACCAGACAATTTGTGCTTTCTAAATGTGCAGACATTTCGATTCAGATAAAAAGAAGCGCAGCCTTATGGATATTTGGTGCTTGAATTGCTATAAAATTACAATAAATCCACTAAAATCGAACCCGCAAAGAATCATCGCGGGTCCGATCCAGATAATTTTAAGCAGCCGGCAGCGGCATTGTCCTTTTGCGCCAGGCGGAAGCCTGCATAGCGGATGATTTCACATGCACCAGCACCGGCCGATCCGTGATGGCGAAAGCTTCCGTCAGGGCGCTTTCGATCTGATCTTCTGTCTCAATGGCAACCGCCGCCGCGCCGAAAGCCTTGGCCCAGGCGATGAAATCCGGGTTGGAAAGGCGGATCGCGGCATCATAGGCGCGGCCCGGATAGCGACCTTCATGATGCATGCCGATGGTGCCGTAGCAGGAATTATCCGAAAGGATGATCACGGGGGCGACACCTTCGCGCACCGCTGTCGCGATTTCATTCCCGGTCATCAGAATCCCGCCATCACCAACAAAGGCGACCGCGCGCTTGCCTTTGCGCCGCAGCGCTGCCGCCACCGCCATCGGCACCGCCGCCCCCATGGCGCCGACCACGGAAGCGAGGAAGCATTGCGTTTGCTTGAA
>JBPCSO010000045.1:0-63906 GCA_051007055.1 Roseomonas sp.
TGCTCAGGCTTGGCGGTTCCGTTGAAATCCGCGCTGGTGAGTTCTGGATCGGCCTGCCCGTGCCCGTGGCCGTGGGGCTTTTGGCGCTTGGCTTCATTCTGCTGCATGGCGCCTTGCGCCTTTGGTCCTGGTCGCGTGGTGTGCCGGGGCGCATGGCCGCGCGCCGTGCCGCGCGCCGCCGTGCCGAAGGCGATACCGCCATCACCCGCGCGCTGATCGCCCTTGGCGCCGGCACCGCCCCGCGCGCCCTGGAAGAAACCCGCCGCGCCCGCGCCCTGCTGGGGGATACGCCGCAAACCTTGTTGCTGGCGGCTGAGGCCGAGAAGCTGGCCGGCAAGGAAGACGCTGCCGGGGCGATTTTCCAGAAACTGTCTGAAGACCCCTCGGCGCGGTTCTTGGGCCTGCGCGGCTTGCTGCGCCAAGCCATGCAGCACGAGGATTGGCCCGAAGCCCAGCGCCTGGCGCGCGAAGCCGAAGCCGCGCAACCGGGTGCCGCGTGGCTGCGCGAAGAGCGCCGACTTTTGGCGGAACGCACGCGGGATTGGCGCGAAGCCTTGGCACTCTCCGCCCCCGATGGCCCACGCGCGGCCCTTGCCCTGGCGGCAGCAGCGGCTGAGCCCGACCCCAGCAAGGCGGCGGAGCTAGAAAAACAGGCCGTCACCGCCGATCCGAAATTCGCCCCTGCCGCTTTGGCCCAGGCCGCGCGGCTGACGGCGGCAGGTAGCCAGCGCCGCGCGCGCAATGTGCTGGAAGCGGCCTGGAACGCCGCACCGCATCCTGATTTGGGTAGCGCCTGGATCGAAGCCGTTCCGGCGCCCCTCGCGCGCGTCAAGGCGGTTGAAGACCTGACACATCGCAACTCGAGCCACCCGGAAGCGCGGCTTTTGATGGCGCGGGTCGCTTTGGCTGCCGGGCTGACGGGCCGCGCGCGCAGTGAATTGGATGGCTTGCTGCAAAGTGGTTCGGCGGATCGGCGCGCCTATCTGCTTTTCGCCGAATTGGAACGCGCCGAGCATGGCGATAGCGCCGAAGGCCGCGCGGCAGAGGCCGCCTGGCTCCGTGAAGCCACCAATGCCGCCGGAGCGCCGCGCTGGCGCTGCGATGCTTGTGGCGCCGAACACAGCGCCTGGAAGCCCGATTGCGTGGCTTGTGGTGCGTTGGGGCGTATCGGCTGGTCGCACGCCTGACGCCGCCTACCTTGCCCGATAGCGCGGGCGCTGTATTGAAGCGCCTCGATCTCACAAGGAACCGGCCATGGCCCTGACCCCCGCCCAGAAAACCGCGCTTGAGGCGGTAACCACCGCGACACTCACCACCGTTCTGCTGAAGAAAGGTGTGCGCTTTTGCTACATCGCCGGGTCAAGCCCGATCGTGCAGGGTGATCGTCGGCGCATTGTCGGCCCTGCCTTCACGCTGCGCTTCACGCCAACGCGTGAGGATTTGGCGACGGTGGATAGCTGGTCTTCCCCGCGCTCCACGCGCGCCGCCATTGAAGAAATGCCCGAAGGTTGTGTCGCGGTTGCTGACGCGATGGGCAGCAAGGCGGCTGGTATTTTCGGTGATATCCTATGCGCGCGCATGGCGAAGAAGGGTGTCGCCGGTTTGGTGACGGATGGCGTGGTGCGTGATGGCGCGGGCGTGATTGGCACGGGCTTGCCGGTTTACTGCCAGGGCTATGTGGCGCCAGCTTCCGTGGCGGCGCTGAATTTCGTCGGCTGGCAGGAAACCATTGGCTGCGGCGGTGTCACGGTAGTGCCGGGCGATATCATCGTGGCCGATGCCGATGGCGCGGTGGTGATCCCGCAAGCGCTGCTGGATGCCGTGGTGGATGCCGCGGTGGAACAGGAACGCTTGGAAGCCTGGATCATGGAAGAAGTGGGCAAGGGCGTGGCGCTACCTGGCCTTTATCCGCCCAATGCCGAGACCAAGGCGCGGTATGAAGCAACTCGGAAGGGTTGATCTGAAAGGGGGGCTTTGCAGCCCCCCTTTTCAAAATCCGTACAAACGCGCGGGGTTTTCCACCAGCACGCGGCGGCGTTCCGGATCACTCGGCGCCCATTGGCCGAGCAGGTCAAGCAAATGCCCATCTTCCGGCATCCAGTTCTGCAAGCTTGGATGCGGCCAATCCGTGCCCCACACTGCACGATCCGGCGCGCCATCCAAAAGCGCCCGCGCGAAGGGCGCGACATCGGCAAAGGGCGGGCCGGCTGAGATGCGATAGCCGGAGAGTTTCACCCAGCATTTCGGGCTTTCCAGCATCTTCAGCAATGCCTTGAAGCCCGCGCCATTCAACCCTTCGCTGGTTTTCACGCCCCCCATATGGTCCACCACCACCGGCACCGGCAATGAGGCCAAGCGCGGCGCCAATTCCGGCAATTGATGGCCTTCCGCGTAAAGCTGCAAATGCCAGCCGAGGGACGCGATGCGCCGGGCCAAAGCCTCCAACCGGTCAAGCGGCGTGCCATTGCCGCTGACTGCATTGAAGCGCACGCCGCGCGTGCCACGGGCATGCAGTTTCTTCAACGCGACATCATCGAAGCTATCATCAATCACCACAACGACGCGCGCGCGATCCAGGCCGAATTGTTCCGCTGCATCCAGGGATACTTCGTTTTGTGTGCCGTAGACACTCGGCTGCACAATCACCATGCGTTCAATGCCAAGCGCATCTGCCATGCGCTGATAATCGGCGATGGTCGCTGCCTGAGGGTCATAATGCCGCCCGGCATCCAGCGGAAAGCGATCATAAGGTCCGAAGATATGGAAATGGCAGTCGCAGGAAAGTGCCGGCGCGCGCCAGGAAGGGCGCGGCGTGGTCGCAAGCGGTGGCAGGCAGGGTTTCATGGACTTCCCTTCATCATTCACCCCAACCGGCGAAGCGCGCAAAATCCCGCGCCGGGGCGCGTTCCGTCTCCAGGCTATTTTCCACCGCAGCGGGGTCGGCATAGCCAAGCGCCATTCCGCAGACCAACATTTCCTCGGGCGGGATTTCCAGCATGGATTGGATGGTGCGGTGATAGGGCATGAAGGCCGCTTGCGGGCAGGTATCCAGCCCCATGCCGCGTGCTGCCACCATCACATTCTGCAAGAACATGCCGTAATCCAGCCAGGAACCCTGTTCCAGATCGCGATGAATGGTGAAGATCAACCCAACCGGCGCGCCAAAGAACATCAAATTACGCCCATGCTGCGCGCGCATGCGTTCAGTCTCGCCCTTCGCAATTCCCAGCAACGCATAAAGGTCCCAACCCACCTTGCGTCGCCGGCTATGGAAGGGTTCGAAAAACTTGCGCGGGTAGTATTGATATTCCGATTCCGGCGTAATGCCCGTTTCATGTTCCGCCATCAGCGCATCACATAACCGCTTCAGCGGCGCGCTGGTCAGCGCATGCACCTTCCAGGGCTGGATATTGCTGCCCGAAGGGGCGCGCGCCGCGATATCCAGCAAATGTTCAACATCCGCCTGCGGTACGGGCTTTGGCAAAAAGGCGCGGATGGAACGGCGCGAGGTGATCGCCGCGTCCACCGCTGCCTGAGACGCCGTGTGGGGCATCAAGCGCGCCGAGTGTCAATGAATTCCACGGGCCGGCCTTGCGGCGCACCCTGCACCTGGTCATCCCGCATGGCGATATTGCCGCGCACGACAGTCATCACCGGCCAACCGCTGCAGCGATGCCCGGCGAAAGGCGTCCAACCACAGGGGGAGACAATCCAGCTATCTTCAATGGTGCGGGTTTGCTTCATATCCACCACCGTCACGTCACCATCCATGCCAACCGCCAGCCGCCCCTTGGTCTTCGCGCCATAAACCCGCGCCGGGCCCGCGCACATCAAATCCGCAAGGCGAGGCAAGGAAAGCCGACCAGCACTGACATGATCCAGCATCAGCGGCACAATGGTTTGAATACCCGTGAGCCCCGCCGCCGTATCCGGCCAGGGGCGTTCCTTGGCAGCGCGGGAATGGGGCGCATGGTCTGATCCCACGCAATCCAACGTGCCATCTGCCACGGCCTTCCAGGCCGCTTCCAAATGCCGCGCCGAGCGGATGGGCGGGTTCATCACCGCATAACCACCCAGGCGGCCATAGGCTTCATCAGTTTGCGTCAGATGGTTCAGCAGCACTTCGCAGCTTGCCACATCTCGGTAATCGGCCAGATAGGCCAATTCCTCAGCGGTTGAGACATGCAGGATATGCGCCCGCCGCCCGGTCTTGCGGGCGAGCGCCATCAGCCGCCGTGTACCGAGCATCGCGGTTTCCACATCGCGCCATTCCTGATGGTTGATATGCGCCATACCCGGCGTGAACATGGGCTTGCGCGATTGCAGCCGATATTCATCTTCCGAATGGTAGCAAATGGCGCGGCGGCCAGAACGCATCACCGCTTCCAGGCTTGCATCATCTTCCACCAGCAAATCACCGGTGGAAGAGCCCGCGAAAATTTTGATGGCGCAGACATTGGGTTCCAGTTCAAGCGCTGCGAGTTCCGCAATATTCGTCTTGGTGCCGCCGACATAAATCCCGATATCGCACCAGGCATGGCCGCCCACGAAGTCGCGCTTGGCATTCAGCCTTTCCGTATTGGTAATGGAAGGCGTGGTATTGGGCATGTCGAATACGGCAGCGAGCCCGCCCAGCACGGCAGCGCGCGTGCCTGTTTCCATGGTTTCCACCTTGGGGTCGCCGGGATCACGCAAATGCACATGCGGGTCAATCAAGCCCGGCAGCAAATGCAGCCCCTTGCAATCCACCACCTCAGCCGCTTCGGCCTGGGTCAGATCACCAATGGCGGCGATGCGCCCAGCGCGGATGCCGATATCGGCACGCTCCACCCCCCAAGGCATCACACAATGTCCGCCCTTCAGGGCCAGGTCGAAACGCGCCATTGCTGCATCCTCCGCATATGATGGTGCTTCATTGCACTAACCAGGCGGGGTGAAAAGATCAGCCTATGGGTGGCAAAAGAAAAGGGCGCCAGCTTCCGCCAGCGCCCCTCCAGTGCGTGCTGGAACCCAACCTTAGCCGAGGTCGAAGCGATCCAGCATCATCACCTTGTTCCAGGCGGCCACGAAATCCTTCACGAATTTCGCCTGATTGTCGTCCTGCGCGTAAACTTCGGACAAAGCGCGCAATTCGCTGTTGGAACCGAACACCAGGTCCACACGCGTCGCGGTCCATTTCACATTGCCGCTAGCGCGGTCACGGCCTTCGAAAATGTCAGCCGAGTCAGACACGGGCTTCCACACGGTTGCCATATCCAGGACATTGACGAAGAAGTCATTCGTCAGCTGGCCCGGACGCTTGGTGAAGACACCATGCTGCGCCTGGCCAACATTGGCATTCAGCGCGCGCATGCCGCCCACCAGCACAGTCATTTCCGGCGCGGTCAGCGTCAGCAGCTGCGCCTTATCCACCAGCTGTTCTTCCGCCTTCACCGTATAGGCAAGCTTGCGGTAATTGCGGAAACCATCGGCTTCCGGCTCAAGCACCGAGAAGCTGTCAGCATCCGTCTGCTCAGCGGACGCATCCGTACGGCCCGGCGTGAAGGGCACCGTCACCGCATGGCCGGCCGCCTTCGCCGCCGCTTCCACCGCAGCGCAGCCACCAAGCACGATCAGATCGGCGAGCGAGACCTGCTTGCCGTCCTTGGCCGAGCCATTGAAGGCCTTTTGCACGCCTTCCAGCGCCGCCAGCACCTTCGCAAGCTGCCCTGGCTGATTGGCTTCCCAATCCTTCTGCGGCGCCAAGCGAATGCGCGCGCCATTGGCGCCACCACGACGGTCCGAACCACGGAAGGTGGAAGCGGAGGCCCAGGCGGTCGCCACCAATTCGGGAACGGAAAGCCCTGTCGCCAAGATTTGCGCCTTCAGCGCCGCGATATCGGCGGCGTCCACCAGCTTATGCGTCACCGCCGGCACCGGGTCCTGCCAGATCAGGTCTTCCTTCGGCACATCGGTGCCAAGGTAGCGGACCTTCGGCCCCATATCGCGATGCGTCAGCTTGAACCAGGCGCGCGCGAAGGCATCGGCGAATTTGTCTGGATTCTTCAGGAAGCTATGCGAAATCGGCCCATAGATCGGATCCAGCTTCATCGCCATATCCGCCGTGGTCATGATCGGCGCATGGCGCTTCTTCGGATCATGCGCATCAGGTACGGCATCAGCCAGCGCCCCATTTGCAGGAATCCACTGATGCGCGCCAGCCGGGCTCTTGGTCAGCACCCAGTCATGGTTCAGCAGGTTCTCGAAGTAGTTATTGTCCCACTTGGTCGGGTTGGTGGTCCAGGCACCTTCAATGCCGCTGGTGATGGCATCGCCACCCATGCCGGTGCCGAAGCTGCTCTTCCACCCAAAGCCCATCTGCTCAAGCGGCGCCGCTTCCGGCTCGGGGCCCACATGGCTCGCGGGGCCGGCGCCATGGCACTTGCCGAAGGTATGACCACCGGCGACCAGCGCCACGGTTTCTTCGTCATTCATCGCCATGCGGGCGAAGGTTTCACGAATATCGCGGCCAGAGGCGAGCGGGTCCGGCTTGCCATTCGGGCCTTCCGGGTTGACGTAAATCAGCCCCATCTGCACGGCAGCCAGCGGGTTTTCCAGAATGCGGTCGCCCGTATAGCGCTTGTCATCCAGCCAGGTTTCTTCAGTACCCCAATAGATATCCTGTTCCGGTTCCCAGATATCCACGCGCCCACCGCCAAAGCCGAAGGGCTTCAGGCCCATGGATTCAATGGCGCAATTGCCGGCCAGGATGAACAGATCGGCCCAGGAAATCTTGTTGCCGTATTTCTGCTTCACCGGCCACAGCAGGCGGCGCGCCTTGTCCAGATTGCCGTTATCGGGCCAGGAATTTTCCGGCGCGAAGCGATGCGCGCCCGTGGAAGCGCCACCCCGGCCATCAGCAGTGCGATAGGTGCCGGCAGCATGCCAGGCCATACGCACAAAGAAGGGGCCGTAATGCCCGTAATCCGCCGGCCACCAGGATTCCGAGACAGTCATCAGCGCGAAAATATCATTCTTCAGCGCTTGCAGGTCGAGCTTCTTGAAAGCTTCGGCATAGCTGAAGCCAGGGTCCATCGGGTTGGACTTGGCGGATTGCTGGCTCAAGATGCGCAGGTTCAACTGGTTGGGCCACCAATCATTATTGGCGCGCGTGCTGAAGCGCGCCGCGGTGGGCTTGCCATGCATCACCGGGCATTTGCCCATGCTTTGGTTCGTGTCCATCTCTCTCTCCGCTACTGGCTATGGTCGGGGGCGAAGCCCGCCCCGCTGATATGGCGCCTGAGGCAGCCCTTCATAGACCCCTCTGGCACTCTGCCGGAGTGACTAAGCCAGCCCCAGCAAGCTGTCCAACTCATAATTTTGAAGCTTTTAATTCACCCGGTGGATCATCCTTCAGGTCAGGATAGGGTCTGCCCGCCATCCACCACCAGGGTCTGCCCCGTGATCCAGCCGGCCAGGGGCGATGCCAGGAAAAGCGCCGCATTGGCCACTTCTTCCGGCGTGCCGTAGCGGCCGAAGGGGATGCTCGCCAGAATGCGCCCATACAGCGTGGGGTCGGTGGTCTTGCGTTCTTCCCACATGCCGCCCGGGAATTCGATGGAACCGGGTGCGATTGCATTCACGCGAATGCCATCCTTGGCAAGGCTTGCCGCCTGCGATGCCGTGTAATTGATCACCAGCGCTTTCACCGCCGCATAGGCCGGCGTGCGCACCGAAGGGCCAAGGCCGGAGATGGAGGTGGTATTCACAATGCACCCCTTGGAAGCCTTCAGGAATGGGAGTGCCGCGCGAGAGGCGCGCACCGTCGCCATCACATCCACATCCAGGCTTTTCTGCCAGCCTTCTTCCGTATCGGCCATGCCAAAGCCCGAGGCGTTATTCACCAGCACATCCACGCCGCCGAGCGCGGCAGCGGCAGCGGCAGCGGCCACCCAGGCTTCGATTTGCGCCTGATTGGCAAGGTCCGCCGGCATCGCATGGGCCTGCACGCCATGGGCGGCGATCTCAGCCCGCGTCGCTTCAAGCCCCGCGGCGTTGCGGGCGCAGATGGAAACTGCGGCCCCGCCAGCGGCAAAGCCCAGCGCGATGGAACGCCCAATGCCGCGGCTGCCGCCTGCGACCAAAACCTTCTTGCCAGTGAAATCGAATGTCATGGGGTGTGTCTCTCTCCTGATCTGGCGCCATTCTCGGGGGTTAGTGACGCCGCGCCAAGGGGGCGCCAAGGGGGCAATTGCGCGCGCCCGGCAAATGGCCGATTTTGCAGGGCGTTTCCCCTTGCTTCAGGATGGCTCCGCTTGGTCCAGGCGCTTTTCATTCACCAGAATTTCCCCGGCCAATATCGCCACCTGGCGCCGGCCATTGCGGCACGCCCCGGCGCGCAGGTGATCGGTCTTGGTGAGCGGGAGAATATCTCGCTCCCCGGTGTCACGCATATCCGCTACCCCCAGCCACAAGGCGCTGGGGACAAGACACATCATTATTTGCGCCCGATGGAGGATTCCATCCGGCGCGCCCAGGCCGTGGCGCGGGCTTTGGTTGATCTGCGCAGCAAGGGCTTTCGCCCCGATATCATCTGCTGCCACCCCGCCTGGGGGGAAGGCATGTTCCTGCCCGATATCTTTCCCAAGGCGAAGCTGCTGCATTACTGCGAATATCATTTCGCCACCTCTGGCGGCGATCTTGGCTTCAACCCAGAGCAAAAGCTCAGCTTGGATGAAGTGGCCCGCACACGACTATTGAACCTGCCGCAAACCCCAGCGCTGGAGGTCATGGATTGGGGCGTGAGCCCCACGCATTTCCAGCGCAGCCGCTACCCTGAATTATTTCAGCGCAAGATTTCGGTGGTGCATGAAGGGGTGAATAGTGATGTCGCAACCCCACATGGCGCCCATCACCTCAGATTGCCCAATGGCAGCGTGATCAAGCGCGGTGATGAGGTACTGACCTATGTGTCCCGCAATCTGGAACCCTATCGCGGCTTTGATGTTTTCATGCGCGCCTTGCCAGAAATCCTGGCGCGTCGCCCGCAAGCGCAAGTGGTGCTGGTGGGGGGTGAGGCGCGCGGCTATGGCCCAAAGCCCAAGGATGGCCGTTCCTGGAAAACCCATCTGCTGGAAGAATTGGGCGACAAGCTGGACCTGGCACGCCTGCATTTCACCGGGCGCATTCCGCACCCGGCTTTGCTCGCGCTGTTTCGCATCTCCCGCGCGCATGTCTATCTGACGTATCCCTATGTGCTGTCCTGGTCCATGATCGAAGCCATGGGGTGCGAGGCTTTGGTTATCGGCTCCGCCACGCCACCCGTGCAGGAAGTGATTGAGCATGGCGTGAATGGGTTGTTGGTGCCGTTTTTCGACACCGCCGCATTGACGGAGACATTGGTGGACGCGTTGGCGCATCCGTATCGCTATGAGCCGATCCGCAAGGCCGCGCGGCAGACGCTACTTTCGCGTTATGATCTGAACACCATCTGCCTGCCGCAACAGATCAAGCTGTTTGATGCGGTATTGGAAGGCAGGGCTGGGGATAGTGTGATCCCGGCGGCGTAACGCTACCTCGTCAAAGCCGCCCTTAGTGCATCCAGCACATCATCCATGGCGCGCTGAAAGCCAGGCCCATCCAGATAGCCATCCATCGCACCGGTACGCTCCAAGAATGTTTTCCAGGCCGGCCCCTGCATGCCTTGGCGGAAGCGATCATGCAGGCTGGTGTAAATCTCATCCGGCAAACCAGCCGGCGCATTCAGCCCCTTCATGTTTTCAATCACCACATCAAAGCCCAATTCGCGCAGCGTCGGCACATCGGGGTAGCCCGGAATGCGCGAAGCCGAGGCCACCGCCAGCGGGCGGATTTCCCCGGCATTGGCAAGCCCCGCCATTTCTTCCGGGGCGAGTACGGCCAATTCCACCGTATTCGCCATCAGCGCCTGCAAGCTCGGCGCGCCGCCGGTGAAGGGCACATGCAGCAATTCGATATTCGCCGCGCGGGAGAGCAAGACAAACACCGCATGATAAATCGAACCCTGCCCTGATGAGGCATGCGGAATGGCGCCCGGTGCGCGCTTCGCTGCTTCAATCACGCTTGGCAAATCGGCAAAACGCCCGCCGCGGCGCGCCACAATCAGCAGTGGCTGGCGCGTGATGCGAATAATGGCGCGGAAGGATTTCTTGGGATCGTAGGGGAGTTCACGAAAGGCAGGCAGGGAGATGCTCTCACTCCCGCCGCCGACCAGAAGATTGAGCCCATCCGGCGCCATGCCGGCCACTTGCTGCGCGGCAATCGCCCCGCCCGCGCCGGGGCGGTTCATCACCACAATCGGGGTCGGGAAAAAGCGCGAAGAAGCCTCAGCAATCGCGCGCGCTGCCAAATCCGCGCCGCCACCTGGCGCGAAGCCAACAATCAATTGAATGGGCCGCGATGGTTCCCAAGCGCGCGCTGGCGCAGCGCTACCCAAAGCGGCCAAGCCTGCCGCGCCAGTGATGATGTGTCTGCGAGATAGCATGCTGGTCTTTCCCCCGTTTCAGCTTGCGTTAAACACACTCCTTCGGCAAGGATGATGTCATGCCTGGGTCAGAGACATCCAAACCGAGTTGGTGGGCTATATTTCTGGGCCGATCACCACCCATGCCGCCGATACCGCCCGGCGGATGGACGCCCGAGAGTGTTCGCGACTATTGGCGAGAGAGGATTGTGACATCGCCGCAGGATGCACCACTGTCACATGCAGCCTTGGCGGAGTTGCTTCGGACGCGTGATACGTTTCGGAACTGGTTTATTTGGCGGAAGCCTCCAGGTTTGTTGGAACCTTGTGCGCCAGAGCAAACATTTATCCAACGCTCTCATGGCATCCCGGCGTTTTTTTATTTTTGTTTTTTGCGTTTCCTATTCACTATTCACGCTATTTCCCTGGATACGCAGCCTTTATCCCTTGGCGTTCTTCTCGGAAGATACACTTTGCGTTGACGGGGGATCAATATTAACCAGGCGCCCTTATCGTTGCGAAAACGCAGTCGGCGCCATTGATATTGCCTTGTTGCTTTCTGTCTTGGCTTTGCTAGTCACCATTTTTTTCTTCTTGAGACAAGGGGGAGTAGCGATGCTTCTCCAAAGCCAAAAAACTAAAAAATTTATCGAAAATGGGGGCGTGTGCTCGGCCTTTTTTGCTGCAGCCGCAATGCTCGCCGCTCTTTCTTATGCTTTGAAATTTTACGTTTTCGATCAAAATCTTCTACCACACGTTCTTTTCCTTGGAATTCCTTGTTTTGTTTCAGTTATTATACTTATTTTCCACGGAGCTTGGCTGGCGCTTAGAGCCGGCCACGCCATGATTTTCTTCTACATTACTGGCCGCTTTCCATCATGGTTGGATGATCTTTCGCCGTGAAATGAACGCGGCCATCACACCTGCGCGTGCCAGCCACATTCCCGCAACGCCGTTTCCATATGCGGCGGCGGCGGCGCCTCCACCTGCAAGGGCGGTTCCAGCGGCAAAGCAATCGCCCGCGCCAGCAAATGCAAGCCACCCGCACCGCCAGCGCCGTAAAGCGCATCACCCAAAATCGGCCAGCCCATCGCCGCGCAATGCACGCGCAATTGATGCGTCCGCCCGGTCTCAGGCGCCAATTCCAGCCAGGCCATGCCAGCACCACGCCCCAGGCAGCGCCAGCGTGTGAGCGATGCCAGCCCATCCGCATGCGCTTCCATCCGCCACCCCTGCGCGCGCGTACTGATCTTGCGGATGGGCAAGGCAATCTCCCCGGCATGCTCCACCGGGCCGCCCTGCACCACCGCCCAATAAGTCTTCGCCGCCAGCCCCTTGGCGAAAATGGTGCCAAGCGCCGCCAAGGCCGGTTTGGTGCGCCCCAGCACCAGGCAGCCCGCCGTATCCTGATCCAGCCGATGCGCCGGTTGCGGCAAATGTCGCCGGCCCATTTGCAAAGCGGGCAGCCAATCTTCCACCGAAGCCCCGCCGCGCGGCCCGCGATGTGTCGCAAGCCCCGCCGGCTTGTTCAGCACCAGCGCATCATCGCGCAGCAGCAGAATACGGGACGCGATTTCAGGTGGCACTTGGCCAAGACGGGCCTGCCGTGACAGGCTTCCCCCCATCATGGACCCTCCCCCTGCCCCGCCGCGTGTTGTCTGCCTTGGCAATGTCGTCGCCGATCATGTGTTCCGGGTAGAGGATATACCCCAACCGCCCGCGAAAATCGCCGCCCGATCCTATGTGCTGAATGCCGGCGGCATGGCGGCCAATGCGGCGATTGCGGTGACGCGCCTTGGCGGGCGAGCGGATTTCTGGGGGCGCGTGGGCGATGATTTGAACGCCCCCTTGCTCGCCGCCGCCTTGGAAGCGGATGGCGTGGGCTCTGCGGGCCTCAAGCGCGTGGCGGGTGGGCGAAGCCCGGTTTCGGCGGTACTGGTGGACCGCCATGGGGAACGCACCATCATCGGCTTTCGCGGCGCTGATCTCGGGATAGACCCTGACTGGCTGCCCGTGGAAACCCTTGCTGGCGCCGGCGCGCTTTGTTGCGATCCGCGCTGGCCCGAAGGTGTCGCGGCTGCGGCGGCAGAAGCGCGGCGGCTTGGCGTGCCCGTCGTGCTGGATGGCGAGAAAAGCGAAACGCGCATTCTGGTGGATTTGGTGCCGCGCGTGGATCACGCGATTTTCTCTGTCACCGGCTTGCAGAATTTCGCGCCTGGCTGCGCGCCGGAAGAAGGGCTGCGCCGCGCCTTGGCCTCAGGCCCCGTGAAGCTCGCCGCCGTGACACGCGGCGAGAAAGGCACGCTTTGGATGGCGCCCGGCATGGCGGCACCGCAGGAAATCCCGGCCTTCCCGGTAGAGGCCACCAATACCACGGGCGCGGGCGATGTCTTCCACGGCGCCTATGCGCTGGCCATCGCTGAAGGCATGGGGGCGGAGGCCGCGCTGCGCTTTGCCTCAGCAGCGGGCGCTTTGCGCGCCCGCGATGGCACCACGCCTTATCGCCCGATGGTGGAAGCGATGTTGGCCGATGGTCACCCCATTTAAGTGTATTGAAGAAATATAAAATAACTTACGGTTGCAATTCGTGCACGAATGCGCCAATCAGGGCGTTATGAGCATTGCCCGCATCGCTACCTTCGCCTTCGCCGGGATCGAAGCCCAGGCGGTGGAGGTGCAGGTGCAAATCGCCCCGGGCCTACCGGCCTTTCTGGTTGTGGGCCTGCCCGATAAAGCTGTTGCTGAAAGCCGCGAAAGGGTGCGCGCCGCCTTGCTCGGCCTTGGCCTTTCGCTCCCGCCCAAGCGCGTGCTGGTAAATCTGGCGCCAGCCGATATCGCCAAGGAAGGCAGCCATTTCGATCTGCCCATTGCGCTTGCCGTGCTGGCAGCGATGGATGTGCTGCCGCGCGATGAATTGGCGGGATTTGCCGCGCTTGGTGAATTGTCACTCGATGGCGCCATCATGCCCGTAGCGGGCGTGCTGCCGGCGGCACTCGGTGCCTCGGCGCGCGAATTGGGGTTGATCTGCCCCGCTCTTCAAGGCGCTGAAGCTGCCTGGGCCGGGCGGGTTGAGGTGCTCGCGGCACCTGATCTTCCCGCGCTGCTCAATCACTTCAAGGGCGTGCAGGTATTGCGCGCGCCAGAAGCGCCCAAGCTGGATGCCGCGCCGCCCTCAGGCCCCTGCCTTTCTGATGTGAAGGGGCAGGAAACCGCGAAGCGCGCCATGGAAATCGCTGCGGCGGGTGGGCATAATCTGCTCATGATCGGCCCGCCCGGTGGCGGCAAATCCATGCTGGCGGCGCGCCTACCTGCGCTGCTACCTGATCTTTCCCCGGCCCAGGCTTTGGAAGTGAGCCTGGTGCATTCCATTGCGGGGCTGCTGCAAGGCGGGCGGTTGGTGACGCGCCCACCATTCCGGGAGCCGCATCATTCCGCTTCCATGCCTGCTTTGGTCGGTGGTGGGTCTCGCGCCAAGCCGGGCGAAATCAGCCTGGCGCATCGCGGTGTTTTGTTTCTGGATGAATGGCCGGAATTTCCGCGCCAAGCGCTTGAGGCTTTGCGTCAGCCCATGGAAACCGGGCGCACCACCATCAGCCGCGTGCATTCGCATGTTACCTACCCGGCGCGGTTTCAGTGCATCGCGGCGATGAATCCCTGCCGCTGCGGCTATCTGGGGCAGCCAGGCCGCGAATGTGGCCGCGCGCCGCGCTGTGGTGAGGATTATCAGATGCGCCTTTCCGGCCCGCTTTTGGATCGGATGGACATCACCATTGAAGTCATGCCGATTGCGCCCGCTGAATTGGCCCGCGCCCCGGCGGGGGAGACGAGCGCGGCGGTGGCGGCGCGGGTCAAGGCCGCACGCGCCCTGCAACATGCACGCTATGGCGCCGATGGCGCGGCGAATAATGCAGAGGCAAACCTCGCCCAATTGCAGCAGGATCTGGAGGCAGAGGCGGCCAACCTGCTTGAGGTTGCAGCGACCCGGCTTGGGCTTTCCTCTCGTGGACAGGTGCGGAGCCTTCGTGTGGCACGCAGCATCGCTGATCTGGCCGGCAGTGCGCTGGTCAGGCGCGCGCATATCGCTGAAGCTCTCGCCTTTCGCCACCGCATGCCGGGAAGGGTTGCGGCTTAAAGAGAAGTTTGCGGATCAAGCCGCAGCACATAGGAACGCCACGGCGCGTGAGCGGCCATACGCTCATACAATGCAATGGCTGCCTGGTCGGTCTCAGGCACGATCCAACGCAGATGCGACCAGCCGCGCGCAAGGCCAATGGCGGTAAGCCCTTCAATCAGGCAGCGCGCCACACCCTGCCGGCGTGCGCCGGGGTGTACGAAAAGGTCATCCAGCGCACCGCAGCGGCGGGCGAAGACAATTTCGGGAAGATCGAAGAAATGGGCGAAGCCCACCGCCTCATTGGCGCTGAAAGCCACCAGTAGTTCAGAGGATGGATCATTGGCGATCAGCTTCAGCATCGCCTCAGGCGCGGCAGGCGCGGCGCCTGCCAAATGCGGCGCCATTTCCGCGCCATAGGCGGATAATAGCGGCAGCAGCAGGTGGTGATGGGCTTTGGGTAGAAGTCGCGTTGACAGTAAAGGCATGCTTTGGCCCCCACATACACTTAGGGCGTCGCATGCTTCAGCACGCGACGCCCCAGTGCCGGGATCCGGTAGCTACTCAGCTCGCCGCGGTTTCGGCGGGCGCCGGGGCAGCAGCGGCAGCGGCAGCCTTACGGCGACGCGGCGCAGCGGCCTTCTTCGCGGCGGGCTTACGGCCAGCCTTCTTTGCGGCGGGCTTCTTCGCAGCGGCCTTCTTTGCAGCAGGCTTCTTCGCAGCAGCCTTCTTTGCGGCAGGCTTCCGCTTAGCAGCAACCTTCTTCGCAGCGGGCTTCTTCGCAGCAGCCTTCTTCGCGGCGGGCTTCTTCGCAGTGGCCTTCTTCGCAGCCGGCTTCTTCGCAGCGGCCTTCTTCGCGGCAGGCTTCTTCGCAGTGGCCTTCTTCGCAGCTGGCTTCTTCGCAGCAGCCTTCTTCGCGGCCGGCTTCTTCTTGGCAGCGGCCTTCTTCGCAGCCGGCTTCTTCGCAGCAGCCTTCTTCGCAGCCGGCTTCTTCGCAGCAGGCTTACGCTTGGCCGGCGCCTTCTTCTTCGCCGCAGCCATGGCCATCGCCTGGGCGCGCGGGGTTTCTTCGGTTTCGGTAGTCTCGATGATATCAGTCATCAGAGGTTGAATCTCCATGTGTTCCTGTTGAGGGCGGTCATGGCAAGGTCGCGCAAGGCGCGGCTTAATCCCAATTCCAACCCGGGGTACAGCAGGTTAGGGCGGTAATGGCGGCGACGCGCGGATCCCGATGCGCGGACCGACAGGACTGAAAGTCTCCGCGAAGCGCAGCCGCCAGCATGGCCACGGCGCGCGGCATTCCAGCGCGGCGTGTTCCCCCTGGCATCTCTCCCGCCCCTTGCACACGCCATAGCGGCGGCTTGGGGTGGTGTGGAACTTTGATCGCCTATGGCGAAGCGTTCCCCGAGTCTGCGGTCCATGGACCGTCCTTCCCTGCTGCGGCAATTCTGCCTTGCCGATTGCAGTGCCTTCCCGCTTCACCATTCTCGCTTCAGGTGATGCACCTGATGTCGGGGATGATTTTTCGCAGCGCGGAGGCAGTGCGAATCGCGCAAGAGAATCGCGCGCAACGCACGCTATCTGCATCACCATGAGTCGTGTCAACAAAATCCGTCACATGGCACGCAAAAAAATGCGCGCATCGCATCACGATGCGCGCAGTGTGACATGCATGCCGCGGTTTGACGCCCTGCGGCGTGCCTTCACCATCTCTAAAAAAATGATGAAAGCATCAGCAATCTAGCGTGCAGAGAGCGGCGGTACCGGGCGCTGTTCCGGCCCTGTGTACCATGAGAGAGGGCGAATGAGGCGATTGTCGGCGCCCTGCTCAATCACATGCGCTGACCAGCCCGTGATGCGGGAGGCAACGAAGATCGGCGTGAAAAGCGGGATTTCAAAACCCATCAGGTAATAGGCAGGGCCTGCCGGGAAATCGAGATTGGGGTGGATGTTCTTCTTCTCCAGCATCTCCCCAGCCAGGATGCGGCTGATCTCCATCCAGGTCTTGTCGCCCACAACTTCGGCCATTTTCTCGGCATATTTGCGCATGGTGGGCACGCGGCTATCGCCGGTCTTGTAGACGCGATGGCCAAAGCCCATCACCAGCGCCTTATGGTCGAAGCGGCTTTGGATCCATTCCTTCGCAAGCTTCGGGTCGCCGATTTCCTTCAGCGTATGCATCACCGCCTCATTGGCGCCGCCATGGAGCGGGCCCTTGAGCGAGGCAATGCCCGCCGTGATTGCGCCATGCATATCCGCCCCAGATGAGGTGACCAGCCGCGCCGTATAGGTGGAGGCGTTGAAGGTGTGCTCCGCGTAAAGGATCATGGAAACATCAAAAGCCTTCAGCACTTCCGGCTGCGGCACCTTGCCCAGGATCAGGTTGAAGGCGTTCTCGGCAAAGCTATGCGCGGGGTTAGGCGCCACCACCGGCAGGCCGCGGGAAGCACGATAGGCCGCCGCAATCGCCGTTGGGATCTTGGCAAAAAGCCGCTTCGCCTTGCGATACTGCGCGGGCTGCGAGACGTCGGCGGTCTCTGGGTCTTCCATCCCCATGAAGGAAACCGCCGTGCGGATGGCATCCATCGGGTGCGCATCCTTCGGGAATTCCTTTATGACCCGGTGGAGTGCGGGGCTGATCTCACGTTCGGCCGCAGTCTCGGCCTTGAAGGCGGCAAGCTGCTGGGCATTGGGCAATTCGCCTTCCCAGAGGAGATAGGCCACTTCCTCAAAGCTGCAATTCTCGGCCAAATCCTGCACCGCATAGCCGCGATAGGTCAGGCTATTCGTCTCCGGCATCACCTTCGATACAGCAGAGACATCGGCATAGACGCCGACCAGGCCCTTATGGATTTCGGGTTTCGTGGTTTCGTTCATCGGGTTTCTTCCCTTGTTAAACTGGCTTTGGGCCGGCGCACGCGGCGCCGACCCTGCCTTCCTCAGTCATCAGTTCAGAAGATACCGGGCTTGCTGTCCAGCAGGCCGCCAGCGGGCAGTGCCACATTCAGCGCACCAAGTTCGCCCGCCTTCAGCTTCGTCAGATCCTGGACCACTTCCAGGAAGCGGTTGGACTCGCGGGTTGAGATGATACCATCCGTAATGGTCTGGAACTTGCGGATGTAATCCGCCCTACCAAAGGGCTTGGCGCCATTCGGATGGGCATTGGCGACGCCAAGCTCATCCACCAGACGCGAGCCATCCTTGAACAGGATTTCAACGCGCCCGCCGAAGGAAAGCTCATTCGGGTCGCGGGAATGGTATTTGCGGGTCCATTCCGCATCTTCCCGCGTTTCGATCTTGTGCCAAAGCCGGACGGTATCGGCCCGGCCAGCCCGCTTCGGCGCGTAGCTATCCACATGGTGCCAACGGCCATCCTGCAGCGCGACGGCGAAGATATACATAATGGAATGGTCGAGCGTCTCACGGCTCGCCTTCGGGTCCATCTTTTGCGGGTCATTGGCGCCGGTGCCGATCACGTAATGGGTGTGATGGCTGGTATGAATGATGATCTTCTCAATCGCCTCGATATCCTTGATCTGTTCGCGCATGCGAAATGCCAGGTCAATCAGCGCCTGCGATTGGTATTCGGCGGAATGCTCCTTCGTGTAGGAATCAAGGATCGAGCGCTTGGGCTCGCCCGCTTCCGGTAGCGGCACTTCGTAATAGACCGGGCCATAGACATCCTTGCGGTTGGAACGCCCGGAGAGCACCCAGGCAATCACGCTGTCTTCGCCTTCATAAATCGGGGATGGCGCGCCTTCGCCGCGCATGCAGCGATCCACCGCTTCCACCGCAAGCTTGCCGGCATGGGCGGGCGCATAGGCCTTCCAGGATGAAATCTCGCCCTTGCGGGATTGGCGGAAGGAGATGGAGGTATGCAAAGCCTGCTGGATGGATTGGAAGACCACTTCCTGCTTCAGGCCAAGCAGCGTGCCGATGCCGGCAGCGGCGGCGGGGCAGAGATGGGCGATATGGTCCACCTTATGTTCATGCAGGCAAATCGCGCGCACCAGATCAATATGCAGCTCATAGCCGGTCGCCAGACCGCGGATAAGATCGCGTCCGGATTTCCCCATGGCCTGCGCCACCGCCAGGATCGGCGGGATATTGTCACCAGGGTGGGAGTAGTCGGCGGCCAAGAATGTGTCGTGCATATCCAATTCACGCACGGCAGTGCCATTCGCCCAGGCAGCCCATTCGGGGGAGACCGTGGTGGCGGATTTCACGCCAAACACCTGCGCGCCGCCGGCCTTCTTCGCATGGCCAAGCGCCATGCCGCGCGCTGAGACAACGGGGCGGCGATTGATGGCAGCGATGGCAACCGAGGCGTTATCAATGATCCGGTTGATGATCATCTCCTGCACCGGCTTTTCGACCGCGACCTTGTCCACGGCGACTCCGGCCATTTTCCAGGCCAATTGGTCTTCGCGCTTCAATAGCGCCTTGGATGGGTGAACCTTGACGGGGTGTAGTTTCATATGGGGCTTTCTCCTTTTTTTCTCGGCAGCTTGCCTGATGGGTTTACTTCTGCGCCCATCCCGCGCCATCGTCCAATCCAATTGACGTGGCGCCCTGATAGGTTTTCCGTATGGGCAAAGCCGTATAGGAAGCCTCATGGATTTTCGCCTGATCCGCCGCCTGGGGCATTTTCTGGCTGTCGCTGAGGAAGTTCATTTCGGCCGTGCAGCCGCGCGGCTTGGCATTTCGCAGCCGCCACTGACCGCGCAAATCCAGCTTCTGGAACGCGAACTTGGCGTGAAGCTGCTGGAACGCAGCGGCAAGGGCGCGCGCCCGACGCGCGAAGGGGAAGCGCTACTGCCACTCGCGCGCCGCATCGCTGGCAATGCGGCAGACCTTGAAAGCCTGGCGCGCGAATTGCGCATGGGCCACCACGCGCCGGTTTCCATCGCCTGCGTCACCTCGGCGCTATTCGATTATCTGCCCCCCATCGTGCGCGCCATGCAGGCCGCGCGCCCGGAAGCTGCGATTGCTGTGCGGGAGATGGATACGGCTGAAGCGCTGGAAGCGTTAAGGCGTGGTGAGGTTGACCTTGCCTTGCTGCGTTCAGACCGAGACCGCGCGCCGATCAAAATACGGCCCTTGGGGGAAGACAGGCTCGCGGCTGCTTTGCCAGAAGGCCATCCGATTCTGGCGGGGCCTGATCCCTTGCCGCTGGCGGCACTCGCGGAAGCACCCATGCTGATGCTCCCGCGCGCGATCAGCCCGGCCTATTCGGATGCCATGACCGCGGCCTGCCATGCGGCGGGTTTCACGCCGCGCGTGGTGCGCGAAGTTGGATCGGCCATGGCGCAGCTTGGATTTGTGGCGGCGGGGCTCGGTGTGGCGCTGGTCTCAGAAGGCATGGCGCGGCTTAATCCGCCAGGTGTGGCCTTTCGCATCCTGGCTGGCCCCATTCGCGGCGTGGGCGTAGCGCTCGCCTGGAATGCGGAGCGAGAGAATGACGCAACAAGCCTTGCTCTCGAGATCGCCGATGCGCAATTCGGGCCATCGGCCCTGGCACGCAACACAGGGCTGCGTTAGCTTCCCCAATCCTTAAAGTCATAACTACGGAGTAAGCGATGCCCGCCACCACCCCTTTTGATCGCGTCATTCGCGGCACGCTTGTGCTGCCCGATCGGATCCTGACCAATGGCTGGGTTGCCACGCGCGGTGAGGTGATTGCCGGCATTGGCGAAGGGCCATCACCGGTCGCGACCTCGGTCGAGGATTATGGCGCACGCTATATTATGCCGGGCTTGGTGGATGGGCATATGCATACCTCATCCTCGCGCGGGTGGCCGGGGATTGAGGGGGCGTCGAAATCCGCCGCTGCCGGCGGCGTCACCACTTGCGTTGATATGCCCTATGACGTGCCGCGCCCGGTGACGGATGCCGATATTTTCAAAGAGAAGGTGGAGTATGTGAACCGCCTGTCCCATGTGGATATGGCGCTTTACGGCACCATCCTGAAATCGGGCGGCGTGGATGCCATTGCGGGCTTGGCCGAAGCTGGCGCCTGTTCCTTCAAGCTTTCCACCTATGAATATGACCCGGTGCGCTTCCCGCGCATTGACCACCCAACCATGGTCGCGGCGTTTCGCGAAATCGCCAAGACCGGGCTGATGGTGGCCGTGCATAATGAGGATCAGGAAATTGTCGTGCGGCTGACGGAAGAAGCCAAGGCCGCCGGCAATACCTCCCCCATCTGGCATTGCCGCACCCGCCCGCCGCTCTGTGAGACCATGGCAGATCTGGAGATTTTCGAAATCGGGCTTGAGACTGGCGCGCATGTGCATATTGCGCATTCGTCGCTCGCGCGCGGTTTTGAGATTGCCGAGGTGTTTCGCCGCATGGGCGGCAAGGCATCGGGCGAAGCCTGCCTGCAATACCTGTGCATGACAGAGCAAGACATCATCCGGTTGGAAGGCTTCGGCAAATGCAACCCGCCCTTCCGCACGGCGGATGAGGTGGAACGCATGTGGGGCGCCTTTGCCAAGGGGCAAATCGCCTATGTTTCGACCGATCACGCGCCCTGGCCGCGCGACCGCAAGACCTATACGGGCGATATCTTCACGGTCGGCGCAGGGCTGACGGGCATGCAAAGCTTCGCGCCCGTGATGTTCACGCTGCTGAAGCAACGCGGGCTGTCGCCCAGCCTGATGGCGCTTTACTGCGCCGAACGCCCGGCGCGCTTCCATGGGCTTTATCCGAAGAAGGGGGCGCTGCGCGTTGGGGCGGATGCCGATTTGCTGGTCATGGAAGAAGGTGATTTCACCTTTGATGCGCGCGACATCCAGGATCAGGAAGATGCCAAATGGTCGCCCTATGATGGCATGAAAGTGAAGGGCCGCGTCGCCGCCACCTGGCTGCGCGGGCAGCAGATTTGGGATGGCAAGCAGGTATTGGCCAAGCCCGGCGCCGGGCGCTTTGTGCCGCGTCAGCACAGGGAAACCTATGTCGGGGAATAAGGACAAGCAGCGCCCCGCCGGGCATTGGATCAAGCGGCCCCCGCGCCCTTCCAAACAAGCCGCGCCGCCACCGCGGCGCAAGCCCGGCCTGGTGCAGGCCATGATCGCGGGTTCGGTTGGCATCATGCTGGGCATGTTGAACGCGGCCGCAACCGGGGCGGGCGGCCTGCCCGATCCCGTGCCGGCCATTGCCGCCGGCATCGGGCTTTGCATTGGCGCCATTGCGACCTGGCGCCTGTTTGGCGGCACGCGGCAGGATTTTCGGGATTTGTTTTTCTGAGGTCTGTCTTGCCGCCACGTAACGCTTGGCCCATGGGAGGGCCTTCATTCTTTTCGCAGGGAGAAACGCGATGAATTCCGCAGATTATTATGTGAAGCACCTGGCGGTGGATTTGCCTTTGGCGACCGCCGATAAGATCGCCGATGTCACGCTGGCCACCGGCCGCGCGGCGGGCATGCTGCCGCTGACGGTCGTGGTGCTGGATGCGGGCGGGCATGTTGTGGTGCAAAAGCGCGAAGATGGTTCGGGCATTTTGCGGGCCGAAATTGCGCGCGGCAAAGCCTATGCCGCGCTTGGCATGGGGGTTGGCAGCCGTATCCTGCGTGATCGCCTGAAGGAACGCATTGCCTTCCAGGCCGCTGTCGCCGCCGCTTCCGATGGCAGCTTCGTCCCCGTACCCGGTGGCGTCTTGATCCTGAATGCTGCCGGCGCCGTGATTGGCGCGGTGGGCGTCAGCGGCGATGCGTCAGACCGCGATGAACACGCGGCGTGTGAAGGCATCAAGGCGGCTGGCCTTGCTTCCCACCCCGATGCGGCGGTTGAGAATTGGCGTGATGCCGCCTTGTAGGATTAAGCGTCGCGCCGCGCTGCTTGGCGCTGGTGCGGCGCTGATCACAGGTGCGGCGCGGGCGCAGGACGCATTTCCCGCCCGCCCCATCCGCATGATCATCCCCTTCCCCGCCGGCGGCCCGACCGATGTCTATGCGCGGCTTTATGCTGAGCGCCTGGGCCGCGAATTGGGCCAGCCGGTGGTGACGGAAAATCGCGGCGGCGCGGGGGGCGCGATTGGCTCGCTTGAAGTGTCTCGCGCGCGGGCTGATGGTTATACGATTTTGTTTGGTACGGCTTCGACCCATGCGCTTTATCCCTTGGTGACGCGCCAGCCGCAATTCGATGTGGTGCGGGATTTCACCACCATTGCGGAATTGGGCGGCGGGCCACTTTGTTGGCTGGCGCATCCATCGCGTCCCGCAAGCTTGCGCGAATTTCTCGCCGCTGCGCGCAACGCCAACCCACCGCTTTCCTATGGCTCACCCGGTAGCGGGACCATGATGCATCTTGCCACTGAATTGCTGAAGCAGCAGGCGGGCGGGGTTGCCATCACCCATGTGCCCTATCGTGGCGCCGCGCCGGCGATGAATGATCTGGTGGGCGGCACTTTGGCACTCGCCGTCAATACTTTCGGCGGCGGCTTGCCTTTGCATCAGGCTGGGCGCGCGCGCATCTTGGCGGTGGCGAGCGCGCAGCGGCTGGAAGCCGCGCCCGATGTGCCAACGGTTAATGAAGCGCTTGGCTTCACCGGTTTTGAAGCGGTGCTTTGGCATGCGGTCTTCGCACCCCCTGCCCTGCCAGCGCCGATCCTGGAACGGCTTTCAGCGGCGACCAATGCTGCCCTTAGTGATCCCGCCTTTCGCGCCAGCCTCGCCGCATCGGGCATTACCGCTTCTGCCCCCGGCACCCCCGCCGGCGCCGCCGCTTTCATCGCCGCCGAGACCAGGCGTTACGCGCCCGTGGTCGAGGCTATTCGTCCGGAGCTTGAACAATGACACGCAGACTGCGCCTTGCCGGCGCCCAAATGGGACCGAACCAAAAAGCCGATAGTCGGGAAGCGATCCTGGCGCGCATGATTGTACTTTTGGAACAGGCCGCTGCTGCGGGTGCCAAGATGGTGGTGTTTCCGGAATTGCCGCTGACCACCTTCTTCCCGCGCTGGCTATTCACTGACCAGGCGGAATTGGACAGTTATTTTGAACGCGAAATGCCCAATCCGCGCGTGCAACCGCTATTTGATCGCGCGCGCGCGCTCGGCATTGGCTTTTATCTTGGCTATGCGGAGCTTACGCCGCATGGCAAGCGCTACAATACGGCGATCACGGTTGGGCCGGATGGCGCCGTGCTTGGCAAATATCGCAAAATCCATCTGCCCGGCACGGTGGAACCGCGTGTGGGGGATCGCTTTCAGCAATTGGAAAAGCGCTATTTCGAATATGGTGATCTCGGCTTTCCCGCCTTTCGTGGCCCGGAAGCCTGGGGCCGGCCCGTGCTTGGCATGTTGATCTGCAATGACCGCCGCTGGCCAGAAGCCTGGCGCTGCTATGGCTTGCAGGGGATCGAATTGATGCTGATTGGCTATAACTCGGCGGCCTATGATCCGATGGGCGGTGATAGCGAAGACCAGTCGCTCCGCACTTTCCATTCAACGCTCGCCATTCAGGGCAATGCCTATATGAATGCGACCTGGGCGATTTCGGTTGCCAAGGCGGGCGTTGAGGATGGCTCCGGACTTATTGGTGGTTCGGTGATTGTGGACCCGAATGGCCGCGTGGTGGCGGAGGCCAAGACACTGGGCGATGAGATCATTGTCGCCGATGTGGATTTCGATGCCTGCAAGCAGGGGAAGGAGAAGATGTTCAATTTCGCCGCCCATCGCCGGCCGCAATGGTATCGCGCCATGATTGACCAGGTGGGGGCGGTGCCGCCGGCGTGATGCGCGCCGTGCGGTTCACGATGACACACACATATATATATGAGTAAGCGAAGGATCAGCGCATGACCCGTTCCCTTGTTCTGGCCGCCGCGCAGTTGGGCCCGATCCAAAAGGCCGAAGGCCGTGATGTTGCCGTGGGGCGCATGATCCGCCTCATGGAAAAGGCGCATCAACGCGGCGCGCAAGTCGTGGTGTTTCCGGAATTGGCGCTGACCACCTTCTTTCCGCGCTGGTATGAGGAAGATTTGGCCAATGCGGATCATTGGTATGAAGCAGCACTCCCTTCCAATGAAACTGCGCCGCTGTTTGAAGCCGCGCGCAAATACGGCATCGCTTTTCATCTTGGTTATGCAGAAAAAACGCCGGAAGGCCGGCGCTTCAATACCGCGGTCTTCGTGCTGCCCTCTGGCGAGATTGTGCTGAAATACCGCAAGGTGCATTTGCCGGGGCATAAGGAATTCGACCCCGTCCGCCATGTGCAGCATCTGGAAAAGCGCTATTTTGAGCCCGGCGATCTTGGCTTTCCGGTGATCCGCGCGCCGGTTGCGGGCCAGCCCGTCAATCTTGGCATGATGATCTGCAATGACCGCCGCTGGCCGGAAGCCTGGCGCGTGATGGGCTTGCAACAGGTGGAATTGGTCGTGCTCGGCTACAATACGCCGTCACTGAATATGGAAAATCGCGGCTTTGAGGCGCCTCATTTGCGCGTGTTTCATAGCCATTTGTCCATCCAGTCCGGGTGCTATCAGAATTCCTGCTTCGCGGTCGCAACCGCCAAGGCCGGCACGGAAGATGGGCATGAGCTGTTCGGCCATTCCATCATTGTGAACCCGCAAGGCGAGATCATGGCGCAGGCCACAAGCTGGGATGATGAGCTAATCGTGGCGGAAGCGGATCTCGGCAAATGCGAATTGGGGCGCAAGACGATTTTCGATTTCGCACGCCATCGTCGCCCGGAACATTATGGGCGTATCGCCGATCAGGTGGGCAGTGTGGCGCCGGCAGAATGGAAGGGCGGGGTTTAAGGTCAGACGACGATAACGCTTGGGCCTGCTGGCAGGATACCAAAGGGGTCAAACACCAAGGGTGCGGCGCGGGAAATCGCGGCCAGATCGAAGGTGCGATGCGGCGTGCCGAGGATGACTGCATCAGGCCGCGCACCATCCGGCATCATCAGGCTGGCGCTGCGTGGAATGGGCGCGAGGCATTTGGGGGCAGCGGCTATCACCGGATCATGCCAAGCAAGATCGGCGCGCAAAGTAGCCAAGCGATGCAGCAAGCGAAGCGGCGCTGCGGCGCGTAAATCTGCGACATCGGGCTTATAGGTTACCCCCGCCACCAGCAGGCGCTTGCCAGTGAGATCATCGCCAAGCCGAGCCCGGATTTGTGCCAGCACACGCGCCACGCGCCCGCGATTGCGCGCCATGGCCTTGCCGAGCATGACAGAAGGGGCGCCGGCCCGCGCCGCTTCCATTTGCAAAAACGCGGGGTCCACCGGAATGCAATGCCCGCCCGCGCCAAGCCCAGGCCAGAAAGGCGAAAAGCCAAAGGGCTTGGTCGCCGCCGCCGCGACCACATCGCGTGTCGGCACACCAAGCGCCGTAAAAGCGGCATGAAGCTCATCCATAAGCGCGATATTCACCAGGCGATAGGTATTCTCCAACAGCTTGGCGCATTCGGCGACCTCGGGGCTCTCGACCACGTCCACCCTATCCACCAAATGCCGCCAAAAGGCCAAGGCGCGGCGAAGAGAGGCATCATCGGTTGCCCCCAACAGGCGCGGAATGCTGCGGGTGGGTGGGGCGTGTGGGCCTGGGTTTTCCCGTTCGGGCGACACGGCCAGAAAGACATCCCGGCCCACGCGCCAGCCCGCTTCTTCCAACGCGGCACGACATAACCCATTGGTGGCGCCGGGCTGGCAGGTGGAAATCAGACAAACCAGCGCACCGGGGGACAGGCCGCGCGCTGCGATGCCAAGCGCTCCGCGCACCGCCGAAAGATCAGGCCGCCCGCGCGCATCAAGAGGGGTTGGGACAGAAATCAGCCAGGTTTGCGCGCCGGCAAGCTGAGCAGGGTCGGCGCAGGCGCGAAACCTGCCTTGGCCGCCGGCATGGGCCTTCTCGGCAGTTTCCCGTGCCCCAGGCGCCGGGTCGAAGCCAATCACATCATAGCCCGCGGCGGCGGCGCCAAGCGCCAAGGGCCGGCCGACATAGCCAAGCCCGAGCACGGCCACCCGCCCTCGACTGAGCCGGGGGGCAGGCGCAAGGGCAGGATGTAAAGCATCTAGATTCACACATTTATAATTGTGTTATTTTATTAAAATGCAACCCTCGGTTTTATTTCACGGAGGCGTTCGAACATCCAAAGCCTTAGCCATCGCCAACCTTCCATTTGCGGTACCGGCATCACGGCTAAATGCTTGTTTTTGTGCCACTACTGCTCTGGAAAATCTATTTTCAGCCCCGGGGTTTCTCCCTTAAGAAAGGACGAACCCCCGCTTAGGAACATGTCATGGCTAGGCTTTCAGGATCGGATGATGCAGGCATGCTCACGGTGGTGGGGCATCCGCTGATCCAACACAGGCTTTCGCATATGCGCGAAAAATCCTGCCCCGTGCCCACCTTCCGCGTCCTGCTGCACGACATCGCCATGCTGCTAGGGGCTGCCGCGCTTGCTGATCTGCCGCTCGAAGCGCGAGAGATTGAAACGCCACTTGAACGCATGTCCGCACCAATACTTGCCGGCAAGCCACCGATCTTCGCCCCAGTGCTGCGCGCGGGCCTTGGCTTTCTGGATGGCATGCTGAGCCTGCTGCCTGAGGCGGGCGTCGCGCATATCGGTGTCTATCGCGACCACAAGACGCTGGAAGCCCACGAATACTACTTCAAGGCGCCACAGGATTTAGCCGAGCGTCCGGTTATCCTGCTCGACCCCATGCTAGCGACTGGCAATTCAGCGGTTGCCGCGCTTGATCGCTTGAAGGCGCGCGGTGCGACATGCATCCGCTTCATCTGCCTGTTGGCTGCGCCCGAGGGTATTCGGCATGTCAGAACGGCCCATCCAGACGTACCGATCTGGACCGCAGCAATTGACGAAAGACTGGATGAGAAAGGCTATATCCGCCCTGGGCTAGGCGATGCCGGGGATAGGGTTTTTGGTACCTGATCCGGGGCTGGCTCAGGCCCCAATACTTCGGCCACCGGGCCATCAGCCACGATACGCCCCGCCTCCAACTTTATGGCGCGGGTACACCATTGCCGCACAATGCCCATGTCATGCGTTGCAATCACCAGAATATCGGCGCCCGCCACCAGGCGGGTCAGGCGGTCTTCCGCCTTGGCCATGAAATTCGCATCGCCTGCCAGGAACCATTCATCCATCAGCAGGATTTCCGGCGTAATCGCGGTTGCCATAGCAAAGGAAAGTCGCACATTCATCCCCGCCGAATAGCCGCGAATGGGCAGGTCAATGAATTCGCCAAGGCCAGAAAACTCCGCAATCTCATTGGCCAAGGCACGGCCTTCTGATTCCTTCATGCCGCGGTAAAGGCCGCGCAGCACAATATTCTCCCGCCCGGTCAGAAGCGGATTCATCCCGGCACCGGGATCAATGAGGGACCCGATTTCCCCTTCCACGAGTAGCCGGCCGGCAACGGGTTCATAGATGCCGGCAATGGTGCGGAGCAGCGTTGTCTTGCCCGCCCCATTGGAACCCACCAGCGCGACACGTTCACCCTTACCAATGGCGAAGCTCAAGCCGGAAAGGGCAGCCACCACCACGCGGCTTTCAGCGTCCTGCTTCACGCGGCGGGTGGCGCCATCGAAAAGCCGTTTCTTCAATGACCGCGCATTATGATGATAGAGCGGAAATTCGATCGCGAGGTCTTCGGCTTCAATCCGTGGCATGACAATCAGACCCAGAAAGCGATGCGCCCGCGAAAGCGGGTGAAAAAGGCCAAGCCCACAGCCCAAAGCGCAGCGGTATAGCCAAGGGCATGAAGCCAGACCATGGCGTCAAGCGGACGCCCCAGCAAAGGTGCCCGCATGGTTTCCATGATGGCATTGAAGGGATTAAGCGCAAGCCAAGCTGCCCGATCCCCCAATTGCTCCGGCAACCAGATGATCGGCGTGAGGAAGAAAGCCAGTTGCATGAGTGAAGCGATAATCGGCGGGATATCACGGAACCGCGCACAGATCATGCCAAGGAAAAAGGCCGCCCAAAAGGCATTGCACAGGAACAGCAGAAAGCCGGCGAGGAAAGCCAAACCACTAAGCCCCGGCGATACGCCGAAGAGCAACATCACCGCAAAAATCAACGGCAGATTATGCGCCGCCACCATGACATTCCGTATAACGGAGCGCAGCACATGCACGGTGAAGGATAACGGCATTTGCCGAATGACCCCCTCAGCGGAGATGAAACAATCGGACCCCTCGGTAATGGCCTGGCTGATCATGGCCCAAAGAATCAGGCTGATGGCAAGCCAGGGGAAATAGGTGCCGGGATCAACTTTCAAGATATATGAATAGAAAAAACCCAGCGCCGCCACCATAGCCGCGGTGGTCAGCGTGACCCAGAATGGCCCCAGCACCGAACCACGATAGCGATGCTTAATGTCCCCCCAGGCGAGGGCAACCGCCAATCGCCAATGGGAAAAGCCGTCACGAAAATCGGCGAAGGCGCGCGCAGCCCTTCGGGGCTGGGACGCATCGAAAAGCCTGATGGGTGACAAAGCGCTGCTCATGATATTTCTGGGCTAAATCCAAATCTTGTCATCTTCAGGGCCAGCGACGCAGCGTTACCCCCAATCACGTCAGATATGCAGTGCCCGCCCATCCACGGCAAGCGCGGCTTCCTTCACCGCCTCATTCAATGAGGGATGCGCATGGCAGGTGCGCGCCACATCCTCGGCACTCGCGCCGAATTCCATCGCCAGCGCCAATTCCGCAATCAGCGTGCCCGCATCCGGCCCGATGATATGGGCGCCCAGCACCTTGTCGGTCGCCTTATCGGCCAGGATTTTCACGAAGCCATCCATATCCCCCATGGCGCGGGCGCGGCCATTGGCGGTGAAAGGGAATTTCCCGATTTTATAAGCCACACCGCGCGCCTTGAGTTGTTCCTCAGTTTCACCCACCGAAGCCACTTCCGGCCAAGTATAAACCACGCCCGGGATCGCACCGTAATTCAGATGCGGCTTCTGCCCGGCTAGCATTTCCGCCAAGGCAACCCCTTCTTCTTCCGCCTTATGCGCCAGCATGGGGCCCGCGATCACATCGCCAATGGCGTAAATGCCCGGCACATTGGTGGCGTAATGGCCATCCACCTTGATCCGCCCACGCTCATCCAAAACAACACCCGCCTTATCCAGCCCAAGCCCAGCCACATAAGGCCGGCGCCCAATCGCGACCAGCACGACATCAGCGATCAGTTCTTCCGTGGCACCTCCGGCAGCGGGTTCCAGCGTCAAGGTGACGCCCTTTTTTGACTTGGTGGCACCCATCACCTTGGTCTTGAGCTTGGTCCTGATGCCCTGCTTGGCCAGAATGCGTTCAAACGCCTTGCCCACTTCCAAGTCCATGCTCGGCACCAGACGATCGAGGAATTCCACCACCGTCACTTCCGCACCCAGTCGACGCCAGACGCTGCCCAATTCAAGCCCGATATAGCCCCCGCCGATCACAACCAGATGCTTTGGCACCGCGGCCAATTCCAAGCCGCCGGTGGAGGTCACGATCTGCTTTTCATCCACCTCCACACCCGGCAGAGGAATGCTCTCACTCCCGCTTCCAATCACGATGTGCTTCGCGCTGTAATGCTTGCCAGCGACGCTGACCGTGCCGGGGGCGGTGATGCTGCCCTCACCCTTCAGCCAGGTCACCTTGTTCTTGCGGAACAGGAATTCGACGCCCTTCACATTGGCGCCAACAACTTCGCCCTTGCGCGCCTGCATACGCGCCAGATCAAGCTTCACCGCGCCAACACTCACACCATGATCCGCGAGCTTATGCTGCGCTTCTTCAAAATGTTCCGAGGATTGCAGCAGCGCCTTGGACGGAATGCAGCCGACATTGAGGCAGGTGCCACCCAGCGTCTCACGCTTTTCCACACAGGCGACCTTCATGCCGAGCTGCGCGGCGCGAATGGCGCAAACATAGCCGCCGGGGCCGGCGCCAATCACGATCACATCAAAGGCTTCACTCATGGTCAGGCGTCCTCAACCCATTGCTTTTCGAAGCCATGTTTGGACCGGTCGCGCGGGCCGATCAAGCCATGGAATTAGGGCTTGGGTTTTGCGCGCTTTCCCCCCTATCCTTCCGCCTAAAGCGGCGCCGACAGACGCGCCCTGGGGAGGAAAAGTGATGATCAATACCACCAATATGTCACGTCGCGGCCTGCTGGCCGCCACCGGCGCGGCGCTCGCGGCCCCAGGGCTTGCCCTGGCGCAAGGGCGCTACCCGGATCGGCCCATCCAGCTTGTGGTGCCTTGGCCCGCCGGCGGTTCAGCCGATGCGCAGCTGCGGTCCATCTCCGAGCTGGTCGGCAAGGCGCTTGGCCAACCCATGGTGGTGCAAAACCGCCCTGGCGCTGGGGGCACGCTAGGGGTGCTTACGGTCGCGCAACAGGCGCGGCCAGATGGCTATACGCTGACGCAGATGCATCTTTCCGTGTTGCGCCGCCCCTGGATGATGCGCACGCCCGGCTGGGACCCGATTGGCGATTTCACGCATATCATCGGCATGACGGGCTGGCTATTCGGTACCGCCGTTAAGGCCGATAGCCATCTGAAGTCCTGGCAGGATTTGCTGGCCTATGCGCGCGCCAACCCTGGCAAGCTCACCTATTCCACCAGCGGCATCGGCACCACCAACCATCTGGCCATGGAAAGCCTGCAGGAGATTGAGAAAATCAGCCTCACGCACGTGCCCTTCCGGGGCGCCAATGAGGGTGTCACCGCCGTGCTGTCCGGCCAGGTGGATATGATTTGCGATAGCTCCACCTGGGCGCCCAATGTCGAAGCGGGGCAAATGCGGGCATTGGCGGTTTGGAGCGCGGAACGCGCCCCGCGCTTCCCCACCGTGCCGACCTTGAAGGAACTTGGCTATGATATGGTCGTTGCCTCCCCTTACGGGGTCAGCGGCCCCAAGGGCATGGACCCGGGCATTGTGCGTGTGCTGCATGATGCAATGAAGGACGCGCTGTTCAGCCCCGAAAATACGCGCATCCGCAGTCAATTCGATATGCCGCTGGTCTATCAGGATACCGAAAGCTACCGCCGCTTCATTGTGGAACGTGTCGAATACGAAAAGACAATGGTGCGCCGCCTTGGCCTGACCCTTGATGGCTGAGCGCAGCGCTATGCGGACATTCCATCGCCGCGCGGCGCTTGGGCTCGGCGCCGGCCTTCTGGCATCCCCCGCCCCTGGACAAGGCCGCTTTCCAAACCGCCCGATCCGCTTCCTGATCCCCTGGGCGCCGGGTGGATTACTTGATGGCTTCATGCGCCTGCAAAATGAGTTGTTCCTGCAGGAATATGGGCAAAGCATCATTATTGAAAATCGGCCCGGCGCGCGGGGCACGCTGGCTGCCCAACAATTGCTGACGCAATCGAGGCCAGATGGGTATACGATAGCGCATCACCACCTATCGGTGATCCGCCACCCCTTTCTCACCAAGCGCCCAACATGGGACCCGGTGAATGACTTCACCTATATCATGCAGCAGACAGGCTTCATCTTCGGCCATGTTGTGCATCCTGCCTCCGGTTGGAATTCACTCAAGGATATGTTTGCGGAAGCGCGGCGGCGGCCCGGGGAATTGACCTATGGCACTTCCGGGATTGCGACATCCAATCATCTCGCCATGGAGGAACTTTGCGAGAAAGAGGGCGTTGAAATGACCCATGTGCCCTATCGCGGCACATCCGAAAACATCACGGCGCTACTCGCCCGCCAGATTGACTGCGTGGCCAATTCCAATTCCTGGGCGCCCAATGTGGAGGCGGGGCAGTTGCGATTGCTGGCGGTGTGGACCCGCGAAAGGCTCGGCGCCTTTCCAAATGCGCCAACCTTGCGTGACTTGGGCTATGACATGGTGGTCACATCACCTTACGGGATAACCGGCCCCAAAGGCATGGATCCCGAGATAACGGAATTCCTGCATCAAGCCTTCAAAAAGACCCAGCATCACCCGCTGGTTCAGGAATATATGAAGAAGCATGATTTGCCCAATGAATATCTTGGGCCGGCAGACTACACACAATTCGCCCGTGAACGTGCCGTCTATGAAGAACGCATGGTCGCAAGATTGAAACTGAGCATAGACTGAATAGGAAACGGGAGGGCTATTTGCCCTCCCGAATTGTTCAGATATCCAGCATCAAACGCCGCGGGTCTTCGACGCTTTCCTTGACGCGGACCAGGAAGCTGACGGCTTCCTTACCATCCACAATGCGGTGGTCATAAGAAAGCGCGATATACATCATCGGGCGGATTTCGATCTTGCCAGCCACCGCCATGGGGCGATCCTGAATCTTGTGCATGCCAAGAATGCCTGATTGCGGCGGGTTCAGAATGGGCGTGGACATCAGCGAACCGTAAATACCGCCATTGGTGATGGTGAAGGAACCACCCGCCAATTCATCCAGCTTCAACGCACCATCACGCGCGCGCTTGCCGAATTCCCCAATGCGCTTTTCGATATCGGCAAAGCCCAAAGTGTCGGCATTGCGCAGTACCGGCACCACCAGGCCCGAAGGCCCGCCCACCGCGATGCCCATATGCACGAAGTTCTTGTAGACAATCTCATCGCCATCAATTTCGGCATTGACGGCGGGGAATTCCTTAAGCGCGGCAATGCACGCCTTCACAAAGAAGGACATGAAGCCAAGCTTCACGCCATGCCGCTTTTCAAAGGCATCTCGGTATTCTGAACGGAGCGCCATGGCGGCTGACATATCCACCTCATTGAAGGTGGTCAGCATCGCGGCCGTATTCTGCGCTTCCTTCAAGCGGCGGGCGATGGTCGCCCGCAGGCGCGTCATCTTCACGCGCTCCTCACCCGCTTCCGGTGGGCGCGAAGCCCGCGCGGCGGGTGCAGCTGCGGGCGCGGCGGCAGGCTGCGCCAAATAGGCAAGCACATCACCCTTGGTGATGCGCCCATCCTTGCCCGTACCAACACCAATCGCGGCGGCAGAAGCGCCGGTTTCGGCGATCATCTTCGCCGCCGCCGGCAATGGCGCATGGCCCGAAGCGGCGGCAGGCGCCGGCGCAGGGGCGGCAGCGGGCTTGGCAGCCGGCGCGGGCGCGCTCGCGGGCTTGGCGGCGGCAGCGGCGCCAGCCTGGATGCTGCCCAATACGGCACCAGGCGTAACCTCGGCACCCGCATCGGCGGCGATGGCGGCAATCACGCCAGCCACCGGTGCATTCACCTCTACCGTTACCTTATCAGTCTCCAGCTCCACCAGCGGCTCATCCGCCGCCACGGCATCACCGGCCTGTTTGAGCCAACGCGCGACGGTGGCGGAAGAAACGCTTTCGCCCAGGGTGGGCACGACAATATCGGTCATTGCTCGATCCGTTCCAAAACCAATACGCGTCAGCCCAGCAGGGCCGCGCGCACCAATGCTTCCTGTTGTTGTTGATGCACCTTGGCAAGGCCGGTGGCGGGGCTCGCTGCCTCCTCCCGGCCCACATATTCGGGGCGCTTCGCCTTGATATCCAGCGTTTTCAAGACGCCTTCAATCTTGCGATCCACGAAATTCCAGGCGCCCATATTTTCCGGTTCTTCCTGGCACCAGACGACTTCGGCATTGCTGTATTGCGCCAGCACCGGCGGCAGGCTGATGCGTGGGAAGGGGTAAAGCTGTTCCAGCCGCACAATCGCGACATCCTTGATGCCCTTGTCGCGGCGTTCCTGCAGCAAATCATAATAGACCTTGCCGGTGCACAGCACGACACGACGGATCTTCTTGGGCGGCGCGATCTTATCCACCTCATCAATGACATGCCTGAAACCGCTGCCGGGGCCGAATTCTGACAAATTACTGATGGCAAGCTTATGCCGCAGGAGAGATTTCGGGGTCATCACCACCAAAGGCTTGCGGTAATTCGCCTTCATCTGGCGGCGCAGCGCATGGAAGTAATTGGCAGGCGTCGTGAAGTTGCAAACGCGCATATTGCGTTCAGCGCAAAGCTGCAAATAGCGTTCAAGACGTGCGGAGGAATGTTCCGGCCCCTGCCCTTCATAACCATGCGGCAATAGCATCACCAAGCCCGACATGCGGAGCCACTTGGTCTCACCGGAGGCGATAAACTGATCAATGATCACCTGCGCGCCATTGGCAAAGTCACCAAACTGGCCTTCCCACAGCACCAGCGTCTTCGGATCTGCCAGCGAATAGCCGTAGTCAAAACCAAGCACGCCAAATTCCGCGAGCAGCGAATTGAAGGCTTCAAACTTCGCCTGACCCGCGCGGATGTTATTGAGTGGCGTGTATTCCGCCTGCGTCGCCTGATCAATTAGCACCGCATGGCGATGGCTGAAGGTGCCGCGCTGCACATCTTCACCGGACAAGCGCACGCGATGGCCTTCAAGCAATAGCGAACCGAAAGCAAGTGCCTCACCGGTTGCCCAATCAATCCCCTCACCGGTTTCGATCGCCTGGCGCTTTTGTTCCAATTGCCGCGCGATTTTAGAATTAACACCAAACTCAGCTGGCACACGGCTCAGCGCCTCACCGACTTCCTTCAGGATTTCAGGCGCGACCGAGGTCGCTTCAAGCTGCTCAGCCTCATCCGTGGAACCCGCCGGGCGCAGGCCGGACCAATGCCCTTCCAGCCAATCCGCCTTATTCGGGCGATAGGATTGGGACGCTTCAAAAGCTTCCTCAAGCCGTGCATTGAAGGCATCCAGCATGGCTTTGGAAGATTCAGAAGGCACCGATCCTTCCTGTGCCAGCCGTTCCGCATAAAGATTACGCGTGGTGCGCAATTCGCGAATGCGGTTATACATCTGCGGCTGGGTGAAGGCAGGCTCGTCGCTTTCATTGTGGCCATGGCGGCGATAGCAGACGATATCCAGCACCACATCTGCGCCAAACACCATGCGGAATTCGGCTGCCAAGCGTGCGCAGAACACCACCGCTTCCGGATCATCACCATTCACGTGCAGGATTGGCGCCTGTACGGATTTCGCCACATCGGTGCAGTACAGGCCAGAATAGGCGTGCGCCGGAACGGTGGTGAAGCCGATCTGGTTATTTGTGACGATATGCAGCGTACCGCCGGTGCGATAGCCAACCAATTGGCTCATGGCCAGCGTTTCATAGACCACACCCTGGCCGGCAAAGGCCGCATCACCATGCAGCAGAATGCCCATCACGGAACGCCGGCCCTTTATATCGCCCGACATATCTTGCCGCGCGCGTACCTTGCCCGCCACCACGGGGTCCACCGCTTCCAGATGCGAAGGATTGGGTTGCAGCGAAAGGTGAACCTTATTGCCAGCGATTTCGATATCGGTGCTGGTGCCCAGGTGATACTTAACGTCGCCTGAGCCTCCCGTATCGTCGGGATTGGCCGAATTGCCTTTGAATTCGGAAAACACCTGGGTGAAGGATTTCTTCACCACATTCACCAGCATGTTCAGCCGGCCACGATGGGCCATACCAATCGCGATTTCCTTGGCGCCTTGCTTGGCGGCGGTTTCAATCACCGCCTGAACGGCAGGGATGGTGGCTTCGCCGCCTTCCAAGCCGAAGCGTTTCGTGCCCACGAATTTCCGCGCGCAAAACGCCTCAAATCCCTCGGCTTCCGTCAGCTGTTGTAGGATCTGGTTTTTCTGCGCGGTATCGAAGGCGCCAATCCAGGGCGCACCTTCAATGCGACGCTGGATCCAGGATTTCTGATCCGGATCCTGGATATGCATGAATTCCACGCCGATCGAACCGCAATAGGAAGCGCGGCAGATCGTCAGGATTTCACGAAGGCTCGCGGTTTCCTTGCCCAGCACGAAGTCAAGGAAGATCTGCCGATCCCAATCCTCATCCGTGAAGCCATAGGTCTTGGGGTCGAGTTCCGGATGGGGTTTCGGCACTTGCAGGCCAAGCGGATCAAGCCGCGCTTCCAAATGCCCGCGCACGCGATAGCTGCGGATCAGCATCAGCGCCCTGATCGAATCCAGCACCGCGCGCCGCGTCGCTTCCGGGTCCGCCGCACCTGGCTTGGCGCCTTTGGCTGGCGCTGGCTTTTCAGGATCTGGCCCGAAAGCGCCGCGAATACGGGGCGCCCAGGAAGCGCCGGACGCATCCGTCAGCACCGCCCGCGCTTCATCATTCAAGGAAGCGAAAAGCTCCGCAAAGGTGGGGTCCACGCTTCCGGGATTTTCCGTCCATCTGGCGTAGAGATCAGCAAGATAAGCGGCATTCGCCCCCGTCATCGCGGTTGCGAGAATATCCACTCCGGCCATCAACCTTCTCCCTTCCGCCTTTACTGCCCCGATGGGGGATGGGCGGATGTGTTCTTGTGGTGCCGTGCAGCGCCCCGGCACCGGGGCAGAGGGCTGCAAGCATAAGGCCTTAGCGCCCGATGCGGCAGCCCCCTTATCAACCAAAGGGCGAAATCAGCCGCCAAGCGCCTTGACCATGGTGGAGCCTAGCGCAGAAGGACTATCCGCAACGTGAATCCCGGCAGCTTTCATGGCGGCCATTTTCGCTTCCGCGGTATCCGCCCCGCCAGAGATCACTGCCCCAGCATGGCCCATACGCCGGCCCGGCGGGGCCGTGGCGCCAGCGATGAAGCCCACCACCGGCTTGTTCGGCTTGCCGGGAGCGAAATTCTCCCGCTTCAGGTATTCGGCGGCCAGGATTTCGGATTGCCCGCCAATCTCGCCGATCATGACGATGGATTTGGTATCGGGGTCGGCCAGGAACATCTCCAGCACTTCGATGAAGTCCATCCCCTTCACCGGGTCACCGCCAATGCCAACGCAGCTTGATTGGCCAAGCCCGGCAGCGGTGGTCTGCGCCACCGCTTCATACGTCAGCGTGCCTGAACGCGACACAATGCCAACCGAACCCGGCTTATGGATATGGCCGGGCATAATGCCGATCTTGCAGGCGCCGGGCGTGATCACACCCGGGCAATTCGGCCCCACCAGGCGGGATTTGGAACCATCCAGCGCGCGCTTCACCTTGACCATATCCAGCACCGGAATGCCTTCCGTGATGCAGATGATCAGCGGCACTTCCGCATCAATCGCTTCCAGAATGGCATCGGCGGCGAAGGGCGGCGGGACGTAGATCACGGACGCATTCGCCCGCGTCGCGGCCACGCATTCTGCCACCGTATCAAACACCGGCAGGCCGATATGGGTGGTGCCGCCCTTGCCGGGCGTAACACCACCAACATAGGTGGAGCCATAAGCAATGCCTTGTTCGGCATGGAAGGTGCCCTGCGCCCCGGTGAAGCCCTGGGTCATCACGCGGGTATTGGCGTCAACAAGAACAGCCATGGTTCAGGCCCCCTTCACGGCAGCGACGACTTTCTTGGCCGCATCGGCAAGATTATCGGCAGCAATAATGGCAAGCCCGCTATCAGCGAGGATCTTCTTGCCCAAATCCACATTGGTGCCTTCAAGCCGCACCACCAAAGGTACTTTCAAGGAAAGCGTCTTGGTCGCTTCCACAATGCCGGTCGCGATCATGTCGCATTTCGCAATGCCGCCGAAGATATTGACCAAAATGGCCTTCACATTGGAGTCGGACGTGATGATGCGAAACGCCTCAGTGACGCGCGCTGCCGTTGCCGTACCGCCCACATCCAGGAAGTTCGCCGGGCTTGAACCATAAAGCTTGATGATATCCATCGTCGCCATGGCGAGGCCCGCGCCATTCACCATGCAGCCGATCTCACCATCCAAAGCCACATAATTCAGGTCATTCTTGACCGCGTCCAATTCCTTCGGGTCCATTTCGCTGTCATCGCGCAGCGCTTCCAGATCCTTATGGCGGAACAGCGCGCTGTCATCGAAGGACACCTTGGCGTCGAGGGCGACAATCTCACCCGCGACGGTCACCACCAGCGGGTTGATTTCAACAATCGCACAATCAAGTTCAACAAAGGCGCCATAAAGCGCCAGCACAAACTTGGTGAAGGACGCAACCTGCTTGCCCTTCAGACCCAGCCCGAAGGCGAGCTTCCGCGCATGAAAGCCTGAGACCCCGGAAGCAGGGTCAATCGCGACCTTCAGGATTTTTTCGGGATGGTTTTCGGCAACTTCCTCAATTTCCATCCCGCCTTCGGTGGACGCCATGATGGTCAGGCGCGATGTCGCGCGGTCCACCAGCAACCCCAAATACAATTCGCGGGCGATATCGCAGCCATCTTCGATATAAACGCGCGAGACCAGCTTGCCGGCAGGGCCGGTCTGCTTGGTCACCAGCGTCTTGCCGATCATGGCATCAGCGGCGGCCTTCACATCGGCAACCGACTTCACCACACGCACGCCGCCCTTGCCATTCGGGTCTTCCATGAAGCGGCCAGCGCCGCGACCACCCGCATGGATTTGCGATTTCACCACATAGACCGGGCCAGGGAGCTTGGCCGCTGCCGCGGCGGCTTCCTCGGCATTCCAGGCGACATGGCCTTCCAATACCGCAACGCCATAGCGGCGCAGCAGTTCTTTCGCCTGATACTCATGAATATTCATACAAAATGCCTCCGGTCCGGATGCGAAAAGGGCCAGGCAATACCTGGCCCTGAGCGTGTCAGCCTACCAACTTGCGCGACGCTTCGATCAATTCCTGCACCGCGGCGCAGCTTTTATCGAAGGCAGCCTTTTCAGCTGGGTTCAGTTCAATTTCGACAATGCGTTCAATGCCGCCCGCGCCAATCACGACAGGCACGCCGACATAAAGGTCCTTGATGCCATATTGGCCGGTCAGCCAGGCAGCGCAGGGCAGGACGCGCTTCTTGTCCTTCAAATAGCTTTCCGCCATGGCGATGGCGGAAGCCGCCGGCGCATAGAAGGCGCTGCCGCGTTCCAGAAGCTTCACAATTTCGCCGCCACCATTGGCGGTGCGCGCCACGATGGCGTCAATCTTTTCCTGCGTGGTCCAGCCCATCTTGATCAAGTCAGGCACCGGAATGCCGGCCACCGTGGAATAGCGCGTCAGCGGTACCATTGTATCGCCATGCCCGCCCAACACGAAGGCGGTGACATCTTCCACCGAGACATTGAATTCCTGCGCCAGGAACAGCCGGAAGCGGGACGAATCCAGCACACCCGCCATGCCCACAACCTTATTGTGCGGCAGGCCGGATTTTTCGCGCATCACCCACACCATCGCATCCAGCGGGTTGGTAATGACGATCACAAAGGCATTCGGACAATGGTTCTTGATGCCCTCTGCCACCTGCGCGATCACGCCGGCGTTCTTGGCCACCAGATCATCTCGGCTCATGCCCGGCATGCGCGGGAAGCCAGCGGTCACAATCACCACATCGGAACCGGCAATGGCGGCATAATCGCCCGTGCCGACCATATGCGAATCAAACCCATCAACCGGGCCGGATTGCATGAGATCGAGCGCCTTGCCCGCGGCAACGCCGGGGAAGACATCGAACATCACGACGTCGCCAAGTTCCTTGAGACCGATGAGATGAGCCAGAGTACCGCCGATATTACCGGCGCCGACCAATGCAATCTTCTTGCGGGCCATGTCGCTTCCTTAACCTTGCCTGGAAAACGTCCGTTTCCTACCCCCGAAGGCGCAACCCGGCAAGGCGCCCACCGCTTACGCCGGGCATTTCCCCCCCAGATGGGGCAAAGCACGGTATTCCTGGCTTTGCATTTCCGTAAGGCGTGAGGCAGTGCGTTCAAACATGGCGGCATTCGTGCCGCGTTCATAAAGCTGGTCCGGGGTGGAAGCCGCACTCGCGACCAGTTTGCAGCGGTGTTCGTAAAGCGTGTCTATGCAGGTGATGAAGCGCCTTGCCTTATCGAAATTCTCTGGCCCCAGGCGGGGGATGTTATCCACCACCAGGCTATGGAAAGCCTCCGCAATCGCCAGATAGTCCGCCGGCCCCAGGGGTTTGCCGCAAAGCTGGTTGAAATCGAACCGAGCCACACCTCGGGCGGCTTCCGGCACCTCAATCACCCGGCCAAGCAGGGGTAGTTCCATGGGCTCCCCCCTCTCCTGCCCGGTCAGGGCGGCGAAGGCAGCATCCAAAGCGGCCTCGGCGCGGCCATCAGCGGGAACATGCCAGGTCGGCAGGCTCCGGATTCTCTCCCGCCGGTAATCCCGCGCCGCCACCAGGGGCCAGACCTCCACATGCCGCTTAATCAGCGCAATGAAGGGCAGGAAGGCGTCGCGCCCGGGCTGGCCTTTGAACAGATCATCCGGGGCGGTATTGGATGTCGCTACAATCACGGTGCCACGGGCGAATAGCGCCTCAAAAAGCCGGCCCAGGATCATGGCATCGGCAATGTCATGCACCTGGAATTCATCAAAGCAGAGCAAGGCGGCATCGGCAGCGATGGAATCGGCCAAGGGCGGGATAGGGTCCGCGCTATCGCCATGCGCCTGCTTCCAGCCATGAATGCGCCGATGGGCCTGCTGCATGAAGGCATGGAAATGCAGCCTTTGCTTGCGAGGCACTTGGGCGGTTTCAAAGAACAGGTCCATGAGCATGGATTTACCGCGCCCGACCTCCCCCACCAGGTAGAGCCCTTGCGGGGGTTCGGGGCGCGGCGGGGAAGCAGCGCGGCCAAAAATCCGGCTGAGGAGCCCGGCAGGCTTGGGGCCAAGCTCCAAAGGCGCGGGATCATAGCCGCCAAGCGTCTGCCAAAGCGCCTGCAAACGCTCGGTCGCCGCGGCCTGGGCCGGATCGGGCGCGACTTCGCCGCTAGCCAGCCGAGCCTGATAGGCGGGCCATGGTCCAAGCGGTGCCACTTGGGGTTTCGAGTCGATATCCTTCAAAAGCTCCATACGGGGCGCTTAACCCGACAGCCGCGCGCCCACAATCCGAACAGCATTGATCGCTTGCGGTGAAGCATTTAGTGACGAGCATTCATCCAAGGCGTGACATTCCATGACCCGTTCTGTCGCCATTCTTTATGCAGCCGATGGCTATGTTTCCCAGGGCCGCGCCATGCTTGGCCGGCGCGTGGCGGGCGATAGCTTTCTGAATGGCTTACTCCGCCATGGCGGGCTTGAAAGCCTGGCCGGGCTGATGCTGAACGATAACGAAGCCAAGGCCTTTCCCGGGGAAATCCAGGCCCGTGCCCCCGCACTTCAGGTCCGCATGGCGACTTACGAAACGCCGCAGGCGGTGCTGGATGCCGGCACCTTGTTCCTGCCGGGGCCGGGCCTTGAAAACTACGCCTTTTGGCGGCGGCGGATCGGCAATCAGCGCGGCTTCAGCCTTTGCGGTGTCACGCATACCACCTCCACCGATCGGGTGATGCAGGCGCTGGCCACGGGCCTGACAGCGCCGGTGCAACCTTGGGATGCGATTATCTGCACGTCCCGCGCGGTGCAGAGCATGGTGCGGCGGCAGTTGCAGGAAAACGTGCATTATTTGCAAACGGCGCTTGGGGCCACACGGGTCGGCGTGCCCTTGCTGCCCATGATCCCGCTTGGCGTGGATTGCGATGCCTTCAAGCGCGACCGGGCGCTGGGTAACGCTTATCGCCAGGAATTGGGCATTGGGGCTGAGGATATCGCCATTATTCTGGTGGCCCGCCTTTCCAATGCGACGAAGTTTTCCCCCCTGCCCATGTATTTGGCCCTGCAACGCGCTGCGGAACGGCGTGGGCGGAAGCTGCATTTGCTGCTGGCAGGATCAATTGAAGGCGATGGGTCGCGCCCTGCTTTTACTGAGGGCGCGCAGAAAGCCTGCCCGGATGTGACCGTGCATTTCGTGGATGGCCAGAATGGAGAAATCCGCGCCAAGGCCTGGGCGGCAGCGGATATCTTCACCCTGCCGGTGGATAATGTGCAGGAAACCTTCGGCCTTGCCCCGGTGGAAGCCATGGCCGCGGGATTGCCCGTGGTGGTGACGGATTGGGATGGCTTCCGCGATACGGTTGAAGATGGCGTGACGGGATTTCGCATCCCGACCATGATGGGTGGCAATGGCTACGCCATTTCGATGCGCTATCATATGGGCGCAGATGATTACAACGCCTATTTGCGCAATACATCGCAGGCCATCGCCATGGATATCGGCGCGGCGGCGGATGCCTATTATCGCCTGGCGGAAGATGCCGCTTTGCGCCGGCAAATGGGCGAAGCGGCGCAGGCCCGGGCGCGGCGGCTTTATGATTGGTCCGCCGTCATTCCCCAATACCTGGCGCTTTGGCAGGAACAGGGGCGCATCCGCACCAATGCAAAGGAATTCGCGCCCCTGATCAAGGGCCGTCAGCCGGCGCCCACCCGCCCCGACCCCTTCATGCTATTCGCCGATTACCCGACCCATCGGCTGGAACCCGGCCAACGCGTGAGCCTGGTGCCAGGGGCGAATTTGGACCTGCTGCGGGAACGCGCGGCAATTCCGGGCGCTGTGGCGCGCGGCGCCCTGCTGCCTTCCCTGAATGGCTTTGCTATGATGCTGGATCGGCTTGCCCAGGGCAGCATGACTGCGGCGGAATTGGGTGGCTGCTTACCAGCGGACCAACGCCCCCGCGCCGGGGCTGGGATGGTGTGGATGATGAAGCTTGGGCTTGTCACCATTGCTCCAGCAGGAGAAGTGAAAGGCGGATAGGGAGGCGGGGGTAATGGGGATGAAGCTTTCCTATCTCAATGTTCTATTTTTGTTCTTGCCAAAACCCTAACCCTCCGGCATGTTTCCCTTGCGCCGAATCGGGGTCTCAGGGCCTTGTGACGGGGCGCTGACGAATTTTCTGGTCTCCCTACCATAAGCTGTGGTAGCCGCGACCAAAATCGCTTTATGGTTGAAATTACGACGGGTCACTAACCAGCATCAGGGGTGCAGCATGGATAAGGGAAAGGCGCTCGACGCAGCGCTCAGCCAGATCGAAAGGGCCTTCGGCAAAGGCTCCATCATGCGCCTCGGCGCCAAGCAATCCCAGCAGGGCGATATTGAGGTTGTGTCCTCAGGCTCGCTCGGGCTTGATCTGGCGCTTGGCATTGGCGGCCTGCCCAAGGGGCGCATTGTTGAAATCTACGGGCCTGAATCCTCAGGCAAGACCACGCTTGCGCTGCATGTGATTGCGGAAGCCCAGAAGCGCGGCGGCACCTGTGCCTTTGTGGATGCGGAACATGCGCTTGATCCCGGCTATGCCAGGAAGCTTGGCGTGGATGTGGATAATCTGCTGATCAGCCAGCCCGATGCCGGCGAACAGGCGCTTGAGATTGCCGATACGCTGGTGCGTTCCGGCGCCGTTGATGTGCTGGTGGTGGATTCTGTTGCCGCCCTAGTGCCGCGCGCGGAATTGGAAGGCGAAATGGGCGATAGCCATGTTGGGCTGCATGCGCGGCTGATGTCGCAGGCGCTCCGCAAGCTCACGGGTTCGGTCGCCAAATCCAATACGCTGCTGATTTTCCTGAACCAGATCCGCCTCAAGATCGGGGTGATGTTCGGCAATCCGGAAACCACCACAGGCGGCAATGCGCTGAAATTCTACGCCTCGGTCCGCATGGAAATCCGCCGCATCGGGGCCATCAAGGAACGTGATGAGGTGACGGGCAACCATACCCGCGTGAAGGTGGTGAAGAACAAGATGGCGCCGCCCTTCCGAGAGGTGGAATTCGACATCATGTATGGTGAGGGCATTAGCAAGCTTGGTGAACTTATTGATCTTGGTGTGAAGGCCAATATCGTTGAGAAATCAGGCGCCTGGTTCTCCTGCGACAGTCAGCGCATCGGCCAGGGACGCGAAAACGCCAAAAACTTCCTGCGCGAACATCCTGAAATGGCGGCTTCAATCGAACAGCGCGTTCGCGGCCAGGCCGGCTTGCTGGCTGAGAAGATGCTCTCCGGTGATGTCACGGAAGAAGAGGAAAAGGCGGCGGCTGAGTAGTCGCCCCCTGAAAAGGCGTGACCCGGCCTCTCGGATCACGCCCCTCCCCACCCGCTTAGTCCGCGTAAGCGCCAGCCGCTTCAATAATGGGCCGCCAGCGTGCCACTTCCTCGGCCACGAAGCGGCGATGGAAGGCAATGGAAGCGCGTTCATCAGAAGGCACATCGGTCAGCAGATCAGCGAAGCGCTGACGCAGCTTTTCTTCCCGCAAAGCCTGGCGCAGCGCGGCTGAGATATGTTCCTGGATCAGTTCCGGCGTGCCGGCGGGCGCGTAAAGCCCATGCCAGGTGGACATGGCGATGCTGGGCGATCCAGCCTCGGTAGTGGTGGGCACGCTTGGCAGGCCAGCAAGGCGGGCTGCGCTGCTGACAGCAAAGACCTTTACGCGATTGTCGCGGATATAGGGCACGGTATTCGTCGCCTGATCACAAAGAACATCAATGCGCCCAGCCATGAGTTCCGCAATGGCTGGCGCGGTGCCACGGAAGACCACGGTCGTTGCCTTGGCGCCGGCGGCCTGCTGCACCAATAGCCCGCATAGATTGGCGGCAGAGCTAATGCCCGCAGTTGCCAAATTGATCACATCGCCCTTGCGGCCCATTTCCGCCATCAAGTCGCGCAGGTTGGCGGCCGGGAAATCGGGCCGGGTGATCACTGTCATGGCAGCGTCGGAGACAATGCCAAGCGGGGCGAAGCTGCCCGGTACCTGATAGGGTAAGCGCCGGTAAAGGGTCGCACTCGCGGCCATACCGATATTGTTGATCATCAACGTATAGCCATCAGGGCGAGCCTGCGCGAGGCGCTGCGGCCCCACCACGGAACCGCCAATGGCTTCCACCACCACGGATTGGCCGATATGTCTGCCAAGATTATCGGCCACGATCCGGGTAATGGTATCGGTCGGGCCACCGGCGGCACCTGCGGCGATGATGGTAATGGGGCGTGTCGGGAAAGCCTGGGCGCGCGCGGCGGGGGCCGCCAGCATGGCTGTCCCGACGCCGAGGAACTGGCGACGGTTCATTGTTTCCTCCTGCTTTGGCCGGGCGGGGTAAGTCCCCTGCCCGGCCCCCCCATCCTGACAGGGCTATGGCCAAGCGCGAAAGGGGGCGGGTTACCGAATTCTCACCCGGGCAGCCGTTTGGGGCAGTTTTCTTTTGCGTGAGCCTCCGTTAGCGTGTCATCAATCAGTAAAGAATCCCGCCATCCGAGCGGGACGGAGATTCCAACAGGGGGTATTCGCTTCATGGCGCCACTCTTGGCGTTCAGTCGGTTTGTCGACTGGATCAATCAGAATATCGGCAAGGTCTGCGACTGGCTTGTGCTGCTCGCTTGCCTGGTCAGCTCCGTCAACGCCATGATGCGCTACGGCTTTGACATAAGCTCCAACGCTTGGCTTGAAGCGCAGTGGTATATGTACGCCACCATCGTGATGCTGGGCGCGAGCTATACGCTGAAGCGCAATGAGCATGTGCGGGTGGACATCCTGTACATGACACTATCGCGCCGCGGTCAGATCATCCTGGATATTGCGGGCATTATTGTCTTCATGCTGCCGGTCTGCATTCTGCTTGGCTGGCTTTCCTGGCCTTTCTTCATGCAGTCTTTCCATATGAATGAATGGTCAAGCAATGCTGGCGGCTTGCTGCGCTGGCCGGTGAAATTCCTGATCCCGCTGGGCTTTGGGCTCCTGACGCTGCAAGGCATTTCGGAACTCATCAAGCGCGTTGCCGCGTTACGGGGCTACGACATCCCCGACCTTGAAGCCCATTATGAGAGGCCAGTGCAATGATACCGTTGGAGTGGATGCCGCCCCTGATGTTCGCGGGGCTGGTTGTATTCTTGATTATTGGCTTTCCGGTGGCCTTTTCGCTCGCGTCTGTGGGCCTGTTCTTCGGCATGATTTCCATGGCGCAGGGCTTTTTCACCATAGACTTCATGCAAGCCATACCGGGGCGTATTTTCGGCAGTATTCTGGCCAATGATTTGCTGCTCGCCATTCCCTTCTTCACGCTCATGGGCGCGATATTAGAAAAATGCGGGCTGGCAGAAGACATGCTGGAAAGCATGGGGCAGCTTTTCGGCCCGATGAAGGGCGGCCTTGGCTATTCGGTCATTATCGTTGGCTTCATCCTGGGCGCCATTACCGGCACAGTTGCCGCACAGGTGATTGCCATGGCGCTGATCACCATGCCGGTGATGATGCGTTACAATTACAATATTCGGTATGCGACGGGCGTGCTGGCGGCATCCGGCACCATCACGCAACTTGTGCCGCCATCGCTGGTGCTGGTGGTGCTGGCTGACCAGTTGGGCCGTTCGGTGGGCGATATGTACCTCGGCGCCTGGGGGCCTTCGCTGCTGCAGATTGCGCTTTTCGCGCTTTATACTTGGTTCCTGACGATCATTCGCCCGCAGGATTTGCCACCCGTGCCGCGCACGCTGACCGGGCGCCCGCTGCTGATCAAGTGCATGTGGGGCATTATCCCAGCCGGCGTGCTGATCTTCCTTGTGCTCGGCACCATCATGCTGGGTTTGGCAACACCGACCGAAGCCGGTGCGCTTGGCACGGTTGGCGCTATTATCCTGGCAGTGCTGCGCAATACAAAAATGACCAAGATGGATAGGCTTGCCTACACGGTTGGTCTGGTGGCGACAGCGATCTGTGTGGTCTTCAGCTTCACCATCGGCATGAAGACTGTGCCCTTCCGGATCAGCTTCTCGGCGCTTTTCGCTTCGATTATTTTTCTCTGCTGGCGCGCCTGGCAGGACAAGGCGCTGCATGACCTGATTGTGGAAGGCATGCGTTCGACCATGCGCATTACCTCCATGGTTGCCTTCATCGTGGTGGGCGCTACCTGTTTTTCCATTGTCTTTGCTGGCGTGGATGGCAATCTTTGGGTGGAACATGGGCTAACCAGCCTGCCTGGCGGCGTTTGGGGCTTCCTGATCGCGGTCAATCTGCTGGTCTTCTTCCTGGCCTTCTTCCTAGATTTCTTTGAAATCGCCTTCATCATCGTGCCCATGTTGGCACCAGTTGCGCAGAAGCTGCTGACCCCAGTGGTGGGTGCGGATGCGGCGCTGATCTGGTTTGGCGTCATGCTCTGCGTGAATATGCAGACCAGCTTCATGCACCCGCCTTTCGGCTTTGCGCTATTCTATCTCCGCAGCGTGATCCCAAAGACCATTAGCAGTGCGGATATCTATTGGGGCGCCATCCCTTGGGTGGGCTTGCAGCTGATCATGGTGGCAATCGTGATTTTCATGCCGATCACTGTCACCTATTTCCTCGATCCACCTTCGAATATTGATCCAAGTACGATCAAGATAGAAATCGCGCCGCCGGTGGAAGAAGATGACGTGCCGCCGCCAAGCTTCGGGCCGCCAAGATAGTTGGCCGCACCCGCCCGAAGGCGCAAAAAAGAAACCCCCATGGAGCACTGCCATGGGGGTTTTTCTTCGAACCATCACCAGAAACAAAAATCCGATCAGGTGCTTCCACCTGATCGGATGACAACGCCCCGCGGAAGCGGGTTATGCGCAAAGATTAGACGCGGCCAGCGGCCGACATCGCGTGCATGAAGTTGTCGAAGGTCCCTTCTGCAACACGGAACCAGGCAATTTCATCGGGGCGGAACGCCTTCAAGCTGTCTAAAAGACGCTTGAAATTGGCGTTCTGCGCCGCGACTTCATCATAATACTTCCAGCACTCATCATAGCAGGCTTGCAGCACGGGCCGAGAGAAGGGCTTCAATTGCGTGCCACCCGCAATCAGGCGCTTCATGGCCTGCGGGTTCAGCGTGTCATATTTCGGTACCATGGAGGCGGTAACAAGCCCGGCCGCAGTTTCGATCATGGATTGATAGATTTTCGGAATGGAATTCCATGCACGCTCATTAATAAACAGCGTGCCACAGGAAGCGCCTTCCCACCAGCCGGGGTAATGATAGAAGCGGGCGACCTTGGAAAAGCCGAGTTTTTCATCATCATGTGGGCCGACCCACTCGGCGCCATCAATCGTACCGCGTTCCAGCGCGGGGTAGATATCGCCGGCGCCAATCTGCTGCGGCACAACGCCAAGACGGCGAAGGATATTGCCGGCAAAGCCGCCAACGCGGAATTTCAGGCCACGCAAATCTTCAACTGTATTGATTTCCTTGCGGAACCAGCCACCCATCTGGCAGCCCGTGCCGCCAAAGGTGAAGGACCGAACGCCAAGCGGGCGGTAGAAATCCTGGATCAATTCATGACCGCCGCCATTGCGGAGCCAGGAATAATATTGCCGCTGGTTCAGGCTGAAGGGCAGGCCCGTTTCGAACACGAAGCAGGGATCCTTGCCGAAATGGTAATAGGCAGCGTCCTGCCCGATTTCCACCGTACCATTTTGCACCGCGTCATAAACCTGCAGGGCGGGAACGATTTCGCCGGCGGCAAAGATCCGAAGCTGGAACTTGCCATCCGACATTTCGTTCATGACTTTGGCGAAAAGCTCCGTGCCGCCAAACAGCGTATCAAGCGATTTTGGAAAGGCCGAGGTCATGCGCCAACGGACTTCCGGCATAGCTTGGGCCAGAGCCGGCGTGGCTAGCGCGGTGGCGGCGACGGCGGTAGTGCCAAAGCCTGCCTTCTTCATGAAATTACGACGTTCCACTGCGGGAAGCTCCCCTCGTTGCGTGGTTGAAGTGATCTACCAGCACCCTTATGCCGGGGCTTGGAAGTTACATTTCTAATACGCCAAGGCGCGGTGGAAAAGCCGCTTCCACCGCAAAAGCAGCCTTAATGGTCAGATTTCACCCCGGTCGGCACGGTAGTCAGCCGATCCACCAAGGCAATGCCGATCGCCGAGGCAATGAAGATGGTGTGGATGATGGTCTGCCACATGATGCCCGCTTCCGTGAAGGCGGCATTGGGGGAGCCAAGGTTGCCGGCTTCGATAAAGGTTCGCAGCAGATGGATTGAGGAAATGCCGACAATCGCCATGGCGAGCTTTATCTTGAGCACGCTGGCATTCACATGGCTCAGCCATTCCGGCTGATCCGGGTGTCCGGCCAAGTTCAGGCGGGACACAAAAGTTTCAAACCCGCCCACAATCACCATGACCAGCAGATTGGCGATCATCACAACATCAATCAGGCCAAGAACAGTCAGCATGATCTGCTGTTCGGTGAAGGTTGTTGCCTCCAGCACCAGATGGGTCAATTCCTTAATAAATTTATAGACGTAGACGCATTGCGCCACGATCAGCCCCAGATAGAGCGGCAGTTGCAGCCAGCGCGACCCGAAAATCAGGGCTGATAAGGGGCGGAGCGGCTTCAATTCAGCAGGCTGGGCCATGGGGGTCCTCGGCAAGGTCACGATGCGCCGGTGACATAGGGTGGGTTTCGTGAATTGTCAGTAGGGCGGCCTCTGGCCCGAACGCTCTTTAGCTGGCTAGATGCGGCGATGAATCATTGGCTCTTCGCCCTTGGCGCCACCATGCTGATGCAATTGGTCGCCTCCTTCATGGGCCAGAGCCTGCCGGTGATTGCCCCTTTGATGATGGCCAGTACAGGGTTGGCGCCGGAACGGGTTGGCAATCTTTCGTCGCTGACCGCCTTGGCCACGGTGCTTTATCTCATGATCGGCGGAGTTTTCCTGGCACGCATGGGGCCGGTGAGGATGCTTCAATTGGGCACGGCTGTCGCGGTGACGGCGCTTTTGGTGGCAAGCCTTGGCCAGGCTTGGGCGATATTCCTGGCAGCCTTCATGCTGGGGCTTGGCTATGGGCCAACCCCACCTGCGGGAAGCCGCATGCTGGCGGCAACCGCGCCGCCCGAGCATCGCTCACTGATTTTCTCCATCAAACAGGCAGGGGCGCCGGCGGGGGGCGCGCTTGCGGGGCTGATCGCAGCGCCCGTTGCGCTGGCCTATGGCTGGCCCGCGGCACTGATGCTGGCCTTTGGCGTTGGCGCGCTTGCCATTCTTGTCATCCAACCCCTCCGCCCCGCTTTTGATGCGGAACGCAATCGCGCACAGGGCCTGGGGTTCGGCGCGATCTTTTCCCCACGCGCCATCAAGGCCCCGATCGCTGTCCTGAAGCAAAGCCCGCTTCTGCCGCGCGTCACGCTGCTTTCAGTGTCCTTTGCCGTTGCGCAAGGCTGCCTGTTTTCCTTCACCGTTACTTGGCTTGTGGAAAAGCGCGGCTTTGATCTGGTGCTGGCAGGCAGCGTTTTTGCCGGGATGCAATTGGCGGGCGTGGTGGCGCGCATCCTGCTGGGCTGGGTTGCGGATCGTACCGGCAATGCATTGGCCAATCTGGTGGTGCAGGGCTTGATCGCGGGCGGAAGCATCTTGGCCCTTGCTTTGCTACCCGCCGAAGCGGGCTTCTGGCCGCTCGCCTTGATCTGTGTACTCACGGGCTTTTTTGGGGCGTCCTGGAACGGCATTTCGCTGGCGGAGGTCGCGCGCATGGCGCCACCCGGCAAAGTCGCTGATGCCACGGCGGGTTCGACGATTTTCATCTTTCTCGGCTACGTCGCGGGCCCGTCCATTTTCGCGACGCTGGTTAGCCTCACGGGCAGCTGGGTACTGCCACAGATACTGGTGGCGGTGCAGCTATTGCTGGTTTCGGCCCTTATTGGCCTTACCCTGCGCCGTTGATCAGGAAGCCCAAGCGGGCGGGCGCTTTTCCTTGAAAGCGGCAATGCCTTCGCGCGCTTCATCGCCCGAGGCACAGCGCGCGAAGGCCAGCGCACCAGCCTCCGCATAACCATCGGGCGAAAGCGGGCCGAGGGCTGCAATCAGCTTTTTGGTTTCCGCCAAGGCGCCCGGTGCGCCCTGCCGGCAATCCGCGATCACGGAGGCAACGGCCGCTTCCAGCGCCGATGCATCAGCCACCATTTGATGCACCAGGCCAATGCGCGCGGCTTCAGGCGCATCAATCACATTGCCTTGCAGCACCATGCGCGCGGCATTACTGCGGCCCATGCGGCGCACCATCCAGGGCAGAATTTGCGCCGGCACCAGGCCGCGCTTGGCTTCCGGTGCGGCAAAGCGTGCATCGGCGGTAGCAATGGCGATATCAGCCGCGCAAAGCCAGCCAAGACCGCCCGCATGGGCTGCGCCCTGCACAGCCGCAATCACCACCTGCGGCAGGTTGCAAAGCCTGACAAAGCGCTGCCCCGTTGCGTGGTTGCGTTGCTGCGCGGCGGCAAGCCGTTCGGCCTCGGTCCCTTGAGAGCCCACTTCGGTCAGATCAAGCCCCGCGCAGAAATGCCCACCCGCGCCAGAGAAAATGATGATGCGCGCGGATGTGTCTTTTTCCAGCGCATCAAGGGCCGCATCCAAGGCAACACCCATGGCGGCCGACATGGCATTGCGCCGATGCGGCCGATTGAGTGTCAGGCGCACCACCGGACCTTCCCGCGTCAGAAGAACGGGGTTTTCAGTTTCAGACATGTGATGCGCCTTTGGCTGTTACGAATTCGGCCCGCGTTCCATGGAATAGGGCTGCCAACGCTTCAGTTTGGAATCCGTCAGCACGGTCGGGTTCACGCAGGAAAGCGGCCAGCGGCCCGAAAGCACCAGCGCGATATTCTGCCCAACACGACGCTTACGTGCCGGATCAAACCGCGCGGAGGCCGAGGCATTGTGCGGCGACAGGATCACATTCTGCATCTTGTGCAGCGGATTATCTGCCTTGGTCGGCTCAATCTCAAACACGTCAATGCCGGCACCCGCGATCCAGCCCTTTTGCAGCGCCTTGATCAGCCCGGCTTCTTCCACCGTAGGGCCACGGCCCGTGGTGATGAATAGCGCGTTCTTCTTCATTTGCTTGAAGTGCTTTTCCTTGAAGAAGCCACGCGTTTCAGGCGTATCTGGCAAATGCATGGACACGAAATCCGAGGTCGAGAGCAAATCAGAAAGGCTCGCTGGCTCCACGCCAAGCGCGGACATGCTCAGTTCTTCCACGAAGGGATCATAGGCCTTCATATGCAACCCAAAGGCGCGGGCGCGATGCGCGGTGGCGCGCGCCACACGGCCAAATCCGATGAAACCAAGCGTCTGGCCCATCAGGCGCGGGATTTGCAGCAATTGCGGCCGGCCTTCACCCCAGCGGCCTTCACGCACCATCCGGTCCTGTTCAATGCAGCGCCGATGCGTGGCCAGCAACAGCATCATGGCGTGGTCCGCCACTTCTTCAATGAAAGTATCCGGGCAATTCGTGACCGGAATGCCCTGCGCGGTCGCCGCCGCCACATCCACATAATCAACGCCCACGGAACCAAGCGCAATGATCCGGCACTTCTTCAGCGCCTTGATCATCTTGACATTGAACTGCATGCCCTTGGCGTAAACCGCATCCGCCTGCCCAGCCTTGGCGATGAAATCCTTTTCCGTCGGTTGGCATTCGATGATCTCGACGCCCATGCCCTCAAGCGCTTCCAGCTCATAATCATAGCCGCCGCCGGTGGTGGTGAAGGACGCCGCCGCGGGCGTCAGGATAGTGAATTTTGCCATGTGATCGGTCCTTTTCAGCTCATTCCTTGACCGCGCCGGTCAGGGAGGAAACGTAGTAATCCACGAAGAACGAATAGAAGATCGCAACCGGGAGCGACCCCAAAAGTGAACCCGCCATCAGCGCGCCCCATTGATAGACATCGCCTGTCACCAATTCAGTCAGGATCGCGACCGGCACTGTCTTGTTCTCGCTCGATTGAATGAAGGCCAGCGCATAGATGAATTCATTCCAGGACAGCGTGAAGGAAAAGATGCCAGCACTGATCAGCCCCGGCACGGCAAGCGGCAGGGTGATCTGACGCAGGATTTGCAGCCTTGTGGCTCCATCGATCAGCGCGCATTCCTCAAGCTCATAGGGAATGGATTTGAAATAGCCAATCAGCAGCCAGGTGCAGAAAGGCACCAGGAAGGTCGGATAGACCAGGATCAATGCGAAGGGCGTATCAAACAACCCAAGCCGGAACACCATGGTGGCCAAGGGAATGAACAGGATGGAAGGCGGCACCAGATAGGCAAGGTAAATCCCAAGCCCAACATATTGGCTGCCCGTGAAGCGCAAGCGCTGGATGGCATAAGCCGCAAGGGTTGAACTGACCAGTGAAAGAACAGTTGCGCCGACGGCCACCATCATCGTCGTCATCAGCCACTTCGGATAGGCCGTGTTGAACAGCAGCAGCCTGATGTGATCCAGCGTAGGCGACGTGATCCAGAAGGGATTGTGCGTCTTGTAATCGTAAAGCTCCGCATTCGGTTTGAAGGCGGTGATGGTCATCCAATAAAAGGGAAACAGCAGGATGATCAGAAAGCATGCAAGCGGCAGATAGATGGTAACCATCCGTCGTGCCTTGCTGTCCCATGCCATGGCCTCCGATGGCGGGGCCGCGCTGGCCTGGGTTTCTTCTGCTTCGGTTGTGGCGCTCATGGCTGCTTGCTCCCGGCTTTAATCATTGCTCTCACCCTGCTGCCATTTGCGCCGCGCCAGGGCGAAATAGCTGAAGAGTGTAGCAAAGACGAGAAAGGGGATCATGGAAACCGCAATCGCCGCACCTTCACCCAACTGCCCCGCCGGGATGCCGCGCTGGAAGGCCAATGTGGCCAGCAGATGAGTGGAATTTACCGGCCCGCCGCGCGTGATGGCATAGACGAGCTGGAAATCCGTGAAGGTGAAAATGATGCTAAAGGTCATGACAATCGCCAGGATCGGCAGCAGCATCGGGAAGGTGATATAGCGAAAGCGCTGCCAAGCGGTTGAGCCATCCAGAAGCGCCGCTTCATAGAGCGATGGCGAAATGGTCTGCAAACCCGCGAGCAGCGAAATCGCGACAAACGGGATGCCGCGCCAAATATTGGCGGCAATCAAGGACCAGCGCGCGGGCCAGGCGGTATTGATGAAATCCACATTGGTATCGCGCAGACCAAGTTCGATCAGCATCCAGGAAATGACGGAAAATTGCGGATTGTATATCCACCAGAAGGCAACTGCCGTCAGCACGGTTGGCACAATCCAAGGCAGCAGGATGATGGCGCGCAGCAGCGATTTGAAAGGCAGGTGATTGTTCAGCAACAGCGCCAGCCAAAGGCCAAGCCCGAATTTCCCAATGGTCGCGATGCTTGTGTAGAAAACACTGAAGAAGACCGCATTCCAGAAAATCGGGTCTTCAAACATGAATTCGAAATTTTCTAGCCCAACCCAACGCCCACTGCGCCCGATGGTCGTATCCGTAAAGGCAAGCCAGATCCCAAGGCCCAGCGGATAGGTCAGGAATACCGCCAAAAGGCCCATTGCGGGCAGCAGGCAGATGATGATCAGGAAGGGCTTCCAATCGAGCAGCTTGGTCAACCAATTCTGCTCAATCTTCGGCCTGACCCATCCGGTGGTTGTGCTGGACATTACTGGGGCTCCGGCAGGGGGCGGCCTTTACGTTGAAGGCCGCCCTTGTTGAATTCAGCCGCGGCGGAAAATACGACGTGCGCGGCGTTCGGCTTCGCGCATTGCCGCATCCGGCGTTGCCTGACCGGCAGCGACTGAAGCGAACATCTGTACCAACACATATTCCGCATTGGCCTGTCCAGAGGCTTCAGAAATCGGGCCCTTATAGCCATTCCAGAACTGGTTGTTCATGGAATCGCGGAACAGCGTGATCTTCGGATCGCTGGTCCAGACAGATGCGGCGCGATAGGCGTTGAGCGGATGCGCCCAATAACCAAGATTGGCATTCAGCCACGGCTCATATTGTTCCTGCTCCATCATGAAGCTTAGGAACGCCTTGGCCGCATTGGGGAAGCGGCTGTGCTTGAACACCATGGCGTTCAAAGTCAGCGGCGCGCTTGGCCAGCTATTGGCAACACCAAGCGGCATGACGGAATGTTCCGTATCTTCCGCAATAGCGCGTGTGGCGGGGTCATTCTTCAGCGCGAAATAGAGTGATACACCGTTGGAGGTAACCCAGCAGGTATTGGCCGCAAAAGCCTGATTGTTGCTGATATCACCCCAGGAAATCGTGCCGCCATCAACGAAGGTCGGGTAGAGTTCCTTCAGGTAATTCAGTGCCGCCAGGGTTTGGGGGCTATTGACCGAAACCGCGCCACTTTCATTGGTGATGGAAGCGCCATGGGACCACATGAGCCAATTGGCGAAGCCATTGCCATCGCCCACCGCATTGCCAAGCGCGAAGCCGGAAGGCTTGTTGATGCGCCGCAGCCGTTTGCACATTTCAAGGAAGCCCGGCAGATCTGATGGCGGCGCATCATAGCCGACTTCCTTGACCGCGGATTTGCGCCAGACAAGCGGTCCTGCGGTGCCACCAAAGGGCAAGCCGATCCAGTTATTCGTACCGTGACGCTTGCCGAGCTTTTCGCCGACAAACATCCAGCCGCCATATTTCTTGCCTAGATATTCAGCGATATCGGTCAATTCCACCAGCTTATCCGCATAGATATGCGGCGCATCGCCGAAACCGATGATGCAATCCGGGCCGGCGCCGGTATTGGCGGTAACGGCGGTTTGCTGGTTGATATCTTCCCAACCCACGAAATCCACGCGCACCTGCACCCCGGTTTGCTGCGTAAAACGCGCGGCGGAGGCGCGGAACACCTCTTCATCTGGCTGGACGAAGCGCACCGGACGCAGGATGCGCAGCGTTGCGCCATTTTCTATCGGCAAGCGCGGTGCGGCAGCGCTGCTATCCGCCCGCACCTGACTTTGCGCGAAGGCTTCGCCACCGGCGGCGAGTGCGGCCATGCCGGCACTGGCCCCCAGAATGCTACGACGCGTAATGATATTTGCCATGTTTCCACTCCCTGGTGTTGTGTTGAAACGAAGCTAAATCCTTTGTCCGCTGGCCTTATCGAAAAGATGCACAAGGCTCAGTTCAGGCGAAACCGAAAGTATTTCACCATGATTGGCCGCGATGCGTTCACGGAAAGCACCCATGACAGCGACATCGCCAACCCGCAGTACCACCTGGGTTTCTGACCCGGTTGGCTCCACCACCTGGATGCGCGCCTGGAGTCCGTTGGGATCAAGGCGCAAATGCTCCGGCCGAATACCATAGACCACCTCGGCACCCTCCCGCCCGGCATAAGCTTCCGGCAGCGGCCAGCGTGTTCCGCCAGCATCAATGAAACCGCCATCCTTGATACGGCCAGGCAGCATGTTCATGGCTGGGGAGCCGATGAAGCCCGCCACGAAAAGATTGGCCGGCCTGTCATACAGTTCAAGCGGCGCACCGGCCTGTTCGATGCGCCCATGGTTCATGACCACAATCTTATCCGCCATGGTCATGGCTTCAATCTGATCATGGGTCACATAAACCGTGGTGACCTTCAGGCGCTGATGCAATTCCTTGATCTCAGCGCGCATCTGTACGCGCAGCTTCGCGTCAAGGTTCGAAAGCGGCTCATCAAACAAGAACACTTGCGGGTTGCGCACAATGGCGCGCCCCATCGCCACACGCTGGCGCTGGCCACCCGAAAGCTGGCGCGGGAAGCGATGCAATAATTGCTCAAGCCCCAGAATGCGCGCAGCCTTCTGCACTTCCTGATCCATGACTTCCTTGGGCGCGCCCGCCAGCTTCATGGAAAAGGCCATGTTCTGATAGACGGTCATGTGCGGATAAAGCGCGTAGTTCTGAAACACCATCGCAATATCGCGGTCTTTCGGCGGTACCTTATTCACCACCCTGCCGCCAATGGCGATCTCACCACCCGTAATATTTTCAAGCCCCGCCAGCATGCGCAGCAAGGTGGATTTGCCGCAGCCGGAAGGCCCGACCAGTACAACAAATTGGCCGTCTTCGATATCCACGCTCACGCCATGCAATATCTGCGTGGAACCGAAGGCTTTTTTGACTTCGCGAATTTCTACTGTCGCCATACCCTGTTCCTCCCGGCCTGCGGTTCACCGCTTCTATTGGCGTGATACTTCCGTTTCCTTCGATGTGATGAATTCCAGCAGCGCCGGCGTGCCATTCTTGGTCTGTTCAATACCGCGCTTGATGGCCGGGATGATATCCGCGACCTTTTCCACCCTTTCGCCATAGCCACCAAAGGCGCGCGCCATGGCCGCGTAATCGCCGGAAATATCTGTCGAGCGATATTTCTTCGTGCTGATCGGCATGACCTTCAATTCAATCGCCATGGAGAAGTTATTTAGCAGAATTGACAGGATCGGAATGCGTTCACGCACCGCCGTTTCGAAATCCATGCCCGTAAAGCCAATTGCCGCATCGCCCCAGACATTGATGCAAAGCTTATCGGGCGCAGCAAGCTTCGCCCCCATCGCCAGCCCCAGCCCATAGCCAAGCTGCGTCGTCTTGCCCCAGCCGAGGTATGTCAGCGGCTTGCGGCTGACCCAGAAGGGCGAGAGCTGATCACGCGGGCTGCCGGCATCATGGGTGATGATGGTATTGTCCACATCCACCGTCCGCCACAAATCGCGCAACACGCGATAGGGGTTGAGCGGCGAGGCATCGCTATCCGTCTTATGCGCCCAGGCGGCCAGCCATTCCTTGTCAAGCGCAGCAATTTCCTTGGCAACGGCTGTTCTGCTGCGCGGCTTCTTGATGCGTGTGGCCAAATCCGCAATCAGCCCATCTATCGTGAGCCCCGCATCGCCGACCAGACCGATATCAATCGGCAAATCCTTGCCCAAATGATCGGGATCAAGCGTCGCGTGAATGATCTTTTTGCCGCTTGGCATTTTTACGCCGAAATTTGTTTCGGTGAAGGAACAGCCAATCCCCAGGATCACATCGGCATTATCCAGGAAATGCCGCACACCGCGCCGCATCGCGAGGCCACCTGAGCCCAAGGCCAAAGGATGGTCTTCCGGGAAGGCGGATTTGCCGCCAAGACTGGTAGTAACAGGTGCCGCCAACATTTCAGCCAGCGCCTGCAATTGCGGCCAGGCACGCGCCCAATGCACACCGGTGCCGGCATAGATCACTGGGCGCTTCGCTTTCGCCAGCATTGCCGTAGCGCGTTCCAGATCAACCGGATCGGGGCCATAACGCGTGGCCGCCACCGAGTGATAGGCCAGCGGTTCCGGCACTTCCTCATTCCACATATCAGTCGGGATTTCGACCAGCACGGGACCGCCACGACCATTGCGCAGCCGCGCGAAAGCACGGCGGAGGATATTCGGCACCTCAGCCGCGCTCATGATTGGTTCAGCGGATTTGGTGATGCCGCGCATTTGTACGGAAGAATTGAAATTCGGATCAATATGCGCGATGCGACGCGGATACCCCATGGGCAGCACCAAAACCGGCACGCTTTCGCCATAGCATTGCGCCACGCCACCATAGGCGTTCTCGGCGCCCGGCCCATGCTGCATGCAGAAGGCGCCGATGGTGCGGCCCGATGTCACGCGTGAAATCGCATCCGCCATATGCAGGCCGATTCTTTCCTGCCGCACCATAATGGGGCGGATATCCGCATCTGCCGCATATTCGATCAAATGATTGACCGGATAGCCGGTGAGGATCTGAATGCCCTCACGCTTCATGATTTCCGCAATGGCCGCGCCGAGTTTCATGCCGGACTTCCCCTACCCTGGCGCCAGGCGCCGTTTCATCCCATGGCACGCTGACGGTGCCTCAAGGGGAAGCCTAGGCTTGCTTTGCGCCCGGATGCAATAAGGCGATGGCCTTGCGCCCTCGGCTTGGCCCCGGCAGGCTTAGCCGAGCCCGTTCTGAAGGATCACCCATGCCCATCCCAGCCATATTCCAGGGCAGGATTGCCCTGCCTGTGATTGCCGCCCCCATGTTCCTTGTCTCCGGCCCTGATCTGGTGGTGGAAACCTGCAAGGCCGGCGTGGTGGGCAGCTTCCCCGCGCTCAATCAGCGCAGCACTGAAGCCTATGGGGAATGGCTAGCTGAGATAAGGGAGAGAACCGGCAATGCCGCCGCGCCTTTTGGCGTCAATCTGATTGTGCATAGGTCCAACACCAGGCTGGATGCTGATTTGGCGGAAACGGTTCGCCAGCGCGTGCCCTTCGTGATCACATCACTTGGCGCGGTGTCTGAGGTGGTGGAGGCCATCCACAGTTACGGCGGGCTGGTTTTCCATGACGTGATCAATCTGCGCCATGCGCAGAAAGCCGCCGAGGCCGGCGTTGATGGGCTGATTGCGGTTTCAGCCGGCGCGGGCGGCCATGCCGGCACCTATAACCCCTTCGCCTTTTTGCAGGAAATTCGGCAATTCTATCAGGGCACCATCATCCTTTCGGGCGCCATGTCCTCTGGCGCGCATGTGGTGGCGGCGCGGGCAGCGGGGGCGGATTTCGCTTACCTGGGTACGCGCTTCATCGCGACCACCGAAAGCCGCGCGCCAGAAGACTACAAGCAAATGATCCTGGCTGCGACGGCCAAGGATATTGTCTATACCAATGCCATCAGCGGGGTGAATGGCAATTTCCTGCGCGCATCCTTGGAAGCGGCGGGGCTTGATCCGGCGAATTTGCCTGAATTCAACAGGGAACTTCATCTGGGCAGCGGCGAAAAGCGCGCCTGGAAGAATATCTGGTCAGCTGGCCAGGGGGTGGGGGCGATTCATGATGTACCGAGCACGGCGGAATTGGTGGCACGACTTAGGCGGGAATATGCGGAAGCGGTTGCGGGGTTGAACCGGGGGTTTGCGGCTTAGCCGAGCGATAACCCCGCCTCATGGAAGACCGATCTGGCTATTCATTAAAATATGGTCCTCCTAATTCCTAACTCGTATAGCTGGAATGTTTGCTAATGCTGACAACCTCATTAGTGACAAGAAGGCGAACGGTTCAATGAAAAATCGCAAAAATTAGCGGCGAAGTAGTTTACCGATTTTGATGAAAGTCGGAAAAGACGCTTCAAAAAAACCTTGCATATCTGAGAATATGGGTAGCAGAAAAGCTTTTTGCCAAAGGCTCTTTTGCTCTACTAAAAGCTCTGCCGCGTAAGAAATAAACGTCGTTGTCGCACTGGGTGATCGAATCATGGCTCTTTGTGATCCTAATCCCGAGGAGGACTTTTTGGACCTCGTGAACGCCTATCGTCAAAATTTCAACGACCTGCGCGACCTTTGGGCGTTAAACGTGCCGCCAGAGAAAGTGAAAGCGGCATTGAAACAAGCGATCAGCAACGGAAGGCCTTTCACGACAGAGGAATGGGAAAAAGAAATGAATATCAAAAAGCCACCTCCCGGCGCTTTTACTTAGTTCACGCAAATACACTGCACACATCCACCGGAAAGACGCATGTTTGATGTCATTTTCCATGCAGATTGGAGCATCAGTAAAGCCAAAAGATGGCTAGCAAAGGCTGAAAGGCGCCAAAGCGGCTGGGCGATATCCTCAGTGGTGATCGCGCCTTGTAAGCTTACTGAACTACTCTTGGAGGAAGCGCGAGATAAGCGCGTACTAGCAGGCTTTGATTTCCCTATTGGGGTGCCGGCGACATGGGCGACGACGATGGGGATCCATTCTTTCCCAATTTTCCTAGAACAACTCGCGAAGGGTGCTTACCCAGAATTTTTTACGGGCGCGGAGTCAAAATATGAAATCAGCTCGGCGCGACCATTTTATCCCGCAAGAGCGATATCTGTCGTGAAACAAGAACACCTCTACGCAGCGCATGGCCTAAATGCATTCAAAGAGCTACGCCGACAATGCGAATCTCGCACAAAGCACCGCCTCGCTGCCTGCCCGTTGTTTTGGACATTGGGGGCAAATCAAGTCGGCAAGGGTGCGATTTCAGGCTGGCAGGAGGTAGTCATGCCCTGCGTGAAAGAGGGGGCACGGCTTTGGCCCTTTAGCGGTGAATTGGAGTTGGGAAATTCCACCGGCCTGACCATCGCTGAGACCTATCCGGCCGAAATCTATGGCTGGATCGACATCAAGTTCCTAGGCAAAGGTGGAAAGAAATCCCAAGAGAAACGGTCAGAATTGATTCCCAAAATCGAAGCATGGATCGAAAAAAGAAACATTCGACTCTTCCCAGACGTGGCTGCGCAGCTGCAAAAAGGGTTTGGTTCCGCGCCGGACGGTGAAGACAGATTTGATGCTTTCTGCGGCATATGTGGCATGATTGCGATTGCGGAAGGCACGCGCGTAAGTGGCGCACCAAATGATGCCTCTGTTCGCAATTTCGAAGGCTGGATTTTGGGCCAAAAGGTCGAAGATATTGTATATTGCTGATGTCTGATTGGCTACCGCCGCAACTCCATCTGGATCGGCCCTTCCCGCTCTCCACGGGCGAATTGGTCCACCATGGCATTGCCGGTATCGCCTAGCGTCGCGGCCTCACCGGTCCAGATAATGCGCCCCTTATGGATCATGGCGGCGTCATCGCCGATGCGCCGCGCGCTTGCCATGTCATGCGTGATGGAAACCGCTGTCGCGCCCAGCCGATGCACCACATCCACAATCAACCCATCAATCACCGCGCCCATGATGGGATCAAGGCCGGTGGTGGGTTCATCGAAGAAAATGATTTCGGGCTCTGCCGCGATGGCGCGCGCAAGTGCGACGCGTTTTTGCATGCCGCCTGAAAGCTCGGCTGGCGAAAGATCACCGACCGACGCGGCAAGCCCCACTTGCGCCAGCACTTCCGCCGCCTTGTCGCGGGCGCGCGCTCGGGTGATGCGCTTTTGCGCCAGCAGCTTGAAGCAGACATTTTCCCAGACCGGCAGGCTATCGAATAGCGCGCCATTCTGAAACAGCATGCCGATCCGGTCATTCAGCGCCTCACGCTCCCGGCGCGGCAGTTTCAGAATATCGCGCCCGTCAATTTCAATGCTGCCGGCGTCAGGTTCAATCAGCCCCAGGATGCATTTGATCGTCACAGATTTGCCGGAACCCGACCCGCCCAGAATAACCATGCCATGACCGGCACGGATATCGAGGTCCACGCCATCCAGCACCTGCTTTGGCCCAAACGCCTTGGACAACCCACGCAGACGGATTTTCGGCACAGAGCCACTCATCGCGCGAAGAACATTTCAGTGATGATGTAATCGAGCGCCAGAATCAGGATGGAAGATGCCACCACCGCCGATGTAGCCGCCGCGCCGACACCCTGCGCCCCACCCCGGCTGTTATAGCCGCACCAGCAGCCCATCAGGGCAATGATGAAGCCAAAGACCGAAGCCTTCACAAGGCCCGAAACCACATCCATGGTCTGCATAAAATCCAGCGTGGCGCGCAAATACCCGGCTGAGCTAAAGCCAAGCTTCGCCGTACCAATCAGCCAACCGCCCATGACGCCAAGACTATCGGCCACCAGTACCAGGAAGGGCAGCGCAATGGTGCCGGCCAAAAGCCTGGGCGCCACCAGATATTTCATCGGGTTGGTGGAAAGCGTTGTCAGCGCGTCAATCTGATCCGTCACGCGCATGGTGCCGATTTCGGCGGCGAAGGCCGCACCAATGCGCCCGGCCACCATCAGCCCGGCAATCACCGGCCCCAATTCGCGCGTAATGGAAAGCACCACCACATTCGCGACCGCTCCTTCGGCATTGAAGCGCGCAAAGCCGGTATAGGTTTGCAGCGCCAGCACCATGCCGGTGAAAATCGCGGTCAGCGCAACGACGGGCAAGGAGAAATAGCCGATCTCCACCACATGGCGCAGGAACAGGCGCCCGTAAAAGGGCGGGCGCAGCAGATGTGAAACACCTTCAAGCGCAAACAGCACCACCGCGCCAATGCGCTGAAAGGCGCCCAGCACCGCGCGCCCAAGTGTCGCAACAGGGTCAAGGATCGCGCCCAAGCTCAGCCGGCCCCATAGGCGCGGCGATAACGATCACCGAGTGAGGTCAGAATCTCATAGCCAATCGTGCCGGCGCGCGCCGCCAGATCATCGGGCGAAGGCGCCGCGCCGCCGATAAGCTGCACGGTATCCCCCGGGGCGATGCCCGGCGCATCCGTCACGTCCAGCGTAATCAAATCCATGGAAACGCGCCCCACCATGGGTAGGATCATGTCGCGATAGGCCGCGACACCCTGCCCGGAAAGGCTTCTCAGGTAGCCGTCCGCGTAGCCTACCGCAATGGTGGCGATTCGGCTGGGCCGCGCCGCCAGGAAGGAAGCGCCGTAGCCAACACTGGCGCCGGAAGGAATGTCGCGGATTTGCAGAATGGTCGCTTCCAGCCGGATCACTGGCAGCATGGGGTTGGGCGCCCCGGGCGTGGGGTTGATGCCATAAAGCGCGCAGCCCGGTCGGGCGAGGTCTGAGGCATAATCCGCGCCCAGAAACAGGCCGGATGAATTGGCGAAGGACCGTGGCAGCCTGGGCAGCCCCGCGCAGGCGCGGGCGAAACGCGCTGCCTGTTCGGCATTGAGCGGATGAGCAGGTTCATCCGCGCAGGCCAAATGTGACATGACGTAAAGCAGATCGAGCCCCGCCAGCAGGGCATGATCCGCAGCCAGCCGCGCCTGTTCGCCCACATCCAACCCAAGCCGCGCCATGCCGGTATCCAAATGCAATAGCGCCTGCCGCGCCCTGCCCGCGCTGCGCCCGGCAGCCGCATGGGCCAGCACATCGCCAAGGCTGTTCAGCACGG
>JBPCSO010000046.1:0-8813 GCA_051007055.1 Roseomonas sp.
GGCTCATGACCAGCACGCCACTTTCTCCACGCGGCGCGAGGGCACCGAGCCGCAGGCCGAAATTATCATGAGCGTCCGGCGCAAGGCCATAGAGCCCGTCTTCCACTGGGAAGGGCAAAGCAAGATGGGACAGCGAAAACAACCCCCGCGGCCAGGCAAGGTCCAGCGCCCTGATCGCTTCTGCCGTGCTGCCCGCTGGTGTGAAGCGTGCCTCCACCGCCGGCGTATCCGGCGCGGTATTCGTGATGAATGTCAGGGCAAAGCGGCGCGGCGCAGCGGGAATGGCGCCGAGGGCCTTATCAGCGCCCGGGTCCAGCATGGGACCAAACCGTTCTTCGCGGTTCAGATCGAACAGCACAAGCTCACTCCGGCCAGCGGGCAGGCGCGAATGCAGCGCGGCGATCACAGCCTGGGTACTGACCGTGGCATCCGCCAGCGATTGGAAGGTCAGCAACGGGGGGAAGCGGTCGAGCCGCCCGCTTTGTTCCAGCCGGCGGAGCCGGGATTGCACCTCCACCGTCAATTGATGCGATTGGCGCGCGGCATTCACTGGAAAGGAATTATACTTGAAGGGGTTGAATTCCGGCAGCACGGAAAGCCAGGCAGCGCCCGCGAAGGCGGGCAGGAAAGCCGGCAGCCCCGCGAGCCCGGCAAAACGCGCAAAGGGTGTCACCCCAACCATAGGGGAGAGCAGAACAAGCTGGTCCGGCAGGCCGGCGGTACCGGTTTCGGCTGCCTCAAGTGCATGGCGCAGCACCAGCGCCCCGCCATTCGAATATCCCACCGTATGCAGCGGCAGGCCGGGCGCGCGGCGACGCGCTTCGCGCACGGCAAGGCGCGTGGCCGCCACCCAATCTGGCCAGGCAACATCGGCCAGACCCGCCGGCACGGTGCCATGGCCTGGCATGCGCGGCGCGATGGCGATAAAGCCGGCTTCGGCATAAAGCGCCGCCAGATGGCGCATATTAAAGGGCGCATCAGTCAGCCCATGCACCAGCACCACCGCCCCGCGCAGCGGGCCCTCAGGTTCCAGCACGTAGGAACGGTTCCAATCCTGCGCGAAGCCCGCGGGATGGATCGGGCTTGCCGGGTCATAGCGATTGGCGGGGCTGCGATCTTCGGGCGGCAGACGGTCGGATACCTTTTGCCGGACGAAATCAAAGGCACGCGCTTCGGCGGCCATGAAGCCGGCCCAATCCGTGGCATCCAGCGCCGCTGCGTCCAATTCGGGCGGCATCTTGGTATGCCAGGCGCGCAAATCCGGACCATGATAGACATCCCAGGCGCGCAATGCGATCAGAAGAATGAGCAGCGCCGCCACCAGCAGCAGCGCCCGCTTGCCGAAGCTTTTGATCCAACGCATCAGCATCCGGCTCCTCCGAAAGATAGAAAATGACCGCCCTGCCGCGACCCTTGATCGTTCTGCTCTCGCTCACTTGCGTGGTCATCTTGGCCGCTGCCCTTTCGGCGGCGCAAGCGGTGATCGCGCCGGTGGTGTTTGCGATTTTCGTCATCGCATTGGTCTGGCCGCTGCAAGGCGCGCTGCAAAAGCGCATGCCCGCGATTGCCGCGCTGCTGGTGACCATGTTGATCACGCTGGTGACGCTGCTTGGCTTGGCGCTGTTGGTCGCCTGGGCTTTCGGGCGGGTTGGCGCGCATGTGGTCGCGAATGCAGCGCAAATCCAGGCCTTCTACGCCGCGCAAATCGCCTGGGCAGAAGCGCGCGGGATTGATGTGGCCGGCAGCATCGCCGCGCAGTTCGATGCGCGCTGGCTGGTGCGCTTGGCGCAGGGCGTGCTGGCGCAGCTGCGCGGTACGCTCAGTTTCATTCTGCTGACGCTGGTCTTTGTCCTGCTCGGCCTGTTGGAGGTTGGCGCGGTCAGATCGCAAATGCTGCGCCTTGGGGCCAATACGCCGGCAGCGCTGCTCCGTGCTGCGGAACGGATCGGGGCGAAGCTCCGCGCCTATATGCTGGTGCGCACCTTGGTTTCGGTCGCGACTGGCCTGGTGGTTTGGGCCTTCGCCAAGGTGATGGGGCTGGAACTGGCTGCCGAATGGGGCGCGATTGCGTTGGTGTTGAATTACATTCCCTTCCTCGGCCCACTGGTGGCAACGCTTTTCCCAACCCTTTTCGCGGCGCTGCAATTCGGCACCTGGGGCGCGGCGCTGATGGTTTTTGCCGGCTTGCAGGTGATGCAATTCCTGGGCGGCAGTTACATCGAACCCCGGCTTGCAGGCCGCAACCTGGCGGTCTCCCCCTTCCTGGTCTTGGCCTCGGTCTTTGTCGGCGGCTTCCTTTGGGGGGTGCCCGGCGCCTTTATCGGCCCGCCGGCGCTGATTGCCGCGCTGACGCTTTGTCAGGAATTCCTGGGCGCGCGGCCCTTCGCCGCCCTGCTTTCGGGGCAGGAAGCGCGGGACTGAAGCGCGCCCGCCAGCCACTGCATCAGATACCTTCAAGCAGCGTATCCAGATCAAGCGAGGAACGCTTGCCAATCGCCGCCGCGTGATCCCGCAGGAAGGCATCACCCGCCTGCCGCCCGGCATCGCGCAGCCATTCCAGAAAGGCCCATTCCGCGTTGAGCTTGGAGGAATAGCCAAGTTCCACCATCACATCATTGCGCACCATATGCAGCCGCATGCGCGCCCAGGCCGCACCTTCGCTATCGCCCGGATCGGCAACCTTGCGGAGCAGGGCCATCATTTTGAGTTCCTTGAGCGCCACCGCGTTGAAGGAGATTTCGTTCACGCGATCCAGAATATCGCGCGCGCTACGCGGCATGCCGGGCCGGTCGATCGGGTTGATCGGGATCAGGATCGTGTCGTCTGATTCCAGTTCGGTGACCAGCGGCACCAGGGTTGGATTACCGGCGAAGCCGCCATCCCAATAGGGCTCTCCATCAATTTCTACCGCCTGAAAAAGCTGCGGCAGGCAGGCGGAAGCCAGCAGCGCCTCCACCCCCAGATCGGCATTGCGGAAAATCCGCGCGCGGCCGGTCCGCACATTGGTGGCGGTCACAAATACCTTGATCGGGCCATTACGGAGCGCGGTGAAATCCAGGCTACCAGCCAACACATCGGCAAGCGGATTGCCGCCAAGCGTTGGCACATCATAAGGCGAGACCATCCGCGCCATCAGGTCCATCATCAAAAAGGCCGGCGAATTATCCAGCGTCCAGCGCCCCAGCATGATATCCACCGGGCCGCGCTGAAACGGGCTGAAGCGCGCCGCGTCCGAGACCTTGCGCCAAAAGCCCTCAAGCGCCTCACGCGCACCCGAGCGGCCTTCGCGCGCATAACCGCAGGCCATGACCGCGGCATTCATGGCGCCGGCGGAGGTGCCGGAAATGCCCTCAATCTCCAGCCAAGGCTCCTCAAGCAGCCGATCCAGAACCCCCCAGGTGAAGGCGCCATGCGCCCCGCCCCCCTGGAGGGCGAGGTCCACTTTGACCTTGTCGTGGTTCTTCATGCTTTTCCCCTTCAAACTGGGCGGGTTGGGCAGATTCGCAGTGTCCCCGCCGCCGGACGCAGGCAGCCCGGCCAAAGGTGTCTAGAAGCGTCGCGCCTTGGGGGATATGCCCCACTCGTCCCGCTGCTTGGCAAGCCGTTCCTACCCGGTTCTGCGCCAGAGTACTGACTGCCAGCTATGGCCCCACGCAATGCCTACCATGTGAAAAGATTAATAAAAGCTTGGCGTCAGGTTCTTAACTAATGTACTCCCTACCTACTGCCGGGAAACAAGAACGAGACAGTGAACAATGTCAGTGGTTGAAGGTTATCAGGCTGCGCGCGCCGCAGGGGCTATGGCGGGCATTTTGCCGCCCCTTCCGCCCAAGGCTGAGGGCTTGCATTGCCTGCATGAGACAACCCGCCATTTGCCACCGCGCGAGCAATTTGACGCGTGGCGGGCGGCCAATGCCAGCTTTCTGGTCCATCACAGCCCGCCTTCCCGGCCCGAAAGCTATGTGGCTGAGGCCACGACCTGGAGTTTCGGCCGGCTTGCCTTGACCAAGGCCGAGACTCCGGGCGGTGCCTATAGCCGCACGGCAGAGTGTTTGCGCCGGGATGGGCTGGACCATTGGTGCTTTTCCATGGCGCTGCAGGGCAGCCGGGTGCATCGGACGCGTGATCAGATCAGCATGATGCAGCCAGGGCAAATCATGCTTGATTCGCTCGCGCAGCCCTTTGAAGTGGCGCGCACCAGTTCAACCTGGCTGTACCTTTATTTGCCGCGGGACGTTCTGCCGGAAACAAGCGGCCTGGCGCAGGGCTGCCGCATGCTGAACACGCCCGAAGGGCGGTTACTGGCTGAGCATTTGCGGCTGCTGGCAGCGGAATTGCCGCGCATGAGCGCCGCCGAAGCCGAGCGCATGGCCGAGGCAACGCAGGCCATGATCGCGCTTGCCGTGGCGCCGGGATCACGGGCCGAGGATGCCACCCACGGCCCGGTGGCAGCAGCGCAGATCATGCGGCTGCGCGCCCTTATCCGCGCCAATCTTGGCTCCGCCACCTTCGGCCCGGCGCGGCTTTGCCGGCTGGCGGGGATTTCACGGTCTCAGCTTTACCGGTTGTTTGAAATCCATGGCGGTGTTGCGCTTTTCATTCAACGCGAAAGACTGGGCGTGGCGCATCGTGCGCTATCGAACCCAGCAGATTTCAGGAGCATTTCAGAAATCGCGGAATCGGTTGGCCTGTTTGACCCTTCAAGCTTCAGCCGAATGTTTCGCCGGAGCTACGGGATTTCCCCTCGAGATTTGCGGCTTGCCACCAATGCGGGCACCCATTCGGCGGGCAGCCAGGTGCCGGCGGCCACATGGAATGCGGGTTCCTTCCCTGCATTGCTGAGGATGCTGTAGGGTCGGCGCGGCAAAGCGCCATACCCTACAGGAGGAAACAAGTTCAGATGAACGCCATCAAGCAAACCATCACATCGGGCAAGACCGCCATCGGCACGACAGCGGGGCCGAATATTGATGTTTCGGTACTCGCGGATGCGGGGTTTGATTTCATTCTGTTCGACACCCAGCATTCCCCCTATGAGATCAAGCAACTTGCCCCTTCCATCCAGGCGATGCGCGGCAAGAAGGCCGCCCCCTTGGTGCGCGTTGCCGCCAACCAGGCGGATCAGATCTGCTTTGCACTGGACGCTGGGGCGCGCGGCATTATTGCCCCCATGATCAATACGCGCGCCGAGGCCGAGGCCATGGTGCGTTCCTGCCGCTACTACCCGCTTGGCAATCGCAGCAATGCGGGCGTGCGCGGGGAATGGGGCGAATTCCCGAAGTATCGTGATTATCTTGATGCCGTGAATAATGAGCTTGTCATTGTGCCGATGATTGAAACCAAACAGGCGCTGGAAAACCTGGACGCCATCGCATCCGTCCCCGGTGTGGATGTGCTGCTGATTGGGCCTTCCGATCTTTCCATCGAATTGGATGTGCCGCTGGATTATGCCTGCGACACGTATCAGGCTGCGCTTGACAAGATTGCGGCGACCGCGGCGAAGCATGGGATTGCCGCCGGCATGTATTTCATCCCCCCCGGCATGGAGCCGAATTTCTTCGTGGATAAGGGGTTCAAGTTCTTCACCATGCCGTGGGGCCCCTGGGCCAGCAACGGTATCCAGAGCGCGATCGCCGGCATCAAGCGCTGAGGCCAACGGGGTGGGGCGGGCCTGAAACCAGCAAAACCCCTTGCCTTCCCGCCCCCTCCCCCCCTAAACTCCGCGGCATGCGTGAGGTTTCGCGTCGCTTCGGCCTGGATCTTGGGGTTTTCGCCCCTGCCCGCCCCTGCGCGCTGCTTGGGCTTCGACTTATTCGCCCCTGGGCGTGAAAGCCTGCCGCGCGCGGCGGGCATCGTTCAGGGGAAGCCTTATTTGACCACGCAACCCATTGATTGCCCAGGGAAAACCCTATCATGGCCATAACGCATCCTTCTTTCGGCAAGCTCGCCGATAACCGCATCATCATGTTCGACACCACGCTGCGCGATGGTGAACAATCCCCTGGTTTTTCCATGAATCTCCAGGAAAAGCTCCGTATGGCGGAAGCGCTGGCGGAATTGGGGATTGATGTGATGGAAGCGGGCTTCCCCATTGCCTCGCCCGGGGATTTTGAAAGCGTGCTGTCCATTGCGCAGCGTTTTGCCAAGGATGGGCCGGTGGTTTGCGGCCTGTCACGCACCGCGCCTGCCGATATTCTGCGCGCGGCTGAGGCAGTGAAGCCGGCGGCGCGCAAGCGCATTCATACCTTTGTCTCGACCAGCCCTTTGCATATGCGGGTCAAGCTGCGGCTTGAACCTGAACAGGTGCTGGAATTGGTGACCAGCAGCGTGGGCCTCGCGCGCCAGCACACGGATGATGTGGAATGGTCGGCGGAAGATGGCACGCGGACGGACCCGGATTTCCTCTGCCGTTGTGTGGAAGCGGCCATCAAGGCGGGTGCGACCACCATCAATATCCCCGATACGGTCGGTTATGCGCTGCCTGAAGATATGACGCGCATTTTCACCATGGTGCGGGAACGGGTGCCAGGTGCGGATCAGGTGATCTTGTCCGCGCATAATCATAATGATCTCGGCCTGGCGGTGGCGAATACGCTTGCAGCCATTCGTGCCGGGGTGCGCCAGATTGAAGCCACCATCAATGGCATTGGCGAACGCGCGGGCAATGCCTCGATCGAAGAAGTGGTGATGGCGCTGCGCACGCGCGCCGATGCGATCCCGGTTTCGAATGGGATTGTGACGCAGAATATCCTGAAGACCAGCCGTTTGCTGGCCACGATCACGGGTTTTGATGTGCAGCCCAATAAGGCGATTGTGGGCCGCAATGCCTTCGCGCATGAATCGGGCATCCATCAGGATGGCGTGCTGAAGGACAAATCCACCTATGAGATTATGACGCCGGAATCTGTCGGCTGGTCCACATCTTCGCTGGTGATGGGCAAGCATTCCGGCCGCGCCGCCTTCCGCGACAAGCTGAAGGCCATGGGGTATGAGATCGGCGACAATCAGTTGAACGACGCCTTCCGCCGCTTCAAGGACCTCGCGGACCGCAAGAAGGTCGTTTACGACGAAGACATTGTGGCGCTGGTGGATGATGAGGTGGTGCGCCAGAATGACCGTCTGAAGCTGCTGGCGCTCACGGTTGCGACGGGGATGAATACCCGCCCCACGGCCTCCATCGCCTTGGAAGTGGATGGCGAAAGGCGCGAAGGGGTGGCCGCCGGCGATGGCGCGGTGGATGCTACCTTCAATGCGCTGCGCCAGGCCTTCCCGCATGAAGTGAACCTGAAGCTCTACGCCGTGCAATCGGTCACGGGGGGCACGGATGCCCAGGCGCGAGTGACCGTTCGGCTGGAAGAAGCGGGCAAGCTTGTGGATGGCCAGGGGGCGGATACGGATACGATTGTCGCCTCTGCCCGGGCCTATGTGCATGCGTTGAACAAGCTGCTGGTCAAGCGCGAACGCACCGAACCGCCGGCAGTACTGCGGGCCTGAAGCGCCGGGGGTCATGCCCCCGGATTACGGCTTGAGAGTCCATCCCAGGGGGGGTAAATCCCTGGTTCTTCTGGCTTGCCGGAAAGCCATTCCCGCCACCTCGGCGCTCAAGCGCCGGGGCATACTCTGTTTGCAAGGGGTTTTAGCATGTTCGGACGCCTATTCGGCTTCCTGTCCGCCGATATGGCCATTGACCTCGGCACCGCGAATACGCTGGTCTATGTGAAGGGCCGGGGCATCGTTTTGAATGAGCCGAGCGTGGTCGCCATTTCCGATCAGCGTGGCCGCAAGCAGGTGCTGGCGGTGGGTGAGGAAGCGAAGCTCATGCTGGGCCGCACGCCGGGCAATATCTCGGCCATCCGTCCCTTGCGGGATGGCGTGATTGCGGATTTTGAAGTGGCGGAAGAAATGATCAAGCATTTCATTCGCAAGGTGCATAATCGGCGCGGCTTTGCCTCCCCCATGATCATTGTCTGCGTGCCTTCGGGGTCCACTGCGGTGGAACGCCGCGCCATTCAGGAAAGCGCGGAAAGTGCTGGCGCGCGCAAGGTGCTGCTGATTGAAGAACCCATGGCGGCGGCGATTGGTGCTGGCCTGCCAGTAACGGAACCATCGGGTTCCATGGTGGTGGATATTGGCGGCGGCACCACGGAAGTTGCTGTGATCAGCCTTGGTGGCATTGTCTATGCGCGGAGCGTCCGCGTGGGTGGTGACAAGCTGGATGAGGCGATCATTTCTTACATCCGCCGCCAGTTCAATTTGCTAATCGGTGAAAGCACCGCGGAACGGATCAAGCTTGAAATCGGCGCTGCCGCCCCACCCGAGGATGGTGAGGATGGCCCAACCGCCGAGGTGAAGGGCCGCGATTTGATGAATGGCGTCCCGCGCGAAGTGATTGTCAGCCAGCGCCAGGTGGCGGAAGCGCTGGCCGAACCCGTGGGCCAGATTGTGGATGCGGTGAAGACCGCTTTGGAAAACACCCCGCCGGAGCTTGCCGCCGATATCGTGGATAAGGGCATTGTGCTGACCGGTGGCGGGGCTTTGCTTGGCCGGCTGGACCAGGTGCTGCGTGACGCGACGGGCCTGCCTGTGGTCGCGGCGGAAGATGCGCTTTCCTGCGTGGCCCTTGGCACCGGGCGCGCGCTTGAGGATATCAAGCGCCTACGTCATGTGCTGACATCCATGTATTGAAAGGACGCAAAGGTAGCCCCGCGTGATCAGGCTTAGCATCCCCTTACGGCAGGCATTGGCGCGGCTTTCGCTGCCGATCATGATTGCCGTGGCCTTTGGGGTGATGCTGCTGGGGAAGGCGGATACGC
>JBPCSO010000047.1:0-50767 GCA_051007055.1 Roseomonas sp.
GCAAAGCCTGGGGCATGACCATCTTCCGGTCATAACAGGGGAGTTTCCAATGTCTCAGATCGCCCTTTCACGGCGGCAGGCGCTGCTGGCAGCGCCTGTCTTGCTCGCAGCACCCGCGATTGCGCAGGCGCAGCCGCGTGCCATCAAGCTTGGTATCATCCAGCCCGTCACCGGCGCGCTGGCGCAGGATGGTGAATATGGCCGCCTGGGCGCGGAGCTTGCCATTGCCGATATCAATGCCGGCGGAGGCATCAAGGCGCTTGGCGGTGCCCCGATTGAAATGGTGTTCGGCGATGCGCGCTCCACCCCCGATGGTGGCGTGGCCGAGGTTGAGAAAATGCAGGCCGAAGGCGTGCTGGCGATTGTGGGCGGTTTCGCGAGCCCGATCTGCCTGGCCGCCTCCCAGGCCGCGTCGCGTTATGATCTGCCCTATATCGTGGATGTAGGTGTTTCGGATCAGATCGTGTCACGCGGGCTGACGAATACTTTCCGCTTCGGGCCTGGCTTTGGCACCGTAACGGCGACGGCATTGGATAATCTGGTTGCCATCAATGATGCTGCCGGCAAGCCTTCCCGCACCGCGGTGATTGTGCATGAGGATGGGTTGTTCGGGTCCGGCATGGCGCGGCTGCTGAATGCGGAATTGCCGAAGCGCGGTTTCCAGGTGCTGGAGACGATCTCTCACCCCACACCATCGCGCGATATGTCCAATGTGGCGCTGCGTATTCGGGCACTCAATCCCGATCTGATCATCCCGTCATCTTATTACGCGGAATTTGTTTTGCTGTCGCAAACCTTGCAGCAGCGACGCATTCGCCCGAAGGGGATTTATTGCATCCTGAATGGCGCGGCCTCCAATTTCCGCTTTGTGCGGGAGTTCCCGGAAGCTGCCAATCTGGTGATGGATTGCAACCATTGGGCCGATCCGCGCAAAGCAAAGACGGCTGAGCTGCGTCGGCGCGTGGAAGCGCAGAATCGCTTCTGGCTGTATAACGTGCCGCTGAATTATTCCGCTGTGATGCTATTCGCCGATGCGCTGGAACGCGCCGGGCGTGCGGATCGTGGCGCGTTGATCCAGGCGCTGGCGGCAACAGGCCCGGCTTTCGATAGCCACATCATGCCCTATGGCCCGACGCAATTCGTCAATGGCCAGAACCAGGGCGGCATGCCGGTGAATACGCAGGTGCAGAACGGCGACATCAAGGTGATCTTCCCGCGCGCCTTCGCGGACGCTCAGCCGATCTATCCCGTCATCGGCTGAGATGGGCTACCCGCCCGAAATATTGCTGGAGGCCGTGGCGAACGGCCTTCTGATGGGCGCGGTCTATGGGCTGGTAGCTTTGGGCCTTACGCTGGTTTATGGCGTGCTGCACATTATCAACTTTGCCCATGGCGCGCTGCTAACGATTGCCATGTATGCGGCCTTTGTTGCGCATGGCGCCTTTGGGCTTGATCCCTATGCGGCGATGATCCCGCTTGCAGGCTTGTTCTTCGTGCTGGGCTACTTCGTGCAGCGCCTGGTGATTGGCCCTGCCAGCCGCGGCGATGATTCCAATATGCTGCTGGTGACACTTGGCCTTTCGATCATCATCGAAAACGCCATGCTGGCAATCTTCCGTTCCGATACCATGACCATCCGCGTGCCCTACGCCATGTCCATGGTGGAGCTTGGCGATGTGCTGCTGTCACTCCCGCGCCTGATCGGCTTTGGCGTGACGCTACTGATGGCGTTGCTGTTGTTTGTGCTGATGACACGCACCGATACGGGCCGCGCCATTCGGGCGGTGGCGAAGGAACGCACTGGCGCGGCTTTGGTGGGCATTGATGTTGCGCATATTTATGCCGTGACTTTCGGCATCGGCACGGCCTGCCTTGCCATCGCGGCCTGCCTTTTGCTCCCTTCCTTCTATGTCTCTCCCCGTGTCGGCAATGCCTTTGTGCTGGTGGCCTTCACCATTGTGGTGCTGGGCGGCATGGGCAGCGTGACGGGGGCGCTGCTGGGTGGGCTGTTCATTGGTGTGGTGGAAAGCCTGAGCGGCCTTTATTTCGGCGATAGCCTTGGGCAGATCGGTATTTTCCTGATCTTCATCTTGGTGTTGCTGCTGCGCCCGACAGGGCTTTTCGGGGCGCGCGCATGACCGCCCGTGAAACCCTGCCCATTCTGGGCTTTCTGATCTGCGCTGTGCTGGTTTCGTTATTCGTGACCAGCAATGTGGTGCTGAATTTCCTGGTGTTTACGCTGATCCTTGCGATTGCGGCGCAGGGGTGGAATCTTCTTGGTGGCTATGGCGGGCAGTATTCCTTCGGCCATGCGGCATTTTTCGGCATGGGCGCTTATGTAAGTGCCATTCTGCAACAGCGCTTTGGTGTGAATGCCTATCCGGCGGTGGCCTTCGGCATCGCCGCCGCTGCGCTGCTTGGCTATGCGATAGGTGCGATGGTGTTTCGTGCCGGGCTGCGCGGTTCCTATTTCGCGCTGGTCACGCTTGCCTTTGCGGAGGTGCTGCGGATACTCGCCAATGCAACAGAGATCACGGGTGGTGCGGCGGGCCTGCTGATCAGCCTCAATCTCGGCGCCGGCAATTTGCAATTCGCTGATCGGTCGAGCTTTCTGATCCTGGGCGCGGTGCTGCTCGCGCTTGCCATGCTGATCACGCTCGCCGTGGAGAAAAGCCGCCTTGGCGCGCAGTTGGTGGCGGTGCGCGAAAATGAAGCCGCGGCATCGGCACTTGGCGTGGATATTCTGGCAGTGAAGCTGCGTGCGATAAGCCTATCGGCTGCGCTGACCGGTACGGCGGGCGCGCTTTATGCGCAGTACTTCCTCTACATTGACAGCAATATTGCCTTCGGTACCTGGATTTCCGTGGAAGCGCTGCTGGCGCCCATTATTGGCGGTGCGGGTACGGTGTTTGGCCCGCTGATTGGTGCGCTGATCCTGCAAGGCCTCAGTGAGGGTACGAAGATGCTGATCGGCAAAATCCCCGGCGTTGATCTGATCATTTTCGGTATGCTGCTGATTTTGGTGGTGCGCTTTCCTTTGCATCGCATCCCTGGACTGCTCGCCGCGCGCTGGCGTGGTAAGGGGGCGCCATGACGGGGCAGGGTAGGGACCCCGCCTTCCTTGCGGTGCGTGATCTCACCAAGCGCTTCGGCGGGTTGACGGCGGTTTCTGACGCGACCTTCGATGTGCGAGAAGGCTCGATCACCGGGCTGATCGGCCCGAATGGTGCGGGCAAGACCACGCTATTTGCCATGATCGCCGGCTTTGAACAGCCAAGCGCCGGGCTGGTGTTGTTGGATGGTGAGGAAATCAGCGGACGCAAGCCGCATGATTTGGCGAAGCTTGGCCTGGCGCGCACCTTTCAGATTGTACAGCCTTTCGCCGGGCTTTCCGTGCGCGAAAACATCGCTGTCGGTGCCTTTCTGCGTTTGCCGAGGCGCCGCGATGCGCTGGAATTGGCCGAGCAGGTCGGCCAGCGCCTTGGCCTTGGCCCGCAATTGGACAAACCAGCGGCAGCGCTCACCGTGGCTGGGCGGAAGCGCCTGGAAGTGGCGCGCGCCTTGGCCACACGCCCGCGTATTCTTTTATTGGACGAAGTATTGGCGGGGTTGAACCCATCCGAACTTCGCGATTTTCTGCCGGTATTGCATGATATTCGCGCGAGTGGTGTCACCATTCTGATGATTGAACATGTGATGCAGGCGGTGATGAGCCTTTGCGAATATGTGCATGTATTGGCGGGCGGGCGAATCATCGCCTCGGGCGAGGCGGCCGAGGTGGTAGGCAATCCCGCCGTGATTGAGGCCTATCTGGGCCATGGCGCCGCGCAAAGGTTGGCCGGCCATGCTTGAAATCAAATCGCTTGAAGCGGGCTACGGCGAAGCCCTGATCCTGCGTGGCATTGATTTGAGTGTGGCCGAAGGCGCTTTGGTCGCGGTGCTCGGCGCCAATGGTGCGGGCAAGACGACGTTGAACATGACCATCAGCGGTGTGGTGCGCCCGCGCGGCGGGGAAATTCGTTTCGCGGGGCGGAGCCTGGCCGCGCTATCCCCGCCTGAGATCGTTTCGCTTGGCCTGATCCATGTGCCGGAAGGGCGTAAGATTTTCCCAAATTTGACTGTGCGCGAAGTGCTGGAACTTGGTTCCTATCGCCGCGCGCGGGCCAATCGTGCGCGCAATCTGGAACGCGTCTTTGGTGTTTTCCCGCGCCTCAAGGAACGCACCCGCCAGGCCGCCGGCACGCTTTCGGGCGGCGAACAGCAAATGCTCGCCATCGGGCGCGGGCTCATGGCGGAACCGAAGCTTCTGATTCTGGATGAACCATCGCTCGGCCTTTCGCCCTTGCTGGTTGAGGAAATGTTCACGCTGATCCGGCGCCTGCATGCGGATGGGCTCACCATCATGCTGGTGGAACAGAATGTGGCGCAAAGCCTGGAAGTGGCGGATCAGGCGCATGTCTTGGAAAATGGCGTGATCAGCTTGAGTGGTGCCGCGCGCGATATCGCCGCCGATCCGGAATTGCGCCGCAGCTATCTTGGATTGTGAGATGACCGAACCCGTATCTACGCGCCTTGATGCCGTAACCTTGGCAGTGCTGAAGGGCCGGCTTGAACAAATCGCCGATGAGATGGATGCGACACTCTATCGCAGCGCCTTCAACCCCATTATCGCCGAGGCGCGCGATGCCTGCCATGGCGTTTATGATGCGATCAGTGGTGATACTTTGGTGCAAGGCACTAAGGGCTTGCCGATTTTCGTCGGCGCAATGTCCTTTGCTGTGCGTTCTGTCATTCGCAAGGTTGCAGCCGAAGGTGGGCTTCAGGAAGGCGATACCTTCCTGTTCAATGACCCCTATGATGGCGGCACGCATTTGAATGACTTTCGCCTGGTGCGGCCTATTTTCCGCGCGGGCAAGCTGTTCTGCTGGGTGGCGAGTGTTGGCCATTGGCTTGATATCGGCGGCAACGTGCCGGGCAATTACAATCCGCGCGCAACTGAAAGCCATCAGGAAGGCGTGCGCTTTCCGCCGGTAAAACTGATCCGCGCCGGCCAGATGCAGCAGGATATTCTGGACATTCTGGCGGCCAATTCGCGCGTGCCGCAATCCAATTGGGGCGATTTGAACGGGCAGTTGAATGCGCTTGATCTCGGTGAAAAGCGGCTGCTTGAATTGCTGGATGATTATGGCGATGCGCGCATTGCCGCGGCCTTCGCGCAATTGGCTGACCGGGCAGAAGCGCTGATGCGCGCTGAAATCACGGCCCTGCCCGATGGACGCTATAGCTTTGATGATTTCCTAGACAATGACGGCGTGAAGGATGAGGCGCTGCGCATTGCACTTGATCTGACGGTCGAAGGTGATCAGCTGACCCTGGATATGTCGCGATCCTCCCCACCTTGTGCGGGGCCACTCAATATCTCGGTCGCGACCACCGTGGCGGCTTGTTATGTCGCGTTGAAGCACGCCTTCCCCGATGTGCCGGCGAATGCTGGCGTGCTGCGTCCTGTGGAGGTGATTGCGCCGCCAACCACGCTACTTGGTGCGGAAGCGCCACGCCCGGTTGCGGGCTATACCGAAACCATCCTGCGGCTGATTGGCGTGATTTTCGGCGCACTCGGCAAGGCGCGCCCTGCCACCGCGACTGCAGCGCCCTTCGGTACCATCAATGCGCTGGCACTGTCAGGTCAGCGGGAAAATGGCACGCGCTGGGTTATGTTTTCCTTCTTTGGCGGCGGGCTTGGCGGCAATCCTGCAACCGATGGGCTGCATCACGCGAATAACCCGATCTCAACGGCGACGATCCCGCCGGTGGAGATTCTGGAAGCCGCTTATCCGGTCATGTTCACGCAATGGGCTTTGCGCCCCGATAGTGGTGGTGCGGGCGAACATCGCGGCGGTGTTGGCGCGGTTTATGAGATTGAAGCACTCGCCCCGGGCCAGACGGAAGTGGCCTTGCTGGGTGAACGCGGGCGCTTCGCGCCTTTCGGTGTGGCGGGCGGCGCTGATGGTGCGCTTAATCGCTTCACCTGGGGCAGCGCGGGTGAAACCCCACCGATGGCAAGCAAGATTGTTGGTGTTTCCATCGGCCAAGGTGAACGCGTGCGGCTGGAAAGCCCGGGCGGTGGCGGTTGGGGCGATCCAGCAGCGCGGCCCCAGCACGCCATCGCGCGTGATGTTCGCTTGGGTTACGTCAGCGCCGAAGCAGCACTCCGCGATTACGGAAAGCGCGCATCATGAATGGCGCGATTGTCGGCGTTGATGTCGGTGGCACCTTCACCGATTTGTTCCTGTTTGATCCCGCCACGGGGCGCTTTCAGACCGCGAAAGTACCAAGCCAGCGCGGTGATGAGGCTTCAGGCTTTCTTGCGGGCTTACGCGCGCTTGGTGGCGCAGCGGGCATGGCGGCGGTGGTGCATGGCACGACGGTTGGCACCAATGCGCTACTTGAACGAAAGGGCGCCAAGCTTGGCGTGATCACCACGGCTGGTTTTCGGGATGTCTTGGAAATGCGCCGCCGGGACCGCCGCCACACCTGGGGGCTTTGGGGGGATTTCCAACCAATAGCTGACCGAGATTTACGTCTGGAAGTGTCGGAACGCTGCCTCGCGGATGGCAGCATCCACACGCCCGTGGATATCGCGGCGGTGGAGGCTGCGGCGCGGCAATTGCTGGCCGCAGGCGCCGAAGCCTGCGCGATTATTTTCATCAATGCCTATGCCAATCCCGCCAATGAACAGGCGGCGGCGGAAGCAGTTCGGCGCATCTGGCCCAATCCGCATGTTTCGGTTTCTTCCGAAATCTTGCCGGAAATTCGTGAATTTGAGCGGGCTTCGACAACCGCACTCAATGCCTATTTGCAACCTTTGGTCGCGGGTTATCTTGGTAAGTTGGAAGGCACACTTGCTGAAGAAGGCTTTGGTGGCCGGTTTCATATCGTGCAATCCAATGGTGGCATCATGTCTACCGCAACAGCGCGGCGCTTTCCGGCGCGCACGGCGCTATCTGGCCCAGCCGCAGGCGTCATTGCGGCTGGCGCCATCGCCAAGGCCGCTGGCTTCAGCCATGTGATAACCTGCGATCTGGGCGGCACTTCCTTTGATGTTTCTTTGATTGCCGATGGGCAAATGGCCCTTGCCGCGCAGGCAACGATTGACTTTGGCCTGGTCATCCGCTCCCCGATGATTGAAATCACCACGATTGGCGCAGGTGGCGGTTCCATCGCGGCGGTGGATCGCGGTGGCTTGCTGCAAGTGGGGCCGGAAAGCGCGGGCAGTCGCCCCGGCCCGGTCTGTTACGGCCAGGGCAATGATCGCCCAACGCTGACGGATGCAAATCTGGTGCTGGGGCGTATCAATGCCGCGCGGCCGATTGGCGGTGCGCTCACCAGCCTTGATGTGGCTGCGGCCAAAGCGGCCATTGAACAGCATGTCGGCGCTGCGCTTGGCCTGGATGCCATGGCGGCGGCTGAGGCCATTTTGCGCGTCGCAAATGCCAAGATGGCCGGCGCTATCAGGCTTGTGTCCATCGAACGCGGGCTTGATCCGGCGCGGTTTGTTGCACTTCCCTTCGGTGGCGGTGGCGCGCTGCATGTCGGTGCGCTGTTGACTGAGGTGGGTTTGAAGGCCGCGCTGGTGCCGCGCTTTCCGGGCGTCACCTCAGCACTTGGCTGCATCATTGCCGATGTGCGGCATGATCAGGTGCGCACGCTCAATCTGGATTTGGATAGCCTCAATCCCGCCGCGCTGGATGCACATCTGGTGCGCGAGGCAAGTGCTGCGGTTGCGGTGGTGCGTGATGCAGGCCTGCCGGTGGAGGCGATTGAAACCGTCTTCACGCTGGATATGCATTACGCGGGTCAGACGCATACTGTCGCCGTGCCCTTGCCCGTGACGGTGGCAGGCAATAGTACCGGCGTGACGCGTGATATTGTGCGCCAGGCTTTCGAAGCCGCTTATCAACGTGCCTTCAGTCGCTTACTGCCGGGCTTGCCAGTCAGGATTGTTTCTCTCCGCAGTGCCGCGATTGGTCGGCGTCCGGCCTTTGATCTCGCGGCACTGGCACCCGGTGTGGATGCAAGCCTTGAAAAAGCAACGCGCGACGCGCGGCAGGTTTGGTTCGATGGCACCTGGCATGAAGCACGCATTTATGCGCGGCTTGATCTGCCGATAGGCGCCGAAATCCCCGGCCCCGCCATCTTGGAACAACCCGATGCAACCGTGGTGGTGGATCCTGGCCTGGTGGCGCGGGTGGATCGCTTTGGCAATTTGATTATCGAAAGGGCGTGACCATGGCCGGCGCCATTCCCATCAGTGAAACCGCTTTGCTGCTGTGCGATTTGCAGAATGATTTTATCCACCCCAAGGGCGCCTATGCGCGCGGCGGTCAAAGCGATGCCTGCATTGCAGCGTTGCCCGCACGCCTTGCGCCGCTTTGTGAGGCGATGCGCGCGAAGGGCGGCTGGATTGCCTCCACCCATTTCACCCTGGTGCCGGGTAAGGGCGGCGAACCCCTCATTGCGGAGCACCTGAAGCAAATGCGCCCCTTCCTGCGCAAGGGGGATTTCGCGCCGGCATCCTGGGGCCAGGCTTTGGTGGATGAATTGGCGCCATCCGATCTGATGGTCGAGAAAATCGGCTACGACGCTTTCTGGAATTCGCGCCTGGAATGGGCCTTGCGCAAGGCCGGCATTCGCAAGCTATTGGTGGCCGGCATTGTCACTAATGGTGGTGTTGCTTCCACTGTGCGCGGCGCGCATGTGCGCGAATTCGAAGTCACAGCGCTGGAAGATGGCTGCGCGGCGTTTTCCGCCGCCGTGCATCAGGCGGCGATTGAAGGGCTGCGTCCAGTAGCGCACATCACCACTATTGAACAAGCTTTGCGTGAAATAACGGGGAAGTAGGTCATGGATAAGTTTGGCATTGGTCAACCAGTACGGCGCAGGGAAGATGTGCGGCTGCTCACGGGGCGCGGCACCTATACGGATGACATGAACCGCGCAGGCCAGGCGCATGCCGTTGTGCTGCGATCTCCCCACGCCCATGCGCGCATCCTTTCCATGGATATAAGCGAAGCGCGCGCTGCCCCTGGCGTGGTAGCGGTGCTGACCGGGCATGACGCGATCGCCGATGGCATTGGCGCGCTGCCCGTGCAGGTGGAGGTCCCCGGCAAAGACAAGCCGCTTTTCGCCCCCATACGCCATATCCTGCAAACCGAACGCGTACGCTATGTGGGCGACCCGGTCGCGCTGGTGGTCGCCGAAACCCGTGATCAGGCAATGGATGCCGCCGAGCTGATCCAGATTGATTATGAAACCCTGCCCAGCATCACTGAAACCTGCAGGGCGCTTGATGCCGACGCGCCGGTGATTTGGGAAGACCAGGGCAGCAATCTTTGCGTCCACTGGGATAGTGGTCGGGCTGCGGAAGCGGATGAAGCTTTTACCCGTGCCGCGCGTATCGTCTCGGTTGATCTGGTGCAGAATCGCGTGGTCGGCAATCCCATGGAACCGCGCGTTGCGCTGGGCGATTGGGATGGGGAACGCTGGACGCTGGTTTCGCCATCCCAAGGCGCGGTGAAGGTGCGCGACAATCTGGCGAAGCTGGTCTTCAAGGTACCGCTTGAGAAAATCCGCGTCATTTCGCCCGATGTTGGTGGCGGCTTCGGTTTGCGCGGCAAGTTATTTCCGGAAAGTGCCATGGTACTTTGGGCGGCGCGCAAGCTCGGGCGGCCAGTGAAGTGGCGCGCGGGACGGACCGAGACTTTCTTGTCAGACCCGCATGGGCGGGATCATGTGACGCATGCTGAAATGGCGTTTGATGAAAATGCCAAGGCGATTGGCGTGCGTATTCGCACCCTTGCCGCCATGGGTGCCTATTTGCTGGATTTCGGCCCGCGCGTGCCCACCATGGCGGGCGGGCGCATCAATGGCACGGTCTATGACATTCAGGCCTTGAATGTGCAGGTGCGCTGTGTCTTTACCAATACGGTGCCGACCGATGCCTATCGCGGCGCCGGCCGACCGGAAACCGCCTATGTGCTGGAAAGATTATTCGACCAAGGCGCGGCGGCCTTCGGCATAGGGCGTGATGAAATCAGGCGGCGCAATTACATCCGCCCGGATCAAATTCCCTACAAGAATGTCGCGGGCAATGTAATCGATTCCGGGCGTTTCGCGGAAACCCAGGATATGGCGCTGAACTTGGCGGATTGGCAGGGTTTCGCCGCACGCCGTGCGGAAGCCGCGAAGCACGGCAAGCTGCGCGGCATTGGGCTTGGCTATTTCATTGAAGCGTCAGGCGGGCAGCCCTTTGAATGGGCGCGTGTGGCGTTGACGCCGGAAGGCCGCGCCAAGCTGACGGTCGGCACTTTCAGCCATGGGCAAGGCCATGAAACGGCCTTTGCGCAAATTCTTTCAGAAAAACTCGGCCTGCCTTTTGAATCGATTGATCTGGTGCAGGGCGATTCTGATGTGGTGCTGAAGGGCGGTGGCACGGGTGGGTCTCGGTCTTCGCAAATGGGAGGTGTCGCCACTAGCCGTGCTGCGACGCTTATCGTTGAAAAGGCCAAGCGTATTGCCGCACATTTGTTGGAAGCGGGGGTGGCCGATATTGAATTCCTCAATGGCCGTTTCAGCGTGACGGGGACCGATATCGCCACAAGTTGGCCCGCGGTGATTGCCGCCGCGCATGATCCCGCGCGCCTGCCACCGGGGGAAACGCCCGGCCTTGACGAACAACTGACCTATACCCGCGATACGGAATGCAATTTCCCCAATGGCTGCCATGTTGCGGAGGTGGAAATTGATCCCACCACTGGCGAAGTCTCCATCGCCAATTACGCAGCCGTGGATGATGTCGGCGTACCGATCAACCCCATGCTGGTGCATGGCCAATGCCAGGGCGGCATTATGGCCGGCATTGGTCAGGCCATGCTGGAACACGCGCAATATGATCCGGAAAGCGGCCAATTCCTGACTGCGACTTTCCAGGATTACTGCATGCCGCGCGCGGGTGATGCGCCTTCCTTCAATCTTGATCTGAATGTGGTGCCCTGCCCATCCAATGATCTCGGCGTGAAGGGCGCCGGTGAGGGCGGCGCTTGCGGTGCGCCGCCGGCCATCATCTCAGCGGTCTGTGATGCGCTTGGCGTTGCGCATATTGATATGCCGATCACGCCAGAAGCCGTTTGGCGTGTCTTGCGGTCGAAGCAAGCCGCCTGAATCACCCCACCGGCCGTACACCCCAGGGATAGGGCATGCTGCCCTGGGCAAGCCCGGTGATGCTGCGCCGCCAGGCGCTGCGGATGCGGAATTGGCCAAGCGGGATGGTGGCCACATCATCCTGCGCAAGCTTATTGATCTCATCCGCCAGCGTCTTTTGCCGCGCCGCATCCGGCGCATCAAACCAGGCCTGGATGCGTTCCTGCATCGCTAGGCTATCATACCAGCCGAACCAGCCCGTTGCGCCCGGCCCTTTCACCAGCGAACTCACCGCCGGATTCAGATACGCCAGCGACGAACCATAGGTGTGGAAAATACTCCACCCACCGCGATCGGCGGGTTCCGTGCGCACGCGCCGCTGCACCACCGTCCCCCAATCGGTCTCCGCCAGCTCCACATTCATGCCAATGCGGCGCAGCCGATCTGCGGTCACTTGCCCATGCGGGCCGATAAGCGGGAAATCGGTTGGGTTGATGATGACCACCTTCTCCCCGTTGTAACCACTCGCTTGCAGCGCGGCGCGCGCGCGATCCAGGCTGCGCGGCGGGGCATTAAACGTCGAAAGATCCTCAACGCCGTAAGGCGTGCCACAGGGAAAGAGGCTGCGGCATTCCTGCCAAACGCTACGATCATCGCCAAGCGTGGAGCGCATGTAATCCGCCTGATCCACTGCCAGCGCCACCGCTTGGCGCACCTTCAGATTATTGAAGGGCGCTTGCAGGTGGTTCAAGCGCATGATGCTCATGAGCCCGGTCGGGTTCAACACGCCCACTTCGATATTGCGGTTGCGCTGCAGCGTCGGCACCAGATCGGCCAAAGGCTGTTCCAGCCAATCAATCTCACCCGATTGCAATGCCGCTGCCGCCGTCGCGGGGTCGGGCAGGATATGCCATTCAATGCGTGGGAAATGCGCGACCTTGCCGCCGGACGCCCAGTCTGAGGGCTCATCGCGCGGGCGGTAGCGGTCATTGCGCATATAAACCACGCGGCTGCCGGACACGAATTCATCGCGCATGAAGCGATAGGGCCCGCTGCCGATCATTTCGCTGACCTGCGTGCTGGCATCGGTTTTGGCTAACCGCTCCGGCATGATGAAAGGCACATTGGCGTCGGGCTTCGCCAGTGCATCTAGCAGAAGCGGGAAGGGGCGTTTTAAGCGAATTTCCAGCGTATGATCATCTGCGGCGCGCCATTCCTCCACTTGCGCGGCCAGGATTTGCCCGAAGGCGTCACGCCGCGCCCAGCGTGCCAGTGATGCGGCGCAATCGGCAGCGCGCACCGGCTCCCCATCATGAAAGAACAAGCCCTCACGCAGGCGGATGCGCCACACGCGGCCATCGGCGGAAACCTCATGCCCGGCGGCCATTTGCGGGCGGGCGCGTTGCTGGCCATCCACGGCGTAGAGCGTGTCATAGACATGATAGCCGTGCATTTGCGTGACAATCGCGCTGGTCCAGATGGGATCAAGCGCGGTCAGATTGGCCTGCGGCACGAATCGCAGCGTGGCGGTGCGCGCGGGCTGCGCCAGCGAAGGCGCAGCAATGCCCGAGGCCCCGGCAAGCGCCGCGGCCCCTTGCAGCAAATGACGACGTTTCATGGGCGTTTCCTTTGTTGTTGTTTACGCTTCGGCGATAGCCGCACTCCAGGGGCTCATCACATCGGTAATGCCGGTGCGTAGTCCATCCGCGCCGATGCGGATCAGATTGGGGCAGGCGAAATTCACCGGCAGTACGGCGTGTTCCACTTCCGTCACCTCATCCTCGGCGGCCAGAGCGGCCAGGGTTTCCGCACCAAGCCTGATATCGGCGGTGACACCCTCAGGGCCGGAAACATCAAGGCGCGGATGATGCGCAGCCTGTTCCGGTTCCATGCCGAAATCGGAAACAAAAGACAGCATCTGGAAGACAGACGCCATGATGCGCCGCCCACCGGAAGCACCCGTGGCGATCACGGGCTTGTCACCCTCGGCAGCAATAACAGGGCACATATTCGTGAGCGGCCTTTTGCCCGGCGCCAGCGCATTGGCGGCCTCGGGGCGCGGGTCGAACCACATCACGCCGTTATTCATCAGCACGCCGGATTTCGGCAGCACCACGCGGCTGCCCATGCTGGATAGCAGCGTGGTGGTCATGGCGACCATCATGCCGTTCTTGTCGGTGACCGTCAGATGAGTGGTGCAGGACTCAGCCGCTTGCGGTTCTGCATCACCAAGCCCCGCCAAGCGTTCTGCATAGGCCGCGCGCATAACGCGGGCCAATTGCGCATACCAAGCAGCAGAAGGCGCCTTGCCCGAGAAATCCGCATCGCGCATTCCATCCAGCACGCGCATCAGCGTGGGCGCTGCCGTTAGGCCATTGGCCAGGAACAAGCGCTTGCCGCGCCAGGCGGCTTCAAGCGCCGGTAGCACGCGCGCCTTGCAGTTTGCCAAATCCTCGGCGCTCACAAAGGCGCCCATTTCCTTGCAATCGGCGGCGATGGCGGCTGCGATATCGCCCGTGTAGAAATCAGCCAGCCCCGCATGCGCGAGGCGCTCCAGAGTCGCGGCCAGATTGCCCTGCGGGAAGAAGCCTGGTGACCCCTGATAGGGCGCCACAGGCGGCAGCCCGCCCGGCAGATAGATGCGCGCCGATTCCGGATAAAGCTTTAGCACGGATGCTGAATTGGCCACCTTCAGTGTGGTGAACCAATCCTGCGCCAAGCCGCGCTTCGCAAGCGCAACCGCCGGCGCCAGCACATCCTTGATCGGCATACGGCCATGGCGCGCATGCAATTCCATATACCCGGCAACGGCCGATGGAATGGCGAAGGAAAGCGGGCCATGCACATTGCGGTCTTCCAACACTTCCGGCCAGGTGAAGAGATCCGCCTTCATCTTCCCGGTCATGGGGTAGGCGGACGGCTTCAAGCCGCGCGGGGAAACCGGGCCGAAATCAAAGGTCTCCGCCGCGCCGCCGGGGGACATGACTTGCGCGAAGCCAATACCGCCCAGGCCGCTATTCCAGGGTTCCAGCGTCGCTAGCGCAAAGGCCGTGGCCACCGCCGCATCCGCCGCCGTGCCGCCGGCTTCCAGAATGGCAACGCCCGCTTCGGCGGCGCCGCGCGCCTGGGACGCCACCATGCCCTTGCGGCCAGAGGCTGCGGGCTTGGTGATATGCCAATGCTGGGAAGTGTGACGGGGCGGGGTCCAGGCCATGATGCTGTTTCCTCAATTTCTATCGGTCTAGCCTCGCGCCGCCTGCGGCTTCCCGCAACCCCCCGCCCCGTTTGCCCCGCCGTCCCTTTCCTTTTATGGAACCCCCGGGATTCTACGGGCGGGCCAAGACCCGCCCCTTGTTCGGGAGCGCGCGAATGTCTGCATCAAAGGGGCTTTTTGTTGCCCCCATTCTGAAGAATTTCATTGAAACCGAAGCCCTGCCCGGCACGGGCGTGGAGCCAGCCCGCTTCTGGGACGCGATGGAACGCACCCTCAGGGAAATGGCGCCGACCAATGCCGCGCTGCTCGCCAAGCGCGATGCGCTGCAGGAAAAGATTGATGCCTGGCACCGCGCCAATCCCGCCAAGCCGATTGATCAGGCGGCCTACACTGCCTTCCTGAAGGAGATCGGCTATCTGCTGCCGGAACCCGCAAATGTGACCGTCGGCACCACGGATGTGGATGCGGAGATTGCCTCCATGGCTGGGCCGCAGCTTGTCGTGCCCGTGTCCAATGCGCGTTATGCGTTGAATGCCGCCAATGCGCGCTGGGGCAGCCTGTATGATGCGCTGTATGGGACCGATGCCATTCCTGGTACGGCTTCCGGCAAGGGTTATGACCCGGAACGCGGGGCCAAGGTGATTGCCTATGCGCGCGGTGTGTTGGATAGCGCCGTGCCGCTCGCCAAGGGGGCGCATGCCGATACCACGGGCTATCGGATTGAAGGCGGCGCTTTGGAAGTGACGTTGAAGGATGGCAGCAAGACAGGCCTTGCGCGGCCTGGCCAATGCGTGGGCTTCCTCGGCGAAGCGCATGCGGTGACTTCCCTGCTATTCGTCAATAACGGGCTGCATCTTGAAGTGCGGCTGGACCGCACGCATCCCATCGGCAAGACCGATCCGGCGGGCATTGCCGATGTTGCCTTGGAAAGCGCGCTGACCACTATTCAGGATTGCGAGGATTCCGTCGCCGCTGTGGACGCAGAAGACAAGGTCGCTGTCTATCGCAATTGGCTTGGCCTGATGCGTGGCGATCTGGAAGCGAGCTTCGAGAAGGGCGGCAAGACTATGGTGCGCCGCTTGAATGCTGACCGCGTATTCCAGCGCCCAGCCGGCGGTGCCATCACGCTCCATGGGCGTTCGGTCATGCTGGTGCGTAATGTCGGCCACCACATGATGATTGATGCGGTGAAGCTGGATGGCGCGGAAGTGCCGGAAACCATTCTGGATGCCTTCTGCACGTCAGTTATTGCCATTCATGATATCCGCGGCAGGCGGCTGAACTCGCGCGCCGGCAGCGTTTATATCGTTAAGCCGAAGATGCACGGCCCGGAAGAAGTGGCCTGGGCGGATACGCTTTTCTCCCGCGTGGAAGATGCGCTGGGCTTGAAGCGCGCCACGCTGAAGATGGGCATCATGGATGAGGAACGCCGCACCACGGTGAATTTGAAAGCCTGTATCGCGGCGGCCAAGGATCGTGTGGTCTTCATCAATACGGGCTTCCTGGATCGCACCGGCGATGAAATCCACACCGCCATGGAAGCGGGCGCTGTCATTCGCAAGAACGACATGAAGGGCGCCGCCTGGATCAAGGCCTATGAGGATTGGAATGTGGACACGGGCCTTGCCTGCGGTCTGCGTGGGCGTGCGCAGATCGGCAAGGGCATGTGGGCCATGCCGGATGCCATGGCGGCGATGCTGGATCAGAAAATTGGCCACCCCAAGGCCGGCGCTTCCACTGCCTGGGTGCCATCCCCCACGGCTGCCACCTTGCACGCGCTCCATTACCATCAGGTCAGCGTTGCCGATCGGCAGGATGAAATCACCAAGGGCGGCCGGCGTGCGAAGTTGGATGATATTCTGACCGTGCCGCTGGCGCGCGATACCAATTGGTCTCCGGCAGATGTGCAGGCGGAGCTCGACAATAACGCGCAAGGCATCCTGGGCTATGTGGTGCGCTGGGTGGATCAGGGCGTTGGCTGTTCCAAGGTGCCGGACATCAATGATGTCGGGCTGATGGAAGACCGCGCGACTTTGCGCATCAGCAGCCAGCACATCGCCAATTGGCTCCGCCATGGTGTAGTGAGCGAAGCGCAGGTCATGGAAACCATGAAGCGCATGGCCGCTGTGGTGGATCGCCAGAATGCCGGGGATGCGGCCTATCGCCCCATGGCGCCGGCGTTTGACGGACCGGCCTTCAAGGGGGCGTGTGATCTGGTGCTGAAGGGCCGCGAACAGCCCAATGGCTATACTGAATTTGTGCTGACGGCGCGGCGGCGGGAAGCCAAGGCGGCGGGGTAGCATCCGAGCGCCGCTTGTCTTTCCGGGCAAGCGGCGCAAGCATGATGCGAAGCGGGTGGCAGTGACCACCCGGGCATGAGGAGCGCATCATGGATTTTTCAGGCAAGGTTGGCATTGTGACGGGCGGCGCCAATGGCATTGGCGCGGCAGTGGCGCGTGGTTTCGTCGCGCGCGGCGGCAAAATGGTGATTGTGGACCGCGATGCTGCCGCCGGAGAGGCTTTGGCTGCATCCCTTGGCGCATCGGCCCTGTTTCGCGCCGCTGATGTGACGAAAGCCACCGATGTGGCAGCCTATGTGAAGGCAGCGCTGGATCGCTTCGGCGCGATTGATTGCTTCCACAATAATGCCGGCATTGAAGGCCGCGTCGCGCGGCTCGCGGAATATGAGGAAGCCGTGTTTGATCAGATCATGGCCGTGAATGTGAAGGGCGTGTTTCTGGGTCTTCGCCATGTGCTGCCGGTGATGATTGCCGCTGGGCGCGGCGCTGTGGTGAATACGGCCTCCATCGCGGGGCTGGTGGGTTCACCCGGCATGGCAGCCTATTCCGCTTCCAAACATGCGGTGAATGGGTTGACCAAAAGTGTCGCCGGTGAGGTCGGGCCGCATGGCATTCGCGTGAATGCCGTCTGCCCCGGCCCGATTGCGACCCGGATGATTGAGGAAGTCTCCCGCCAGGTTTCGCCCAATAATCCGAAGAGTGTTGAGGAACGCTATGCGGCGGGGATCCCGCTGCGCCGCTACGGCACGGCAGAGGAAGTGGCCAATCTGGTGCTTTTCCTGCTGTCTGACCTCGCCAGCAATATGACGGGCGGGGAATATACCGTGGATGGTGGGCGCACGGCAGCACCTGCAGGGGTTTCCGGGGGCACTGCGCAATAACGCGCGCTACCCCCTAATCACCCCAGCCGCGCATAACGCATCATAGCGCGCGGCGCCCAGCGCTGCGCCCAGAACTTCCGCATTATGCTCGCCGAGTTTCGGCGCGGGCCGGGCCAGGATGCCCGGTGTCGCGGAAAGCCGCGGCACCATGCCATGCATGGGCAGCCAGCCGCCCGGCATATCGGCGTCCGGCACTTCAATCAGCGCTTCGCGTTCAATGGCGTAGGGGTCACTATCCAGCATTTCGGTATCCATGATGGGCCCGATCGTCACACCGGCCTTGTCGAAATGCGCAAGGTTTTCGGCCATGTCGCGCGCGGCGATGAAGCCGCCGATGATGGCATCTAATTCCTGCCAGTTTTTCACACGGGCTGGGTTATTGGCAAAGCGCGGATCAGTAATCAGCGCCTCCTGCCCGATGGACCGCAGCAGTTTCTCCGTCATGCCTTGGGTGGAAGCGGAAAGGCAGACCCAGCCGCCATCCTTGGTGCGATAGGCGTTGCGTGGAGATGTATTGGTGCTGCGGCTGCCGGTGCGGGGTTTGCGTTGGCGCGTCAGGCGCCAATTCGCCACTTGCGGTTCCAGCACGCTGAAAAGGGGTTCGAACAGCGAAACATCAATCACCTGCCCCTGGCCCGTTGCTTCCGCATGACGCAGCGCGATCATGGCAGCAGCTGAACCGTAAAGCCCGGCATAGGCATCACCCATGAACATGGGCGGCAGAACCGGTTCGCGGTCTTCAAAACCATTAATGGCGGCGAAGCCGGAATAGCCTTCCACCAAAGTGCCAAAGCCCGGCTTGTGCCGATAAGGCCCATCCTGCCCCCAGCCGGAAACCCGCGCGATGACAAGGCGCGGATTGGCAGCAAGCAGGCTTGCGGGATCAAGCCCCATGGCTTCCAGCACACCAGGGCGGAAGCTTTCCACCAGCATGGCGGCATCGCTGGCCAAGGCGCGCACGGCGGCGATGCCTTCCGCGTTTTTCAAATCAAGGCAGATGCTTTTCTTGTTGCGGCAAATGGTCTTCCAGCTTGTCTCCACACCACCCACACGCCAGGCGCGCAAGGTATCGCCTTCGGGCGGTTCCACCTTGATCACTTCCGCGCCGTGATCGGCGAAAACCTTGGTCAGAATATTGCCAGCGACCAGGCGCGAAAGATCAATGATCCGCACGCCATCCATCGCGCCTTTTGTGGCGGGGTCGAAATTCTTGCGGTGCATTTCGGCCATGGGATCAATCCAGTTTGATATTCGCCGCCGTCGCTACTTCGCGCCAGCGGGCGAGTTCAACGCGCAGAAGCTCGGTAAAGGCTTGCGGCGTGGCCGGTGATGGGCGGGCACCTTCGCTTTGCAAAAGCTTCGCCATTTCCGGATCGCCCAAGGCAGCATTGGCTTCCGTGTTCAGGCGCATGAGGATTTCGGGCGGCAGACCGCGCGGCGCGAAAAGCCCCCACCAGATATCGCTTTCATAATCAATCCCGGCTTCCTTCACCGTGGGGCCGGGGGGTGAGCCATCGGGCGCCCCCGGCGCGGTATAGGCCAAAAGCCGCACGCGGCCTTCGCGCACAACGCCGGCCGCGCTTGGCATCGTGGTGATCAGCACGGGGATATGGCCGGCGACCAAATCTGTCACGGCGGGCGGCATGCCGCGATAGGGCACATGGTTCATCTGAATGCCGGCGCGGAGACAGAAGTATTCCGTCACGAAATGATTGATGCCACCCGGCCCGGAAGACCCGTAATCAATCGCGCCCGGCCTTTCGCGCGCCATGCGCACCAAATCGGCGACGCTGCGCGCCGGGAAATCCGGATGCACCAAGACAATGAAGGGTGAGCGCGCAAGCAAGGCGACCGGGGTGAAATTCTCCAATACCCCCCAGGGTACGCGCTGGGTGATGGACGTTGTCGCGAAGGAGGAGGAGGAAACCATGAGCGTATAGCCATCGGGGGCCGATTGCGCGACGGCGGTCGCGCCAATGGCACCACCGGCCCCGGCCCGATTTTCAATCACCACGGGCTGACCCAGCCGTGCTTGCAGTCGTTCGGCCAAGGGGCGGGCGACCACATCATTGGACCCGCCAGGCGGGAAGGGTACGACGATTCGCACCGGGCGGGCGGGCCAGGGCGCCTGGGCCAGGGCAGGGGCGGCAAGCGGGCTGGCAGCGGCCAGCAAAAAGGCACGGCGGCGGAGCGTGGGGGTCATGGCGTCATCTCCCGGGCGGTTGCGCGCCTAGTCTCGCCCATTGCGGCGCCTCTGCGAAGCGGGGCTTGCCCCAGTCAGGATGCTGCGGCATTGAAAATGTTACGTCGGCTGATGGCGCAAGGTCTCTAGGAGTCGCTGGGAAAGGGTTTTCAGCAGTTATGGCCAATGACAGGCCCTTCAGGGAATGGCCCTTGGATCAGCTCGCGGAACATGCGGCGCAGCATAAGACTGATCGCGTGCTGCTTTCCCAACTGCTGATCGAAACCGAACGTCGCCCTGGCGCCCGGGCCAAGCTGATTGCCCGGCGCATTGAAAACTATCTCTCCTCGATACTGACAAAGCTGCCCGGTAAAGGCGCCCCGCCAGAGGAAGTGCGCCGGTATCTGGCGATAGCGGCTGAAGAAATCGCGGTATTGCGCAAGCGGCTTCAGGATGCGGAAGCGGAACTCAAGCATTTCCGTGAAACCCCGGCCGATACCAGCCAGCATGCACGCGTTTACCTGACCCCCAATGCGCCGATTTGGCTGATTGTTGAAGCGCGCCGCGCCTTTCGCCGGCGCTACCACCCAGACAGGCAGACGGACCCCGCGAAGCGTCAGCAGGCCGAGGAAATCTTCAAGCGTGCAGAGGAAGTATTCGATTCCCTTGTGGGGCGCAGCGTAGTTTGAAGGCGCGCGCGGAGCGTCACCCCAATTCCTTGGCCGCCGCCAGCACTTCCCCCGCATGGGCTTCGGGCTTCACCTTGCGCCAGATTTTCACGATCTTGCCATCGGCGCCCACCAGAAAGCTTGAACGCTCCATGCCCATGTATTTCTTGCCATACATGGATTTTTCCACCCAAACGCCATAGGCCTCGGCGGTCTTATGTTCGGGGTCTGACGCCAAGGGAAATTCCAGCCCGTATTTTTTGGCGAATTTTTCAATTGGCGGCATGGCATCGGGTGAAACGCCAATCACTGTCAGGCCAAGCTCGCCAAGCTGCGGCAGGGCTTCCTGCACGCCGCAAGCCTGCTTGGTGCAGCCCGGCGTATCGGCCTTGGGATAGAAATACAGCAGATAGGGCTTGCCCTTGAGGCTGGCAGAGGACACTTCCCGCCCGCCGCTCGCCGCCATTTTGAAGGCAGGTGCCTTTTTGCCTTCGGCCAATTCGCTCATTTTCAGTCCCCCTGATCCAGCCGGCCAAGCCGGGCTTCGAAAACCTTGCGCACCAAGGCAGCGCTTTCTTCCATCTGTGCGCGCAGCCCCGGAAGGTCAACGGGCGGCGTCGCGCAAAGCGGGCCCGCCACGCGCAGGACGGCGGAAGCGGCCGGTTCTGGCAGGGTTTCCTCGCGCCAGGGGCCAAGGGTCAGGCGCAGAATGCCGCTGATGCCGCGCCAGAGCCGTTCGGCAGCGATCAGCGCTTCGGCCTCAGCGCTGCCTAGCGCGCCGATTTTCGCCAGATTGGCGATGGCGATGCGAGTCGTGGTGGCCAGCGCCTCCGGATGGCGCGACGCGTGGTGCAATTGCAGCGCCTGGGCGATGAATTCCACCTCCACCAACCCACCGGGGCTCAGCTTCACATCCCATGGCCCAGCGGCTGGTAATTCGCGCAGCATGCGCTGGCGCATGGCAAGCGCATCGGCGATGGCGGTCTTGGCCTTTTCGGGATTGGAAAGCGCCGCACGGATCGCCGCACCAATCCGCCGCGCCAGTGCCGGCGGCCCCGCCACCACACGGGCGCGGGTCAGCGCCATGCGTTCCCAGCCCCAGGCATCTTCCGCCTGATAGCGCTGAAACGCAGCCAGCGAGACAGCGACCGGCCCCTTCGAGCCCGAAGGGCGGAGCCGCATATCCACTTCATATAACTTGCCCTCTGCGCCGGGGGCGGTGATGGCGCCGACCATTTGATGCGCAAGGCGCGTGAAATACTGAATGGTGGGTAAGGGGCGGATTGGTGGCGCGCCGCGCTTGGCCTTGGCCTCGCTGGTTTCGGCTTCGGGCGCGTGATCGTAGACCAAAATCAAATCAAGATCGGATCCAGGCAGCATTTCCCGCCCACCGAGCTTGCCCAGAGCCACCACGGCAAGCTGCCCGCCCTTCACCGCACCATGCCGCGCGGCGAATTCCGCGGTCACATGCGGCAGCAGCGCGGAAATTGCAGCATCGGCCAAGGCGCTTCGCGCCTCCCCCGCCACATCTGGGTCTATGCTGCCTTCAAGCGTGGCGGCATCAATATCGAATTTGCCTTCCTGCACCAGGCGGCGGGAAGCTTCCATCGCTTCTTCAAAATAGCGCGCTTCCTTGACCAGCGCCGGCAGGGCAGAGGCAGCACTCCCTATGCCGCCACCCGCCCCCACCAGCAGCCCTTCCAGCGCTGCTGTGTGATGCGCCAAATGATCCGCCAATTGCGGCGCGGCGCCCAGAATGCCGGCCAGGCGTTCCAGCATGGGCGGGTTGCGATGCAACAGGCTCAAGACCTGCACGCCGGTGGTCAGCCGCCCAAAAAGCGCATCCAGGCGCATCAGCGCCGCATCAGGATCGCGCTGCTTGGCGAAGGCCGCCAGCAGGCTTGGCATCAGCGCCGTCAGCAATTCGCGCGCGCGTTCGCTGCGAATGGCGCGCGCATGGCCGTGATGCCAGCCACGCACGCTGGCGGCGATACTGCCGGGATTGGCGTAGCCCATGGCGCGAAGTGTGGCGATGGTGGCGGGATCATCCTCAACGCCGGTGAAAACCAGATCACCCTGCACCGCATCTGCGGCGAGTGTTGGTTCGGCTTCAAACATGCGCCCGTAATGCTGTTCCACACGGCGCAGATGATGCGCGAAATCCTCCGCAAAACTCGCAGTATCAGCGTAACCCAGGAAGGATGCGATACGCGCGATCCCCTCCTCATCTTCCGGCAGCCGATGCGTCTGGCGGTCCGCCACCATTTGCAGCCGATGTTCCAGGCGGCGCAGGAAGCCATAGGCATCGGCCAAATCCGCTGCCGCGCGGCGTTCGATCTTGCCGGCACCCGCCAGGGCAGAAAGCGCGCCAAGCGTAGTCGGGTCTCGCAAAGCCGGATCGCGTCCGCCCCAGATCAATTGCAGCACCTGCGCGGTGAATTCAATTTCGCGAATGCCGCCCCGGCCCAGCTTCACATCATGTCCGGCCAATTGCACCGTATCATGCGCACCCTTGGCGCCCTTATGGGCGTGGATTTGCCGCTTGATGGAATGAATATCGGCCACCGCCGCAAAATCCAGATAACGCCGCCAAACAAAGGGCCGGATTTCGCGCAGGAATGCATCGCCCGCCGCACGATCGGCTGCTACGGGCCGCGCCTTGATCATGGCAGCGCGTTCCCAATTCTGGCCCATGCTTTCGTAATAGGCGATGGCAGCGGGGATGGAGACCGCCAAGGGGGTCGCCGCCGGATCAGGCCGTAGGCGCAGATCAGTACGGAATACATAGCCGTCGGCGGTCCGTTCTTCCATCAACCGCACCAAATCGCGTGCGATCCGTACATAAATCGCCTGGGCGCGATCCGGGTCCTGCGCCGCTGCTGGATCATACAGGACCATCAGATCAACATCGGATGAGTAATTCAGCTCCCGCGCGCCAAGCTTGCCCATGCCAAGGATGACCAGCCCCGATTGGCGGCCAATGGATTTGGCATCTGTCTTGCTGCCGCCGGTATGGCGCAAATCGCCGCGCGCCGCAGCGTCGCGCAGCAAATGGGCGCAAGCGGTATCAATGCTGAGCTCCGCCAAGTCGGAAAGCGCGCCGGTCACGCGATCCAGCCCCCAAAGCCCGCGAATATCCGCAAGTGCCGCCAACAACGCCCCCTGGCGCTTGGCTTGGCGCAACAGCATTGCAAGCGCCTGGCGGGGGGTTGCGGGGTCAAGCCGCGTCAGCGGCTCCATGGCGCGGGCAAAGGCTTCATCCGGGCCGCGTTCGGCCATGAAAAGCAGGGTGGCTCCCTCCCGCACCGCCAAGTCGGCTAGATAGGGGCTATGACCACCAAGCGCTTCCAGTATCGCCGCCCCTTCCGCGCTTTCGGCGAAGCGCCGTTCCGCTTCCCCCTGGTCGCTGAAATGTGCCTGGGCAAGGCTGGCAGCGGCCTTGTCGAATCCACGGGGCAGGGGGAAAGCTGCAGGGGCAAGGGTCATGGGAGCCTAGGGAAAGAGTGAGGCGGGTCGCAGGTCAAGCGGGGCGGGGTTTAAAGTTACTGGCCAGGGTCTCCCTGACTATGGCGCTGCTGCTTGGCCTTGCGCTTGGCGGCATTGTCTGGCGGCTGGAACAGGGCCCGGTCAGCCTGCCCTGGCTGGCCCGCCAAGCCGAAAGCATGGCCAATCATGCGCTGGCTGGCCAAAGCATTGCGATTGGCACGGCGGAGGTTTCCTGGGCAGGCTGGCGGCAGGGGCATCGTTCTCCCATTGCGGTGCGCTTTGCCAATATCCGGCTTTCGGGCACGGAAGATGCGCTGATTGCCATGCTGCCGCAGGTGGATGCCTCGCTTTCGGCGGGCAGCCTGCTGCGTGGCCATATCGCCTTGCGTGGCGTGGAATTGCGCGGGCTGAGCCTGCTTGCGAACCGGGACGCGGCGGGGGCGCTCTCCCTCGGGCTGGCGCCAGCCAAGGCCGAGGCCAGCGAAACGCCGGCGACTGAGCTTGGCGACCTCGCGGCAATCCTCACCGCCTGGCTGGCGCCACCCACTGAGGAGACAGCGCTATCGGCAATCCGGCGCATTGCGCTTCTGGATACCAGGCTGGCGCTTTCAGATGAGGCATCCGGGCGTGTGGCGCGGGCCAATCTTGCTTCATTGGTGCTGCAACGCCGCGCGGCGGGCGGGTTGGAATTGGCCGGGCGCGCCATGCTGGAACTGGCCGATCAGCGCATCCCGGTTGAAATTGCCGGCAAACTGGAACGCGCCCTTTGGCGCGGAGAGGCATCGCTCACGGCGCGCGGCATTCGTCCCGCCGCACTCGCCAAGGCCAGCGCAGAATTGGCGCCGCTGGCCGCGCTGGATGCTGAGGCGGAAATCACCCTGATTGCGCGTTTCGCCGGGGCGCCGCAGCCGGATTTGCTGATGGGCCGGCTGCGTACCGGCGCGGGCGTCCTGCATATCCCGAATAATGGCGGGGATTTACCCTTCGCTTCCATCCTGCTGGACGGGACTTTCGCCGATGATGTGGTGAGGGTGGAACGCTTGGCCTTTGCACCCCAGCCATCGCCCCGCCCAGGCGCGGCCCCGCCGCCCGTGATTGGCGCGAAGGGGGAGGCCCGCTTGCAGGATGGCACTTGGCAGGCAGCGGCGGAGGTCACGCTGCTTGGCTTGGATATTGCTGATCTGCCGCATTACTGGCCGCCGAGTGTCGCCCCCAAGCCACGCGAATGGCTGGCTGAGAACCTGACCGCAGGCATGCTGCGCGAAGGTGCCTGGCAGGTTGAAGCCCGCATCGGTGCGGATGGCAGCGCGCCCGCCATCATTGGCTTAACGGGTTCCGCGCGGGCCGATGGCGTCAGCGTCCATTGGCTGCGCCCCATACCACCATTCGAAAATGTAACGGGAGAGGCGCGGTTTTCGCTCGACAAGATTGACATATCCGCGACCAGCGGCCAGCAAGCCGGCACCGAAATCATGGCCGATGGCGCAACGGTTTCGATCAGCTTTGCGACTGACCCAGAAATTACGCGCATTGAAGCCAAGCTGCGCGGCCCACTGGCCGATGGTTGGGCCATTTTGCGTCATCCGCGGCTGAAGATTTTTGACAAGCGCCCCCCGCCCATCAATGACCCGACTGGCATGCTTGCCAGCGCTACGCTCAAGCTTGTCTTCCCGCTGATCAAGACGCTGGACATTGAGGGTATTGATATCCAGGCCGAACTTGACGTGCGTGATTTGCGTATTCCGCGCATCGCTTTTGATCGTGATCTGGAACGCGGGGTGGCCACCGTTTCGGTCAGCAATGCGGGACTGACCGCCACCGGCACCGGTGTGCTTGGCGATATTGAAGCGCGCATCCGGCAGGAAACCGATTTCCGTAACGGTGCGGCCACTGACATTGTTGCCCGTGAAATCATCTCGGCCCGCGCTGATGCGCGGCAATTGGCGGCGCTTGGCCTTGATGGCAGGCCGTTGCTGGAAGGCCCGGTACAGCTTGATCTCCGCAATGAAACGCGCCGCAACGGGCAATCCAGACTTTCGGTGCGGGCCGATCTGCGCGCTGCCACTCTCAGCGTGGAACCCCTGGCCTGGAGTAAGCCGCCGGGCATAGCCGGCAGTGCGGAGGCGATGGTGCTGATGCAGGGCGGTCAGGTGACGCTGATAGAAAGCTTCCGCATTGAGACACCAGATTCACTCATTCGCGGGCGCGCCAGTGAGGTTCGGCAAAGCGTGCCGCAGCGTATTGAATTAAGCAGCGTAACCCTGGGCCGTTCGCGCTTCACCGGTGAAGTGCGCCCACCGACCACGCGCGCTGGCGGGCAATGGGCGATTGCGCTGCGTGGCACCGTGCTGGATATGGCGCCGGCGCTAGCCGCCCACGCCGCCCCGGATAAGGCCGCTGAGGAGGGCACTGCGGCGCGGCTGGAAGCACGTTTCGATCGGGTGCTGCTGCCCCATGGGAAGGAGATTGCCGGGCTTGACGCGCAGATCAGGGTCAATGCGCTTGGCGTGATGCAACAGGCTAGCATCAATGCCCGCCTGCCGGAACGCGGTGGCTTCGCCTTGACGATTACGCCTGACGGTCAGCGCCGCGCCTTGAGCCTGACCAGCGATAATGGTGGCACCTTGCTCGACGCCTTTGATGTGCTGCAAAGCATCCAAGGCGGCAAGCTGACCGTGACGGCCCATTATGATCATTCCCGCCCCGGCGCGACCCTGGCAGGTGATGCGGTGCTGGAAGAATTCGCGGTGCGTGATGCACCAGGGCTTGGCAAGGTTTTGCAAGCCATGACGCTTTATGGCCTGGTGGATGCGCTGCGCGGCCCGGGCTTGAATTTCACCCGCGCCACCATTCCCTTCATCCTCAGTCCCGATGCCTTGGTTATGCAGGATGCGCGGGCGTTTTCATCTTCCCTCGGTCTTACGGTCAAAGGGCGGATTGATCGTGAGCGCGATACGCTTGACCTGGAAGGCACAATCGTGCCGGCTTATTTCTTCAATACGCTGCTTGGGCGCATTCCGATTTTCGGGCGGTTGTTCAGCCCAGAGGAAGGCGGCGGGCTGTTTGCCGTTTCCTATCGCATGCGCGGGCCGATGAACGACCCGCAGACCAGCATCAATCCATTGGCCGCGCTGACGCCAGGTTTCCTGCGTGGGATTTTCGGGATTGGCCAGGAACCGGCGGGGCAGGCGCCACGGCAGTAGCACCTGTTTCTTGGGGCTGGACCAGAGCGACTTCTTTGGCGATGCTGTTTCAATCACGCGAAGGGGGAAACACGCCATGCAGTTCACCAGCGGCGATTGGCGCATTGATATTCTGATCCAGGGTTATCCCGGCAAATCCACGCAGCATGGCGGCTTAGGCTGGAGCACCGTGGCGCTGCTGCGCGGCCATGGCCGCATTGTGGTGCTGGATGGCGGCGGCTATGGCATGAGAAAGCCTTTGGTCGAAGCACTCGCCAAACAGGGCGTGAAGCTTTCCGATGTGACGGATTTGCTGATCAGCCATTTGCATCATGATCATGTGGTGAATTGGCCCATGTTCCGCGATGCGCGCATTCATGTTGGGCGCAAGGAATTGGCCTGGGCGCTTGGCGTGGGTTGGGGCGAGACCGCGGTGCCGGAACATGCGGTGGAAGCGCTCAGCCGTTGGCCCACGATGCAATTGATGGATGATGGGCAGGAAGTGCTGCCAGGCATTACCGCGCATCTTTCGCCCGGCCACACACCGGGGCATTTGCTGTTCCTGATCAAGGGCGCGCCGCAGGATGTGGTGCTGTTGCAGGATGCGGTGAAGAACCGCGTGGAATTGACCACACGCAGCACGGACATGACCTATGACGCTGCTGTCAGCCGCGCCACGATTGATATGGTGTGGGAGATGTGCCGCACGCATCCGGGCTGCGTGCTGATCCCCGGCCATGACGTGCCGGTGGTGGTGGAAAATGGCGTCCCGCGCGCGCTTTCCAGCCATAGCGCTGGCATCCGTTCCTGGTTCGGCAAGGATTTGCAAGATACGACAATGTTTTCTCTGGCCCAGCCTTCCGCCTGAATAATTTTTCACCTGAAAGGACAAGATGATGGAGCAACAAAAAGCCCATGATGCGCTGCGCGAAGAAGGCCGCGCGGTGATGCATGAAGTGCTGGGCCGCGCCTATATGGAAAAGCGTGATGCCGGCACAAATCCCTTCAACGCGGCGGTGCGCCGGCTTTCCGAGGAATTTGCCTATGCCACCTTATGGCAAAGGCCGGGGCTTGATCGGCGCGAACGCAGCCTGATCACGCTTGCGATGATTTGCGCGCTCAATCGCCCGCATGAGCTTCGCATCCATCTGGTGGCGGCGCTGAATAATGGCTGCACTGCTGAGGAGATCTCAGAAATCTTTACCCATTCCGTTGCCTATTGCGGCTTTCCCGCCGCGATTGATGCGTTGCGTGTTGCGGAAGAAGTGCTGCGCGAACACGGCAAGCTGTAAGGTGGTTTCCAAGCCAAGCGATAAAACTTGGCTTGAAAATATTCATTCGTGTGGTCGTATTTTCCGAGTCGCCAAGTGAAGTCACTTGGCTTGAAAATACTTAATCCGCAGTCGCGGCGGCATCCTTAACAATCTCGGCCCAGATCGGCATTTCCGCCTGAACGAAACGGCCGAATGCTTCCGGGCTTTCACTGGGCAGGGCTTGCAGCCCTTCCTGCGCGAAGCGCGCCTGCACCGGTTGTTGCGCTAACACGGCGCGAAAGGCGCCGAATAGCCGGTCGCGAATGGGGGTGGGCAGGCGCGCTGCGGTCCAAACACCCCACCAGCCGGTGATATCAAGCGCGGGCAGCCCCGCTGCTTCACTGCCTGGCACGTCGGGAATGACCGGCGATGGCAAGCGCGTGCTGAGCGACAGCGCCTTCAAGGTACCGGCGCGGATTTGCGGCAGCGCCACGGGCGGCGTGCCAACCAGTATTTGCACATCCCCCGCCAGCACGGCTTGCAGGGAAGGGGCACCGCCACGGAAGGGGACATGGGTGATGTCCTGCCCTGTCACTTTCGCAAGCTTGGCGCCAACCAAATGGCTTGGCGTGCCAATGCCAGGTGTGGCGTAATTCCAGCGCCCGGGTTGCGCGCGCATGCGGGCGGCGAGGTCAGCCAGGTTATTGATGCCGGCATCAGCGCGTACCGCGATGATCAGCGGCAGGTCACTCACGCGCGTGATTGGCGTGAAATCATTGATGGGATCAAAGGGCAGGCGACGATACATGGCAGGGTTCACCGCATGGGTGAAATTGCCGCCGAGCAGAATGGTGTAGCCATCGGGCTCGCTCCGCGCGACATGCTCGGCAGCGATATTGGAACCCGCACCTGGGCGATTATCCACGAGGATCGTGGCGCCACCCAATTCGCGCGCCAAGGGTTCGCTGAGGGTACGCGCGAGAAAATCGCCAGAACCACCGGGCGGAAAGCCAACCACGAGCCGAATGGGCCGCCCAGCGGGCCAGGCAGCGCCGGATTGCGCGGCGGCCTGTTGCGATGCGGCTGCCAGCGCGAAGGGCGCGGCGAGGAGGTTTCTGCGGTGGATCATGGCGTGCTCCCGGAGCTGATTTGGAAGCCAAGTGTGGCTTCAAGCCGACAAGACTGGCAGGTCCGACCAGCATGAGCAATCGGCGTCTGGTACCGGGGCGAGGTATTGCGCTATGCCGGCGCTATGGCACTGTGAGCGAAACAAACCTTTGGGGAGGATAGCTCATGAATCGCCTCTATCGCCTGCCAGTCATCATGCTTGCTCTTGTGACGCTTTCGGCTTGTGCAACGGTCACCAGCGGAACGGATCATACCTTGTTGGTGGAATCCGATCCTGCAGGGGCGACCTGTGTGCTACGGCGCGATGGTGCGAATATCGGGGCGGTTAATCCCACACCCGGTTCGGTGCGCATTAGCAAATCGCGCCACGATATTACGGTAAACTGCGATAAGGCTGACCATGAAGCCACCAGCAGTACAGTGACCGCTGGCTTCCAGGCCATGACTTTGGGCAATGTGTTGATCGGTGGTGTTATTGGCCTTGCCGCTGATCTTGCTTCTGGCGCGGCCATTACATATCCAGAATCAGTCAAGGTTGTCCTCTGGCCGCGCAGCTTCCCAAATGCAGCGGCCCGCGATGCGTTTTTTGAGGCGCGGCTTGCCGATACTCGTGCCGATTTCGCTAAGCGCATTGAAAGGGCGCAGGGCGCCTGTGGGGGCGCTACGGATCAAAGCTGCCTGCAGCGCGTTCGCGAGATACGCAATCAGGAGCAGGAAGAAATTCGCCGGCTGGAAGAACGCCGCATCGCAACTGCGACCAGGACCTGAAAGCTGCCCAGGGTGTGGGGGGATAGGCGCACCCCCCACCGCTTCCAAACCCCATCTGTATGGGCAATCAGACCATTGGTGGCCGGATCGTAAGGCGCCTCATTTAGCGGAGGGTTCCGATGCTTGCACGTATCCGTCAATTCTTGCTTATCGGCCAGCTGGCTTTTCTCGCTGCGTGCGCCACAGTCACAACTGGCACGGAACATACAATTCTTGTGGAAAGTGAACCCGCCGGAGCAACGTGTTTATTGCAGCGGAATGAGTCCAATATTGGCGCGGTCAATCCAACTCCAGGTTCTGTGCGGATTAGCAAGTCTCGCCATGACGTTTTGGTCAGATGCGAGAAGGCCGATCATCAGGCAACCAGCAGACTGGTGACCGCGGGCTTCCAAGCTATGACGGCGGGTAATCTGTTGATTGGTGGGGTCGTTGGCCTTGCGACTGATCTGGCCTCTGGCGCTGCCGTGACCTATCCAGACAGTATCAAGGTGATGCTCTGGCCGGCTAGCTTTCCCAGCACTGACGAACGTAACGCATTCTATGAGGCGCGGCGCGCCGAAGCGCGGGCAGATTTTCAACAGCGCTACGACAAAGCACGCGGAGCCTGCGGCGGGCGCATGGATCAGAATTGTCAACAGCGCTTGACCGAACTACGCTCAGGCTATCAGGAAGAATTAAGGCTGCTGAACGAACGCCGCCGTCGGACCCCTATTAGATCATAGCGAAAACGCTCGCCCACGTGGCGACTGTCAACGCTTTTTCGCCTACCCCACCCCTAACCGCTTCCAAACCCCATCCGCATGGGCGATGAGCTTGTCGCCGGCGGTGAGCCGCCCGCGCACGAACACAACGGAACGCGTCACGCGCATCACCTCGCCTTCCGCCACCAGGAAATCCCCTTGCTTGGCGCCGGAGATGAAATGCACATTCAGCTGAATGGTGACATTCGGCCCACGGTCGGCGGCTTCCCACACCGTATGGCCAAGGGTTTGGTCCAAAAAGGTGGAAATCATGCCGCCATGGACAATGCCATGAATATTGCTGTGCTTTTCTTCCACCAACAGCCCATGCAGGCGCCGCCCATCCACTGTTTTTTGCCAGAAGGGGCCAACCAAGGCCGGGAAGCCATCCTCATGCCAGACGAAATCGGTCCAGCCATCGGCGGCGGGGTCATATGGGGGCTTCGCGTTCATGGGCGCGGGTTTAACCCAAAGCCGCCAGGGGTGAAATGCTGGGCCTCGCCAGATGGGAAATGACGGGTTAGCCTGACGGGATGCAGCTTTTTCATTCCACCGGCTCCCCATATGCCCGCGTCGCCCGCATGGCGGTGCTGGAACTTGGCCTTGCAGGGCGCGTTGCCTTCGCGGAAACCACCCTGCGCGATCCCGCTTCCACATTGCTGCCGCATAACCCGGTCGGGCGCGTGCCATCACTGGTGCTGGCGGATGGCACGACGGTCACGGAAACCACGCCCATCCTGATGGTGCTGGATTCTCTGGTGGCGCCGGAAAAGCGCTTGTTGGGTGATGGAGCGGATGGCTGGAAGCGCTTGGCCGCTTATGGCCGGGTGCTTGGCATGCTGGATGGCATTGCGGTGTGGAACCGCGAATTGCGCCGGCCAGTCAATGAAAGATCGCCCGGCGTGATTGCGTTGGAAGAAACCCGCACCGCGCGCATCGCTGCTGCGCTTCAGGAAGATGTCGCGCGCGGCGGTTATGGTGCGCCTGATGCCGGCTTCCTCGCGCTGCTGGCGGTGCTTGGCTATTGCGACAGGCGCCACCGCGTGTGGCCCTGGCGCGACAGCTTGCCCGGCTTAGCTGACTGGTTTGACCGCGCGTCGGATCGGCCATCCTTCGCCGCTACCATGCCGCCTGTAAGCGGAATTTAAGGCGCCCCGCGCGCGCAGAAAATCCCGGCATCACCAACACGGATTACACGCTCGAGATTCTGAACCGCAGCAAGTATCTTTAGTCAGGCGTCAGCACCGCTTCCAGCGTCATCAGTACGGGATTATCGTCAGGTATTAGTACGCCTGCGCTCAATTGCCCGGTCAAATCCACCATCGCCACATCAAGCCGCGTGGCGCCGGGGCGGATCACGCCATCACGGATCAGTATTTCGGTTGCAAAATTATCCACTGGCGGCGCATTGGCATAGCGCGCGCCGATGATGCTGCCGACACCGCCATGCAGCCGCGCCGCCCCAAAGCCAGCGCCAACTGTCGCCGCTTCAAGTGCGGCGGTAATGTCCTGATTGGGGCAAAGCCGGATCGCGATGCCATTGGCGCTGGTGGCACTCGGCGGCGTGGTGGCCACAGGGGTGAAAAGCTTGAAGCCGGTTTCCGCATCCTGGCGCGCTTCAAACCGCGCGCCTGAAATCAGTACGCCTTGCGCGCGGATTGGCGCGGCGATGGTGGTTTCCTCCGGCAGCATATGGCCACCACCGGCGCGGCCATCGGCCTCGGTCCAGAAGCCATGGCAGTGAAAAAAGGGGGCGCCATCACGGAAGCCAACCGTGATCGAAGCAATATCCAGCCGCGTCGCGCCTGCCGGGCGGAAGGTGTCGCTGTAATAGGCCGCATGGGATGGATCAGGCGCCAAGGCCGGGATCACATAGGCAAAAGGGCCAAGCGCACCGCCTGTGAGGGTCAGGCAGCCGCTTTCAGCCCCATGCGCTTTGGCCAGATCATGCAGCGCCATCAGCAGGCTGGCCCCGCGCGGCAATTCCACATCAACCGCTTGCGCGCGCACCGGATGGGCGATGATGCGCTCGGGCCTGGCAGGCCCCGGCTGCTGGATATGGCGCATGGTCTTTCTGCCCCCTTCGTCGTCGCCATCCAGTGTTGAGGGGTTTCAATGCAGCGTAAACACCCCATTCGCATAGCGCAGTTCCGCCGGGCGCGTCAGCGCGGCAGAGGCCACCCGCACAGAATGGAGCGGCCCATCAATCTCGCGCTGCCAGAAGGCCAGGAAGCGGTCCAGCTCCGGGAAATCCGGCGCCCGATCCAGCTTCTGCCAAATGAAGCTTTGCAGCACATGCGGGTGATCCGGCAGATGGTAGAGCAATTCGGCCGTGGTCAGGCGCCAATCCGGGATACGCACCACGCTTTCCAACCCCTGAAACGTAAGGCTCATCTTCCTTTCCTCTTGCCATATCCAAGCCCAAGCAGCGGGCCAACCCGCCGGGGCCGATTGGAAGCCTGCCACAAGGACTCGGGGGAATTGCAAGAAAAATATTTAAGATCAATATGTTGGCACTCACGAATTTTGAGTGCTGCCAACCGCTTGACGACCCGGATTGCGCGGCCTACATCGCTAGCACTCCTCGGGGGGGAGTGCTAACGGCCGGGGCACCCTCGGTGACCGGTCAGGCTTCCCAGAGCGAGCCGTCATCAACCCGAGGCTCAGGAGAGGACCTTATGAAATTTCGTCCCCTGCATGACCGCGTTCTCGTTCGCCGCGTTACTGCGGAAGAAAAGACCGCCGGTGGTATCATCATCCCCGACACCGCGAAGGAAAAGCCGCAAGAGGGCGAAGTCGTCGCCGTTGGTTCCGGCACCTTGAACGAAAAGGGCGATCTTCGCCCGCTCGACGTCAAGGCTGGCGATCGCATCCTGTTCGGCAAGTGGTCCGGCACCGAAGTGAAGCTGAATGGCGAGGAGCTCCTGATCATGAAGGAATCCGACGTCATGGGCATTCTTGCTGCCTGATCATCGCTTTTCCAAATAGAACCTGAAAAGGACACGCAAACATGGCTGCTAAGGACGTAAAGTTCGGCGCCCAGGCTCGCGAGCGTATGCTCCGCGGTGTGGATATCCTGGCCGACGCTGTAAAGGTCACCCTCGGCCCCAAGGGCCGCAATGTCGTCATTGACAAAAGCTTCGGCGCGCCGCGCATCACCAAGGACGGTGTGACGGTTGCGAAGGAAATCGAACTGGCTGACAAGTTCGAAAATATGGGCGCACAGATGGTGCGCGAAGTCGCCTCCAAGACCAATGACACGGCGGGCGATGGCACCACCACCGCGACCGTGCTGGCCCAGGCCATTGTGCGCGAAGGCGCCAAGGCGGTTGCCGCCGGCATGAACCCGATGGACCTGAAGCGCGGCATTGATAAGGCCGTTGCCAAGGTTGTCGAGGAACTGGAAGCCAAGACGAAGAAGATCACCACTTCTGCCGAAGTGGCGCAGGTTGGCACGCTTTCCGCCAATGGCGAATCCGAGATCGGCGCAATGATTGCCCAGGCCATGGAAAAGGTCGGCAATGAAGGCGTGATCACGGTTGAAGAAGCCAAGTCCATCCAGACCGAACTTGATGTCGTTGAAGGCATGCAGTTCGACCGCGGCTATGTCTCCCCGTATTTCATCACGAATGCGGAAAAGATGATCGCGGAAATGGACAATCCGTACATCCTGATCTTCGAAAAGAAGCTGTCCCAGCTTCAGCCGATGCTGCCGCTGCTTGAAGCGGTTGTGCAGTCCGGCCGTCCGCTCGTGATCGTGGCTGAAGACGTGGAAGGCGAAGCGCTTGCGACCCTGGTCGTCAACAAGCTGCGCGGTGGCCTCAAGATCGCGGCCGTGAAGGCGCCTGGCTTTGGTGATCGTCGCAAGGCGATGCTCGAAGACATCGCGATCCTGACCGGTGGCGAAGTGATCAGCGAAGATCTTGGCATCAAGCTGGAAAGCGTAACGCTTGCTCAGCTCGGCCGCGCCAAGACCGTGCGGATCGAGAAGGAAAACACCACTATCGTTGATGGCGCTGGTGCGAAGGACCAGATCACTGGCCGTTGCGAGCAGATCAAGGCGCAGATCGAAGAAACCACTTCGGACTACGACCGTGAAAAGCTGCAGGAACGTCTGGCGAAGCTCGCTGGTGGCGTTGCCGTGATCCGCGTTGGTGGTTCCACCGAAGTGGAAGTGAAGGAGCGCAAGGACCGTGTGGACGATGCGCTGCATGCGACGCGCGCTGCCGTTCAGGAAGGCATCGTGCCTGGTGGTGGCGTGGCACTGCTCCGCGCTTCGACCAACCTCGGCGGCCTCAAGGGTGCCAACAGCGATGAGCAGGTGGGGATCGAAATCATCCGCCGCGCCATCCAGGCGCCGCTCAAGCAGATCGCTGAAAACGCCGGCAAGGACGGCGCGGTTATCGCGGGTGAAGTGCTGCGCGACAGCACCTATACCCACGGCTATGACGCGCAGAAGGACGAGTACAAGGATCTGGTTTCGGCCGGCATCATTGACCCGACCAAGGTTGTGCGCACCGCGCTGCAGGATGCGGCTTCGGTCGCTTCCTTGCTGATCACCACCGAAGCGATGGTGGCCGAGCGTCCGGAACCCAAGGGCGCGCCGGCTGGCGGCCCGCCGGGTGGCGGCATGGGCGGGATGGATTTCTGATCCATCGCGACCTGCGCGAAAAATGGGGGCGGTCCTTCGGGGCCGCCTTTTTTATTGCGGCCCTGGGGACGAAAAGAGGCAAATGAATAAAAATTAGGCGATTTATCTGCGTCTTTATTGAGCAAAGGCAGGTCTTCGCTGCTTCGCTTCGTGGCATGGAAGTTGCTTAGTCCTGAATGTCTTCGGGAGGTTACAACTCTGTCTCAGTCTGTCCAGCGCTTGACCTCGCAGCAATTGCTGTTGAACGGGATCGTTCACAGCTATGGCAATGCGCGCGCCGTTGACGATGTAACCTTGGAAGTTAGGGCGGGCGAATTGGTCGCCCTGCTTGGGCCTTCTGGCTGCGGCAAGACCACGTTGCTGCGCATTGTCGCGGGTTTCATCCGTCAGGCTTCCGGCCAGGTGGTGATTGGTGATCGCGCCGTGGATGATTTGCCGCCCAATCTGCGCGAAGTCGGCATTGTTTTTCAGAATTACGCGCTATTCCCGCATATGACGGTGGCCGAGAATATCGCCTATGGCCTGGTGGCGCGTGGTGTAGGCAAGGCAGAACAGCGCACGCGCGTTGCCGAGATGCTCGCCACCGTGCGCATGGAAGGCTTCGCGGATCGTAAGCCCAGGCAGTTATCGGGCGGTCAACAGCAGCGCATCGCGCTTGCGCGTGCCTTGGCCGTGCAGCCCCGCATTCTGTTGCTGGATGAACCCTTTGCCGCGCTGGATAAGAATTTACGCCTTGATATGCAGATCGAAATCAAGCGTCTGCAACGCCAATTCGGCCTGACTGCCATTCTGGTCACACATGATCAGGAAGAAGCCATGTCCATCGCTGATCGCATTGCGGTGATGAATCGCGGCAAGATCGAGCAGTTGGGCACACCGGTTGCGATTTATGACGAACCGGCGACGCCCTTCGTCAATAGCTTCATAGGGTCGTCCAATATCCTTGATGGTATCGTGGAAAATGGCATGATTAGGCTTGCCGTTGGCGCGGTGCTGCCTTGCCGGACACAGAACCTGCCGCAGGGCAAGCCTGTGCAGGTTTCGATCCGCCCCGAACAATTGATGCTGGTGCGCGAAGCCGCGCCGGACCGCTTTCCGGTAACGCTGACGCTCAGCCTGCCGATTGGTGGGCAGTTGATCCATGATGTGGCGGCCAGTAATGGCACTACGCTTAAAATCGCTACCGCGCGGCATCCTGGCGATACCTCATCCTTGCCTGGCATTTGGCATTGCGCGCTGACGCCAGAAGCAAAGCCTTCGATCTTCCCCGTAGCCACAACCTGATATTTAGGAGAATTCCTATGGCTTCCAGACGCCTTTTTCTCGCCGGCATGGCCGGCGCCCTCGCTGCACCCAGCATTGCGCGCGCTTCCGGCCCCATGACGGCGGCGATCTATCCCGGCACGTGGGATGAGGCGTATCGCGAAGTCGTCGCGCCCCTGTTGCGCCAGCGCCATAATGTGAATGTGTCCTTTGAACCGCTTTTCGCGGTGGACCAGGTTGCCAAGGTGCGCGCCGCGCGTGGCGTTGCGCCTTTTGATTGCTTCGTGTTGGACCCCGGGCCGGCGGCAGCCGCGCGTCAAGCGGGGTTGTTTGAGCCGATTGACCCGAAACTCATTACCAATGCAGGCAAGCTATCCGATGGCATGCTGATCGCGGATTCAGCGACGGTGAATGTGCAGGTGGTTGGCATTTGCTACAATCCGAAGAAATTCCCTGAGCCGCCGAAAAGCTGGGCCGATCTGTTCCGCTCGCCCTATGTCGAACGCCTGGGCCTCACGGGTTTTCAGACTACCTTCGGCACGGTTTCGCTGATTGAAATGGCAAAGGTTTTCGGCGGTTCCATCACCGATGTCGAACCTATTTTCGCCAAGCTGAAGGAAGTTTTGCCGAAGGTCGCGGCGGTTTCCACACCTGCCGCCCTGCCGGGGCTGTTCCAGCAAGGTCAGATTGATATCATGTACACCAATACGAATAACGCAGCGACACTCAAGGCCCGCGGCGTTGACATTGCCTTTGTTGCGCCCACCGAAGGCGCGATTACCTTCGCCACCACGCTGCATATCGTGAAGGGCGCTGAAAACAAGGCCAATGCGCATCGCTATATTGATGTGGCGCTTTCCGCCGAAGCGCAAAGCAAGCTGCAATTATCGCCCTTCAACATGATCCCGGTGAATAAGGATGTGCAGCTGACGCCCAATCTGGACATCAAATCACTTGATGAATTGTCCAAGATGGTCACGCATGATTGGAACGTGATCAACCCGCGCCGCGCTGCCTGGATTGATCGCTTCAACCGCGAAATCACGAAGTAATTTCATGCGCGCAGCAGCGGTGGATTGGCGCCTGGCCGCGCCTTTGGGGGTTGTCTACCTCGCGCTTTTCGCGGCGCCGCTGCTGCTGTTGCTTGGCATCTCGTTCCATGCCGATCAGGATTTGCAGCAATGGGGTTTGGATAATTGGGCAAAATTCTGGGGCGACGCCTTCTATCGCGGCGTCGTCTGGGACACGCTGCGGCTTGGTGTGGCGGCGGTGCTGGCGACATCGCTTTTCGCCTGGCCGCTCGCGGTGTTTTTCTGTAACGCGAGCCCTCGTACCCAGAAGATCCTGATTTTCATCATCCTGCTGCCGCTATTGACTTCAGTTGTCATTCGTACCTTTGCCTGGATCGTGATCCTGGCACGGGAAGGCTTGGTCAATCAGGTGGTATTGGCGCTTGGCCTCAGCGCCACGCCGCTCAGGCTATTGCAGACGGAAACGGGCCTGATCCTTGCCCTGATGCAGATCGAAATGCCGTTGATGCTGCTGCCCTTGATTTCCGTCATGCGCGGGCTTGATCCCAATCTGATGGATGCCTCCCGCGCGCTTGGGGCGGGGATGTGGAGGAGCTTTTTCCGCGTCATCCTGCCGCTCAGCCTGCCTGGTTGGATCGCGGGTGCCACCTTGGTTTTCGCTTCCGCCTGCACCGCCTTCATTTCGCAATCGGTCATTGGGGGCGCGCGGCTTGTCTATCTGCCCTCACTTATCTGGCAACAGGCCATGGTTGTTTATGACTGGCCCTTCGCCGCTGTCTGTTCTGTAACACTCTTGTTCACGGTGCTTGCCGGAATCATGATGCTGAATTGGCTTGGCCGCTATGCAAGGACGGATTGAATGAGCCAGCGCCGCACCTTCGCTGATCAAAGTTTTGCGGTCATCTTCGGCGGGCTTACCCTGCTTGGCTTGATGATCCTGCTGGGCCCGGTTTTGATTGTTTTGATCACAAGCTTCACTACCTCGGCCTCCTTGAAGTTTCCGCCGCCGGAATTGTCGCTCCGCTGGTATCAGGCATTGTTTGACACAACGCGGTCTGCGCATATTCATCGCGCGGCGGGCAATTCGCTTTGGGTGGCCAGCATGGCCACCTTGGGGGCGAGTATTCTTGCTGTGCTTGCTGCGCTGGCTATTGGGCGGTCTCGTCGCCCGGCAGCACGCGCCTTGGAAGCAAGCTTTCTGTCACCGCTGATCCTGCCCTCGCTTGCCTATGGGCTGGCGACGTTGATGTTCTTCTCATTGCTTGGGCTGCGCCCATCGCTCACGCATCTCATTGGCGGACATTTGGTGGTCATTGCACCCTTTGTCTTTCGGACCACTTTGGCAACCGTCACCCAATTGGAACCGGCGCTATTGGAAAGCTCTGCCAGCCTGGGGGCAGGGCGCTTCATGACCTTCCGGCGCATCACGCTTCCCTTGATCGCACCTGGCATTTTCGCCGGCGCGTTTCTCGCCTTCGTGGCGTCCATGGATAATGTGCCGGTCTCGCTTTTCCTCTCCAGCGCACGGACGGATATGCTGCCCATCCGCATGTGGGGCATGATGGAAAGCACGCTTGATGTGCGCGTTGCCGCGGTTTCGGGCGTGCTTATTTTGGCGATACTGGTGCTGATGTTCGTGATGGACCGGCTGACCGGGCTGACGCGGCGGATGAGTCTTTGAAACGACGCCTAACGCAACAACACCCCATGCTGCCTTAAAAACCCAAGTAAGGGCAGCAACGGCATTCCCAGAATGGCCGGCTGATCGCCCTCAATACGGTCGAATAATTGCGCGCCATGGCCTTCCAGACGATAGGCGCCAACAGAAGAAAGCAGCGCCTCACCTTCGGCGGCCAGATAAGCGTCCAGAAACGCATCCGAGAAATCGCGCAATGTCAAACGAGGCTTCGCCACATGCTGCCAGATGCGCTGCCCACCGCGATGCACAACAAGCGCCGTGACCAATTCATGCCGCCTTGCGCGAAGGCGCTGCAAATGCGCGCGCGCTGCTGCCATATCGGGCGGCTTGTCGAACCAGGTGCCTTCGCAGATAAGCAATTGATCTGCGCCAATCACCAGCGCATCTGGTGCTTGCGCGGCCACGCGTTCCGCTTTGGCATCTGCCAGGATCAGCGCGGCCTCATCCGGCGAAATCCCCTCAGCCTGCGCGGCTTCCTTGATCGCGGCCTCATCCACGCCAGCCACGCGGGTTTCAAAGCGAAGCCCTGCGCCTTCCAGCACCGCGTGCCGCGCCTTGGAGGCTGAGGCAAGAATAAGCGCCGGCGCGGCCGCCTGGATCACTGCCGCGTTTCCGGGCGCAGCCCTAATGCCACTTCCTCACCTGCTGCCGCCGCAAGATAGGCAGAATAGGCCGCAGCATCACGCAAATCCGCCGTCATGCCGAGCCTTGTCATGACAGCCATGACCGAAGGCGCGCGGAGCGCCGCCGCAAAAGCCGCTTGCAGTCTTTCGCGCTCCGCCGCCGGCATATTGGGGGGGCCAATCAGCCCGAAGGGCGCAGTTTCCGTCAGCCCATAGCCAAGTTCAACCAAGGTCGGCACATCCGGCCAGCGCGGATTGCGCGTGGGTGACCACAATGCCAGCCAGCGCGCATCACCCTGGTCAACCGCCACATGCAGCCGCGCACCACCTGCCATGACATCCAAATCACCTGCCATGAGCGCTTCCACGCCGTCCGCCGCGCCACGGAAGGGTAGATGCACCGCCTGGATGTTTTCCTTCACCATCAACCGGGCCATAGTCACATGGCCGACTGACCCAACCCCGGCGCTCCCAAAGGAAAGCTGCCCGGGCTTCTGGCGCGCCTCGGCCACGAAATCCCGCCAGCCATCAGGAAAGCGATCGGCCTTGGCAATCACGCCATAGGTGCCGCCGGCCAGGCACATAATGGGCGTGGCGTCGCGCCCCATGGTGAAATCTACCCCGCGTTCCACCAGGGCGCGGAGCGTCACCACGGGAAACAGCATCACCACGGACCCATCCGGCGGGGCAGTACGCAATTGCGACAAAAGCCGAAGCCCCGTGCGGCTTGGCTTGTTTTCTAGCCGAATTTCCTGCCCCAGCGCCTTGCCCGCGGATTTGGCCATGACACGCATCAGTTGATCCGTCGCACCGCCTTCGGCGAAGGGCAGCAGTATTGTGATGGCACGCTGCTGCGCCTGGACGAGCGAAGGCACCGCAAGAAGGCTGGCGCTGGCCAAAAACATGCGCCGCTTCATGGCATTTCACTCGCAAGCCGCGCCAGCGCGGCGCGATAGGTCGTATCAAACAGCGCATCCAGCGCAGGATTGACACCCTTCAGCCCCGCCGCCACGCGCCCCGCCCAGCCGACATATTCAATGCGCCGCGCATGGTTCCAATTTGCCGGCGGGCTATCGGCGATGGAACGCAAATTCGAAATCTTATCGGCTAGTTTCAACTGCTTGGCCGCTTCGCTATGCTTTGGTGCCTGGCTGATCTGCAAGGCCTTCCGAACTTCCTTGGGCTTTTCTGTATCATCGGTCGCTTCCGCCACCAAGCCCGCGATAACGGGACCAAAAACGGCGATCAGGTCAGCATCAGTGGTTTCGGTATCTTCCACCGTGTCATGCAGCAGCCCTGCCAGGATGGCTTCATCTGGCGCGCCGTGTTCGGCGAGGATCGCGGCAACCTCGATCACATGGTTCACATAGGGTTCGGCAGCCGCGCCCTTCCGTACCTGGCCAGCATGGGCGCGGGCGGCGAAAAGGGTGGCGCGCAGAACCTGCGCGGCGAAACTGGCCTCCATAACGGCTTGACTAGAATATTTCTGGCGAAAGGGAAATCACTTGTGTGGAAAATCCGCCAAAGCGCCTGCCGCTGCTTCCCCACTCAACCAGGCGCCCGCAACGGTGGCGGCGAAGCGTTGATGGCAGGCCTCACCCGCAAAGATCAGTCGGCCATCGGCAAGCGGTTCCGCTAGCACCCGCCGCGCCGCCTGCGCGCCTGGGATGGCGTGGCTATAGCTGCCGCGGAAATACGGGTCCTCGGCCCAATCGGTGATGGTGGGCGCCTCCAGTGCCGCCGCCGCTTCAGCGCCAAAAACGCGGGCGAATTCGGCGCGTGCATGCGCCTCAGTCGCCCGCTTACCTGCGCGAGACAATTCCCAGGCCAGGGAGCCCCCGATGAAAGCGAGGATCACCGGCGCGCCAAAGGGCCGTGCTATCCAGGAAATGGGCCTATCGCCTGGCGCTGCGATATCACGCCTGAGGCTCGCGAAAGGCCCGAATTCCGGCAGCGTGGCGGGCGGGATGGGAAAAGATAGCTTGGTCAGCAAGCCGAGCGGCAGGGCCTTGATGGCATCACGCGTCTGCGTGGGCAGGCTTGGCGTGAAGGCAATGCCGCCTTGCGCCAGCACGCCCGTTGAAACCGTGATGATCGCGGCCCGCGCGCGAATGCGCCCGAAAGCGCCGGAAGCCTCCACATCGCTGCCCCCCCAATCAAGCCGCGCGACCGGCGCACAAAGACGAATGGGTAGCCCATCAGCAAGGCTTGTCACCAACGTCCCAAGGCCGCGGCGGAGCAGCAGGTTCGGGCCATCCAGCGCAGTTGCCGCGAAATCATGCAGGCTCATGCGCGAAAGCTCTGCCGCGCAAATCTGCGCCCCTTCCCAATGCGCGACCAGCGCATCAAAGCGCCCGCCTTGGGGCGCGGCGTCTGAGGCCGGGCGATCCGGTGCACCATTCGCAGCAGCGGCTTCAATCACGCGCCAGAAATGATCTTCGGCCATGGCGAAGGTCTGGCGCTCAGCGGGGGCTGCGAAGCGGCCTTCCGTGAAAAGCAGGCGCTGGCGCAGCAGATCATGGTCCACCACCTCAAAGCCCAGCGTTTCAGCGAAAGCGGTCAGCGGATTGTCATTGGCCTGGTGCAGCCAGGAAGCGCCATGGTCAAAGCCCGTTGCATCGGTATAGGCGCGGCCACCGATACGCTCCTTCGCTTCCAGCACCAGGCAGGAAAGCCCGCGCGCACGCAAAGCGCGGGCGGCGGCAATGCCGGCGACACCTGCCCCCATCACCAGAACGTCAGGTTCATCACTCATGCCCACGGTTTAGCCCGGATTGGCGCGGAAGGCATGGGCATGGCTAAGATGCGCCACGTTACGGAGGATTCCCCATGCTGCAAAACCCGCCCGCCGAACCCGGCATGCGCGAAGAAGATATTGATACCCCCGCGCTGGTGATTGATCTGGATGCTTTTGAACATAACCTGGACACTATGTCGGCGCTGCTGGCGCCCACGGGTGCCAAGCTTCGCGCACACGCCAAGACGCATAAATCCAGCGTCATCGCCAAGCTGCAAATGGCGCGCGGCGCCGTTGGACAATGCGTGCAGAAAGTGGCCGAGGCCGAGGCGCTGGCCTGGGGCGGCATTCCGGATATTCTGGTGACCAACCAGGTGGTCAGCCCGCGCAAATTGGCGCGCCTTACGGCCCTGGCGCGCATCGCGGAAGTCGCGCTTTGTGTGGATGATGCCGCGCAGATTGCGCTGATTGAAGCCGCTGCTGAAGCCGCCGGCGTGCGCCTGCCGGTGCTGGTCGAAATTGATGTCGGCATGGCGCGCGGCGGGGTGGAACATGGGCCGCCGGCGGTGGCACTCGCGGAACGTATCGCTGCCAGCCGGCATCTGCGCTTTGGCGGCTTGCAGGCCTATCACGGTTCAGCGCAGCACAAACGTGGACCAGAAGAACGCGCGGCGGCCATTGGTGAAGCCGTGGCGCGTTCCCGCCGCACCGTGGAACAACTCCGCCAGCGCGGGCTGGAATGCCCGATTGTGGGTGGCGCTGGCACTGGCACTTTCCGGCATGAAGCGGCCAGCGGCGTCTATACCGAAATCCAGGCGGGATCTTATTGCTTTATGGATGCGGATTATGCGGCGAATGAGGATGCACCGCCCTTCCGGCAATCATTGTTTGTGCTCTCCCAAGTCATGAGCACCGCAGGGCCTGGCATAGCCGTGCTGGATTGCGGGCATAAGGGCGTTTCGGTTGATTCTGGCATGCCGCAGGTTTGGCAACGCCCGGGGCTGCGTTACGCGGGCGCGTCTGATGAGCATGGCAAGCTGGTGATTGAAGATGGCAGCGCGCCGGCACTTGGCGAAAAGCTGCGCCTTGTACCCGGCCACTGCGACCCGACGGTGGATCGCTATGATTGGTATGTTGGCGTGCGCAAGGGGCGCGTGGAATGCCTTTGGCCGGTGTCTGCGCGCGGTGGGATGGTGTGATCCCATCCCACGCGTTCTTTACACGTCCAGATTGGCAACCTTCAAAGCGTTGCCAACAATGAAGTCGCGGCGCGGTTCCACAAGATCGCCCATCAGGGTGGAGAAGACCTGTTCCGCATCCTCCACATCCTCAACCCGCACACGAAGCAGCGTGCGGATCGCGGGATCAAGCGTGGTCTTCCAAAGCTGATCAGGGTTCATTTCCCCAAGGCCTTTGAAGCGCTGGAAAGAAAGCCCCTTGCGGCCCTGCGCAATCAGCTTTTCAAACAGTGCGAGCGGCCCAACCACCTGGGCCTCCACACCATCCAGCGATAGCACTGCGCCGCCCAGGAAATCCGCCGCCAGCCTGTCACGCCGTTCATCCAGCCAGCGCGCTTCAGCACTGCGTAGCGCTGTAGCGTCCAGCACATGGCGCTCACCCACGCCGCGTACGGTGCGCGCGAGTGTCAGGCCGTTATCGCCGGCGGTCGCCACCCAGCCGCGTTCGGAAGCCGGCGCCAGCCCATCCAACCGCGCAGCGAGTGCCTGGGCTGCCGCCAAAGCGCGATCGCTTTCCGTGGTCAAAGCGCCAGTAATCGCCGCCTGTTCGATGATATCCGCCGGCACCGCACCCGCCAGGCGACGAATGCGCGCGGTGGCTTGGCGATGGAAATCAAGCTCTGCCTGGAAGGCATCGCCGGTAAGATCCCGCCCATCGGGCAGGCGCAGGCTGGCCGCGCTTTTTGCTTTTTCCAGCAAATAGTCTTCTAGTGCGCGGTCATCCTTTAGGTAGCGTTCTTCCTGCCCGCGCTTGGCGCGATAAAGCGGCGGCTGCGCGATGTACAAATACCCGCGCGTGATCAATTCCGGCATTTGCCGGAAGAAGAAGGTCAGCAATAGCGTACGGATATGGCTGCCATCCACATCGGCATCAGTCATGATGACAATGCGATGATAGCGAAGCTTGCCAATATCAAACCCACCTTCCGATGGCTCACCGCGCCCAATCCCGGTGCCAAGCGCTGTGATCAGCGTGCCGATTTCAGCGCTGGAGAGCATTTTGTCGAAGCGCGCGCGTTCCACATTCAGGATCTTGCCTTTGAGCGGCAGGATCGCCTGGAAGGCGCGATCACGCCCTTGCTTCGCGGAACCGCCGGCGCTGTCACCCTCAACGATGAATAATTCGCTTTTCGCCGGATCACGTTCCTGACAATCGGCGAGCTTCCCTGGGAGTGAGGAAACATCCAGCACGCCCTTACGGCGTGTGAGTTCACGCGCCTTGCGCGCCGCTTCACGCGCGGTCGCCGCATCCATGATCTTGCTCACCAGATCCTTGGTTTCCTTCGGATGCGTTTCGAACCAATGGGTAAGCGCATCGGCGCATGCCACCTGCACCACCGGCTGCACTTCGGATGAAACCAGTTTTTCCTTGGTCTGGCTGCTGAATTTCGGATCAGGCACCTTCACCGAAAGCACCGCGGTCAGGCCTTCGCGCATATCTTCGCCGGTGAGTGCGACCTTCTCCTTTTTGGCGATGCCTTCCGCGACCTTGGCGATAACGCGCGTCAGCGCCTGGCGGAAGCCCGCCAAATGCGCCCCACCATCGCGTTGCGGGATGTTGTTGGTGAAACACAGCATGGTTTCATGGTAGCTGTCGTTCCAGCGGAGCGAGAGCTCAACCTTGATCCCATCCTGTTCCCGCGCAGCCAGGCTAATCGGCGTCGCGAAAAGTGGCGTCTTGCCCTTGTCCAACCATTCGACAAAGGCCGTAAGCCCGCCATCGAAGTGGAACTTGGTTTCCTGCACTTCCGCATGGCGTTCATCACGCAATACAACGCGCAAGCCGGAATTGAGGAAGGCCAATTCGCGCAAGCGGCGTTCCAGCACGGCGAATTCAAACTCCGTGCGCGTGAAGGTGAGTGCGGAGGGCTTGAACGTCACTTCCGTGCCATTCGGAAGGTCCGAAGGGCCAAGCGCCGTGCAGGGCACTACAGTGTCACCATGTTCAAAGCGCAGCCGATATTCCTGCCCGCCGCGCCAAATCCGCACTTCCATCCATTCGGACAGCGCGTTGACCACGGCCGCACCAACGCCATGCAGGCCGCCTGAGACCTTGTAGGAATTCTGGTTGAACTTGCCCCCGGCATGGAGCCGCGTCAGCACAACCTCGGCGGCGCTGATGCCTTCCTCAGCATGGATATCCACGGGGATTCCGCGCCCATCATCACGCACGGTGACACTGCCATCGCCATTCAGCGTGACAGAAACGGCCGAGGCGAAACCCGCCTGCGCTTCGTCCACTGCATTATCAACAATCTCAAAGGCCATGTGATGCAGGCCAGAGCCATCATCAGTGTCGCCGATATACATGCCCGGCCTTTTGCGCACCGCTTCCAGCCCGCGCAAGACGGTGATGGAAGCGCTGTCATAGGCTTCAGTTTCGGCGCGCGGCTCATCGCTCATGCCGGTAACGGGCTCCTGTTCGGGGAATAAAGAATCATCGGCGAGTTTCTAGCATTTTCCGGGGATAAACGCGACCCCGGCAGGACTTTTCGGCAAAGCTTCAACCAGCGGCAATCAGCCTGCCATCGCCGGCGCTGAACAGGCGCCCAAGGCCCGCCAGCGGGGCAAAAACCTCAAGATCCGTGCCGGTCATGAAAACCTGCGCAGGCAGCGCGGCAAGGGCGGCGAACAGCGCTTCCCGCCGCGCGGGGTCGAGATGCGCCGCCACCTCATCCAACAGCAAAAGCGGCGCGAAGCCGCGTGCTTCGGCGATCAAGGTCGCATGGGCCAGCACCACGGAAACCAGCAGGGCCTTTTGCTCTCCGGTTGAACAGAACTCAGCGCTGATGGATTTCGGCATATGTACCAGAACCATATCTGCCTTATGCGCCCCGCGCGCAGCCCCCCCCGCCGCAGCATCGCGCCGCCTATCCTGGGCCAGGCCCTGGCGCAGCGCATCTTCCACCGCCAGCGCCGGGGTTTCAGCCAGCGCGGCCAGGATGGGGCAGGAAATCTCCAGCCGTGCCGCCGGAAAGGCTCCCGTGGCGCGGCCAGCGGCAAGCTCCCCATTCAGGCGTAGCATCAGCGCGCGCCGGGCCGCCGCCACGGCCACTGCATGGCGCGCCATGGCATCTTCCAGCCCCGCGAGCCAGGTAGGGTCGGTGCGGCCTTCCGCGAGCAGCCTGTTACGCTCAGCCATCGCATTGTCATGCGCCGCCACTTCCCGCGCGTGGCCCGGTTCCAGCGCCCAAACCAGCCGATCCAGAAAGCGCCGCCGGCCACTCGCCCCTTCCTGGAATAGCCGATCCATTTGCGGCGTGATCCAAACGGCGGCCATGCGTTCGGCCAACATCGCCTGGCTGCGCACAGCCTGCCCATCCAGGCGATAGATGCGCCGTTCCGTCGCTCCTTCCGGATCCGTGCCGGTGCCAATCTCCATTGCGCCGGCGCGCGTTTCAAACCGTCCCGCTGCCGCCCAGGGCAGGCCCGCGCCGGCTTCCTGCCGGCCGAGTTCCACCATACGCGCGCCGCGCAAGCCGCGCCCAGGTGCAAGCAGTGACACCGCTTCCAAAAGATTGGTCTTGCCCGCGCCGTTTTCGCCAGCAATGCAAATCAAGGATGCGTCGAAGGAGGCATCCAAAACCCGCCATGACCGGAAATCCGTAAGCCGGAGACGCGCAAGGAAAAGCCCTGGCGCTGTCGTCACACCCGCATCGGCATCAGGACAAACAGCGCTTCTGGCCGCGATGCATCACGCACAATGGTGGGCGCCGCGCCATCGGCGAACATGAATTCCAACTTGTCTTGAACAAGATCAGTGATGTCAGACAAATACCGCGCCTGGAACCCAATTTCCAAAGCGCCGCTGGTATAGGCGACATCATCGCCTTCCAGATCTTCCTGCGCTTCGCCCTGTTCGGGACTGGCTGCCGAAACACGCAAATGATTGGTGCCAAGACTAAGCTTCACAGGGCGCGATCTTTCGCTGCTGATCGCAGCCACGCGCTTCACCGCATCGGCGAAATCCTTGCGCAGCACAACAAGTTTCTTGTCATTGCCACGCGGGATTACGCGTTCATATTCAGGGAAGGTGCCATCAATCAGCTTGCTGGTCAGCGTGACTGTACCAAGCGCGAATTGCACCTTGGTGTCGGAAAGCCGCACCACAATCTCATCCTGGGTTTCTTCCGCAAGCTTGCGAATTTCATTCACCGTCTTGCGTGGAATGATCACGCCCGGCATGGCCTTCGCCCCTTCCGGCAGCGGTTCTTCTACGCGCGCAAGCCGATGCCCATCGGTTGCCACCGCGCGCAGCACCGGCTGGCCTTCGCTTTCAGTCGCGTGGATGTAGATGCCATTCAGGTAATAGCGCGTTTCTTCAGTGGAAATCGCGAATTTCGTGCGGTCAATCAAATCCCGCAGCACGCCGGCCTTGATGCTGAATTGCACCGGCATGCGCCCTTCGGTCATGGAAGGGAAATCTTCCACCGCCAGCACGGCCAGGCTGGTATTGAAGCGGCCAGAGCGCAGCGTGAGAGGCCCATCACCGCCACCATGGTCGAATTCAACCCGCGCGCCTTCAGGCAGGTTGCGAATGATTTCGTAAAGTGTGCTGGCCGGCGCCGTGGTGCGCCCCGCGCGCGCCACTGTGACCCCTGCAATATCTTCCACCACTGCGATTTCCATATCGGTCGCTGTCAGCTTCAGGGTACCGCCTGAGCTTGCTTCAATCATCACATTCGCAAGGATCGGGATGGTGTTGCGACGCTCGACCACGCTCTGCACATGCGTGAGCGACTTGAGCAATACCGCCCTGTCAACCGAGAATTTCATCGTTCTGACGCCCCGATCCTATTTTGGCGATCTCAGCCGCGACCGGATGGGCCCCGGGGGCGAACCGCCAGTGAAATCCTGCCCGGGCGACAAACCTGCCGAATCGGCGCGGCAAATGGCCCGGATTCGCTTTCTCATACCAGCCCGGATAGGGCCAGAAAAGCGGCTGATTGATGCCCGAAATAATGAGGTGACCGCATCGCGCCAACCGCTTCAAAAGCCGGGTTTTTGTGGCCGCTGATGGCCCGGCGCCTCAGGTTTCCAGCATGCGCCGGAGCAGTTCCACATCCTCAGCGAAGGACCCATCCGCCTGCATCAGCTCCGCCACGCGGGACACGGCATGCATGACCGTGGTGTGGTCCCGGTTGCCAAAGCGCCGCCCGATTTCTGGCAGGGAACGCGACGTAAGCTGCTTCGCCAAATACATTGCTACCTGACGGGGCCGCGCCACATTGCGCGCACGCCGGGCAGAAGACATGTCGGTCAGGCGGAGATTATAGTGTTCCGCGACCTTGCGCTGAATTTCCTCAATAGTCACGCGCCGGTCATGGGCGCGGAGGATGTCATGCAGAACTTCCTGGGCGCCTTCCAACGTGATGGGCCGGCCAAATAGATTGGCCCAGGCGATCAGGCGATTAAGCGCGCCTTCCAATTCACGCACATTGGATGTGATCTTATGCGCGAGGAATTCCATGACGCGCGACGGCACCGCAACGCCGGATGACGCGGCCTTGGCTTCCAGGATCGAGATCCGCAATTCGTAAGTGGTGGCGTGCAAATCCGCCACCATGCCGCAGCCAAGGCGCGTGCGCAGCCGGTCTTCAATGCCGGAAAGATCGGATGGCGATTTATCAGCAGAAATCACAATCTGCTTGCCGGCATCCACCAGCGCATTGAAGGTGTGGAAGAATTCTTCCTGCGTATTGTCCTTGCCGATCAGGAATTGCAAATCATCCACCATCAGCACGTCAACCGAACGTAGCGTTTCCTTGAATTCCATGGTGGATTGGCTGCGTAGCGCCGCGATGAAGCGATACATGAATTTCTCGGCGCTCATGTAAGCCACATGGCGCGCAGGGTGCTGTTCACGAATGGCCCAGGCAATGGCGTGCATCAGATGCGTTTTGCCAAGCCCGACGCCACCATACAGGAACAGCGGATTGAAGCCTGGCATAGCCGGCCTTTCCGCCACGCGCCGCGCGCAGGCATGGGCAAATTCATTGGGCTTGCCGACAATGAAAGTGTCGAAGGTAAAGCGTGGATCAAGTGGCGCGGACCAATCACCGCGCGGATCAGCCGCACGTGGCGCGGCTGGCGCCAAGCTTTCCGCCAAAGGCGCTGCGCCATTTTCCGCTGCATCACCGGCAGCCCCACGCACGCCCACGGCGACCCGGAGGTCAACGCGCCGAATGGCGGGGTTTTCCTGCTGCCATAAGGCGCGCAAACGATCACTGTAATGGCTGCTGACCCAATCGCGCAGAAAACGTGTGGGCAATGTGATGGTGGCTTCGTCGCCTTCAATGCCTGCAAGGGTCATTTGCCGAAGCCAGCTGCGGAATTCCACATCGCCCACTTCTTCGCGCAGTTTTGCGCGGATCCTGGCCCAAGCTTCAGCCCAAGAAACCGGGCTTACCGGGGACAGGTTTTCGCTTTGCTTTTCCATGCTTCGCAAAACGCCGCCCCCTTGCATTCGCAAAATATCAACCCCGTTGAACCACATCATGCGGCAGAGAGCACGACAATTTCAA
>JBPCSO010000048.1:0-26063 GCA_051007055.1 Roseomonas sp.
TACCGAGATTCAGACGGAACTTCCCGCAATCGCCTTCGCCCGTGGGAAAAAGAAGATTTTGTGCCGCGCGGGACTGATATTTTTCAGGAACGCCTTTACTGCATCCAATGGATCACCAAGGAAAGCCTAAACAAAGGGCGACAGGAAACCTTCTTCCGAGCAATCTCGCATGAAGATCAAGCGAGGGAGCGTAAAGTCGAGGCAATCGTACGCGAAAATTTATTGGCATGGCAGGACCTTGGTCTAATACCAGATCTATCAATCGAGCCAGGCGATAATACGAAGCAACCGATACGTGAACGTGGTTGGACTTATTGGCATCATCTCTTTGGAGCAAGAGCGTGCTTACTCATCGCTATTTTAAAGGGAAGCGATGGATTTGATGCGTTTCAGGCGGCTCAACTTCCTGGAATTCTTAACTTAACCAGTCGTCTTTGCGGGTGGCATAATGATGGCAGAAAAGGAGGTCTACAAAATGCATTTTCCAATCAAGCGCTGAATTGCCTTCTTAATTATGGATCTCGCGGGTTCGTCGATATTGCTCCTTATATCGTTTTTGAGGGAGCAGAACGGGAGCTGCTAGGAACTCCCACACTAGACGTGGTAGACGCAAGGAAAATGGAAACTCCGCACGACATTGGGCTAACCGACCCTCCCTATGCCGACGCAGTTAACTACCACGAGATCACAGAGTTTTTCATTGCGTGGCTGCGGAAGAATCCCCCACCGCCATTCAACGAGTGGATTTGGGAATCGCAACGGACTAAGGCTATTAAGGGTACGGGCGAAGAGTTTCGGCGCGACATGGTGGCCGCTTACAGTCAACTCGTGCGCCACATGCCCAATGATGGTTTACAAATCGTAATGTTCACTCACCAGGATGCTGGGGTTTGGGCCGATCTCGCCAGTATTCTTTGGGCCGCAGGGCTTCGGGTTTCCGCCGCATGGAATATTGTGACCGAAACTGAAAGCGCGTTGAAGGACGGCAACTATGTACAGGGTACGATTTGCCTAGTGCTGCGTAAGCGCCTTAGTGCGGTCAATGCGCGACGTATGGAGATCGAAGCCGAGATCGAGGAAGCCGTGAAGGCCCAGCTTGCCCACCTCAATGCCCTTGATGATGCTTGGCATGAACGTACTAAGGCTGAAACACTCTACACCGATGGCGACCTGACGCTCGCCGCCTATGCCGCAGCTCTACAGGTCGTCACCGCCTATTCCAGCATTGATCGCCAACCGCTCGACCGCGACCTTTACCGTAAGCTTGCCAAGGGCGAGACCACCATGCTGCGCGACCTGGTGGACTACGCCGCGCAGGTGGCGAACAGCCTGCTGGTGCCGGAGGGTTTCCCCCGCGACATGTGGCGGGACCTGCTGGCCGCCGAACGCTTCTATGTCCGCATGCTCGATATGGAGGCGAAGGGCTCCGCCAAGGTCGCCGACTTCCAGAATTTCGCGAAGAGCTTCGCCTTCGGCGGCTATGCCGATCTGATGGCCTCCACCACCGCAAACGCCGCATCGCTCGCCGGCGCCGCCGATCTCAAGGGCCGCATGCTGGAAGGCGAGGGTTTTTGGGGTACCCAGCTTCGCCAGGTGCTCTTCGCCATTTGGAAGACGATGGAAGGCAAGGAATTCGACCCCAAGCGCGGCGTCATTCTGCTGAAATCCGAATACAGCGCCGACTACTGGCAGCGCCGCCAGAAACTGATCTCACTCGCCAGCTACATCGCCCAGAAGACCACCCGAACTCGGCCTGAAGAAAGCGCGGCCGCGCATGAATTGGCCGAAGCGCTGAAGCTCGATAGGGTCTAGCGCATGGCGATTGAGCGCTTCTCCTCCCGCCGTGAAGCGCTGGGCCCGGTGCTTACTGCCCGGCTCACCGGCGCTAAGCGATACCTTCGTATCGCCGGTTATTTCCGTTCCTCCCTACTTGATGTGGTGGGTGAGGCGCTGGATACGGTCGGGGAGATCAGGGTGATCTGCAACGGCGACCTCGATCCGCATGACGTAAAGGTGGCTAAGGCTGCGCGGGATGGTCAGGCGGCGCTGGCGCGCACGCTGGTTTCCTCCTGGCAGGCAACGGAAGACGGCTTGGACGTACTTCTGGCCCGCGAACGCTATCGTCGGCTGCATGGGCTGCTGACCTCCGGCCGGATGAAGGTGCGGGTCGTGCCGCGCGACGCCAATAATGTCTTCGTGCACGGTAAAGCTGGCGTGATCGAACATGGCGACGGGCGAGTCTATTCCTTCGTCGGCAGCGTGAATGATTCTGCCTCTGGCTTCCGGCATGCCTATGAGATTCTTTGGGGTGACGAGGACCCAAATGCCGCGACATGGGTGCGCGAGGAGTTCGAGCATTTCTGGCAGCAGGGCGTGGATCTGCCGGATGCGGTGGTGAAGCATGTCGCCGCCATGGCGGGCCGGATCGAATATCGCTCGATCGAAGCGGCCCGCGATGCGGGGGGGGATGTCTCGACGGAAGCCATTCTTGCCGAGCGTCCGATTTATAAGGGCGGGCAAATCCTGCGGTCCTGGCAGAAGCGCTTCGTGCAGAGTTGCGTGGAGGATCGCCGACTTCACGGCGGGGCTAGGTATCTGATCGCTGATGATGTCGGCCTTGGTAAAACGCTTTCCATGGCGGCCGCTGCACTGGTGCTTTCCATGCTGGATGACAAGCCAGTGCTTATCCTGGCCCCGGCAACACTGATCTGGCAGTGGCAGGAGGAGTTGGAAGACAAGCTCGGCGTGCCTGCAGCGGTGTGGTCAACGCAGAAGAAGTGCTGGCTGGATGGCGAACGGCGCCCACTGACGCAAAAGGGTGATCCAACGCTTGTGGCGAAGTGCCCCTGGCGTATCGGCATCATGTCCACCGGGCTGATCGTGAATGGCGATGACGCCGGTGAACGCGGCGCGCTGACGAAGAAATCTTTCGGCGTGGTCATCCTGGACGAGGCGCATAAGGCACGCGCCTCCCGCGGCCAGAACGGACGCGGTGCGGCAGAACCAAACCAGCTGCTGCGGTTCCTCCGTGGCGCCGCAGGCAAGGCTACCAATGTGATCATTGGCACTGCAACGCCGATCCAGCTCGACGCAGTGGAGCTTTGGGATTTGCTGCATGCGATTGGCCAGGGTGCGCCGCACGTCCTCGGGCAGCCCTTCGATGGCGGTGAGTGGGTCCGCGAGGAGTCGATCCGCTATCTGACCGGCGCCAAGGCCTGGCCGATGAATGATACGAACCGTTGGGGCCTGTTCCGCAACCCGCTGCCCCCGGCCGCAGAGCACTCAGTATTCCGGGATATCCGCAATGATGCCGGGCTTCCCACGCGCGATGTGTTGGGGCCACGGTTCGATGATCTCAGTTCAGATATCCGCACCGATTTCCTGAACGACTTCCAAGGGCTCGCCGAACGGCACAACCCGATCGTGCGTCGGGTTGTTCGGCGCACAAGACCGATGCTGGAAGCGCGCGGGCTGCTGAAGCGTATTGGCGTGCTCACGCACCCTAAGCCAGATGATGGTTTGCCATCCTCGCTGTTCAGCGGTGAGGGGTTGGAGATGAGCATTGCCTTCAAGGCCGCCTATGAGGCTGCTGAAGAGTTTAGTCGCCTTTACGCGCAACGCGTCCCTGGTGCGGGTTTCCTGAAGACCATACTGCTCCGCCGTATAGGCTCTTCAGCGCGCGCGGGGCTGGAGACGTCGCGGCATCTTTTGGGCCGCCTCGAGGGGCCACCCGTCTCGGAAGATGAGGCGAGTGATGAAGGCATTCCCGATGAGATCCTCCCGCCCGAACCACGGGAGCTCCAATGCTTACGGGATGTAGAGCGCAACTTAGCTGCCGTGGTGGCAGGCAGTGATACGGACCCTAAGGTTCAGGTGGTTTTGCATTATCTGCGGGAACGGCGCTGGCTTGAGACAAACGGCGCGATCATCTTCAGCCAGTATCGGACGACGGCGGAGTGGGTCCTGGAGGCCCTTTGCGCAGCGTTTCCGGACGAGCCCGTGGCCCTCTACGCTGGGGGCGCGGCTTCCTTCGTGCAGCGTGGCCAGGACCGCCGCACGGCGGCCCGCGAGCAGATCAAGCGACGCATCCAGGATGGGGAAATCAGGCTGGTATGCGCCACGGATGCAGCCTGCGAGGGCCTAAACCTTCAGCGCCTCGGTGCGCAGGTGAACATCGACTTGCCTTGGAATCCATCGCGGCTGGAGCAGCGGAAAGGGCGTGTGCAGCGTATCGGTCAGGCGCGCGACGACATTCACGTGCTGAACCTTCGTTATGCTGGCACCGTGGAGGATCAAGTCTACGCGGCGTTATCGCAACGCTTCGGCGATATCTTCTCGGTTCTTGGGCAACTACCCGATGCTTTTGAGGATGACTGGATCTCGGCCGCTCTCAATGATCGCACGGCACTTCAGAATTTCTCGCAAAGGGTCGAATTGGCAAAGCCGCCAATGGAGCTGCGTTATTCTCTGGACATCGCCGATGATCAGGGCCTTGACTGGGAGTACACGGAGAATGTGCTATCTTCACGCGACATCGACGGGTGGATGCGGCAGGGGTGGTGATTATCGTTATGCATAATGAGACTCATCTCATTTCTGGGGCACTCAAACCATGATGCCGCATATCCATGTGCTCGATATGATGCGCCGGACAATGGTCAACTTGGAGTTCGTTGAACGCCATTCTGCTAGGGACGGCCCCTTCGAGGTCACCCAACTCATAAACTCATATCTCGCTGCCCTGGTGCATCCAAGGGAAGAACTGATGGCAGACCTGCCGAACACCACGCTTTCGGTAGCTCGAGCCGCCGGGTGGCCTATCCCAGAGAAGCAAGGCGGTCGTAGTACTCCGCCAGAAACACTCGGTGATATATTCCGCTTGCTTCGTAATGGGGTCGCCCATGGCAACCTAACCTTGCTGTCCGATGGGCGCGGCCAGATTCACGCAATCCGCATCGAAAATTACAATCGAAACGAACTGACTTGGCGCGGAGTAATCACCGTTGCGGAAATGCGAATACTCCTGCATCGGTTCGTGGCGCTGGTGGAGGAAATCGACCACGAGGCGCGCCAGCCAAAACGTTCAGCTTAGGTTTTGCGCTACTTTTTTAAGTAGTTGAAAATGCACCGGTAGCTCGTCTTTCTCTTTTCGCTTTTGCTGGCCCCCATATCTCAGGCAAGTTTTCTGCTAACTACGCCACATTTCCGCCACACGAAATTCAATCCTTTTCAAGAACTTAAGACCTCCGTACTAAATCGTCCAAGTCAACAGCTTCGGAGAGAATTGGCCCTCGGAGAGCGATTTTCGGGCTTTTCCCGCCCTGGCCGGTCAATAGGTCCACCCCAAAAACCCCAGGAATCCTGCCAAAGAGAGTGCGGATCAGGCGGGCGGAGAGAGCGGATCACTTTTAAACTGGCGGAGGGGATGCACCCGGATGCGAACGCTCCCGGCGAGAGGCAGCGTGCCTGGATAACGTCCAGACTAAATGCAGCGTAAATCCAGATTTCTCTACCTTTCGCTCATACCTCGCCGCGGCGCAGGGGGCTCATATTTGGCGGGGCTGTGCCATCTGTGGCCACGCCAAGTTGCGTGAGATGACCTCGCTCGCGGTGAGGGCCTGGTAGGAAGATTCGGGCGCGTCAAAAGCATGCTGCAGTTTGCGTCTCAGCCGCTCGAATGCCTCCCATCCGGCACAGCCCCCACCCGGGTTTGCGGTTCGGCCTTGATAGCCGCCGCCACCAGCGCATTGGTCCTATCGCGGCCCCAATGGCCGCAACGAAAGGCCGCGAAGATGGAAGCAACATGCATTAACCAAATTGAGCTGGCGAAACGCTGGAAGCTCAGCCCCCGAACGCTGGAAAGGTGGCGCTGGTTGGGCCAGGGGCCGCAATATCTCAAAATTGGCGGCAGGGTCATCTATCGCGTGGTGGACATTGAGGAATATGAACTTGCGATGATCCGGTACGCCAAATCCGATATCAGTCATTCCCAAGCTAGTTTCGCGTGACCCGGACCATCACGGATGGCGGTCGTTCTTTGCACGGCCGCGATCCGCCTTCCGCGCCAATACGCTCAATTTCGATTGAACTGCCCCCCGATCTCTGTTAACTCAATCGAAAAACCAGAAACTGGGCTGGCCTAGTTTCAAGATGGATGATGGGTCAGGGAGTTCCTTGTGAGCGCAGAGAAGGCTGATCTTCGATGGGGTATCGAGCGTCGGCTCGAGTTCATCGAATTCCGCCTGTTTTGGGAGGGGCATGTAAACCGCGGCGATCTGATGGGGGCATTCGGCGTCTCGGTGAACCAAGCGTCCACCGATCTGAATCGCTACATCGGCATGGCCTCCGACAACATCGCCTACGACAAGAGCGCCAGGACTTATATCCGTGGCCCGAAGTTTACCCCTCTATTCCTGAAGCCTGACGCCGGCCGCTACCTGTCCCAGCTACGCTCGGTGGCTGACGGCATACTCGACCGTACGGATGCTTGGAGTGGTCAACTACCTTCGTACGACGCGGCTCCAACGCCCGTGAGGGGCGTGAATGCCGAGACTTTACGGTCAGTCGTTGCCGCGATCCATCGATCGGAGGCGATCGAGGTAAAGTATCAGTCGCTGTCACGCCCCGAACCTCGCTGGCGTTGGATAGCGCCTCACGCCATCGGTTTCGACGGCTTCCGTTGGCACACTCGGGCTTTCTGCCTGACAGATCAGAGCTTCAAGGACTTCCTGCTCTCGCGGATCATGGAGACTGGAGGCACCAGGCCAAGCGAGATAGCTGCTGATGGGGATCGCGAGTGGAACGAGACGGTAACACTAGTAATTGGGCCGCATCCCGAGTTGTCCGAGACACAAAAGAAGGCCATCGCCATGGACTACGGCATGCGCGACGGTAAAGCGAGGATCGAGGTAAGGCGTGCACTACTGTACTACGCTTTAAGGCGCCTCGGGCTTGATACAGCTCCAAATGCCCGCCGCCCTGCAGATCAGCAGATTGTTCTCCTGAATAGAGAAATTGCGCTTTCCAGCGCGCCTGGGACCACAGTGATTGGAGACAATCAATGAAGGCTTTTGAATTCGAGCACCACCTCATTGATTCCTATGCACGGTTCTCGCGATCCTTCACGAACATCAGGGCCGACGACCTCAGACAAGAGGTAGAAAGGCAATACGCGGCTGGTCGCTTTTGGCCAGATGCTATGCTCTCCCTAAATCCGCGATATCTCTCGGGACCAACGGTCGACGACTTAGTGGCCTCAGGTGACCTAGATGAAGCGACCGGCAAAATATTTCGATTTGGCTCCAATCCTCTGCGATTCCATCGCCATCAAGCCCAATCCATTGCAAAAGCTCGAGCTCGTCAAAGCTATGTAGTGACGACCGGAACTGGCTCAGGAAAGTCTCTTTGCTTTTTCGTTCCAATAGTCGATGCGATCATTCGCGCTCGGAAAAGCGACAAGAGTCGGGGAACGCGCGCTATCATTGTCTACCCAATGAATGCACTAGCAAACAGCCAGCAAAAAGAGATCGAGAAATTTATAGATCAATCTGGTCTAATTACTAGCCTGAAGCCAATAGTAAAACGTTATACAGGGCAAGAAAGTCAGGAGGAACGGCAACGGATCGCCGATAATCCACCTGATATCCTGCTCACTAACTTCATGATGGCAGAGCTCCTGCTGACCCGCCAAGACGCTCTCGATAAGCGTGTTATTGAAAATGCTGCGTGCTTGGAATTTATTGTTCTTGACGAATTGCATACTTATCGTGGACGCCAGGGCGCTGATGTAGCGGTGCTCGTCCGAAGACTCCGAAACCGTTGTGCTCCAGGGCGTACACCGATCTGTATCGGTACTTCTGCCACTATGGCCAATGAAGGCAGCGAGCACGGCAGAGCTAAAGCAGTGGCTGATGTCGCTTCACGTATCTTTGGCGCCAGTATTGGTCCGGACGCAGTAATTGATGAATCTCTGCAACGCGCGACAGATGATGGACTAAAGCTTGGTAATATTTATAAAGAACTGACTGAGACCTTGCTGAGTCCAATGCCTGAGGCTCTTACCGATGATGTGCTGAGGCGCCATCCGCTTGCAGTTTGGGCAGAGCTCGCGATTGGACTTGATGACGCTAAAGAATTGAAGCGCAAGAAGCCTATTCCCTTTGGGCAAGCTGTCGCGCTTTTGGCCAAAGATAGTAAAGTAAAACCAGAACTTTGTCGGGCCACCCTCGAACGCTTCCTCACCCGGATTAGCCTTCCTGAAAAAGAACGTGGGGGAGTTGGTGAGTCTGCGTTTCTAGCTTTCAAGCTTCATCGCTTTATCTCAGGGGCAGGCGAAATCTTCGCTACGCTTACAGGGCGCCCCAGAAATGTACTATTCGAAGGTCAATTAGAAGATCCTGAGGCACCTGGTCATAGGCTGTATCCCACTCGCTTCTGCAGGGAGTGCGGACAGGAATTTCATATTGTCACCCGAACTGACGATAATGATGGCCCTCGATACATCGCACGCAATATTGATGATACGCCTCTTGATGGCGAAGATGTAGATATCGCTGGCTATCTTACTCCGACCGGAGACGAGAACCTCGATTACCAGTTCACCGGAGATGTCGAGACATATCCCGAAGATTGGCGGGAAGAGCGCAACGGCATTGAGCGCCTAAAGTCAAATCGCAGAGTGCGTCAGCTACTGAGAGTGACGGTCGCTCCTGATGGGCGTCCTGCCTTAGCGGGAGAGGAATTCTGGTTTATTCCGGGCAAGTTTGGCTTTTGTCCGTGCTGCCGCAATCAGCCGCACCCTAGCATGCGTGAGCGAAGTAAACTGGCTGCACTGTCTGGCGAAGGTCGAAGTTCGGCGACCACCCAAATTGTAGTCTCCGCTCTTGAGTGGCTGAACAATCCTAACAGCGGCGTTCCTGTTGAAAAAAGAAAGCTACTCGGTTTTACCGATAACCGTCAGGACGCTGCTCTCCAGGCAGGCCATTTTAATGATTTTCTCTTTGTTAGCCTGCTGCGAGGTGCTATTTTACGCGCTGTAATCGATGCTGGCCCTGAAGGGCTCGCCGAAGAGGAATTTGGCCTCCGGGTCGTTCGTGCCCTCGGCTTCACCGCGACGAATAAGGACGCGCGCATCCATTGGATGCTTGATCCAGAAGCGGGTGCAGTCATTCGGGAGGACGCACAACGGTCTTTAGCCCGTGTCCTGGCATATCGGGTCTGGACAGATCTGCGTCGAGGTTGGCGTTATACGAATCCGAATCTTGCCGATCTGTCAATGATTGATGTCCGCTTTATCGGTCTCGATGAGATAAGTGAAGATACGGGAGCGCTTGCTTCGATACTGCCGGAATTTGCTCGACAAGATAAGTCGGCAAGAAGGAAGGTTCTCGACGCAATTCTTCGCTCGATGCTCCAGGGCTTGGCCGTCGGAACTGAAACACTAGACCTTACAGTCCTGGATACTCACGCGCAGAAGTCCCGCACCTTGCTCCGGTCGCCCTGGCTCATGGACCAAAAGGAAGCCGCGAAGGGTCGAACCACACTCTTACTCCGCGTGCCCGGAAGAGATCGGGTTGGGCTCCGGGAGGAGCTAACCTTGTTGCGGGCGGGTCCCAACTCTAGGCTAGCACGCGAAATCAATCGAATTAGCATGCTTGGCATAAAGCTACAGAAAAATGCATATCTCGATTTTATGACAGGGATCCTTGCGCTGTTCGAACGCGAGGGCCTTGTGACAAAGGCTGAGATCGATTCTGATCTCATTGGTTGGCGCCTGATGCCATCATCAGTTCGACTTATCCCCGGGTCTGCAATTCAAGAAAACCCTACGTCCCGCAATCTCTATTTCTATCAGCTGTATCTAGGCATCGCGAATGACTTGAAATCTGGCCACAGTACCTATTGGGGTCTCGAAGGCAGAGAGCATACTGCCCAGGTTACTCAGAGGCAAAGAGAATGGCGCGAATGGCGCTTCCGCTTCGAGGCGAGTGACAAGGTAACACTCAAAGAGAACGCGGCTGAGATGAAAGCTGCGGGTGAATCGGATCAATTTCTCCCAGCACTATTCTGCTCACCCACTATGGAACTGGGGGTCGATATCTCTGCTTTGAATGCTGTTTACCTTCGCAACGTTCCCCCAACACCAGCAAATTATGCCCAACGTGCTGGTCGAGCTGGGCGTTCAGGACAAGCAGCTGTTATCGTCACTTATTGCGCCGCACAGTCCCCTCATGATCAGTACTTCTTTAGGAGACGTGACGAGATGGTGGCTGGGGTGGTGCGCCCGCCCGCCCTGGATATTACCAATGAAGAACTGGTTAGATCTCATCTCCACGCTGTTTGGCTGGCCGAGACTAAACTCGCGCTCAGTCCCGATATACCTGAGATTATCGATCTCAAGGCAGCGGGCTATCCTCTAAATCCTGCGATTATAGCTGAAATCAAAAAAACCGGTCTTGCTCATGCCGCGCAAGCACCAATGCGATTGGTGCTTGATCAGATTTTGGCATCCGTACCTGAAAAGCAACTCTTATGGATGGGTGAGCCTGGCGAATTCATCTCCGCTGTTGCTCAGTCAGCACCGGAGCGCTTCAACCAAGCATTTGATCGCTGGCGCGAGCTATATAATTCGGCCCGAACCCAGTTGTTAGAAGCAAACGCCCGATCTGAGATCGCCGGACTTTCAAATGCAGACCGCAATAAGATCAAGGCAGCCCAGAGGCAGGCAAATGATCAGATTGCCATTCTAGAACAAGGCAAAGCATCCAACGGTTCAGATTTCTATTCATACCGATATTTGGCGACAGAGGGCTTTCTGCCAGGATACAACTTTCCTCGGCTGCCTCTCTATGCCTTCATCCCTGGAGAAGGGAAAGCGGGATCATTCCTGCAGCGCGCACGTTTCCTTGCCATTTCCGAGTTTGGCCCTCGTAGCCTTATTTATCATGAAGGACGCGCCTACCGGGTCATGAAAGCGAAGCTTCCTCCAGAAGTGCGCACGAGTGATGGTTCGGAACTTGCGACCAAGGATATCCTGATCTGCTCCAACTGTGGCGCATGCCATGAAGCGGAGGTTGAGCGGTGCCATGCCTGCAACTCGCCAATGGCTGGTGAGCAGCCCGTAAGGCAAACGCTGAGGATCGACAATGTCGAAGCCGCGCCAGCTGAACGGATCACCGCCAATGATGAGGAACGAATTCGCCAAGGCTTCGACATCCAGACGATTTTCACCTGGCCCCGGCAGGATGGGCGTTTGCAGATAACCGAAGCGGAGTGTCAAAGCGGAGAAAAACCTCTTCTCAGGCTGCAATATGCCAACTCCGCCGAAATTAGTCGCCTAAACAAAGGGCTCAAGCGCCGAAAGGAAAAAACGAAATTCGGCTTCTTCATAGATCCACGTACCGGGTATTGGGCAAAGTCTGAGGATGAAGAATCGGATGTAGATGTCCCACCAGATATCGTTAAGCCGGTCCGGATTGTCCCCATCGTGCGCGACCGCAAGAATGCGTTGCTGATGCGTTTTGAGAATCCGGAGCAGTACAAACCAGAAACCATCACAACCGTCCAGCACGCTTTGATGCGCGCTGTTGAGGTGGTTTTCCAACTTGAGGAAGGGGAAATTCTTGGCGAACCCCTGCCCGCGCGTGATAATCGCCGCGCCATTCTGACCTACGAGGCCACCGAAGGCGGTGCAGGCGTACTTAGTCAGCTGATTGAGGATCCGAATTCATTAGCTAAGGTAGCCCGCCAAGCGCTGATACTGATGCATTATGACAAGGTGGATGACGCGATTGCCGCTGGTGACCATACCCTTCTCATCGACCGAGACGACGAAGCCTGTGTGCGTGGCTGCTACCGTTGCCTTCTCTCCTATTTCAATCAGCCGGACCACGAAATGATCGATCGGGCCAGCGCCGAGACGCGGCAGATGCTGATTGATATCGCTCGTGGTACGGTCATACTTTCCTCGCCCCGGCCCCAGACCGACAGTAATGATTCCTGGATGTTGACCTTCAAGGCCGCTGGAATCCCCGCTCCAGATGCAGAGCTAGTCACCTTGGCCGGTCAGGACCTCCCCTATGCTTGGCGGGAACAAAGGATACTTGCAGGGATAGGGCCGTTTTCTAATGCCCTATATGACGCAGCAAATGACCGAGGCTGGATGCTATTCACCCTTCCATCTTCCTTAGAACAAGCTTTGCCCCCCGAATTCATCGCCGCGTTCAAGGAATGATAGGATGACTTTACACTTTTCTCCTGGCGATCTTGTCCGTGCGCGAGGGCGTGAGTGGGTCGCCCTGCCGTCACCGCGCGATGGCGTGCTGGCGTTGCGCCCGCTTTCGGGTAGCCAGAGCGATACTGTCTTGCTTGATCCCAGGCTTGAATTAACGCCTGTCGAGGCAGCGCGGTTCGACCTTCCTGAGAATGCAGCGTCCACCGTGCAGGCCAAGGCAGCCCTCTTGGCTGATGCCATGCGGTTGACCTTGCGGCGCGGTGCAGGGCCGTTCCGCTCAGCTGCACAGCTCGCCTTCGAACCACGCAGCTACCAACTGGTTCCGCTATTGATGGCTCTTCGCCTGCAGGTTCCCCGGCTTCTCATTGCCGACGATGTCGGCATTGGTAAGACCATCGAAGCTGGCCTCATTCTGCGCGAATTGATGGATAGGGGTGAGGCGGATGCGTTCTCAGTCCTCTGCCCACCACACCTGGTCGAGCAATGGGTCGGCGAACTCAAATTACGTTTTGGGATTGACGCAGTTGCAGTCACCTCTGGTTCGGCTGCCCGGCTCGAGCAAGGCTTGCCGGTAGCTCAAACACTTTTTGACGCCTATCCCTTCACTGTAGTCAGCCTGGACTATATCAAGGCGGATAATCGCCGCGAGCGCTTTTCAAAGGCCTGCCCGGATTTCGTTATAGTGGATGAAGCACACGCCTGCGTTGGCACCCACAAGGGCAAACAGCAGCGCTTTGAACTCCTCTCCGGCCTCGTCCGTGCCCCTGACCGGCGCATCATTCTGCTGACAGCAACGCCACATTCCGGTGATGAAGAAGCCTTTTCGCGCCTCCTATCGCTCATTGACCCCGAGTTCGGCGTCATGAATTTCGATGACGCCCGCTACCGGGAAAGGCTTGCCCGTCACTTCGTGCAGCGGCGCCGCATTGACCTCATCTCCGACGATTGGGACGAGAACCGCGCTTTTCCAAAGCACGAAACCACCGAGTTCGCCTATCGTCTCAATCAAGCGCATCTCGGCTTCCAGGAAGCCGTTCTCGACTATTGCTTCGGGGTCGTAAGCAAAGCCGGTAGCGGCCAAAGAGAGCGTCGTCTCGCCTTCTGGGGCACGCTTGCCTTGATGCGCTGCGTCGGTTCTTCCCCCGCTGCCGCGCTCAGCGCCCTGCGCAACAGGATCAGTAATGAGGCGGATCGCCTTGAACCACAGATTTACGATGATGATGGCGATGATGAAGACGCGGTAGACCTGGAGCCAAATACGATATTCGAAGCCGATCCCGCCTTGACTGCCCTCGTTAGACAAGCCGAGGCGCTGGTTGGCACCCAGGATCCCAAGTTGGCTGCCCTGATTGATGTCCTGAAGCCCCTTATCGCAAAGGGCGCCAATCCAGTTGTCTTCTGCCGCTACCTCGCAACTGCCGAACACGTCCGCGATGGCCTGCGTAAGGCCTTCCCCAAGCTGACCATCGAAGCGGTGACCGGCGTCTTGACCCCGGATGAACGGCGCGATCGCGTTGCAGCCATGGCGCCGGAAGATGAGGAGAAGCCTTCCCAACGCATTCTTGTGGCAACAGATTGCCTGTCAGAAGGCATTAACCTTCAGCAGCTTTTCGATACGGTTGTGCATTACGACCTATCCTGGAACCCAACACGCCACCAACAGCGTGAAGGTCGCGTTGACCGTTTCGGTCAGCCTGCCGAACTCGTGCGATCTATCATGATGTTCTCCCCAGATAGCGCGATTGATGGCGCGGTGCTGGATGTCATTTTGCGCAAGGCAGAGGAAATCCGGAAAGCTACGGGCGTCACTGTACCCCTGCCTGAAGAACGCGGGCCGGTCACGGATGCACTCATGGCATCCATGATGCTGCGGCGTGGCGGCGATAAGGGCCAGCTAGTGCTAGACCTGCGCCTTCAGGACGGCACCAGAACCATGGAGGCGCGCTGGCGCGACGCCTCAGAGAATGAGAGGAAATCGCGCGCCCGCTTCGCCCAGAACGCCATGAAGCCACGGGAAGTTGCGCCGGAATGGGAAAAAGCGCGCAGCCTGCTCGGCTCCCCCGAAGATGCGCGCCAATTCGTTGAACGCAGCCTCTCTCGCTTCGGTGTACCCCTGGAAACCCGAAAGAACACCTTTGTCGCCCATGTGGATGCCCTTGAACCGGCGCTGCGGACCCGGCTGGCGGAACATAACCTTAAAGGGTCAGTCCGCCTCGCCAAAGCAGAGCCAGCCCCCAGCGGCACAACCCTATTGACCCGCACGCATCCACTCACAGCCACTCTGGCCGAAGCGCTGGTGGAAGCTTCGCTGGACAGTGAAGCCATGCCAGGCCTTGGCATTGGCCGTGTTGGCGCCTGGCCCACAAAGGCGGTTGACCGGCTGACGCAAATTGCCCTGCTGCGAGTGCGGTACAAACTGACCATCCGCGCACGGAAGGAAAAGCTGCTTCTTGCCGAGGAAGCCGCCCTTGTCGCGCTGCAAGGCGGCATTCTCATCGCCCATAGCGACAAGGCCCGCGCATTACTGGATGCCGAGGCAGTGAGCGATCTGGCGCCGAATGCCCGCGATCGCTTCGTCAGCCGTGCCAAGGAAGGGCTGCCTGGCCTTTTGCAAGGCCCCATCGCCGCCTTCGCCCAGCAGCGCGCCGAGGAATTGATGCAGGACCACGCCCGGCTGCGCGCCGCAGCGGGCTCTGCCTCTCGTGTGAGTGTGGAAGCGGTGCTGCCGCCAGATGTCATCGGCCTCTTTGTCCTTATCCCGGATGAGGCCTGAGCCATGGCGCGCAAGACCATCACCGACATGACCGCCTGGCCTTCCTTGACCCTGGAGGGCAATTTGATTGCGCCTGCCATGGTCGCGCAAATCTATGCCTACGGCGCACCGGAACAATCGGAAGAACAATACAAGATCCGCAAAGGCCTCACGATCCGGGAGGAAATCTCCACCGCCTTCCGCGTCGGCCAATCGCATTTCGATTCCTTCGCGAAAATCGCTAATCCTTCAGGCGAAGCCACCAAGCGTTTCACCAAAGGCTTTCTGGAACAGACTTTCGGCTTTGATGATCTTGCCCCGGGGGAAGGCGTTGCTGCCTTCATCGCTGGTGGCCGCATACCCGTTGTGGTGGTGCCGCCGTCAGAAGAAAAGCTCGATCAGCGCAGCCCCAGCCTTTCCAGTGACCGTTCGCGTTCTGCGGCCTTCGCGTTGCAGGATTTCCTGAATGACCATGACGCTACGCTTTGGGGCTTGGTGACCAATGGCACGCAAATCCGCCTGATGCGGGATAATGCGTCACTCACCCGCCCGGCCTATATCGAAGCCGATCTGAAGCAAATTTTTCAGAATGAGGATGTTGCTTCTTTCGCGCTTCTCTGGCTGCTGATCCAACGCAGCCGCTTTGGCATTCTGGGCGGGCCTGCCACTGATTGCCCGCTGGAACGCTGGCGCGATGCCGGTTCAAAGGAAGGCGCGGCAGCACGCGATAAGCTTGCCATCCAGGTAGAAAAATCGCTGAAGCTTCTCGGCTCCGGCTTTTTGGAAGCCAATCCGGAATTGGCCCAGCGCCTGAAATCGGGCGAGGTGAACCTGACCGAATGGTTCAACGAATTGCTGCGCCTGGTCTATCGCCTGATCTTCCTGATGGTGGCGGAAGACCGCAATCTGCTTCATCCCCAAGACCCTTCCATCGAAGCGCGCAAGCTCTATACCGAAGGCTACAGCCTGGCGCAGCTCCGCGCCCAATGCTTCCGCGCCGCGACCTGGGACAAGCACCATGACAAGTATGAGGCGATGAAGATTGTCTTCCGCGCCCTTGCCCATGGCCAGGCTGCCTTGGCGCTGCCCGCCCTGGGCGGGCTTTTCGCCGAAGACCGCCTGCCGCAACTGAACACCGCACGGCTGCGTAACCGCGCCTTCATGGAAGCGCTGTATCATCTTTCCTGGCTGGCTGATGGCACCGGCATGGTGCCTGTCAATTGGCGGGCGATGGAAACCGAGGAATTGGGCTCGGTCTACGAATCCCTGCTGGAGCTTCAGCCGCAACTGGGTGATGACGGCAAGACACTGCTTTTTGCGACCGAAGCGGCAGAACAACGCGGCAATCAACGCAAGACCACGGGTTCCTACTATACGCCCGATAGCCTGGTGCAGGCACTACTGGATACCGCGCTTGACCCCGTGCTGGACAAGGCCGAGGCCGAGGCAGATGACCCCGCCGCGGCTTTGCTGAAGCTGACCGTGATTGATCCCGCCTGCGGTTCTGGCCATTTCCTGTTGGCGGCCGCACGGCGCATCGCAACCAGGCTGGCGCGCATCAGGGCGCCAGGAACGCCCGCAGTGGCTGATTTCCGCCATGCGCTGCGCGATGTGGCGCGCTGCTGCATCCATGGGGTGGATAGGAACCCTATGGCAGTGGAACTGACGAAGGTTGCGTTGTGGATTGAAACCGTGGATCCCGGTTTGCCGCTGGGCTTCTTTGATGCGCAGATACGCTGCGGGGATGCGCTGCTTGGCGTATTCGACCTGAAGGCGCTGGAAATTGGCATTCCGGATGCGGCGTTTAAGCCTTTGACGGGTGATGATAAGGATGTCGCCCGCCATTACGCGCAAAAGAACAAACGCGAAAAAGCAGAAAAAGACCTGATAGCGCAAGGTTTTGCCTTTCAACGCGCCAAGGATTTGCTGCGCGATTTTGAAGAACTGCGCGCCATGCCGGAAGACCGGCTGGACCAAATTGAGGCTAAGGCAGCGCGCCTAAAATCGCTAACCGCGCAGGGTGCTTCCGCGTGGCAATTGGAAACCGCCTGTGATCTCTATGTCGCTGCGTTTCTTCTACCAAAGGCCAAGGGCGGTACCTATTCTGGACCAGATGGCATGCCCAGGCGCGGGGCAGAAACCATTCCGACCAGTGGTACCTTATGGGAATGGCTACGTGGCGTGACACCTTTCGGGCCGTTATTCGGCGCGGCAGTGGATGCTGCTCGTGCGGCGCGTGCCTTTCATTGGCCATTGGAATTTCCTGATGTTATGCAGCGTGGCGGGTTTGACGTGGTGCTGGGCAACCCGCCATGGGAAGTGTTGCAGCTTGGCGAAGAGGAATACTTCGCAGCTCGTAAGCCTGAAATCGCTGCATTGTCGGGTGTGGCCCGCAAACGTGCCATCGCGGCATTGGCCAAGGACGACCCGAATACATTTTCAGAGTTTGCCAATGACAAGCGGCAGTTCGAGTCCGTCAATGAATTCGCGCGCGAGTCCGGCCGTTTCGATTTGACGGCTCGTGGCAAGGTCAACACCTATTCACTGTTCGCCGAACTTATGTCCAAGCTGGCGCGTAACCGTGCGGGGGTAATCGTGCCCACGGGTATCGCCACTGATGCCACCACCGCACCTTTCTTTGCGTATCTCGTTGAAAAGCAGCGGCTGGCTAGGCTGGTGGACTTCGATAATCGCCTTCCATTGTTCTCCGGTGTCCATCGGATGTTCAAGTTCTCGCTGCTGACACTTGGTCGCGACGAGAGCGCTGCGCATTTTGCGTTCTTTCTCTCCGAGCCTTCGCAACTGGACGAGCCGGAAAGAAACTTCACACTTTCGCCTGCTGACATAGCGGCGATCAATCCGAACACCAAAACTGCACCCGTGTTCCGGTCACGGGCAGACGCGGAATTGACTGCGAAAATCTATCGGAATGCCCCGGTGCTTATTGATGAAGCCAAGGGAGTTGCTGGCAACCCGTGGGGAGTAGAATTCCGACAAGGGCTCTTCAACATGACCTCAGACTCTCAGCTGTTCCGCACGGCGGAACAGCTTACCGCTGAGGGCTTTACCCGCGACGGCACAGACTGGGCGCGTGGGAGAGAACGTTTCGTGCCGCTCTATGAGGCGAAGATGATCCATCAGTTCGACCATCGTTGGACCAGCTATACTGAAAACGGCGCCGACAGCGCCGATATCGGACTGATGGAGAAGACTAATCCAGATTTCGAACCAGCACCGCGATACTGGGTGCCTGCGAACGAAGTCGACGCTCGCCTCGCCGCCAAAGGCTGGACCCGTGGCTGGTTGATGGGCTGGCGAGATATCACCAACGCGACGAACGAGCGCACGGTGATTGCAAGCGTGTTTCCGAGGGTGGGGGTAGGCCACGTTCTACCCTTGATGTTCCTTGAAGCGCCGCCGTCAAAATGGGCTGGTCTTCTCGGCAATTTCTGTTCAATAAGTTTGGACTATAGCGCGCGTCAAGCAGTCGGGGGAACGCACCTCACTTACGGATACCTAAAGCAGTTCCCGATCCTCCCCCCCGAGTTCTTCACCGAACCGCGCCTCACTTTCATCACCCCGAAAGTGCTGGAGCTCACCTACACCTCGCACAGTCTCGCCCCCTTCGCCCGCGATCTTGGCTATGAAGGCCCGCCTTTTACCTGGGACGAGGATCGCCGCGCGCAGTTGCGCGCCGATCTCGACGCCTTCTACGCCCGCGCCTACGGCCTGACCCGCGACGAGCTACGCTACATCCTCGACCCCGCCGATGTGATGGGCCCCGATTACCCTTCAGAGACCTTCCGCGTCCTGAAGGAAAAGGAAATCCGCCTGTACGACGGCGAATACCGAACCCGCCGCCTCGTCCTCGCTGCCTGGGACCGTATGGAAGCGGATGGTGAATTCAAGCGATTGGAGATCTAGCTATGGAAGAAGACGATCTATCATTTGACGACCCGATGATGGCCGAATTTGAGGAAATCAAACAGGATGTCGCGGAAGGTCGTGAGCCTTCGCGTAGTGTACGGGAATTACTCCGTTGTTTTGGAGCAAGAAGGCGCAGAACGGGCGTAATCGAACGCATCGAGGCAGAACTCGAAGCCGCAGGAATAAGGACCGAACCTCATTTTACAACGGTTTGGATAGACGCGCCGATAGTGTTCAAAAAGCGCGAGGCTGCGGAGAAGAAACCGGCCGCGATCGTAGATGGCGTCAGCAGTACTCCAGCACCAACCGAGAATGAAGCCCAATTGGAGGAGGAGGATACAACCCATCTGGTTCGCATGCTCGCCGCTGCAAACCGCGATATAGTTTCAGTAAATCCGCAAGATTCATTGGAGAAAGCGGTTACCCTAATGCTTGCTCATGATTTCTCCCAACTTGCAATAATGACCGGCCCCAGGGACTTGAAAGGTGCTATCAGTTGGAAGTCTATCGGCAGCCGCTTAACCCAGAAAAGCAGACTCGAACAGGTGTCTGACGCCCTCGAAGACGCCGTTGAGGTTCATGATACTACCTCGCTTTTTGAGGCGACCCAAAAGATCATCAATTGTGATTACGTATTTGTGAGGTCATCCTTCGACAAAAAGATTACAGGAATCGTCACTGCTACTGACCTCAGCGTACGTTTCCAGCGTTATGCTGAACCCTTTCTGCTGCTTGGTCGTATCGAAAAGCACCTCAGACGAATAATCGATACTTCCTTCGATATAGATACGATACGCGCAGCCCTTGATCCAAGTGATCTTGAACGGAATTCTACTGTCACTAAAGCATCTCAGCTCAGTTTTGGAGAATATATTAGAATTTTCCAAAAGGAAGCCAATTGGGCCAGACTCAAATTCAGTGCAGACCGAAAAACATTTTGTGATCAACTGGATGAGGTTCGGAAGATGCGTAACGAAATCATGCATTTTCATTTGGATGAAGTAGACGATGAGGAATCGGAGCCTATCAGGCGCTTCGCTCGCCTACTCGATCAACTGGAAAGGCTTTCTGGCTGAGTGGAGTTTGTGAAACCTCTAGCCAAAGCCTTCCCCCACCTCCCTGAGAAAGAGCCATGAAGCTCGACGCTCCGCAATCCTTCATTGTTCAGGAAGAATGCCGCAAGGCCGCGTCGCAGAATGGCTATCGCCGCGCCTTTGGTGAACAGGATGGCTGGGCGCGTTTCGGTTCAACCACCGCATCGGGGGAAATATATCTTGCAGCGATGGGTGCTGCGGGGCCTTGGTTCCTTGCGGTAGATCACCCGGGCGTCATCGCGGAACTGGCTGCCGTAGGCGCCGATATGCCGGGCCCTGGGACAGCGCGCTACGTATTCGATAATCTCGGTGCGCTTTATCCGGCGCTAGAACGTGTCTACGCACTATCCATCAGCCTTCCGGATGCACCGCTCCAAAGTTTCATTTCCAAGACGAAGGGCCTGCCGCAAACGACCGAGGTCGAGCGCCTTGTGGTGCAAAGGATTGGCCAGAACCTATTTCGCGATGGCCTGATGGCCTATTGGGGCGGGCGCTGCCCGCTGACCGGCATCACGGACCCGGAATTGCTCCGCGCATCGCACATCAAGCCCTGGGCCCATTGCGAAACGGATGCCGAGCGGTTGGACGTACACAATGGCCTTCTGCTCTCGGCGCTATGGGATGCAGCCTTTGACCGTAAGCTTGTAACCTTCGATGATGATGGGCAGCCGCATTTCTCACCTGCATTGAGTGACGCTGCGCGCGCCGAACTGCGCTGGAAAGCTACCTTGCCACTGACTCCTGGTCATAGAAAAAATCTTGCATGGCATCGAAATCACGCCTTCGGTCGGGTCACGCCTGACCAACCCTCAAACCAAGAATCCTCGGCCTCGGCCGACTGATGGGGTATCGCTCATGACCATCTTCACGACCACCAGCTACCCTGTCAGTGCGCTGATCTCGGATATTGATCTTGGCAAGGTCGGGCTGCCCGATCTGCAACGCCCCTTTGTCTGGCCAAACGTGAAAGTGAGCATTCTTTTCGATTCACTCTACAAGGGCTATCCGGCGGGCTTCCTTTTGTTCTGGGAGACTGGCGTGGGTTCTGGCTTGAAGGGGATCGGCACCAAGAACGCCAAGGCAGCCCCCCAGCTTGCCATTGTTGATGGCCAGCAGCGCCTGACCTCCCTCTACGCTGTGGTGAAGGGGGAGGAAGTCATTCGGGCGAACTTCAAGAAGGAACGCATCAGGATCGCGTTCAACCCACTGACAGAACGCTTCGCCGTCGCAGATGCCGCCACGGTGAAGGACAAATCCTTCATCCCAGACATTGCAGCGCTGTGGCAACCCAACGTCAATATCTTCAAAATCGCGCATGATTTTCTGCAGGAATTATCGGCAGTGCGCGACCTGACCGATGTAGAGAAACTGAAGATACAGAATGCAATCGGCAAGCTATATAACCTGATCAACCAGTATTCTTTCACTGCTTTGACCCTCTCCGCAACCGCGGATGCAGCCACAGTTGCCGATGTTTTCGTCCGGATAAACGGAGAAGGAAAAAAGCTCAATCAATCCGATTTCATCATGACGCTCATGTCAGTGCATTGGGATGAAGGCCGCACGGAGCTTGAGGCTTTTGCGCAGGCTGCGATGAAGCCCTCTGACGGGCAAGCCTCGCCATTCAACCACTTCATCAAGCCATCTCCGGATCAGATGCTGAGGGCCACTATTGGCCTCGCGCTGAAGCGCGCGCGTCTGGAGAGCGTGTATAATGCCTTGCGCGGCAGGGATGCGAAGACCGGCATTGAAAATCCAGAAAAGCGCGCAGAACAGTTTGCGATCATGCAGCAGGGGCAGTCAGCCGCCTTGAATCTGGCCAATTGGCATCATTTCCTGAGCGCGCTTACACTTGCTGGTTATCGCGGTGAAAAGATGATCAGTTCAGAAACCGCTATCATCTATAGTTATGTGCTGTATCTGATTGGCATCAAGGATTTCGGCATTGACAAACCTACGATGCGTCAGGCTATCGCTGAATTCTTTTTCATGGCGACATTGACAGGGCGCTATACCTCAACGCCAGAAACGCGGTTTGAGGCGCATCTTTCCATGATCCGCGATTTGCCGGATGGAACAACCTATCTGGCGAAGCTGCGGGAAATATGCGCGACTACACTCACGCCGGATTTTTGGAGCATCACACTGCCTAGTCAAATGGCAACCTCTGCGGCCCAGAGCCCGTCACTATTTGCGTATAATGCCTCCCTCATTAAGCTTGATGCGGATGTTCTCTACAGCAACATGAAGATCGCAAACCTAGTTGATCCTGCGATTAAAGGAACGAAGGTTGCGCTTGAACGGCACCATCTGTTCCCCAGGGCCTATTTGGAAGGCCAGGGCGTTCAGGACCTGAAAAAAATCAATCAGATTGCGAATTTCGCTCCTGTCGAATGGCCCGATAATATCAGCATTGGTGGCCAAGCCCCCGCGGCCTATGTCCCTGCGCTTGATGCAGTACTTCCTGCCGCGAAGAGAGAACAATTATATTTTTGGCATGCGTTGCCGCATCTATGGTGGGAATTGCCGTATGAGGAATTTCTCGTTCAGCGGCGGGAACGTATGGCAAGAGTCATTGAAGCTGCTTGGAATCGCTTGAAGGGCGACAACGCACCAACACAACAGGTGACTATCAGCGTATCAGAACTTATCAATTCCGGTGAGACCGATGCTGTTGAATTTAAGTCCACTATGCGGGTCAACCGTCATACGAGCCAGCAAGACGATCGAATGCAGGTTTCAGTGCTGAAGACTATTGCTGGATTCCTTAATGCAAAAGGCGGAACCTTGCTAATCGGGGTTGGGGATGATGGTGAGGTTTTGGGGATTGAGATTGACGGATTTTCCAATGAAGACGCGGCTTTATTGCATCTGGGAAATTTGATTAGTGCGCGGTTAGGTGACGTCTTCCGGCCCTATGTGCATCCAAAGTTTGAGGATCAGGAGGGCGGTCGCGTTCTCACTGTGCGCTGCGAGCCTGTCCCACGCGCCGCGTTTTTGAAGGATGGACAGTTGCAGAAATTCTTTGTTCGCGTCGGTAATGCAACGGCTGAGCTGCAAGGTTCTGCTATTACTGACTATGTCAGGCAGCGTTTCGGTTAGGCCGCCGTGATATGACGCATGGACATTGGAAAGCGCTCAAGAAGTCTTGCTCCCTGCCGTTTCAAGAAAATCTTTGAAATTTGAGTGGATCAATGTCAGGAATGAATTCAGAAGAGAAGTGAATTTTTTTGCCTGTTTTCTTTTCAAACTACCTCAAACCAACGCATTACAGTTTGCAATAGGTTCTTGTAGTCACTGGCAGTGGCTTCTTTCATGAAGACATGAATCTCTTCGTTTGATAAGCCAGCATCTTCAGCCGCTTTGCGAGACCGACCTAGAACGGCAAACGCATTGCCATCTTCGTCTGTTAGTTTCACGATGATATCAGGGTATTTAGGTGCCATAAAAGCAACTCCTCTCTTATGAATAAATGAAGAAGGCGTACCGTCTGCGGTAAGTCCAGTTAATTCTCTTCATTGCTTAAATGCGCCCTAGTATCTGCAGACTAATCTTGGATTAGTTCATAAAAGGCAGTGAGAAAGGGATGCGGCATTGCAAAAGGACGTATCTTCAAAGATGCAAAGTTATCCAATCCAGAAAGCTCCATTGAACCTCGTGGCCCAGAGAGTACTTTCATTGTTGTTTTGAATCTTCTGGGGGAACATTTTTGAGAGAATTCCTGCCAGGAAAGTCACGACGTAGGTCTCACACCCTCTCCACCATCCTAAAGCCCCGCGACGCCAACGGCAGGCTGTCCCGGCTGATGGCGGCGTCTTCGCCGGGCGCGTTCATCGCACCCCAGATCGCGCGGCGGTTGCGCTCCGCCATGCTGTCCGTGAGTTCCGCAATCCAAAGCGTATCCCGCGCCGCGCCAAGGCGGCGGAGCATTTCGCGATGCTGGTTGCGCGCCTCAGCGGTGGAAAGCGCTGGCAGGGTGAACGCCGCCATACGCGGGTTCACGATCGCAGGGACGGGAAATTCGGCGCCCGTGTAGGGATTGCGGTCGCGCCTATCGAGCATCACGCGGCCCTCGCGAATGCCGTAGGCAGTGCCGCGTTGCATCCGCCACAGCTGCCCAGCGACCAGCAGCCCGATATCCATATAGGGCGCCGCGCCGTCGGTAAGGTCCACGCGAAGGTAGCGCGCGGTGACCGGGGCTGGCAGCACCAGCACGACATTCCCCTGGCTTTCATCTTGCGCCTCAGCATTCAGCAAGCCGGTATCTGCCAGCGTTACATTGAAGTTCGCAACATTCGCCAGCCGCACGCGAATTGTGGCACCGCTGCCAAGCGTGGTGGAAATCAGCGCCACGCAATCCACCGGCACCTCGGCGCCCAGATCGACAGTGATGGTCGCGCTATTTCCCATCAGCCTCGCGCGCCGGCGGGGCTGCGGATCCTGCAGGTTCGTGATCGGCATGGTGGCAATGCTCGCTTGCGCTGAGGTGACAATGCCGGTCGCCACGCGGTCCTGCTGCAAAAACGCCCCTGGCATGTCAGCCCGCCCCCCAGAGTGTGATTTCAACCCGCCGCGCTGTCAGGCTTTCCCTCCAACCGACGACAACACCGACAAATCCCTCATCAAAGCCAAAGGCCGGATACGTAATCCGCCCGAGCTGCCCGATTTCGATTTGCCCAAGCAGCCTGTCGGTCGAAACCCGCACCATGCGCGGCCCGGCTTCGAGGACGGCGCGCCATTTCTCGGCCCGCGCCAAAGCCTCGGCTTCGGTCAAGTACGCGGCTTGGAAAGAGATTTCACGCTGTTGCGCCACGCGGGCGGTGATGATGCTGCTCTCAGTACGAGCGAAACTGCCTTCCTGCGACAGGCGCTGGCGATCCGCCGCCGCTACCGCACCGGCGATGTTCGACAGCGGCGCGTAGTTCCGCCCCCAGCGCACCGCAATGGCGCGCGGCAGGGGACGCAGGCTTGCGGGGAGTGGCAAGGGCTCGCAGGCCAGCACGCAGGCTGCCGGCAGATCGAATTGCGGCGCATCCGTCGCCAAGGGATCCGCAAGGCGCAGCTTGCCGCCACGCCCGGCTGCCAGCATGGCGCCCGACCCGGCCAGGATTTCCTCCGCAGCCGCAAGCGTGGTTGTCGCGGTCGCACCTTGGTGAAAGCCAATAATGCCGGGCAGGTCGATTTCCGCAAAAGCCCAGGCATCCGCATCGAAGTCTGCTGCGTCATAGGCAAGACCAAGGCTTGCCAGCATGCGGCGCAGGATGCTTGCCGTGCTATTCACATAAATCGGCACGCTATCACCGCGCAGATCGGCAGTGACATCTCCATCCGGCGCACCGCCAAGCTGGAATAGCCCGAGCGCGGGATAATCCCGCGCCTGGCCGACCAGGGGAGTACCTGCCATGGTGATCACCTGCGCCACACCACGAATGCGAATAGCGTCATGCCCGGCGATGGACCGCCAATGCGATTGATAACTCGGCAGGCTGCCGGCACCGAGATCAATATTCCCCAGAAACACCGGCGCGATATTGAACACCTGCCCGAGCGTCACCGGCTTCGGGCGACCCTTCAATTCCGCACCACCTTCCTGACCACCGCTGCCTTGATAGAGCACCGGCTGCAAGGGCGTCGCCATGCGTTCCGTGACATCGCCAAGCGCCAGCCTGGCACGAAAATCACCCGCCCGCGTGACGCTACGCAGAATGCCGATGAACGGCAGGCTTGCAGCGGCTAGGCTGGTGCCGAAATCACTCGCGCGGGGATTAAGCACGGGCAGGCTACGCAGCCGCACGGCGCGCCCATCCGCAGTGCCATAGCGGGCCAGATCGGCGGCGAAATTGTCCCCATCCGCCAGGGCGATTTCCGAGACCGTCAGCGCCACCCTACCACCGACCGCCAGTGCATCCGCGGCGGATTGGCCGATTTCGATATCCTCCAAAATGCGCGGCTCATAAAACGCCAGCGCCGGTGTATCATTCGGCGCCGAGACAAACCCCGCCGAGGCCAGGCGGAGCGTCGCGATATTCTGCGGCGCCGCGAGGGCATCCGGCAAAAA
>JBPCSO010000049.1:0-75476 GCA_051007055.1 Roseomonas sp.
TGCCCTTCCCAGTGGAAGACGGGCTCTATGGCCTTGCGCCGGACGCTCATGATAATTTCGGCCTGCGGCTCGGTGCCCTCGCGCCGCGTGGAGAAAGTGGCGTGCTGGTCATGAGCCTCGATAGCCTTTTGCGCGTGACATCGAACCCGTTTTTCCCATACCTGCGGGACAGGGTGGCGGGGATAATCCCTGGCACCCCCGGGACGCCCGGCGCAGCAACGGGACGCGCCGCCGATCCGGCGACGCTGCCGGCGCGGTAATCATGGACCTTAATCTGAAATTGGAGGGATCAAGCATGCGGAGACATCCGGGCGGCCGAGGGCTGCTATGCCTGATCCTCGTCAGCGCCCTTTCGGCTTGCGACCAACAGCCTGCCGCCCCAGCGCCTGAGCCGCGCCCGGTGCGTGTGGTGAGTGTGGCCGAGCGCGCCGATAGCACCATTGTCACCCTGACCGGCACTATTCAGGCGGAAACTGAGGTCAATCTTGGCTTCCGCATTGATGGCCGCATGGTGGAACGATTGGTCAATGTGGGTGACCGCGTGGCAGCCGGCCAGATCATCGCCCGGCTTGATCGCACGAATGAGGAGAACGGCCTGCGGGCCGCGCGTGCCGCGCTTGTCGCGGCTGAGGCGCAGTTGGTGGAAACCCAGGCAAATTACCATCGCGCGCGGGAATTGCTGCGCACAGGCTTTGGCACACGCCAGCGCTATGACCAGGCGGCGCAGCAATTGCAAACTGCTACCAGCGCCGTGGATTCCGCCCAAGCGCAGGTGAATATTGCGGAAAACCGACTTGGTTATTCTACCTTGGTGGCAGATGCGCCTGGCACGGTTACCGCGCGCGGTGCCGAGCCCGGTGAGGTCGTGGCCCCGGGGCGCATGATTGTGCGCCTTGCGCGGCAGGAAGGGCTGGATGGGGTTTTTGACGTACCGCCCATGGTCAAGGACCAAGCCCCGGCCGATGTGGTGGTGGCGGTGGCCCTCACGCTTGATCCCAATATTCGCGCCTTGGGCCGCGTGCGTGAGGTTTCTCCGAGCGCCGACCCCGTGACTGGCACATTCCGCGTGCGTATTGGCCTTGAAAACCCACCGCCCGGCCTCAGGCTCGGGTCCACCGTGACAGGGCGGATGGAAGTAGCGGGGGGCGCGGGCTATACTATTCCTGCTAGCGCGCTGACACGCCAGGGCGCGAGCCCCGCCGTTTGGGTGGTAGACCCCACCGCACGCACGGTGGCGATGCGCCCAGTTGAGGTATTGCGCCATGACCCGGCGCGCGTTGTGATTGGCTCTGGCCTCGCGCGTGGGGATGTGGTGGTGACCGCCGGCGTGCAGGCGCTGCGCCCCGGGCAGAAGGTGCGCTTGCTGGACGCCCCGCAGTGATCGGCCCGAACCTTTCCGAATGGTCCATCAAGCGGCCGCAACTGGTCATGTTTTTCATGCTGGTTGCGGTAATTGCTGGCACGCTGGTGTTTCTGCGGCTTGGTCGTAATGAGGACCCGGCGTTTACCTTTCGCACCATGGTGGTGCAGGCCGCCTGGCCCGGCGCGACCATTGAAGAAACGCTGCTGCAAGTGACAGAGCGGCTCGAACGCACGCTGCAGGAAACGCCCAATCTTGACCGGCTGCGGAGCTACACCATTGCCGGGCAGGCGACGATCTTTGTTGAACTCAAGGGTTCCACGCCGCCCGCAGTGGTGCCTGATATGTGGTATGAGGTGCGAAAGCGTGTGGGCGATATGCGCCACACTTTGCCGCAGGGGGTGATTGGCCCTGGCTTCAATGATGATTTCGGCGATACCTTTGGCATCATCTTCGGCTTCACCGCCGATGGCTTCGGCCATCGTGAATTGCGTGACCAGGTGGAGGCAGTGCGTTCACGCTTGCTGCGCGTACGCGATGTGACCAAGATTGAAATCCTGGGCGCGCAGGATGAGGTGGTTTTTGTTGAATTTTCGCTCGAAAGGCTGGCCGGGCTTGGGCTGAATTATCCCGCACTGATCGCTGCCCTTCAGGCACAAAATGCGGTGCGACCGGCGGGGCTAGTGCAGACCGGGCAGGAAAGGCTGGCGCTGCGGGTTTCGGGCGCTTTCCAGAATGAAGCTGATCTTGCGGCGGTATCCTTCCTGGCCGGTGATCGGTTGGTGCGGCTGACGGATATTGCCGAAATCCGCCGCGGCTTTGCCGATCCGCCCCAGCCCATGTTCCGCGTGAATGGCCGACCGGCCATTGGCCTTGCGGTGGCCATGCGCGAAGGCGGTGATATTCTGGCGCTTGGCGAGAATCTGCGGCACGAAATGCAGAAAATCGAACGCGATTTGCCGATTGGGATTGAACCGTTTTTGGTGGCCGATCAGGCGCACACAGTGGACAGCGCCATTGGCGATTTCACGGAAAGCCTATGGCAGGCGATCCTAATTATTATGGCGGTCAGCTTCGTGGCGCTTGGCGTGCGTGCCGGGGCGGTGGTGGCACTTTCCATCCCGCTGACACTCGCCATTGTTTTTCCGCTGATGCTGCTGGCAGGAATTGATTTGCAGCGTATTTCGCTTGGCGCGTTGATCATCGCACTGACACTGCTGGTGGATGATGCGATGACAACGATTGACGCGATGATCCGCCGGCTGTCTTTCGGTGATCGCAAGGATCAGGCGGCAACCTTCGCGTATCGTACGCTGGCCGCACCCATGCTGACCGGCACGCTGGTCACGATTGCGGGGTTTCTGCCGATTGGCTTCGCGGCCAGTTCTGCCGGGGAGTATACTTTTTCCATCTTTGCGGTGGTGGGCATTGCGCTGGTGGTTTCCTGGTTTGTCGCCGTGATGTTTGCGCCACTTCTTGGCATGGCGATTCTGAAGGCGCCGAAGGTGGCGAATGCCGGGCAAGCACCGGCGCCGGGGCGTTTGTTGCGCGGTTATGCGGCCTTCCTGCATATGGCGATCCGCTTCCGGTGGATCACGATTGCCGCCGCAGTCGCTGCTTTTGCCATTTCGCTTTTCGCACTACGTTTCGTGCCGCAGCAATTCTTTCCCGCATCCGACCGGCCTGAGCTGGTTGTGGATCTGACGCTGCCGCAAAATGCATCCATCCATGCGGCTGAGGCAGCGGTTGAGCGCCTGGATGCGGCCTTCGCCAATGATCCGGACGTGGCGCATTGGAGCAGCTATGTCGGGCGCGGCGCAATCCGCTTCTATCTGCCGCTCAATGTGCAATTGCCGAACCCCTTCTTTGCCCAGGCGGTTGTGGTGGCAAAGGATTTTGAAGCGCGTAAACGTCTGCAACCGCGCATCGAAGCCCTGCTCGCCCAAGAATTCCCCGCTGCGGTTTCACGGGTGGCGCCGCTTGAACTTGGCCCGCCGGTCGGCTGGCCGGTGCAGTACCGCGTGCTTGGCCCGGAGATTGAGGGCATCCGCACAATTGCTCAGGAATTGGCGCAAGTGGTTGCGACCAGCGGCGGGGTGCGGAGCCCAAGCTTTGACTGGATTGAACCATCACGGCAATTGCGGATCGAGGTAGATCAGGATCAGGCGCGACAACTCGGGCTTTCATCCGCTGCCATTGCTTCGACCTTGAATGCGGTCATTACAGGCAGCGTGATTACGCAAATCCGCGATGACATTTATCTGGTGAATGTGGTGGCGCGCGCGCGCGCGAGTGAGCGTCTGTCGCTCGATACGCTCCAGACCATGCAGGTGCCCATACCTGGTGGCCGTTCGGTAGCACTCGGTCAATTTGCGACCATTTCATATGGGCAGGAGTATCCGTTGGTCTGGCGCCGCGACCGTGTCTTGGCACTGACCGTGCAGGCCGATGTGCGCCCTGGCGTTTTGCCCGAACTGGTCGTGAGTGAACTCGCCCCGCGTATCGCGGAACTGCAGGCGCGTCTGCCTTCGGGGTATTCGATTGAGGTCGGCGGGATTGCGGAAGAAAGCGAAAAGAGCCGCGCTTCGGTTATGGCGGTGGTGCCGATCATGATTGTGGTCATGCTGACAGTGCTGATGTTCCAGTTGCAAAGCTTCGCGCGGCTTGGCTTGGTGGTGGCGATCTTGCCGCTTGGGCTGATTGGTGTGGTGGCAGCCCTGCTGGCTTTTGGCAGGCCGCTTGGTTTTGTTGCTATCCTTGGCATTCTGGCGCTGCTTGGCATGATCGCGAAAAATGCCGTGATCCTGATTGTGCAGATTGAGGAAGACCGCGCAGGCGGGCTGCCGCTGCGAGACGCGGTGGTGGCGGCAGCAACCTCGCGCCTCAGGCCAATGATGCTGACTGCGCTTTCCACCGTATTGGGGCTGATCCCGATTGCGCCAACCGTATTCTGGGGGCCCATGGCCTTCGCTATCATGGGTGGGCTTCTGGTGGCGACCTTGCTGACGCTTGTTGTGCTGCCGGCGCTTTATGTGGCTGCGCTGGAACGACGTAGTGACCGAGCGGGCGTTGTCGTCAGCGGGAATTAGGCCCTTTTGCAGCAAAACGGCCATGGGCCGTACGCGCACTAAGCGCTGCGGCAAGCCCATGGGTAGCTTGTGTCGCTTGTAGTGGGCGACGCAGGAGTACCTCGCTTGGGGTGCAGCCGAATTCACGGCGGAAGGCGCGCGTGAAGCTTGACGGGTCATAAAAGCCAACCTCCTCCCCGATGCGGCTGACCCAGGCCGGCGCATCCGCGCGCACCAATTCCCGGTAAGCCTGGCGCAGCCGACGTTGTTGAATGACGCGCGCGATACCGCCGATCGGCGCAAAGCAACGATAAAGCTCTGACCGTGAAATGCCCGAGCGCTTGACCAGTAATGCGGGGGAGAGTTCCGCTTCGCCAAGCGCCGCATCTACCAGCGCAATCACCTTGGCGCGGCGCGCGGCTTCAAGTTGCTGGCGCGTGCTGGCGGGGCGCATTTCCAAACCAGTCAGACAGGCTGTGAGCATTGAAGATAGCGCGGTTTCCAAGCGCGGCGCATCTGCGGCACTGATTTCATCGGCCGAACCCGCGATGCGGGGCAGCATGCCGCCCAACATCCGCGCTGCCGGGCTATTGAGCGGCATGGCGCGTGTGGTGGCGAAAACGGGGGCGAGTTGCGGCAGGTGTTCAGGCTGAATCAGCACGCCGCAGCAATGCCCCCCGAAATGCCTGAGCCCGAACCCGAGAGAAAGAGAACCCAGCAGCAATTCCTCAGGCGTACCATCTGTTTCGCGAAGGCGGAGCGCCACGAGCCAATGATCCAACCCATCGCGTAGCCCTTCGCTGCGGGCGCGGCGATAATGGGCGGCATCGGCCCGAAAATTCAGCAGGACATGACGGCCAAGGCGGCGAAGTTTGGCATGGCCGCGAAAGCCATCTACGCCAGCAGGCGGCGCCACAAGATGCACCACAGGCTCCCAAAAAGCACGCCAAACATCAAAGCTGATCGCGGGTGGAAGGTCGCGCGTATCCACCGAAAAACGATCCATGGCGGGGGCGCCGGGGCTGCGGCTTGGCGTCATGTTACCTGGCGACAGAGTTTCTGCGTGGGGCAAGGTCTGCTCATTCTCCTTCCGAGCATGTTGATAGGCTTAATACCAAGCCTCGCCTTGGGCCAGCAGCCTGCACCTTGCGGGGGATGCAGCGCGCAGCACAGGGACGCGCCGCTCATCCCGAAAGCACCGCTGAGTGTTCAACAATTCTTCGTGAAGGTAACTGCCTAGGCCCATATGGTTCAAACGCTTCTTCAACGGCGATGGGATCATGCTGCCTATCCAGTTCAGCCAAGCACGGCGCACCGCGCCTTGCGGGCGGGCGCTGGCTTGCATGACGCTTTGGAGAAGATCTTCAATGCCCCTTGCCCAGTTGGGCCGGCGCATGGGATACGAACCTATTGGCGCAGCTTTAACGTTCTGATTGCGACGGGGCGCATGGTGGCGCCTTGAAGCCACCTTGCAGCCCCCTCTCAGTCCGGGCACTTCTGGCTTTGGCCCGCTGCGTGTCGGCAATCCTGCTGGCCAAATTATAGGAACAAAACCATGGCTGATCTTCTTGTCATTTCCTTCCCGACTGAAACCCAAGCCGAAGAAGCACGCACGCGCGTTGTCTCCATGCAACGCGAATACCTGATCGAACTTGGCGATGCCGTTGTGGCGCTGCGCAAGCCCGATGGCAGCATCAAGCTTAACCAGATTTTTCAACCGACAGCCGCCGGTGCTGCTGGCGGGGCGATGTGGGGGGCCTTGATTGGGCTGTTGTTCCTCAATCCACTTGCGGGCGCAGCTGTTGGGGCTGCTGCCGGTGCGGTTTCAGGTCGCCTAACAGATGTTGGCATCAATGACAATTTCATGAAGGACGTGGCGCAAAGCCTGACGGCGGGTGAGGCTGCGTTATTTTTGCTGGTGCGCAAAATGACCGCTGAGCGTGTGATGGAAGGGCTGCAAGGCATGGGCGGTAAAATCATGCGCACATCCTTCGACGAAACCAAGGAAGCGACGCTGCGCGAAGCCTTGGCTGGAGCATCCGGCGGATGATGCACAAAGGCAGGATGCGGTTTCGCGCATGAGGGGCGGGCCCGCTCTGCGCGCTGCCGCGACCTGCCTGCTGCTTGCCGTCTTGGCAGGCTGCGCCAGCATTACGCGCCTGCCGGCACCGCCTTCGCAGCAAGTGACCGCCATTGATGTGCTGGGCGTACCCGATTCTCGCTTCTGGGCAGATGGTGATCCTGGGCCGATCATTGCCTATTACGAACGCGTTCTGCGCCGTAGGGATGCGGGGCTGCAAGCTGGGCGTGGGCGGCGCGCCGCGCCTGGACATTTCCTGGCGCTTTCCGGTGGCGCTGATGATGGTGCCTTTGGTGCTGGCGTGCTGGTGGGCTGGAGCGAAACTGGCCAAAGACCTGAATTCGAATTGGTCACGGGCATTTCTGCCGGCGCCCTGATTGCCCCCTTTGCTTTCCTTGGGCCTTCCTATGATTCCCAGTTGCGCGCACTGTTCACCGAAATCGCGCCGAGTGATGTGGTGCAGCTTGGCCGTGTTGCCCTGTCCGTACTTTTCCGCGAAGCGCTTGCCGATACCACGCCGCTCGCGCGCCTGATTGAACGCCATGCCGATGAAGCGATGTTGCAGTCCATTGCGGCGGAACATCAACGCGGGCGGTTATTGCTGATCGGCACGGTCAATCTGGATGTCGGGCGGCCGGTGGTATGGAATATTGGTGCGATTGCGGCGAGTGGCCATCCTGAGGCTCTCAATCTGGTTCGGCGCATTCTATTGGCCTCAGCTTCCATCCCCGGTGCCTTTCCGCCCGTGATGATTGATGTCGAAGCAGCTGGGCGGGCTTTCCAGGAAATGCATGTGGATGGCGGCGCGGCGATGCAGGTTTTTCTCTATCCAGCCAGGTTCCGCCCACGCGCTTTGACGGGCCGCGCCGGACAGCAACGTGAAACCACGGCCTGGGTCATTCGCAATGGTCGTGTGGATGTCCCGATTACTGACCCGCCAGGGGGCCTGTTCAGCATCGCGCGCCGGTCCGCACAGACACTTTTGCATTTCTCATCCATCAATGATCTTGATCGGATTTATCTGAGCACCTATCGAGACGGCATCGGCTTTCGTCTGCAAAGCATCGGGCAGGATTTCGATACGCCGCGGCCCAGATTTTTTGATAATGGCTATATGCGCGCCCTTTTCGCCTATGGTGAAGCGCGTGGCCGTGATCTCACAAGCTGGGTGACGTCACCGCCGCCCGTCGGGCTGATTTCTCCGCCATCGCCGGGGCCGTGAAGCATTGCTAAGAAATTCAGTCGCTCGTCACGGCATGAACAGCCCATAAAGCGTTGTCGCAACTTCGGTCGCGATCAGCAGTACCACCGCCAATTCCAGCAGGCGTGAGCGCCGCGTTTCCGTTAAATCCAGCAAGGTTTCGGAGATTTCGCGCACCATCTCAAGCTTGCCGGCAAGCGCTTCGGTGCGTTCCGCAAGCTCCCATTCGGCGGCAAGGGTTGCATGAAGCGGCGCCAATTCGGGATGGTCCCACAACAATTCAGGCTTGGCCGCGGTATCCACACGTGCGGAGGAGCGTGCGCGGGCGGAAATCGCTTCCCCGATCAGCGGCACGATAAGGCGGGTTGGCAGACCAAGCTGCCCGCGCCGCAAGCGTTCCAAGGGTGCTTCCAGCCGGTCAAGCGTGCGCGCCAGCATCTCCTCCTGATGGGTCAGTACCGCGCTTTTGGCGAGCGCCTTGGCCACCAAGGCAAGGCGCGCCAGTGAGCCGTCCTGCAATAGGATTGTGCCCGTTTCATTCGCGCCATCCTCCGCCGCGCCGATGATGATCTCGGCTGTTTCGTGTTCCGGCACCTCGAGCGGTTCATGAAGGTGCGGGCGGAGCTGTGAGGCCAAAGTATTGGCCTGTTCCAGCGTGGCGCCGATTGTCACAACCGCGCCCCAGCGAAAGGCAAAGGCGCGCCCGCCGCCGGGCAATTCGCCAAGGCTGAGCGCCCCAGGCAGCACCGGCCCACGCCGCTCAAGCGCGCGCGTATCAAGCCGCTCAGCCAGCAGCAGGGCGTGGACGGAAAGAGGGGTTTGGTCCGACATGGATGCTCCCCACCCTGGCGGAGCCGCGCGCCGCCCGCACGCCCCCGGCGCCATTGGCCGGACGGGGGGCACAGCCCCGGGACGTGCCGTGCAAGGCCAGGATGTGCTACAAGGGTAAATCGAATATGAAGGCCAAGGTGCGTGTTGCCCTATGCGCGCCCGCTGGTCAGGATGGCAGGCAGAAAAAAACATGAGCGATCTCGACAGGGTTCTGGCGCATATAGACGCCGACATGGAGGGCGCGCTGGAGCGCCTTTTTACCGTGCTCCGCATCAAATCCATCTCGACCGACCCCGCCTTCGCCAATGATTGCGCGGCCAATGCCGAATGGCATGCGGCTGATTTGCGCAGCATTGGCTTTGAAGCCTCGGCACGGCCAACGCCTGGCCATCCCATCGTGGTGGCGCATGACCGCAGCGCCAAGGGCGCCTCGGCGCTCTTCTACGGGCATTATGATGTCCAGCCGGTGGACCCGCTGGAATTATGGGACCGCGACCCGTTTGACCCGGTGATTGAAGCCTTGGCGGATGGCACAAAGGTGATCCGTGGTCGTGGCTGCGCGGATGATAAGGGCCAGCTTATGGCCTTTGTCGAAGCCTGCCGCGCCTGGAAGGCCGTGACGGGCAAGCTGCCCATCCCGGTTTCCATCCTGCTGGAAGGTGAGGAAGAATCAGGCGGCGCCAACCTGCCCGGCTTCCTTGATGCCAACAAGGAAGAATTGAAGGCGGATATCGGCCTGATCTGCGATACCAATATGTGGGACCCGCAAACCCCCGCCATTGTCACCATGCTGCGCGGGCTTTGCGGTGAAGAAGTGATCATCCACGCCGCCGATCGTGATTTGCATTCAGGTTTCTACGGCATGGCGGCAGCCAATCCGAACCGTATTCTAGCAAAAATCCTGGCTGATCTTTACGATGATCAGGGCCGCGTCACGCTGCCCGGCTTTTATGATGGCGTGCCGGAACTGCCCGAAAGCCTGAAGCAGCAATGGGGAACGCTTGGCTTCACCGCCGAGAAGTTCCTCGGTGTCATTGGCCTATCGCAGCCAGCCGGTGAGAAGGGGCGGGATGCGCTGGAAATGGTCTGGTCGCGCCCGACTTGCGAAATCAACGGCATGGGTGGTGGTTATCAGGGCGATGGTTTCAAGACCGTTATCCCTGCGCAAGCCTCCGCCAAGGTGTCCTTCCGGCTGGTATTTGACCAAGACCCGCACGCCATACGTAAGGCCTTCCGCGCGCATGTGCTGGCGCGCCTGCCTTCCGATTGTCGGGCGGAATTCATCGAGCATGGCTCGGGCCGCGCCATTCGCTTCCCGGATACGGACCCGGCCTTTGCCAAGGCGCGTGCGGCTTTGTCCGATGAATGGGGCAAGCCCGCGGTCTTTATCGGCTCTGGGGGTTCCATCCCGGTCACGCATATGCTGAAGACCTCGCTTGGGATGGATGTGGTATTGGCCGGATTTGGGCTGGAAGATGACCGCATCCATAGCCCGAATGAGAAATACAATCTGGAAAGCTTCCAGAAGGGCATCCGTTCCTGGGCGCGCATTCTGCAGGCCCTGTCACAATGAGCGCGTCGGAGAATTCACCGGTGAAAGACGAACCCAAAACCACCATGCAGCGCCTTCTGGATACGGTGGAGCGCGTGGGCAACCGCGTGCCGCATCCGGTAATGATCTTCGTCTATCTGATCGTCTTTGTGGTGCTGCTTTCTGCCGCGCTGTCGCTGCTTGGCGCGCAGGTGACCTACCAGGCCTATAACCCCGCGACCGGCAAGATTGAGGAAGCAACAACAGCGGCGCGCAGCCTACTGACTATTGATGGCATCCGCTTCATGTTCACCGGCGTGGTGCCCAATTTCATGGGCTTCAATGCGGTTGGCGTGATTATTGTTGCCATGGTGGGCGTTGGTGTTGCGGAAGAAGCCGGCCTGGTGAAGGCGCTGATCCGCAAGTTGGTGATCGTCGCACCGCCAAAGCTGCTGACTTACATTCTCGTTTTCGTCGGTATTGTTTCGTCCATCGCGGCGGATGCAGGCTATCTGGTGCTGATCCCGCTGGCGGCGGCGGCCTTCCTTTCGGTTGGGCGGCATCCCTTGGCGGGCCTTGCCATGGCCTTCGCTGCGGTGGCTTCCGCCTTCATGGTGAATGTCATGATCGTGCCGGTGGATGGCATTCTGACAGAAATCACCAATGATGCGGCGCGGCTGGTCAATCCGAATGCGTCCATTGATCTTGCGGCGAATGTTTGGTTTTCCATCGCGTCTGTCGTGGTGCTGACAGTGCTGATTGGCGTTATTACTGAACGGGTGATTGAACCGCGCCTTGGCGCCTATACCGGTGATTATCAGGTACCTGGTGAGAATGTATTGTCCGATGAGGAATACAAGGGCCTGCGCGCCGCGCGGAATGCCCTGTTCGGTGTGCTTGCTTTCATTGCGCTGCTAACGCTGCCGCCAGGTGCGCCGTTGCGCAACCCGGAAACCGGCGCGATCATCGGGTCTTCGCCCTTCATGGGCAGCCTGATTGTCTCCATTGCGCTGATCTTCCTGGTCTGCGGCATTGCTTATGGCCGTGCGGCCGGCACCATGCGCACATCTGGTGAGGCCATTGCCGCCATCCAGAAATCCATCGGCGCACTGGCGGGTTTGATCCTGCTGCTGCTGGTTATCAGTCAATTCATCGCGATCTTCAATTATTCAAACATGGCCACGCTTGCGGCTGTTTCCATGGCGGATTTCCTGGAAAAACTGAATCTGCCAACGGTTGCGCTGCTGATCGGCTTTGTCATTGCGGTTTTCGGTATTGACCTGATCATCACGGCAGCCGTGGCGAAATGGGCGATTTTCGCGCCGGTCTTTGTGCCGCTGCTCATGCAACTTGGCGTGGCGCCGGAAGTGGTGCTGGCGGCCTATCGCGTTGGCGATAGTCCGATGAATTCCATCACGCCGCTCAACGCCTACTTTGCCATGATCGTGACTTTCGCGATCAAATATCAGAAGGATGCCGGGGTTGGCACGGTGATTGCGTTGATGCTGCCTTATGTCATCGCCATTTCCGTAGTTTGGACCATGCTGCTGGCGGCTTGGTATATGCTCGGCCTGCCTTGGGGGCTCTAGCGCATGAATGACATCACCATCATGGCCGCGATCATCCTCGCGGCCATTGTGCTTTTCATCTGGAACCGCATCCCGGTCATTCTGGTGGCGATGGGTGTCGGCATGGCGCTTTATGCGACCGGCCTTGTCACGCTGCAACAGGCGCTCTCGGGTTTCGGCGATCCGGCGGTGATGTTCATCGCGACCCTTTTTGTGGTGAGTGCTGCGCTGGATCGCACCGGCGTTACCGCCTGGGCGGGGCAGATGCTGATCCGCGGCGCTGGCGAGAATAGCCGCACGCGATTGCTGGTGCTGATTTCCTTGCTGGCGGCGATGTTGACCGCGCTCATTAGCCTCAATGGGGCGATTGCAGCGCTTTTGCCGGTGGCGGTTGTCTTGGCGCTCAGGCTGCGTCTGCCGCCTTCGCAATTGCTCATGCCGATGGTTTTCGCCGCGCATGCGGGTTCAAAACTGGCCTTGACCGGATCGCCAGTGAATGTGCTGGTGAGTGAGGCCGCGCTGGATGCCGGCGCGCGCGCCATCGGCTTTTTTGAATTCACCATTGTTGGCATTCCGCTGTTATTGGGTGTCATCACCATCACCCTCCTGTTCGGGCGGAAGCTGCTGCCGCATCGCCCTGGTGAGACCATGAGTGTGGATTTCAGCCGCCATGCCACCACGCTGGTTGAACAATATCGGCTGAAGGAGGGCTTGTTTCGGTTGCGGCTGCGCGCTTCTTCGCCATTGATCGGCCAACCGCCATCATCGCTTAAGGAAAGTGGCTGGGGCTCGCTGCGGCTTGTCGCTGTGAATGATGGCCTAACGGGCGATAGGCTGCGGCGCCCTACGATGATGGAGGGCGATTTCCTGCTGGTTTCCGGCCAGGGTGATGATGCGGCGCGGCTGGCCACTGAACAACATTTGGCCTTCCGGCTGGAAAACAGCGATGAGGATTTGCGCGACAGCCTGTTCAATCGCAGTTCCGGCCTGGCTGAGGTGATGATCCCGCCACGATCAGAAATGATCGGGCAGACCGCCTATCAGGGCATGATCACCGAAAGCGGTGATCTTGTTGTCATCGCCATCCAGCGCGCCGGGGCGGATTTGGGCGCTGAGCCTGTGCAATTGCAGGCGGGCGATACGATGCTGTTGCAGGGAAGCTGGAAGGCGCTTGATGTGCGGCTGGCTGATCCGCAGGTGCTGGTGGTGAATTCGCCCGATACGGTGCGCCGTCAGGCGGTGCCGCTTGGTGCCGGCGCCTGGACCACGATCGGCGTGCTGGCCGGCATGGTGTTTTTCCTTGCGACCGGGCTTCTGCCAGGGGCGGTGGTGGGCATTGCCGCGTGCTTCATCCTGATTTTGTCGCGCGTGGTCACCGTGGATCAAAGCTATCGCGCGGTTGACTGGACAACGGTGATCCTGGTGGCGGCGATGATGCCGCTTTCGACAGCCATGGTGCAAACCGGCGCGGCGCAGCTGATGGCAGATGGGCTGGTCGCCATGGCCGCGGGCGGCAGCCCGATGATCCTGCTCGCGGGGCTTTTTGTGTTGACGGCAGTGCTCGGCCAGTTGATCAGCAATACAGCAACCGCGCTGATCATCATTCCCGTTGGCGTTGCCGCCGCAAACTCCATGGGGGTTTCGCCGATACCGGTGCTGATGAGCATCGGCATTGCCGCCGCCGCCGCGTTCCTCACGCCAATCGCGACGCCCACCAATCTGATGGTAATGCGCCCAGGCGGGTATGCCTTTGGCGATTACTGGAAATTCGGCCTGCCGATGATGATTTGGTTCTTCATCATCAGCGTCTTCGTTGTGCCGTTGATCTGGCGGTTCTGAGACATGGCACGCTTCACGCGAACGATATTTTGTGTTGCAACGCTAATGGCTGGCCTGCCTGCGGCGGCCCAGACGCAGGCGCCGCGTGATGCAGACCCAGCAGGGACCTTTGCCTTCCTGTTGGAGAATGACACGTTCTCCGGCAATGACCGCTACTACACCAATGGATTTCTTTTTGCCTGGCGGGCACCTTCCTATGACCCGCCGGCATGGCTTGCGGGCATAACTGAAGGCGGAAACCTGTTCTTCCCTGGCGGCGGCGTGACGCGTTGGGGGCTCAGCTTCGGCCAGAAAATTTATACGCCGGAAGACACACTCGCGACCAACCCTGATCCGAATGATCGCCCCTATGCCGCGTGGCTTTATGGCGCGGTTTCGCTGCATTCCTATACGGCGCGGGAAATGGGTACGCTCGAACTGCAACTTGGCGTTATTGGGCCTTCCGCGCTAGGCGAATGGGTGCAGAACACGACGCATGATCTGATGCGCATTGATCGCGCCTATGGCTGGGATTACCAACTGCGCGATGAACCCGGCGTCAATCTGGTGGCGAACCGGCAATGGCGGTTGAATGGCGAACCCGATTCAGGTGGGCGGCGATTTGGCCTGGTGCCAAGCCTCGCGGCCAGCCTTGGCAATGTGCATTCCTATGCTGCTGGGGGTATGCTGCTCCGCTACGGTACGGAACTTGATGCGGATTTTGGGCCGCCCCGCGTGCGCCCGGTTTCCGCTGGTTCGGTTTTCTTCCAGCCCACCGGGCGCTTTGGCTGGTATGTCTTTGGCGGTGTTGAAGGCCGCGCTGTGGCGCGTGACATTTCGCTTGATGGCAATACCTGGCGGGATAGTCGTAGCGTTGATCGGGAAGTGCTGGTGGGCGATGCCAGCCTTGGCTTCGCGCTGATTTTTGAAAGCGCGCGCCTGACCGCGACCTATACGATCCGCAGCAAGGAATTCGAAACGCAGCGTGAGGCCGCACAATTCGGTTCGGTCAGTATTGCCTTTCGGTTTTAGCGATTGCGCTGAAACACGCCCGGAAGAGATATCCTGCACAGCGGCGCGACACTCGGCCAATGCGCGGCACTGCCCCGCGGTTCCAACCTATCCTTGAGAAAGTCTTGGTGTTAGCGCCGTAAGACGCAGGGGGCATGCAGATGAGAACAAAATGGGCCGGGGCGGCCATGCTGGGCCTGATGGTGGGTGCTGCGCCGGCCTTGGCGCAGCAGCCAAGCATTGAAGATCTGATGCGGCGCATTGATGCGCTGCAACAGCGTGTGAATGAGCTTGAACGTGAACGCCGCCCGCAGCGCCCGCCTGTGGCAGCGGCGCCCGCACCCGCGCCAGCCGCTGCGCCCGCGCCAGCCCGCGCCGCTGCCCCGCGCCCCGCGCCGCCGTCCAGCGCTCCCGTTGTTGCTGCCGCCGCACCCGCGCCGCGCTCGCCCGAGACGGTACGCGCCGAGGTGGATCAGGCGCTGCGCGGCAGCCTGGATGGGCTTGCGATGCGCATCCCGAATAGTGATACGACCGTCCGGCTTTATGGGTTTTTGCGCTTGACCGCTTATCGTGATTTCAATGCGCGCAACCCGACTGACGCGGCATCGGTGCAGGGTATTCCGCTGACGGCCAGAAACACGCAGCCCGGCGATGGTGACATTACAGCACGCAGTTCGCGCTTCGGTTTCGATACACGCACCGATACTGATTGGGGGCGGCTGGATACCACCATTGAAGGCGATTTCCGTGGTGAGATTTCGCAAGGTGGTGATCTTGCCTATCGCCTCAGGCAGGCCTTTGCGGAATTGACCCGCGATGATTGGAGCTACCTGATCGGTCACACAAACAGCCTTTGGAATGAAGGGCTGACCGAGGCGATGCATGATGCGACCAACCTCAATCAATCCTTCATCCGCCAGGCACAGCTGCGCGTCACGCATCGCTTCGGTGGGAATTGGATGCTGCAAGGTTCGGTTGAATCGCCCTATGGCGATATCCTGACGCAAAGCGGTCCGGCCTTTTCCCCCATTCGCTTTGATGGCGGCGCCAGCCCTGCCTTTGATCAGATGCCCGATTTTCTCGCGAGGCTAACTTGGCGTGATGGCGCTGAGGAATATGTGCTGCGCGGCCTGTTCCGCCAACTCACGCTTGAACCGGATGGCACCACGCTTGGCCCCAAGCCGAGCGAGAGCACCTTCGGCTGGGGCCTTGCCGCCCATACGCGACTGCCGCTTGGCAAATGGATTTCCGCCCTCGGCCGGGATGAGCTGATGCTCATGGGCTATTATGGCGAAGGCATAGGGCGTTATTTCGCCGGCAATACTTTCGGCCAGGGCGGTATCTCCGACATCATCACAGCGACCGGCATGGATTACAGCCTAGATGCAGTACCCACATATGGCGGCACCATCGGCTATCGGCGCTTTTGGTCGGATTTTGTGCGCAGCACGGTTTCCTATGCCCATGCACGGCAGGATTTCCCATCCTCCATCCGTTTCGGCGCCGGCACGCCTGGGGCCTTGGCGCGCAACCGGGAAATGCAGCAGGTGATTGCCAATCTGATCTGGAGCCCCTTTGCCGATCGCCCCACCAGCCGCATGCCTTTTGGTTGGCTTGATCTTGGCCTGGAATATGTCTTCAGCCGGCGTGATCTTGAAGATGGAGCGGCGGCGGTTGGTTCCAATGGCGTGGGCCATGGCATTGCCAATCGTCTGCTTGCGGTTGGGATTGTGCGGTTCTGAAGTCGCGGCGTAACGCCAAAAAACCGACCATGGTGGGTTAAGGGGTCAGTTCTGCCACCATGGCCGGTCAGGCTGGAAACCGCTGCCGTTATGGGACGTCTCCGCACGGCGCGCGGCGTGTTGAGTTTCCAGCTTTGCTGTGAAGTGGGCCAGGCAGGCGCCTGACCCACTCAGTCTTCAGGCCTGCGCCGCCGGCACGGCGATGAAGGCCGGCTTGCCATCGCGCAGGACGCGCACCGCAACAGCGCCGCCAGCGGCATTCGCTTCACGCAATGCACGCAGCGCGGCCTCAGCGTCATCGGTCGTGGTAGTGCCGACACCGATGATCACATCCCCCCGGCGCAAACCGGCTTCCTGGGCGCGTGAATTCGGCTCCACGGCCTGCACCAACGCGCCCTTGGCATCATTGGGCAGACGCAACGCCGCACGCGCTTCCGGCGTGATCGGCGCCAGCGAAACACCAATGCGCGGCGCGTTTGATTCCTCGGCGCCTGGCCGGGCACGTTCCGTACCGGGCTGAGCCGCGATATCAACGCGCAGGCTGGCTTCCGCCCCATCACGCCAGAGCTTCAGATCAGCCTTCCCACCGGGGCGCATATCCGCCACGCTGCGCGCCAAGTCACGCGGGTTGCGCACGGCCTTGCCATCCAGCGCAGTTACCACATCACCGGGCTTGAGGCCGGCCTTGGCGGCGGGGCTATCACGCTCCACCCCCGCGACCAGCGCGCCCTGCGGTGTTTCCCCAGCTTTGGCCGGCAGTTTCAGCGCCGCCGCCATGGCCGCGTTCACTGGCTGCGTGGAAACGCCCAGGAAGCCGCGCTCCACTTGGCCTTTCTCACGCAATTCAGCGACCACGCGCTTCACCATATTGGACGGCACGGCAAAGCCGATACCAACCGAACCACCGGTCGGGCTGAAGATCGCCGTATTCACGCCGATCACGCCGCCATCACGCGCGAAAAGCGGGCCGCCGGAATTGCCCTGATTGATCGGCGCATCCACCTGAATGAAATCATCATAGGGGCCAGCGCCAATGTCGCGGCCGGTTGCGGAAACCACACCCGTGGTCACGGTGCCGGATAGGCCATAGGGATTGCCCATGGCCACCACCCAATCGCCGGGCTGGGCGCGATCAGAATCGCCCAGCGTCACGAAGGGTAGCGGCGCGCCTGCTTCAACCTTCAGCAGCGCGACATCGGTGCGCGCATCGCGGCCAACGAGGCGGGCCTGCAATTCGCGGCCATCTTCAAGCTTCACCGTGATACGGCTGGCGCCATCAACAACATGGTTGTTGGTGACGATAAAGCCGGCAGCGTCAATGACGAAGCCCGAACCGGTGCCTTGTACGCGGCCCTGGCCGGGGTTGGGCATGCCGGCTTCAGAACGCGGCTGCTTGCCGGCGACATTGATGGTGACAACCGCCGGGCGGACGGCCTTCACCAGATCAGCAAAGCCGGCGGCCGGCGCGGCGCGGTCAAGAGTAATCGCCGGGGCGACAGGTGCCGGCACGTTCTGCGCCTGCACGGCAAGGCCGGTAAGCGCGGTTGAACCAAGCAATAGGCCGAGCAGCGCATAGCGCGTCTTCCGGCGGGCGGGGCTGGATGTAGCCATGAGTAGTTTTCTCCATCTAGAGGGCAGGGCGCTGATTCGCTTTCGCCTTGACCGCGAAAATGGAGAAAGCCTGCTGTAAAGTCCCGAACGCGAAGCTGAAATGATTTTCAGGATTGCGCCTGTCAGCTTTTGGCCTTTGCGCTGGAAAGATCTACCGTCACGCGAAGCCCTGGCGCCGCGTCTGACAGTACCGGCGCTGTCCCATGCAGCTTTGCCACTGCGGCCACCAACGCCAGGCCAAGCCCACTACCGGGCGTGCCCCGGCTGCGGTCCAGCCTATAGAAGCGCCGCAGTACGCGCGCGCGTTCTTCTGGCGGAATGCCTGGCCCATCATCCACCACTTCCAGCACCGGCCCTGCGCGCAGCGCCACGCGCACGGCACCCCCGCCATGCATCAGCGCATTGTCAATCAAATTGGCTAGCATCTGGCGTAGCAGCGCGGCATCGCCATGCAGGCGCTGGTCGGGTGCCACCTGCACCTCAAGCCGCTTACCGGTTTCTTCAGCGACCACTTCGTAAGCCTCAGCGAGTGTTGCCACCAAGGCGGAAAGATCCACCATTGGCGCTTCCTGCGGTGGCAGCGGCGGGCCGGCTTCAAGCTGTGCGATGCGCAGCAGCGCGGTGAAGGTGCTGAGTACCGTATCCAATTCGGCGAGTGCGGCTTCAAACGCGGCGCCATCGGTAGCGGGATCACGCGCGCGCGCGAGCGCCGCTTCGAGCTTCTGGCGCAGGCGGGAAAGCGGCCCGCGCAAATCATGCGCGACATCCACCGTGACTTGCCGCATGCCTTCGATCAGCGCTTCCTGGCGTTCCAGCAAGTTGTTCACTGTGCCTGCCAGCCGGTCGAATTCATCGGCGCTGCCGGCCAAAGGCAGGCGCCGCGTCAGATCGCCGCGCATCACCTGTTCGGCTGCTTCTGAGACGCGCCGGAGGCGATTTTGCAGCCCGCGCGCCATGAACAAACCAAAGCCAAGCGCGATGAAAACCGCGATCACACCGGCGGCAACCAGCGTGGTGGCAAGGGTTGCTGCCGTATCCAACACTGCGCCGAATTCCGCCGCGACCAGCAGCGTGAAGCCCGTAGCAACCCCAATGCCCAGCGCGCGCACCGGCCCTTCCGACGCCCTGAGCGTCACAAAACCGCGCAAGCCCATCGGCGCACCGGAAAGGCGCGGAGACCCAGCAAGGGGCCGCCCATCCGGCAAACGTAGCTGCACCAGAATGGCGCTTGGCGTGCGGTCGCGCGTGCGCGCTTCGACAGCGCGCGTCAGGCCAATCATGCCGAAGCGCTGGAATTCGCCGAGCAATACTTCGGCTTCCGCGCGGATGGTGCTGTCCAAAGCTTCTTCCAAAGCTTGCGAGCTACGCAGCCACCCAAGCCCAAGCCCAAGCGCGGAAATACCTAAGACACCAAAGGCGGTCAGCAGCGCGGTACGCAGCGCGAAACTGCGCAATAGCCTGCCAATCGCACTCATTTCGGTGAGCCCAGCATGTAACCCACACCGCGCATGGTCTGGATCGGTGCGGGCGATCCTTCCTGCGATAGCTTGCGCCGCAGCCGGCTGACATGCACTTCAACCAGATTGGTTGAAGGGTCGAAATTCAACTCCCATACGCCTTCGAGCAGCATGGTCTTGGTCAGCACCTGGCCCGGGCGGCGTAGCATGAATTCCAAAAGGCGCATTTCGGTCGGCAGCAATTCCACCGGCTGGCCATTGCGTCGCACCACGCGCTTCAGCAGGTCCAATTCAATATCGCCCACTTGCAGCAGCACGGGATCGGTCGCGGGCGCCGGGCGGCGCGCAAGTGCGGCGATGCGTGCGCGGAGTTCACTGAAGGCGAAGGGCTTCGCCAGATAATCATCAGCGCCGGCATCAAGCCCTTCCACGCGGCGTTCAACCTCACCAAGCGCGGTCAGCACCAGCACAGGGGTGGTGATGCCGGAAGCGCGCAAGGTGCGCAGAATGGTCAGGCCATCAGGCCCCGGCAGCATGCGATCAGTCACGATCACATCCCAGGCCTCACCAGCGGCGAGTAGCATGCCATCGCGCCCCGTGCGTGCCACCTGCACGACATGGCCAATTTCCTGCAGACCTTTGGCGATGTAATCGGCGGTCGCCCTATCGTCTTCGATCAGCAGGATGCGCATGGGGCGCGGATATTACTCCAGCGTCGCGATGGCAACCGCCAGGCGGCAGCCCTGGGCGAATTCCGGAATGACCACATATTCATTGACCGTGTGGATTTCCGCCTGGCCCGCGCCGAAGGTCACGGTTGGCACGCCATGCTTCACCAGCCAATTCGCATCCAGCCCGCCCGCGGAAACCATGGTGACGGGTTCAAGCCCCATAGCTTTCGCGGCCTTCTTGGCCCGAGCCACGGCAGGGTCATCTTCCGACATCAGGAAGGGCGGATAGGCGGTGCGGGATTGGAAGGTCACTTCGGCCATATTGCCATCGGTATCCATCACCTCACTCTTCGCTTTGTTGAAGGCGGCTTCGAAGGCTTCAGTGATCTTGACGGCAAAGGCAGCATCCGTACTGCGGGCTTCACCCACCAGATGCACGTAATCCGTCACGACATTGGTGGCATCGCCGGCGGGCTTGCCGTCCTTGCCGCCAAAGATACCAACATTGGAGGAGCCCTTGCCTTCCGGCTGCACCACCTTGCCGAACCAGCCGCCGCGATGTGCTTCAGTCAGCGCAATAGAAGCAACCAGCGTTGAGGAAATGCCGCGTTCCGGCGCAACACCGGCGTGCGCCGCCTTGCCCTTGATGGTGACTTCCCAATTCTGCTGGCCAACCGCGCCGATGGTGAGCAAGGCAGCATGAGTGCTGTCCACATTGAAGCCCATGGTGGCACCGCCCAGATCCTTCGGGTCAAGCTCCCGCGCGCCATGCAAGCCGCTTTCTTCACGCACGGTGAACAGCATGGTGATCGGCGGGTGCGGCAGCTTGTGATCAATCAGGGTTTTCGCGAGCGCGATCAGCACCGCGCAGCCTGTGCCATTATCGCCCCCCAAAGCCGTGGTGCCATCGGAGACAATCCGGTCCCCCTCCCGCCGCGGCTTCGCCCCTTTGCAGAGCGGCACAGTATCCATATGCGTGGAGAATAAAAGCCGCGGGCCGGGCTTGGTGCCCGGCAGGTCAACAATCAGATTGCCCACTTCGGTCGGCAGCTTGATGCGCTGATGGGCGGTGTCGTAGCGGATCGCGCTTGCCGGCACGCCGACTTTCTTCAACTCATCCACAATGGCCGCGCCGATCGCAGCCTCAAACCCTGTGACGCTATCAATCGCGAGCAAGCGGATCAGCATCTCGGTCGCGTAATCAACATCAACAATTTTGGCGGTGCTGTTCATGGATATTTCCTTATGGTCTTGGAATGTCGCGGCGCGTCAGCGCTTCGCAAGAATGGGGGTGAGGGCGTCAACCACGCCCGTCAACATAATCTGCGCGCCGATACAAAGCAGCACGAAGGCGGCAAGCTTGGCGGCAATCAGCATGCCCGTGGGGCCAAGGCGGCGCGCGACTGCGGCGGCATTAGCATAGGCGATCCAGACGGTCAGTGCCACCGTCGCCGCCATCAGGGTGAAGGCGAGCGCATTCAGCACGATATAGCTGATTTCGGAGGAGCGCCGTTCTGCCGAAAGGGCGATGGATGCCGCAATGGTACCAGGGCCGGTGGTCAGCGGCAGGGTCAGTGGGAAGAAGCTCATGCGCTCGACCGGGGCGGTATCCAGGGCGGCAGGGGCCTTGGATTCGCGGCGCTGGTTGTCATCTTCCTCATTCAGCATTTGCCAGCCGGCGACGGCAACTGTGAGGCCGCCCGCGATCCGCAAGGCTTCAAGCGAAATACCGAAAAAGCCAAGAATGGGGGCGCCCAGGAAAAGAGCGCATAGCAGCACGATAAAGCTATTAATGGCAATGGCACGCGCCAAGCGCGCGCGTTCCTGTTCGGTCAGCCAGCGCGTCATGCCGTGGAAAATCAGCGCGCCTGCGGGTGGGTTGATGATGCTGATCAGCGCCGAAAAGCCAAAGAGCCAAGCGGCAAACAAGTCGCCGAAAATGGCAGAAGCGGTCATGGTGCGCTGCCCGCAATCTGGCCGGAAAGCCGCAATCGCTCAAACAAGAGGCTTTGTCTCCATTACGCGCGCGGAAGCGTCATTAACTTTGGGTCGTTAAAGGAAGGGGGTAACACGCGTTAGGCCCTTCAGCCCCGGGCCTGTGCCCCGCATCCCAAAAGGGGCCAGAGCGCTTGCCCGATGGCGGCCCCCAATGGCGCGGCAGCCTTCGTCGTGCGAGATCAGACAACAAGAAAAACCCGCTATGCGGGAGCATAGCGGGCTCTATCTTTGCCAAACCGCCTAAAGGCGAGGCATTTCACGTGCGCCTAGACCGACACCCAAAGATGCCGGGCGACGAATTATGAAATTAGCCGCGCGCCCGAGGGGCCGGAGCCGGGGCTGGTGCGGGCGCCGGGGCCGGGGCGGGCGCCGGTTCCTGAGCGCAAGCGGCCAGCAGGGCCGCCGGAGCCAGGATGGCAACAGCCGCCGCAGCCTTGCGGAGGAGAGCCTTGCGAGTCATGTCTTTAGCTTCGGTGTTCATTTTGTCTGTCCAAAATGCTAGGTTATCGGAGTACGTAGATTCAAGATCATTTACAGGTAAGTTGTCAAACCCTTTTCTTGCATAAAATGCGAAAATTCAGGAGCTAATGGCGTGAAATTGCCTTGGAGCAGTCGCAGGTCAGTGATCAAAGGCCGAATCGAGCCTTCGCCGACCTTGATTTCTCGTCGCGCGAGCCTTGTGCAGGGCGGCGTCGGTCTTGCTGCGGCCCTGGCTTTGGCGGGTTGTGCGGCGTCTGAGGCCGATTCGCTCGAAACCGCGGCGGTCCAGCCCCATGAAGGCACGGCAAGCCTGCCGGAGAGCCCGGCACCTATCGTCGCCGGGGAGACGCTGGATGGCGAGCTATTGAACCGTTTCTACGCGCGCCGCAGGTTTGAACCGGTTTGGGCCAACCGCCCGGCGCAGGCGAATGCGCTGAAGGCAACCGTATTGCGGGCACGTGAACATGGCCTGGACCCTGAAATGTTCCAGGCCAGCCTACTCAGGCGCATGGACATGTTTCCGCCGGACCGCCGCGAATTGCTGCTCTCCCACGCTGTGCTGACCTATGCTGAGGCGTTGGCCTTCGGAGCTGTCCCGCCGAGCCGGCGCCGGGATGGTGAGGCGCTTTCCCCGGAACCGGTGGATGTGGCGGAAGTGCTGGATGCCGCGCTGGAAGGCCCCGACCCGGTCGCGGCGATTGAGGCATTGGCGCCCAATACCCCAACCTACAAGGCGTTGCGCCAGGCGCTGCAACGGCAGCCATCTGGCCTTGTCACCAAGGCCCAGGTGAGCAGGCTTCGGATGATTGAGGCCAATCTGGAACGTCAACGATGGCTCCCGCGCGAATTGCCGCCGGATCGCGTTTGGGTGAATGTGCCTGATCAGCAATTAGTGTTCTATCGTGATAACCGTCCTGTCTTCATCACACGCGTTGTGGTGGGTGATGAGACTGCGCGGAAGCAAAGCCCCGAATTCAGCACCGTGATTGAATCTGCGCTTTTCAATCCGCCCTGGGTTATTCCGCGTGATATTGTTGAAGCGGATATTCGCCCGATGCTGAAGCAAGACCCGCTTTATTTGGTCAAGAATAAAATCGTGCTGCTGCCAAATGGGGACGCAGAGCAGGCGCCAGGCCCGCAAGCTGGGCTTGGTGCTGTGATGTTCGAAATGCCGAACCGTTTCGATGTTTACCTGCACGACACGCCAGACAAGGACGTCTTCACCCGCAGTAATCGTCGTATCAGCAATGGCTGCATCCGGGTGCAAAACCCGCTTGAATTGGCCGCGCTGCTGATGGATGAACCAATCAATGTTATCCAACATAAGGTCGCAACGGGCGGTACGGTGCGCAAGCCCTTGCCGACACCCGTGCCGGTGTTTTTGTTGTATCAGACTGCCTTCGCCTCTGCCGGGCGGGAATTGGAAATCCGTCCTGATTTTTATGAACGCGACGAAGCGCTGTGGCAGCGTTTACAAAAACGTCGGCCAGAACAGGCGCGCCCGGGCACCGGCCAAGTGGCGGGGGCCAGCACAGGATCCGCGACCGGCCCGCAGGAACCCCGCAGGCCCACGCCATTACCGGTTTCGCCGCCTGGTACGCAAAGGCGTACCTGAAGCATATTGGGTTTTGGGTGGCCTCCCATTTAGGGCTGCTCAAACTCCCGCTGCACGGGCACGCGGCGCAGCCTTTCGCGGATTGAGATGTAAATCGCGCAGGCAATCAGGATGGCCACGCCAAAAAACGTCCAACCATCTGGCATTTCATCAAAGAACCACCAACCCGCCAGCGTTGCCATGATCATTTCCGTATAGGCCAAAGGTGCCAGAAGCGATGCCTCGGCCATGGTATAGGCGCGCGCAATCAGGAAATGGCCGGCAACCGCAATCGCTGCCAGCAGCAGCAATAACCCCCAATCCCACAGGCTTGGCGCTTGCCAGATGAAGGGCAGAGTCAGGCTCATTATCGCCATCCCCATCACGCTGGTATGGAAGGTGGTCATCAGCGCGCTTTCCTCCCGCGCCAGCCTGCGCGTGATCAGCATGTAAAGCGCCATGCAGGTACCGGAAGCAAAGGCCAAAGCCATGCCCGGGTTGAATTCCTGCAAGCCTGGGCGGATGATGATCAGCGTGCCGCAAAAACCAATCGCAACGGCCGCCCAGCGCCGTGGGCCGACATATTCCTTCAGCAATAGCGGCGAAAGTGCCGTGATCAGCAAAGGCTGCACGAAAAAGATCGCGAGGCTATCGGCAATGGGCATGAAGCTGATGGCACCAAAGAAGAAGCCGGTGGACCCCACCAGAAACGCCGCCCGTGCGGTGTGAAAGCCAGGCCTATCCGGCAGTAATCCGCGCGCCCCGGCAGCCTGCCAAACAAAGGGCAGGGTGAATACCGCACCAAAGAACATGCGCGCCCAGACGATTTGCAGAATGGGGATGCCGCCTTGCCCCAGAAATTTGGCGCAAACATCCAATAGCGGCAGCATCCCCATCGCCGCCACCAGCAGCAGCACGCCACGAGGGGTTGAATTGGCCCCCGATATCGGCGCGTTCACTTCACAATCGCAACCCTGAGTGCATTCGTGGTCCCCGGAGTGCCAAAGGGCACGCCCGCCGTCACCACAACCTCATCCCCGCTTTTGGCAAAGCCTTCATGCTGCGCGGCGCGTGTGGCGCGGGCCACCATTTCAGTCATGGAATGGATTTCGCTGACTTCCAGCGAATGCACACCCCAGATCAGCGCCATGCGCCGCGCGACACCCGCGCTCGTGGTTAGCCCCAGGATCGGGCAATGCGGCCGTTCCCGCGCCACGCGCAACGTGGTGGACCCAGTGGAGCTGAAGGTCGCAATCACCTCGGCCTCAATCGTCTCGGCGACTTGGCGCGCGGCGGTGGCGATGGCGCCGGCGCTGGAATGCTCGGGCAGTGGGCGCGCGGCATCGGTCAGGCGGCGCCAATCCGGGTCTTGTTCAACGCGCGCCACAATGCGGTCCATCATATTCACCGCTTCATAGGGGTATTGCCCGGCAGCGGTCTCGGCTGACAGCATCACCGCATCCGCGCCATCAAAAACGGCAGTGCCGACATCGGAAACCTCGGCCCGCGTTGGGCTTGGCGCGGTGATCATGCTCTCCAGCATTTGTGTGGCCACCACAACAGGTTTGCCGAGTGCGCGGGCCGTGCGCACAATGCGCTTTTGCGCGAGCGGCACTTCTTCCGGCGGCAATTCCACGCCCAAATCACCACGCGCAACCATGACGCAATCGGTCAAAGCCATGATGGCATCAAGGTTTTCCAGCGCCTGCGGTTTTTCGAGCTTCACCATGATCCAGGCGCGCGCGCCGGCGATTTCCTTGGCCTCCGCCACATCTTCCGGGCGCTGCACAAAAGACAGCCCGATATACTCAACGCCCTGATCCAGCACGAAGGCAAGGTCGGCGCGGTCCTTTTCCGTCAGCGCCGGGATGGGCAGCGCCACATCGGGGACATTCACGCCTTTGCGGTCAGATAGCGGGCCGCCCACCACCACCTGGGTTTCCAGATGATCCGGGCGCTTGTGGGTGACACGCAGCCGGAGCTTGCCATCATCCAATAAAAGCGTGGTGCCGATCTGCGCCGCGGCGATGATTTCCGGGTGCGGCAGATTGACGCGGCGGGCATCGCCGGGCGTCGGGTTCAGATCCAGCTTGAAGCTCTGCCCGGATTGCAATTGCACCCGCCCGGCCTGGAAGCGCCCAACGCGCAGCTTCGGCCCCTGCACATCGGCCAATATCCCGATCGGGCGGCCCACCTTGGCTTCAACGGCGCGGATGGTGGCAATGCGCGCGGCGTGATCCTCATGGCTGCCATGGGAAAAATTAAGCCGAAAGATATCGGCCCCGGCGCGGTGGAGCTTTTCGATCATCTCCGCACTGCTACTGGCGGGGCCGAGCGTTGCGATGATTTTGGTGCGGCGCCGGCGGCGCAGAACGGGGCGGGCCACCATGCGGGGCGCTCCTGTGGTTGGTTCGGATTGGGGTTGGTTGGGCGCCAGATCGGGTCGTAGGCTTTCTGGCGCTAAGTTCAGCGCTTTGGCGATTTCCGGAACACGATCTTCCGGAATGCGCTTCCATTGGGAAACGGCGGCGGTGGAAATGCCCAAGGCGGCGGCGATCTGCTTGACGGTGCCGCGCCGGGCGAGGAGGGCTTCAAGGGCTGGGTCACGCATGGCCGAATCTTAGCAAAATTAAGCTTGCATGCTACCCAAAATCCGCGCGACTTAACCTTTAAAAGTTAAGCCACCAGCAGCGCGCGAAAATCATTCACATTGGTCAGCGTCGGCCCCGTCACCACCAGATCACCCAGCGTCTGGAACAGGCGATAGCTGTCATGCCCAGCGAGCAAAGCGCGGGGATCAAGCCCGGCGGCGCGGGCGCGGGCGAGGGTATCGGGGGTGGCGATGGCGCCGGCATTATCCTCTGACCCGTCAATGCCGTCCGTGTCGCCCATTAGCGCCCAAACACACGGGGTGCCAGCCAAAGCAAGCGCGCAGCCCAACAGGCATTCCCCGTTCCGCCCGCCACGGCCCGGCTTGGGGCTGCGGATCGTCACCGTCGTCTCACCGCCAGAAAGCAGAATGGCGGGGCCGGGCAGGGGGTGGCCATGGGTTGCGGCAGAACGGGCCATGCCGGCTAAAGCGGTGCCCAATTCCCGCGCCTCACCTTCCAAAGCATCGCCCAAAATCAAGGGCGTCAGGCCAAGCCCGCGCGCCGCGGTAGCGGCGGCTTCCAAGGCCATGGCTGGCGTCGCGATGAAGCGATAATCCGGCGTGCCCAGGCGCGGATCGCCGGGCTTTGGGCTTTCCTCCTGCCCCGCTTTCAGATGTGCGATCACCGCTGCCGGCAGTTGCATCCCGTAATGCGCGACCAGGGCCCGCGCATCGGCGAAGCTCGAAGGGTCAGGCATGGTGGGGCCGGAGGCAATCACACTCGGGTCATCCCCCGGCACATCGGAAATGGCGAGCGTCACCACCCGCGCCGGATGGGCAGCGGCGGCCAAGCGCCCGCCGGAAAAGGCCGAAAGATGCCGGCGGATGCAGTTCATTTCATGGATGGTGGCGCCGGAGGCCAGCAGCGCCTTGTTCACCGCAATCAACTCCTCCAGTGTCAGCCCCGGCGCTGGCAGCGTTGTCAGCGAAGACCCGCCGCCCGAGACCAGAAACAGCACCAGATCATCGGCGCCCGCGCCGCGCGCCACTTCCAGCAATTCCGCCGCTGCCCGGGCACCGGCGGCATCGGGCACAGGGTGGGAGGCTTCCAGCACCCTGACCCGCCGCGTGGGGTAGCCGTGGGCATAGCGGGTCACGACCAGGCCCTCGATCGGGGTATCGGGCCAGGCGGCCTCTACCGCGGCAGCCATGACCGCGGCGGATTTCCCCGCCCCCAGCACAATCACGCGTCCGCGCGGGCGTTCCGGCAAATGCCGCGCGAGCACTTGGCGCGGATCGGCGCTGGCAATGGCGGCGTCGAAGATTTGGCGGAGTGCGGCGCGGGCGGATGCATCGGTGAAGGCCATGGCGGATTCCCTTGATCAAGGAAGTATGGCGAAGTCGCGCCGGATGGGCCATCTATAGGGCCATTGGTCAGGAGGCCCCCATGCCCGAATTCGACAAGGCAACCCAGACAGAGCTTGAAGCCGCCGCATTCCGCCGGCTGGTCGAGCATCTGCGCTCGCGCCACGATGTGCAGAACATAGATATGATGAATTTGGCGGGTTTCTGCCGGAATTGCCTGAGCAAATGGTACCGCGCCGCCGCCGAAGACAAAGGCTTGCCGCTGACGGACCCCGAAGCGCGGGAAATCATTTACGGCATGCCCTATAAAGAATGGCAGGCGCAGTATCAGAAGGAAGCGAGTGCCGAACAGAAAGCGAAATTTGCAGCCTCTGGGCAGGGGCAGCATTGATGACCGGCGCCCCCAAGGCTAAAGCCTCCGGCCTTCATACTGAGGAACGCAGAATGGCCCAGGCCCCGAGCACGCAAGAAAATACGGAAGTTGGCGGCATTGCCGGCGAAAGGCTGCGGTACATCGTGGAACGCATTGAACGTCTGGAAGAAGAAAAAAAGGCGCTATCCAGCGACATCAAGGATATATTCTCTGAAGCGAAATCGGCGGGCTTCGATGTGAAGGTGCTGCGCGCGGTGATCCGGCTGCGCAAGCAGGAACCGGCGGAAGTGGAAGAACAGGAGACCCTGCTTGACCTGTATCGCCGCGCGCTGGGCATGTAGTAGCTGCGGGTCGCGCCCGATAGGTATCTCACAATCTTTGGTGATTAGCGGGATTTCACTTTCCCTTTTGGGTTGAGTGTGGAAAAATTGAAAATCGGTAGAAAGGCCGTTTCTTGGATTCTGCCCGACTGATTGCTGCCATTGGAGCCTCGGCAGGGGGTCTTGAAGCACTCCGCGCCCTGCTTCGTGCAGCTGTGCCTGGCAGCGGTGTCAGCTACATCGTGCAAATGCATCTTAATCCGTCCGGGGAAAGCTCCCTTGCGAAAATCCTGGCGAGCAACTCAACGCTGCCGGTGGAAAGCGCGCGGGATAGGCAACCCATCCTGCCAGATCACGTATTCGTCATACCGCCCGGCGTCACCGCAGGGATGCAGGAAGACAAGATCACCTTGCTGCCGCAAGCCTTGGCGCATCGGGGTTTGCACCAGATTGATGCGCTGTTTTCCGCACTCGCCCTCGCGGTAAAGGAGCGCGCCGTTGGCGTCGTGCTCTCAGGCTTTGGGACTGATGGCACGCTTGGCATCAAGGCCATCAAGGAACATGGCGGCCTGACTATTGCACAAGGAAGTGTGCCTGGTGCGACTGGGTCGAATGGCGCGCCTGGCTATCCTGATATGCCCGATAGCGCGATCAGTGGCGGTCTGGTGGATCTGATATTGCCGGCCAAGGATATCCCGGCGGCCCTTGCGATATATGCGAAGGGTTTTCAGGATCTTGCGCTGCTCACCTCGGCAAATGGTCGGCAGGAAGGGGATGCGTCGCGCATCTTTGCGGCGCGCCGATTGATTTGCGATACGCTGCGGCGCGACCTGGGTCATGATTTTTCCGGCTATAAGGAAAGCAGTTTCCTGCGCCGCGTGCAGCGCCGGATGCAGGTGCTGCAGATTGGCGATATCACCGACTATGCCGAGAAATTGCGTGGCGACCATGAAGAAGCGCGGCAATTGCTGCGCGATCTGCTGATCAATGTGACGGATTTCTTCCGTGATACGGAAGCCTTTGCCAGCTTGGCCGAGAAAGTCATTCCTGCCCTGTTCAGGGGAAAGGGGGCAGAAGATTCGGTTCGGGTCTGGGTTCCAGGCTGCGCCACGGGCGAAGAAGCCTATTCAATCGCAATGCTGCTCAGTGAATATGCGGTTGGTCTGCGTAGCCCGCCCAGGCTACAGGTCTTTGCGACCGATATTGATGAAAATGCGCTGCAAATTGCGCGCGCGGGGCATTACACATTGGCGCAGTTGGATGCGGTGCCGCCGGAACGCCTGGAACGCTTCTTTCAGCGTTCGGGTTCTGGCCGGGTGATTACGCAGGCCATACGCGATATCTGCACCTTTTCTGTCCATAACCTGCTGCGCGATCCACCTTTTTCGCGTTTGGATCTGATTTCCTGTAGAAATTTACTGATCTATCTTGAATCGGAAACCCAGCGCGAAGTCTTCCCGCTATTTCACTTCGCGCTGCGCCCAGGTGGTTTCCTGTTTCTGGGTGGGGCGGAAAGTGCTGGGCAATTCGGTGATTTGTTCCGCCCGGTGGACAAGCAATCCCGCCTTTACCAGCGCCGTGATCATGCGCCACGCTTGCACCGATTGCCCATGCCAAACCTGCCATCCGGTTTTCGAATGCTGCCACGTGTCTTGCCGCCCCAGCCTGGCGATCTGGGGCGTGCCATTCGTTCCAGTGCGGATGCCGCCATTCTTGAACGCTTTGCCCCTGCCCATGTCGTCATCAATCAGGAAGGGGAGATCATTCATTTTTCTGCCCATACAGGGCGCTTCCTGGAACCCGCTGCGGGCCAGCCAACGCGCAGCCTGCTGGCCCTGGCGCGGCGTGGCTTGCGGCTTGATCTGCGCACGGCCATGCAGGAAGCCTTGCAGACAAGGCATGTTGTATCCCGCCACGGGCTTGACCCTGAAGGGGTGGGGCAAGCGGGCCGGGTTGGTATTACGGTTGAACCGCTGGCTGATACAGACCCGGCAGAACCACTTTTCTTGGTGGTATTCCACGAAGTTGATGCGCCTGAAACGGCGCCCGCCCCTGCTGCCGGCACCGCCGAGGCTGCCGTCGCTGCCGCTGAACGCGAATTGCGTGAAACACGCGAAAGATTGCAGACGCTGATCGAGGAATATGAAACCGCGGTCGAGGAATTGCGTTCAAGCAACGAAGAGCTTGTCTCAGTCAATGAGGAATTGCAGTCCGCCAATGAGGAATTGGAAACCTCCAAGGAGGAACAGCAATCTATCAATGAGGAATTGCAGACCGTCAATCAGGAATTGCAGGCCAAGGTCGAAGAACTGGACCGCACCAATTCGGATATGCGCAACCTGTTTGACGCAAGCAGCCCGGCAACGATCATTCTGACACGTGAACTTCTTATTCGTGGCTTTACGCCGGCGGTGAAGGATTTGTTCAACCTTTTGCCTTCGGATCGCGGCCGGCCATTGCAGGATATAGCGGGTTCGCTGGATACGGCACTGTTGTTGGCCGATGCGCGCCTGGTGCTGGAAGGGAACAAGCCACCGGAACGGCGCATTTCGAGCCATGACAACGCGGCGCATTATCTGCTGCGGACACAGGCTTACCTGAATTCTGAAGGCAAGGCGGATGGCGTGCTGCTGACGCTGCTGGATGTCACGCAATTGGTCGAAGCCGTGGAAGCGCATGAGCATCAGCGTTTGCTGGTGAATGAATTGAACCACCGCGTACGCAATATGCTTCAGGTTGTGATCGGCCTGACCCGCCAGACGCTCCGTGAAGACATGCCGGCTGAGGAATTCGGCAAGCTGCTGATTGGGCGTATGCTATCGCTTTCGCGGTCCTATCAGATTATTGCGCAGGAAGATTGGGGTGATGTTCTGTTGCAGGATCTGGTGAAGCAGCAACTCAGCCCGCATCTGTCTGGTCCGGAACGCGCCACCATGGCAGGGCCCGCCATGATCGTCTCACCTGCGGGGGCGGTGGCGCTTGGGTTGGTGCTGCATGAATTGGCGACGAATGCGGTAAAATACGGCGCGCTTTCAAGCGATTCAGGCAAGGTTACCGTGGCCTGGGCGATCACTGAGCAAGGCGCAGAACGCCATGTCAGGCTGGAATGGCGCGAAAGCGGCGGCCCCAGAGTTGATATAACCGAGCATAAGGGCTTCGGTAGCGGGATGATGAAGGGGCAGGTGGAGCGCGCCCTGAATGGTAGCCTTGACCTGACTTATGGCGCTGATGGACTTCTGGCGGAGATGATCCTTCCGCTTGATGGGAGGCCCCGCATGATATCGGCCGCCTGAGCGACAATCAGGGCAGAGCAGCCCGGCGTTGACCCAGGGCGTTGCGGGACCGCACGTAATGATCCGTGCCCACCCCAGGGTTGTTCAAATAGAATTCATCGCGCGGGAAAACATCGGTCAATGGCGCTTCCTGGCGTTGCTGACCCGGCTCCCATTTCATTGGCGTGCCAGCAAATAGGCCCGCCCAATCGCTGAAATCCTGATTGCCAGCGCGCAAATGCGCAAGATGCGCGGGCTTGGCGAATTCCGCCGCAAGCTTTGCCGGGTCAAAGGGGATAGGGTCATTTGATCCGATCATAACGCCTGCGGGCATCAGCAAAAGCGCATGGGGAAAGACAGCGGCGAAGGTTTCCACCGCGCGCTGGGTTGGAGTCCATTGGATGTAGAGCCCACCCGGCGCCAAACGTCGCCGCGCCTGGTCTATGAATTCGGCGCTATAGAGCAGACCGGAATGGGACCCCTGCGGCAGAATCGCATCCGCTTCAATGACATCATAAAGGGTTTCTTCCTTGGCAAGCGTCCGCCGGCCATCGCCATATTCCATGTGCCAGCGCCGATCCTTGAACATGCGCGCGATTGGGCCATTCGGGTAATGACGCCCAATTTCTTCAAGCGCGGTCAGCACGGGCGCCACCAATTCAATGGCGCGGATCTGGCTTTCCTCGCGAATGCCCGCGGCCCAGGGCGTGCCACCACTGCCCACGCCAATCACCAGCACATTCTTGGGGGTGGGATGAATCAGCGGGCCGACTGCGCCCAGGAATTGATGGATGGAAAGGAAGGGAATACGCCCCTGACTGAAGCCCTGGATGAAGAAGGGGCCTTCCGCCACACCATCCGCGCCTTTGCTATCCCGAAAAAACGCAATGCCTGAACGGTCTTCAGCCCAGGCTACCATATGGCCCGGCCCTTCCGCATGCATGCGTGACCAAAGCCCCGCATTACCTGGCATGAAGATAAGCGCGAGGGCTGAGGCCAGCGCGAGGCCCGCTTCCAGCGGCCGGCGCCAGCCGCCATGCCAAAGCCAGCCCAGTAGCAACAGCAGCGATAGCGCCGCGAGAAGTTTCAGCGTGCCGGCGGTGCCCAGGACATGCAGCGTGATCAGGCCGGTGAAAATGGACCCTGCCGCATTGCCGGCAATATTGGCCAATTGCACCCAGCCAACGCGCGTGCCGACACTCGCCAAATCCTGCTGCACGGCGCGCTGCACAAAGGCGAAGGTCATGCCAATCAGGAAGGAAGGCGGCCCCACCACCAGCACGGCCAGGAAGATCATCATGGCCAGCGCCCCGCCATGCAGGCGCGAATGATCCACCGCCATCAGATCAGCGATCGGCCAATGCGGCATGGCAAGCCAGAGCGCGGCCAGCAAAACCACCGCCAAGACAAAGCCCGCACCCTGGGTGATGAAAAAGGCCGGGCGCGGGTCTTTCAAGCGGCGCACCATGCGCGCCGCGATCGCCATGCCCAGCCCATCGGCCAGCAGGAAAATCCCAAGCACGGTCGGGAAAAGATAGGCGTGGTATTGCCCAACCTGACCCATGATGCGGACCCAAAGAATTTCCAGCGCCACAATCACATAGCCTGAAAGAAAGACCAGGAAGCACCAAAGCGGCAGGCTGCCGAAAGGCGCATCGCCTGTCTTGGCGGCAGGGCTCGGCGCCGGCAAGGGCAGGCCGCGCAGCTGCGGCAGAAGGGAAAGCGCAACCAGTGCCGCGAAAATTTCCAAGCCTGCGGCCAGCCATAGGGCGCCGACAAAGCCAAGATTGCCCACCAGAAACCAACCGCCCAGCAGCGCGCCGAGGCCCGCACCGAAGGTATTGAGGCCGTAGAGTAAGCCAATCCGCTCCGCCACCGTGTCCAAAGCGGTCGAGACCGCGCGCGCCAAAAGCGGCAGCGACGCGCCCATCAGCGTGGTCGGCAGTACCAGCCCAGCGAAGCAAAGGGCAAAGATCATCGCCGGGTCATCCACCACCCCTACCAAATCCGTGGCCAGCCAATCATACAAAAATGCCTTGGATAACAGGGCAAAGATGCCAACGCCGATCTCCGCGATGGCAAAGCCGATCAGCGCGCGCGCCGGCGTGATGCGGTCAGCGATCTTCGCACCAATGATCGAACCAATGCCAAGCCCGGCAAGGAAAGCGCCCACGACAAGCGCGGCAGAAATCGTGTCTGAGCCCGCAAAAATGCCAAGCATCCGCTGCCAGACAATCTGGCACAGCAGCGCGGCAAAGCCTGATGCGAAAAAGGCAACGGCCAAACGAGGCATGACCGGAAAGCTCCCCCAGAGGCGGCTTTTGAACACCGCTTTGTGTTTCTGGCCTCTAATTACGGCGAAATTACTGCAAGGCAACCCCCGCATCTTGCCCGCAGCCGCCCCTCGGCGCAGGCTGCTCCCGGTAACGCCAAGCGGAGAGTCGGCAATGAATGGTGCGGAAAGTCTAGTCCATACACTCATAGGTAGTGGGGTTGATGTGTGTTTCTCCAACCCCGGCACGAGTGAGATGCATTTCGTGGCGGCGCTGGACCGAATCCCCGGCATGCGTTGCGTGCTGGGCCTGCAGGAAAATGTTGTAACAGGCATGGCGGACGGCTATTGGCGCATGGTGGATAGGCCCGCCTGTACGCTGCTCCATTGCGGCCCGGGCCTCGCTAACGGTTTGGCCAATCTGCATAATGCGCGGCGCGCGCGCTCCGGCATTGTGAATATCACTGGCGATCACGCGACTTATCACCGCCCCTATGACGCGCCGCTCACCGCCGATACCGAAGGCTTTGCCCGCGGTGTTTCCGCCTGGGTGCGTACTTCGACCGATTCAACCAAGGTGGGGGCGGATGCCGCCGTGGCCGTGCAAGCGGCGCGCACCTCGCCGGGGCAGATCGCAACCCTTATCCTGCCCGCCGATACCGCCTGGAATGATGGCGGCGTGGTGGCGCCGGCCCTGCCGGTACCCGCCGTGCCGGAAGCCGACCCGCATGCCATCCGCAATGCCGCGCGCATCCTGCGTGAGAAAAAGAATGTGCTGATCCTGCTGGGCGGCCCGAGTCTCCGCGAAGGCGCGCAGTTGCATGCCTATCGCATTGCGGAAGCCACCGGCGCGCGGCTGATGGCGGAGGGCTCAAACGGCCGCACTCAGCGCGGGCGCGGGCGTATCGCGCTCGAACGCGTGCCCTATTACGTGGACCAGGCGGTGGATGCGCTGAAATGGGTGGAGCATCTGATCCTGGTGAATGCCAAGGCGCCGGTTGGCTTCTTTGGCTATCCGGGCAAGCCTTCGCTGCATTACCCGCCCAATGCCGAAGTGCATGTGCTGACGCGTTATGAACAGAATGCCGAAGTGGCTTTGGCGGCGCTGGCGGCAGAATTGAACGCGCCCGCCATCGCCATCCCTGATCGTGGCCCGCGCCCGGAAGTGGTGCGCGGCGCACCCACACCGGAAGGGCTAGCGCGTGTATTGGGGGCCCTGATGCCGGAAGGGGCGATCATTGCGGATGAAAGCGTCTCCTACGGCCGCGGCTTCTTCCCGGAAACACATAACGCGCCACCGCATGATTGGTTGCAGATCACGGGTGGCGCCATTGGCTGCGGCATGCCTTTGGCAACGGGTGCCGCTGTTGGTGGCGGTGGCCGGCGCGTGATCAATATGCAGGCCGATGGTTCGGCCATGTACACGTTGCAATCGCTTTGGACCCAGGCGCGCGAAAAGCTGCCGGTGACTACGGTGATCATCTCCAACCGCAAATACGCGATCCTGCTTGGCGAATACCGTAATGTCGGCGCCAATCCGGGGCGCACGGCGATGGATATGATGGACCTCGGCAATCCTGATATCGGCTGGGTGAAACTGGCCGAGAGCATGGGTGTGGAAGCCGCGCAGGCGACCACGCTTGATCAGGTGGCAGACCTGATGAGCCAAAGCTTTGCCCGTCCGGGCCCCTTCCTCATTGAATTGGTGGTGTGAACATGGATATGCAACTTGCCGGCAAGCGTGTGCTTGTCACGGGTGGATCAAAGGGCATTGGGCTCGCTTGCGCGGAAGCCTTCGCGCGGGAAGGCTGCGATGTGGTGCTGACGGCGCGCGATACGGCGGCACTTGCGACCGCTGCCGATAAGGTGCGCGCTATGGCGCAGGTGCGGGTTGAAACCCTCGCCGCTGATCTTTCACGGGTCGAGGAACGGGAAAGGCTGCATGCCGCTTTTCCGGATATTGATGTCCTGGTGAATAATGCCGGCGCCATTCCATCCGGGCGCTTGCAGGATATTTCCATCCAGCGTTGGCAGGAAGCCTGGAGCCTGAAGGTATTTGGCTACATTCATCTGTGTCAGCTCTATCTGCCGGCGATGGAAGCGCGCAAGGCCGGCGCCGTGGTGAATATCATCGGCATGGCCGGGCGTTCACCCAAGGCCGGCTATATTTGCGGCGGTGCGGGCAACGCTTCGCTGATTGCCTTCACCCAAGCCTTGGGCGCGGCAACGCAAGCCAATGGCGTTAAGGTTGTCGGCATCAATCCAGCGGTGACCAAGACCGACCGCATGATCACCCAGGCGCGCGTCAATGCGAAGCTGAAATTCGGCGATGAGGAACGCTGGGCGGAAACCATCACTGGCCTACCCTTCAATCGCCCGATTGAGTCAGCCGAAATCGCTGATCTGGCGGTATTCCTGGCAAGCCCCCGTGGTGTCTATGTGAATGGCACGGTGGTGGATGTGGATGGCGGGGGGATGTGGCGCGCGTAACGCGCCACATCTATCTGGCAGATTGGTTCAGGAATGCGTCGAGGGTAGAATTGAACCCTTGGCTCACGCCCGCGCGGGCAGCTGCATTTGTGGCTTGCCCAAGGCGCTTAGCGCCGTTGCCACGATTTGCGGCGCGTTCAGCCCGGCCTGATCATATTGCTTGCGCGGCGCATCATGATCAATGAAGGTATCGGGTAGGCACATGGGACGAATTTTCAGCCCGTGATCCAATAGCCCGCGTGTAGCCAGATGATGCATGACAATGCCGCCAAAGCCGAGCATGGAGCCTTCTTCAATCGTGATCAGGACTTCATGCTCACGCGCCAGCCGTTCCACTAGCGCCGCATCCAGGGGCTTCGCGAAGCGCGCATCGGCAACCGTGCAGGAAAGCCCATGCGTCGCCAATTCATCAGCTGCCTTCAGGCATTCCTGCAATCGCGCGCCATAGGATAGGATGGCAATGGCATTGCCTTCCCGCAGCACGCGGCCCTTGCCGAGTTCCAGCACCGAACCGCGCTTGGGCAATTCCAGGCCAAAACCCTCACCGCGCGGATAGCGGAAGGCCGAAGGCCGATCATCAATCGCAGCAGCCGTCGCCACGATATGCATCAGCTCCACCTCATCAGCGGCGGCCATCAGCACCATATTGGGCAGGCAGCCGAGATAGGCGATGTCGAAAGACCCCGCATGGGTCGCGCCATCTGCGCCAACAAGCCCAGCGCGGTCCATCGCGAAACGTACGGGCAGGGATTGCAGCGCCACATCATGCATAATCTGATCATAAGCGCGCTGGAGGAAGGTGGAATAAATCGCGCAGAAGGGCTTCAGCCCCTCGGTCGCGAGCCCAGCCGCGAAAGTCACCGCATGTTGTTCAGCGATGCCAACATCAAAACTCCGGCGCGGGAATTTCTTCGCGAATAGGTCAAGCCCCGTGCCGGATGGCATGGCGGCATTGATGGCGACGATGCCCTCACTCGCTTCAGCTTCCGCGATCAGCGCATTGGCGAAGACCTTGGTGAAGGAAGGCGGGCCAGGTGGTGCCTTGGCCTGTTCGCCGGTAATAACATTGAACTTCACCACGCCGTGATATTTGTCGGGCGAGGATTCCGCCGGCGCATAACCCTTACCCTTTTGCGTTACCACATGAAGCAGGATCGGGCCCTGGTGATCCGTATCGCGCAAATTGCGCAGAATGGGCAACAAATGGTCCAGATCATGCCCATCCACCGGGCCAACATAATAAAAGCCAAGTTCTTCAAACAGCGTGCCGCCAGTCAGCAGCCCGCGCGCATATTCATCAGCCCGGCGTGCGGCGCGTTCCAAAGGTGCCGGGAAGCGCTTGGCCAGCCGCGCCATCATATCGCGCAGCGACAAGAAGGGGCGCGATGAAATCAGCTTGGACAGATAAGCACTCATCGCACCAACAGGCGGCGCGATGGACATGTCATTATCATTCAGAATGACAATGAGGTTCGCCTTGGATGCGCCAGCATTGTTCATGGCCTCATAGGCCATGCCCGCACTCATGGACCCATCGCCAATCACGGAAATCACATGGCGATCCTTGCCCTGCAATTGGCTGCCAATCGCCATGCCTAGGCCCGCGGAAATGCTGGTCGAAGAATGCGCGGCACCGAAGGGATCGTATTCACTCTCACTCCGACGGGTGAAGCCGGAAAGCCCGCCGCTTTGGCGCAGTGTGCGGATGCGATCGCGCCGCCCTGTCAGGATTTTGTGCGGATAGGCCTGATGCCCGACATCCCAAATCAGCCTATCATGCGGCGTGTCGAAAATCGCATGCACCGCAACTGTCAATTCCACCACACCCAGGGATGCACCAAGATGCCCGCCGGTGACAGAAACCGCGTCAATTGTCTCGGCGCGTAATTCCTCGGCCAGGCGTTTCAATTGATCGGCTGAGAAATTCCGCAAATCGCTTGGGATCGAAACGCGATCGAGCATGGGTGTGACAGGACGGTTCATTTAGCTTCTCCGCGCGATTGTGTAGCCAGCCAGCGCGCGCAAATGCGCCGCTGCTTCCCCAAAAGCATCCAGATGATCTTGCGCCTGCGCGGCAAGCCGTTCCGCTTGCAGCCTGGCGCGTTCAAGTCCCAAAAGCCCAACCAAAGTGGCCTTGCCCGCATCGGCATCCTTGCCAGTGCGCTTGCCGGTTTCCTCGGTTGACGCGGTCGCATCCAGCACATCATCGGCAATCTGAAAGGCAGCACCCAAATCACGGCCAAAGGCGGAAAGCGCGTGGCGCAACTGGATCGGGGCCTTGCCAAGAATGGCGCCGGCTTCAGCGGAGAATTCAATCAGCTTGCCGGTCTTCAGCAATTGCAGCCGCCCAATCTCCGCTTCTTCCAAAGGCCGGCCCGCTTCTTCGGCCAGCATATCCAGCATCTGCCCACCACACATGCCGCGCGCGCCCGCCGCCCGCGCCAAGGCGCGGCACAGCTCTGCCCGCACGGCGGGGTCAGGATGCGTATCTGGTTCGCTCAACACCAGAAAGGCCTGGGTTTGCAGCGCATCGCCGGCCAGCACGGCGGTCGCTTCATCAAAAGCGCGATGCACCGTCGGTTTGCCGCGGCGCAGATCATCATCATCCATGCAGGGCAGATCATCATGCACCAGCGAATAGGCGTGCAGCATTTCAATCGCTGCCGCGACGCGCAAGGCCGCATCACGCGCCACGCCGAATTGCGCCGCCCCTTCCAGCACCAGAAAACCGCGCAGTCTTTTGCCGCCGCCCATACTGGCATAGCGCATGGCTTCAAACAGCCGCGCTTCATCGCCTTCCACCGGTGGGATCAGCGCATCAAGCGCCTGATCAATTTCCGCCGCCGCCGCCGCCATAGCCGATGCAAGGGCTTGGGTTGGATCAGCCATGGGCCGCCTTACTCCACATCCCGGAGTGATGGCCCGGCGGGGCCATCCACAATCGCTTGGATTTTCTGCTCAGCCTCGGCGAGCTTCGCCTCACAATGGCGCTTCAGCGCCGCGCCGCGCTGATAAGCGGTGACCGAGGCTTCCAGGGCGCCCTTGCCGCTTTCCAATTCCCGCACAATTCCCTCAAGCTCCGCGAGCGCTTGCTCGAAGGAAAGGGCGGCGATATCTGACGGCGGAGCCCCCGCTGTCTCAGTTGGTGTACGTGCCATACTGTCAGCCTAGCCTGACTAATTTGGAAAAGTCTATTCCGGTTCGATGCCTGCGGTACGAATTGCTGAGGTCCAGCGCTGGGTCTCGGCTTTGACGAAGGCCGCCGCCTCTTCCGGGGTGGAGGTGGAAACCACCATCCCGAACCCGGAGGAGAGCCTTTCCCGCAAATCCGCCTGTTCGCCGGCGCGGCGCACGGCAGCATTCAGGCGGGAAACTGCAATGGCCGGCGTGCCGGCGGGCACAAAAAGCCCGAACCAAGCGGTGATCTGATAACCCGGCAGGTTCCCGGCTTCGGCCACCGTTGGAACCTCCGGCAGCATGGCGGAACGCTGAGGCGACGTAATGCCGAGGATACGGAGTTTCCCTTCGCGGGCTTGCGGTAGGATAACCAATTGATCCGCCACGAAAAGATCAACCCGCCCCGCGAGCAAATCCTGCACCGCGAGCGGCGAGGACCGATAAGGCACGCGCAGCATCTTCGCACCCGCCATATGGGCCATGAGTTCGGTCGAGACCTGCTGGGACGAGGATGCGGAGGCATAGGTAACGCCCTCGGGCTTGGCTTTCGCCTCGGCCAGCAATTCCGCCAGATTCTGCCAGCGCGATTCGGCCCGCACCGCGACCAGCAGGGGGACAGAACCCAGAGTCGAGACCGGGATGAAGGCGTTTTCCACATCAAACGGCACGCGCTTGAACAGCGCCCCGGCGGCGGCATTGGTGGAATTGGTGCCGATCAGCACGGTCAAGCCATCGGGTGTGGCGCGGGCCACGGCCTCGGCCCCGATCAGCCCATTGGCGCCGGCGCGGTTTTCCACCACCACATTCTGGCCGAGGGTGTCGCGCATTTTCTCGGTAAAGACGCGCGCGACCGTATCGGTGGCCGATCCCGGGGCGAAGGGCACAATGGCGCGCACGGGGCCGGGCGGCCAATCCTGCGCGGCGGCAAGGCGTGGCGCTAACGCCGCGGCGGGCAGGGCAGCGAGAAGATGACGACGGCGCATGGCGAACCTCTTTGTTTTTGCTATCGGGATTTGGGGGCGCCCGGCGGCGCTCTGCAAGGGTCAATTGAGCATCAGCGCGCGAACATGGGCCGCCACCGAAGCGCCCAGCGCATCAAGATCATATCCGCCTTCCAGCACTGAAACCACGCGCCCTTCAGCATGGCGCGCGGCCAGCGCACAGAGTTCTTCCGTGATCCAAGTGAAATCCACCTCCGTCAGCCGGAGCTGCGCCAGCGGGTCCGCGACATGCGCGTCAAACCCTGCTGAGATGATCAGCAGATCAGGCGCGAAAGCATTTAAAGCGGGCAGCAACAGCTTCTCCCACACCGCGCGAAACGCCGCGCCGTCGGCGCCAGGCGGCAGCGTTGCGTTGAGGATATTGCCCACACCCCTTTCCTGCGGCGCGCCGGTGCCGGGATAGAGCGGCCATTGATGCGATGATGCCAGCATCAATGAGGCATCGGCTTCAAAGCAGGCTTGCGTGCCATTGCCGTGGTGCACATCGAAATCCGCCACCGCCACGCGCGTCAGCCCATGCACTTTCTGCGCATGGCGGGCGGCAATGGCTGCATTGGCAAAAAGGCAAAACCCCATGGGGCGCGCGGGTTCAGCGTGATGGCCAGGTGGGCGTGTGGCGCAAAAAGCGTGTCGGATAGGCCCAGTGCAAACCGCATCCACCGCCGCCACCGCCGCGCCAGCGCTCCGCAAGGCAGCCTCAACACTGCCATGGGACATGATGGTATCGGCATCCAGCGCTACGCGATCACCCTCGACGGGTCCCGACTCCAGAATCGCTCGCAGATAGGCTTCTGGATGCACACGCAGGATCTGTTCATGCGTTGCGCGCGGCGCTTCGGCGCGCGGCAGGGCGCTGAAGGCCTCCGCTTCCAAGGCGCGGGTTACGGCACGCCAACGAGCGGGGCATTCCGGGTGATGGGGGCCGGGATCATGCGCCACGCAGGCGGCATGGGTCAGGATCAGCACGCTCATGCTGTGGCGTCGTCGCGCTTGCGAATAACGAAGCGATAGCTGCCCTGATCTTCGGAAAACGCCACCAGCGCATGGCCGGTTTCCCGGCAAAAGGCGTTGAAATCGGGCACCGAGGCCGGGTCCGTCGCCAGTACGGTAAGCCGCGCGCCGGCCGCCATGCCGCGCAGGGCCTTATTCGCCTTCAGCACCGGCAAGGGGCAGGTCAGGCCCTTCACATCCAGAATCGTCTCATTCATGCGTTCTCTTCCACCATGGCTTGCGTATCGCCGCCAGTTCAGGCTTGCGGCGTCGCGCGGCCTTGACCAAGAGTATTAGCATGAAACTCGGCATTGATCTCGGCGGCACCAAGACGGAAATCGTGGCCCTTGGCGATGATGGCGCCGTGCTGCTGCGTGAACGCCGCGCGAGCCCCGCGGAGTATGAGGGTGTTTTGGCGACCATCGCCAGCCTTGTGCGTGATGCCGAAGCCCGGCTTGGGCAGCAGGGCAGCATCGGCATCGGCATTCCAGGCAGCCTGAGCCCCGTGACGGGTCTGGTGCGCAATGCCAATTCCCAGGCCTTGAATGGCCGCGCGCTAAAGCAGGATCTGGAAGCCCGCCTGGGGCGCGCGGTGCGCATCAGCAATGACGCGAATTGTCTGGCAATGAGCGAAGCTGCGGATGGCGCCGGCGCTGGCTACAATACGGTTTTCGCGGTGATCATCGGCACCGGGACAGGTGCCGGCATTGTCTCGGCCGGGCGCATTCTGGATGGGCCGAATGGCACGGGCGGCGAATGGGGCCATGTGCCGCTGCCTTGGATGCGCCCTGAGGAATTTCCGGGTCCGCGCTGTTGGTGCGGCCAGCATGGCTGCCTGGAGACCTTCTTGTCCGGCCCTGCCTTGGCAGCGGATTGCGATGGGCCCGGGGAGCGCGATGCTTCTGCCCTGCCGGCGCGGGCGGATGCGGGGGATCAGCGCGCGCAAGCGGCACTGGCGCGGCATGCGGATAGGTTGGCGCGGGCCTTGGCGATGATCACGAATATCCTTGACCCGGATGTGATCGTGCTGGGCGGCGGGCTTTCCAATATGACGCATCTTTATCGCGATGTGCCTGGGCTGATGGCGCGGCATGGCTTTGGCGATGTGGCGCGCACGCCCTTGGTGCCGGCGAAGCACGGTGATTCCTCGGGCGTTTTTGGCGCCGCGCGGCTTTGGGATGCGGCATGATCCTACGTAGTTTCAAAGCCGGGGCGGTCTATTTCCTGCTGCTGTATGTGATTGGCTTTTTGCTAGGCGCCACGCGGGAATTGCTGTTGGCGCCGCGCCTTGGCGTGATGGTGGCGAGTGCGCTTGAGGCGATCCCGATGTTCGCCGCCATTTTCCATTTCGCGCCGCTGATCGCGCGCCGCTTTGGCATCCCGCCCAAATCAGGTGGGCGGATCGTCATGGGGCTGGTTGGGCTGGCGCTTCTGATCGGTGCGGAAATCGCCATGACGCGCGCCATGCGCGGCCTTTCACCGGAACAATGGCTGGCGCATTTTGCGAGTATTGAGGGCGCGATTTACGCTGTGTTGCTGGCCTGTTTTGCCGCCATGCCCTGGATCAGGCGTTAATCCATGCCCGCCCTTTGCCGCGATTGTTTCCATCATGCGGCTGAGGATTTCACGCGGTGCCCGGCTTGTGGCTCTCGGCGCGTGATGGCCCATCCGGACCTGTTCCGCCTGACTGTCGCGCATATTGATTGCGATGCCTTCTATGCCAGTGTGGAAAAACGCGACCAGCCGGAATTGGCGACCCGCCCGGTGATTGTGGGCGGCGGCACGCGCGGCGTTGTCGCGGCCTGCTGCTACATTGCGCGGCTTTCCGGCGTGCGGAGTGCGATGCCCATGTTCAAGGCGCGCGCTGCCTGCCCCGATGCGGTGGTGATCAAGCCCGATATCGCCAAATACGCCCGCGAAGGGGCGCGCATCCGCGCCATGATGGAAGCGCTCACGCCGCTCGTGCAACCGCTTTCGATTGATGAGGCGGTTTTGGACTTGGCGGGTACCGAAGCCTTGCATAATGCGCCCCCCGCCGTGGTGCTGGCGCGTTTTGCCCAAGCGGTGGAGCGGGAAGTTGGCGTGACCGTCTCGGTTGGCCTTGCCGCGAATCGGCTCATGGCGAAGCTCGCCGCTGAACGCGACAAGCCGCGTGGCTTTGCTGTGATCGGGCCGGGCGAGGCCGCCGCGTGGCTCGCGCCGCAATCGGTTGCCTTGCTGCCTGGTGTGGGGCCGGCCATGGCGAAGCGTCTGGCATCGGCGGGATTTGTGCGCCTTGGGCAATTGGCCGCTTTGGATGAGCGCGCTGCCTTGGCGCGCTTCGGCGCGGATGGCACAGCGCTTGTGGCGCGCGCGCGGGGTGAGGATAACCGCCCCGTGAACCCCGCGCGGGAGACAAAAAGCATCAGCGCCGAGACCACTTTTGAGGCGGATATCAGCGCGGTTGCGGCACTGGAAGCGTCCCTTTGGCGGCTATGCGAAAAATTGGCGCGGCGCTTGAAGGAGAAGGGCTTTGCCGCGGGGGGCGTGGTGCTGAAGCTGAAGGCTGCCGATTTCTCCCTCCGCACCCGGTCTCAGCGTCTCGCGGAGCCGAGCCTATTGCCGGAGGTGATTTTCGCGGCCGCCAAGCCGCTATTGCAGAAGGAAGCCGATGGCACGGCATTTCGACTGATTGGCATTGGCGCCCAGCCCTTGGCGCCGGCGGATCAGGCTGATCGGGGCGATTTGGCAGACCCGGAGGCACCACGCCGGGCGGCACGCTGGAAAGCGATGGAGGCGCTCCGCGCGCGCTTTGGGGAAGATGCGGTAATTGCCGGGCGCGGATTTCAGACGAAACCCGCCCAATCGCCCGAAGCCACCACTGGGTCAGCCCCGCCCAAACCGAGCGAAAGCGGTTAGGTCTTATCGGTTACGCGCCGGCGCCTGCGCCACTTCTTCGAAGCCGCGCACATCATCCGGGCGGAGAGAGCGCGCATTGGCCAACACGGGGCCACCGGGGCGCGGTGAGGAGGTGGTTCGGATGTAGCCATCATCCGGGCGGTCATAGATAAAACCCTGGATCGGGTAGATGCGCCCCAGGCTTTCCTGATCCCGCCCGACCTGCACCCGGACCGAAGACCAGTCATTATGCAGGGAGACGTCAACCACCGAGACATCCTGCATAATGGACCCGCGGCGGATACCGGGGCCGGCCCAATTGGCGTGGTGGATCAGTACCTCACGCGCGCTGATCACTTCCTGCACTACCGCTACATGGCCGGAACGCATCTGGCCGGTGCGTGAGAAGGCCATGATGGCGCCGGCTTCCGGGGCATGACCGCGCGCATAAAGCCCCGCTGCGTTGTGCCACCAATCGCCGCCATTGCCCCTGATCGCCATGCCGGTTGCCTGGCGCACATAAGGCACGCAGGAAATACCGCCCGGGCTGCTTTGGGCCATGCGCTGGGCCTGGCTAACCGGACGCTGCTGGATTTGGGCGGGCTGGTTGGCCCTGACAGGTTGCGCCTGGACCTGCTGGCGCGTCTGCGCCGGTTTGGCTGCCTGTTGACGCTGGGCTGAGGCCTTGGACTGCGGGTTTGCCTGGCTGGCATCAGCCTGACCAGTGGCCAATACGGCGCTTAGGGCGATGATCGCGGTCGCGACAAGCCTACCTGCCTTCATATCCGTCCAAGCCTCCTGTTCAGTCTTAGCGCCTCGCGCGCTTTTGATGGTGAGTAAGTCAGGTTTGCTTGGCCGGACAAGCAGGGCTGCTGTAACTTGGTGAAACTTGGCGTGATTAGCTCGATGCGGGTGTTGAAGAAGTCGTTTTATGGGAATGTTTTCTGCGTTTTTTGGCGGAAATGAGGCGCAGTCACAGTGTGGTGGCTTTCCTGCCACAGTATTTGCCTTGGCTGGCTCCGTGGGCGGAGAGTCGGGTGGTTCAAGACGCCGGCGGGCAAAAGGGCGCGTTTTGTCGGTGAAATAAGAACATTATCTTATGAACGCAATGCCCAAAATAAAAGCGGCGGCCCCACGGGGGCCGCCGCCTTTCGTTGTAACGCTTTTGAGCGATCAGGCCGCTTGCAGCCGCTTGATCAAGGCTTGCGTCGCTTCACGAAGCTGCACTGCCTCATCCGCCACGGTGCGGCTGGCATGGGTGATGCTGCCCATGGCCTTGCCGGCATCTTCCGCCATGCCAGACACGCGGCCGATGGAGCCTTCCAGCCCATCCACCGCCTTGGCGGCGTTGCGCAGGCTGGAAGCGATTTCCGCCGTAGTGGCGGATTGTTCTTCCACCGCCGCGGCGATGGCTGTGTTTTCACCATCCAGCTGGCTGATGCGCTTCACGATGTCGCCAATCACGCCGACCACATCGCCAATGATGGACTGCATCGCACCGATTTCGGTCTGAATGCTTTCCGTGGCCTTAGCGGATTGCGCCGCCAGGTTCTTCACCTCAGACGCCACCACTGCAAAGCCTTTGCCCGCTTCACCGGCACGCGCCGATTCAATCGTGGCATTCAGCGCCAGCAGGTTGGTCTGCGCGGCGATGGTACCGATCAGCCCCGTGACATCATTGATGCGGACGGATGCCGCATTCAGCCCATCCACCAGGCTGCTGACGCGATCCGCCTGTTCCGCCGCACCGCGCGCCGTTTGAGCAACGGCCGTGACGCGGTTGGAGACTTCGGAAATCGCGACGGTCAGTTCTTCCGCGGCGGCAGAAACGGACTGGATGCCATGATTGGCTTCAGTCCCTTCATGCGCGGCAGAGCGTGCCTGGGCCAGGGTGGCGTCGGTAACGGACGACACCTTGCTGCCTTCCTGCACCAGCATGGCCGTGCTTTCGGACAGTGTGCCGACGGATTGGCCAACGGCCCGATCCAGATCGCCTGCAATGCTTTGGATCGCAGCGCGGCGCGCGGATTCCATTTCCGCCCCACGCGTGGCTTCCGCAGCGCGCAGGTTTTCGGCTTCGATCAGGCCTTCGCGGAACACCGTGGCGGCACGCGCCATTTCGCCCACTTCATCCTGACGATCCGTGCCCTGGAATTCCTTGGACAGATCGCCCTTCGACATGGTTTCCATGCCAGAAGCAAGCTGACCCAGCGGACGGGTGACACGGGCAACCACCACCCAGCCGGCAGCAATCAGTGCCGCGAGTGAGAAAAGCCCAAGCAGAGCAATGATCGTGGTGGTCTGGCTGACCGAGGTGACTTCATTGGCGACCTTGTCATTCGTACCGGCCACAATGGTATCCATCATGCCGCCGATCGATTCCGTGAAGGGGTCAATCGCCTGATAAAGCCGTTCCTTCACCAGCTGGTCGAGCTGCGCGCTATTCTTGGCGGCAGCGATGCGCACCAGATCCTGCGTGACCTGTTCCGCCGGCGCACGGCGTTCGCGCGCTTGCGCGAAGGCTTCCTGCACTGAAGGGGGCAGTTCGGCGCGAACCAGGGCACTCCAGGCGCGGTCAATATTCTTTACCGCATCCGCAAGGCTGGCCGCACCTTCTTCCCATGTGAAATTGCCATTGCGCATCTTATGCGATGCATCAACAACAAAAACAGCATAGGCATCGGACAGTGCCTTCAGGTCAATCAACGGCGCTACCGCGTTGTTCTTAATTTCGGTGAAGCTCTGCGCGTTGTGGCGCATGGCAATCCAGGCATAGATGGCTGAGCCGGCATTAACGGTGCCGATCATTGCCAGGATCGTGAGAAGCAGGGGAGCAATTCTAATACGCATCGTGTGGCGTACTCCTTTCGTGGGACGCCCCATTTTGCAGGCATTGTCCTTGCTGAAAGGTGACTAGGGATATTGAGATACAAAAAACTTTTGGCGGCTTTGGTTAAAACGAGCCTGCTTCAGATTATCGCCGTAACCTACCAATACGCCCAACGAGGCAGCAGAGAGTTACCAAATTCTTCATGCGCACTTGGAAGCCCCCTGTTGCAGGGTAATTGATTGCCTAATCTCACCGCAAAAAACGCAAAAAACACGCAGAATTGCAGCAATCCGCACCGAGACAATCAGTAAACCGGGTTAAAGCGGATCAGACATTATTGGAGCAGTGTTACCGGCCAAACTTCCTTAGAAAAAATACGGATTGGACCAAGCGCGCTTTCCGGTGGCATCCGCCACCACAATGCGTGCGAATCCTCCTGCGCGGAGTTTCTCAATTGGTAAAACTACCCTGGTTTGCAAGGGCATGACGGATTGCGCCGCCGCCGAACCGCGCCCAAGCACCATAATGCTGGCCACAGGGCTGCAATACACTTCCACGCTATCATCACCCCAAAGAATGGCCTCAATGCGCGGGCCTTGGCTTGCGTAGAAATGCCCGGCTTTCAGCGCGGTCAGCAGCGCTTCCGGTTCATTTTCGGCGGCCTTCACCATCACCCAACCGCCGAACCAATCTTCACAGGCGAAATGCGCATCATCCACCGCGATAAGAGAAACGCGCCTGCCATCCGTGAGCAGGCGGTCCGCCAGAAAGGCCCCGCCGCCGCGATCCGTCCGCACCTGGCTGGTGTGGTTGTAAATCTCCACCGCATGGGCGCAGGCGATGCTGTGGCCGTCAGCCGCTGTCAGCCCATACCAGCCGGGATGGGCGATGGCGACAAAGGCACCCGCATCTGCGCAGCGTGCCGCAAGTGCCGCGCCATCTTCTTCCGGCGGGGTGGGTGCGAAATCCAGCGGCAGGCCAACCGCCAGGATATGCCAAATCTCACCGAGCGAGGTCGCCGGCGCATGGACTTCTGCGCCCAGCAGCGTGGTGAAGCCAGGCGCACAGAAGCGGCGCGTATCGGCGATGGGGAAGTTGTAGCGCGCCATGAAATGGTCCGTCAGCGCCATAAAATCATAGCCGGCATGGCGATAGGTTTCCACCACATCCTTGGGCGTGCGCTTGCCATCCGAAAGGGTGGAATGGGTATGGATATTGCCCTTGAAGAAGCGCCCCGGCGCGGCAAAGACTGGATCAAGCTGCATTTGGCTCTCCGCTGGCGGGTGGTTTTCCTGCCCGCCTTCCTAACGCCTAACTGCGCCCGGTGAAATCGCGCGGCTGGGCTGGGGATGGGGTATCTCTCGGCTGAGCCGATCAGGGCAAGGGTTTTCCTGAAAAATTGCCCCCGTGGCAGGAAAATCTTTCTTTTCTTGGGCTCTTGCATGATGCGTAAAGCAGGCTTTTCTCATGTGAAACTTTGGAGAAGCCGCAATGTCGAAGATCTTCGTCATTCATGAAAATGACGCCTGGGTAGAACCGCTGCGCGCGGCCTTCGCCCGCCTTAGCACCCCCTTTGAGGAATGGTTCCTGGATGAAGGCGTGCTGGACCTGACCTCCCCCCCGCCCGAGGGCGTGTTTTATAATCGCATGAGTGCCTCATCCCACACGCGCGGCCATACCTATGCCCCGGAATATGCGGGGGCAGTGATTGAGCATTTGGAAAGCCATGGGCGCCTTGTGGTGAATGGTCGGCGTGCCTTGCAATTGGAAGTCTCCAAGGTGGCGCAATATGCAGCGCTGGCCGGCTTTGATATCCCAACCCCGCCGACCATCGCCGTGGTGGGGACGCAGCATCTTGCAGCGGCGGCGGAAAAGCTCGGCTTTCCGGTGATCCTGAAGCATAACCGCGCCGGCAAGGGCTTGGGGGTGCAGTTGATCCTGAGTGCCGCCGCGCTCAGCGAAGCGGTCGCCAAAATTGCGGCGGACCCGGACCCCTTCGCCGCGCCGCGCGATGGGGTGTGGCTGGTGCAACGCTATATTGAAGCGCCTGAGCCCTTCATCACCCGGGCTGAATTCATCAATGGCAAATTCCTCTATGCCGTGCGCGTGGATACGTCTGAAGGGTTTGAGCTTTGCCCGGCGGATGTCTGCGCGATTGAACCTGGCGCGGTTTGCCCCGCCGTGGCGCCGGGCGAGAAGTTCCGCATCATTGAAGGCTTCGCCCACCCGTTGTTGCCGCGCATGGAAGCCTTTCTGCGCGCCAATGGCGTGGGGGTGGGCGCGATTGAATTCATTACGGATCGCGCCGGAAATACCTTCGCCTATGATGTGAACACCAACACGAATTATAATGGCGATGCCGAAGCCCGCGCCGGGCAATCAGGCATGGGCGCTATTGGGCAATTCTTGACCAATTTGCTGCAACAGCAACAGGCCAAGGCGGCGTGAGGGCTGATTTCCGTTAGCCTGGCGGGATGTCCGCCAGGCTATGGAAGACTGGCTTTCCCGCCTGCCTGAAGCGCACGACTTCCTGATCCGCGCCCTTGCTTGGCCCGCCCAGCCGTAGCACGGCATCACAGCGCTCGGCCAAGGCGAGTGAGACGGGCATCATCACTTCATCGAATACATCGCCCTCAGCCGCGTTGATGATGGGCAACGCCATATTCACGCCAATCACCGGCACATGACCAAGCCTTAGGATGGCCAGCGCGGCCTGGTTCATCTCAGCAAGGCGCGCGGCGCGCAGCGCTGCATCGGCACCGCCGCTGGTATAGGGCGCGGCGATCATGATCCACACGGGTTAGCCGAAAGTGCTCAGCAGATCATCCACCTGCGCGGGTGTCAGGCTGCGCGCGTCAGCACCACGCAGCAGTAGGGCAAGCCGCGCCGCTTCTTCCAATTCTTCCGCCGCATGCACGGCATCTTCCAGCGTGCGGCCTGATACTACCGGACCATGATTGGCCAGCAGCACGGCCTTCGCGCCCTTTGCCGCTTCGTGGATATCCTTTTCCATGGCGCCATCGCCCGGACGATAATAGCGGATCACCGGCAAAAGCCGCCCGACACGCATGACGAAATAGGGCGTGAGCGGCGGGATGGGCGCGACTTCCCCCGGTTCGGCAAGGCAGGCAATGGCGGTGGCGTGGGTGGAGTGCAAATGCACCACCGCGCCCGCATCGGGCCGCGCCGTCAGCACCGCGCGATGCATGAAGACTTCCTTGGATGGCTTATCGCCCGAAACATAGGAAAAATCTGGCGCCAGCTTGGATATCCGCGCGGGATCAAGCCGGCCGAGGCAGGAATTGGTCGGTGTCATCAGAAAGCCGTCCGGCAGGCGCACACTGATATTGCCCGCGGTCCCCACTGAATAGCCGCGAGCGAAAAGCGAGGCACCAAGTGCGGCGAGCTGGGCGCGCAGCGCAGCCTCATCCATGGTCGAACGCCTTCAGGAAGAAATCACGCGCGCCGAAATTGCCGGATTTGAGTGCGAGATGCAGCCCGCGCGGTTCGGCGAAAGTCCAGGGCACGCCTGGATCAATCTCTGGTCCGATACGCAGCGCCGTCACACCGAGCCGCTGCACCACTGCGCCGGAAGTCTCGCCACCTGCCACAACAAGCCTGCCCACGCCGCGCGCGACCAGCCCTTCCGCAATCGCGGCCATGGCGGCTTCGATCAGCGCACCAGCAGCATCGCGCCCAAGTTTCGCCTGCAGTGCCGCAACCTTTTCCGGCGGAGCACTGGCGGCAATCACTACCGGGCGATCGGCGGATAACTTGCCCGCCACCCAATCCAGCGCCTGAGCAGTTAGCGCCGCCGCATCGGGCGTTGCCAGCGCATCCAATTCCAGCACTTGCACGTGATCGCGCGCGAGGCCGATTTGCCCCAGCGTGGCGCGTGAACAGGACCCCGCCACCACCGCCGCCATGCCCTGCATGGGCGGCAGGCTGGCCGCATCGCCACGCGCTGGTAGCAGGCTAGCGCGGCGGAAATTTTCAGGGAGACCCATCGCGACACCGGAACCGCCCGTGATCAGCGCGTGTTGCGCGGCGGCTTCACCAATCGCGAGCAAATGCTGATCCGTCACCGCATCCACAATTGCATAGCGCCGGCCTTGTTCGGCCAGGCGCATCATGGCTTGGCGCGTAGCAGCCGCACCTTGTTCAACAGTGGTGAAGGGCACCAGCCCCACAGCGCCATCGGTTTGCCGTCCCAGCACACGCACCAGATTGGCATCGGTCATCGGCGTCAGCGGATGGTTTTCCATGCCGCTTTCATTTAGCAGCGCATTGCCGACAAAAAGATGGCCCAGATAGATCGTGCGCCCATTGGTCGGAAAGGCCGGGCAGGCCAGCGCAAGGCCCGATCCCAACCGCTTCAGCAGCGCATCCGCGACGGGGCCGATATTGCCCTGATCTGTGCTGTCAAAGGTCGAGCAATATTTCCAGAAAATTTGCTTCGCACCGGCGGCGAGCAACGCCTCACAAGCGGCGAGTGATTGCGCCACCGCTTCACCAACCGGCGCGGTGCGCGATTTCAGCGCAATGATCACAGCATCCGCTTCGGGCAAGGGGCCGGTCGGCACGCCAATCACCTGCACGGCAGTCATGCCGCCTTTGACCAAGGTATTCGCGAGGTCCGTCGCCCCCGTGAAATCATCCGCGATGCAGCCAAGCAGAAGGGGCATTTGAAACTACCTTGCAGGAGGAAGGGCGAGGAAATCCTGATGGCCGATGCGCACGGTAAGCTGCCCGGCATCCGCCTGATCCCGCCGCAGTTCCAGCCAATCCAGAATGGCGTCACTGCCGCGCCTTTCCCAGCCAAGGGCCGCCAGGCCATGACCATCAGCGATGGCGCGGGTAAAGGCTCGGGCGCGGCGATCCACCACCCAATCACTCGGCGCGCGATGAATGGCATAGCCATGTGCTGCGAAGGCTTCCGCCATTACAGCCGGCGCCTGGGTCCCAAGTGATGCGCCGCCAAAACCCTTGTCGCGCGCCTGATCACGGCGGAAGCCGCGCGCCACCAATGCATCAGCGGGGTGCGGCGGGCTGAAGCGCTCGCGCCCTGTCACATTCAGCGCGGCGTAGAAGGGCAGGCGCCGTGCGGCACAAGCTGCCGCCATGGCCTCGACCCACCCGCGAGAAACCAGATCGCACAACGCCGTGCTTACCACCGCATCCACGCGTTCTAGCGGCAGATTGGCCGGTGCGGCGGCAAGGTCCGCAAGGATGGCTTCAACGCGCCAGGCGCCCTGCGGCGCATGCACCAAAAGCGCGCTGCGCCCTGGATTGGTGGCGGGCCAACCCACAGCCTCGGCACGATCGGCGATGGTATCAAAGGCGCGGGCGAGTAGTTCCGTGTCATTATCCACCAAGGTCCAGCTTTGCGCGCGGCCAATGAAATGACCCAGCCAGCGAAGCAAGCTGCCTGTGCCCGCGCCAAGATCAAGCAGGCGCGGCCGCGCCGGCAGGGATGCTGCGAGCAGCGCGGCCAATTCAGCATTGCGCGCTGCGGCGTCATAAGGCTCGCGCAGATCGAGCCAATCACCATCAAAGCTTTCAGCCATGGTCTAGTGCTTTCAGAAAAGCGGCGGCACGATCCGGCCAGCGCGGCAGCGCCTGCCCCGCGCGCCAGGATGCTTCGGCCATATCGGCGCGCAAGCCAGTATCGAAAATCGGTCGGCGCATGGCGCGTGAGAGTGCGTTATGGTCATCCACCGCGGCAACTACGGCGGCATCTTCCGGAACAATTTCCGCAATCGCGCCGCCGGCAGTGATCGCCAGTGGCAAGCCGCGCGCCATGGCTTCCGCTGCTGCCATGCCATAGCCTTCGTAACGTGTTGCAAGCGCGAAAAGATCAGCGCGCGCATATTCCGCTTCCAAAGCGGCGTCGGGCAGGGCGCCCAGCAGGCGGACGCGTTGCGCAATGCCAAGCTCTGCCGCGAGCGCGCGCAGCCCATCGGCATGCACAGGATCACGCGACGCATCGCCCGCAATCGCGAGCGACCATTCAAGATCAGTGAGCCGCGCGAGCGCACGCAGCAGCACATCATGGCCCTTGCGCGGGACCAACAGGCCAACGCTCAAAATGGCGCAGCCTGGGCCGGCAGAACCCATCGCGCGTGGCGCTGGGTCTGTGCCTGGTTCCACCACACTGATGCGGGCCGGGTCCACGCCGAAATCTTCTGGCAGGTTGCGCGCCGTGGGGGAGGAGGTAGTGATGATGCGCGTGCAGGCGCTGAACAACACACGCTCCGCGGCCTTCAGCGCCTCACGCTGGCTGGCCGGGGCGCCGGGTTCCAAGGCGGTTGGGTGATGGATCAGCGCCGTGGCGCTGCGCTTGATGAGTTCATCGGCGAAGGGCAGAAAGGCGGGTAGGCCCAGGCCATCAATCACAATGCGCGCGCCGGCAGGAACCGCTGCCAGTGCAGCGCGGGCTGCATCAGTTGCCACATCGTCGGGGAAGGGATGGCGGCCCGCCAATTCCACCACGCGCACTTCCTGCCCCTGCGCGCGCAAGCCTTCGACCAGGCGACGATCATAGATATAGCCGCCGGAAATTGCGCTGAAGGGCGCGGGGACGATAAGGTGGATGCTCAAGCAGCCGGCTCCTCACCCGGTGCGGCTTCATAAGCTGCCCAGGCGATGTGGCTTTCGCGCAAAAGCACCTTGAGGCCCGTGACGGCCTTGCCGCCCGAGCCGAGCTTGCCCTCCGCCAGCGCGGCAGACAGGCAGCGATGGATATGCAGGCAGAGATATTCGGTGGTGGTATTCTGCCCGGCGAAAATTGGTTCCGCATCCAGGTTGCGATAGTCAAACCCATCCAGAATGTGGCGGAGCTCCACCTTGGCCGCGGCAATATCCACGAGCAGATTCAGGGGATCGAGCTTCGGCGCGCGAAACTCCGCTTCCACCACGAAGGTGGCGCCATGCAGGCGCTGGGCGGGGCCAAATTCCGCGCCGCGGAAGGAATGGGCGATCATGACGTGATCAACAACGGTCAGGCTGAACATGGGCGGGGATTATCCTGTGCGGTTCGGCGCTTCATGCACCATAGGTGACAAGGGGGCAAAGCGGTGCGGCCTGGCCGGGGGCGGGGTTGAGCAAGGCCGGCAGGGCTTGGGGCAAATCCTGGAAGGATGTGGCGGGGCCGACCAGCGCTTCAAGCGCCGGATCCGCCAGCAGCGCCAACGCCTGAGCCATACGCTCACCAAAGCTGCGGCGCCCGCGCATGGCAGGCGCCACCGCGCCGACCTGGCTTGAAATCAGCCTGAGGCGGCGGGAATGGAATGCCTCGCCCAATGGTAGCGCCACGTCCCGGTCGCCGAACCATGACGCTTCGATGATGCGCGCCTCAAACGCCGCGCATTGCAAGGCTTGGCGCAACCCGGCGGGATTGGCGCTGGCATGGATGATCAGTTCCTGGTCCGTGGGGGCGGCTTCCGGGGCGGCGAAAGCGACGCCGAATTGTTCCGCAATGGCGCGGCGTGATGGGTCGGGGTCAATGATCGCCACCGCCATGGCCGGGATGCGCGCCAGCAAATAGGCGACCAGTAGCCCAACCACGCCAGCACCGATCACGAGCGCACGCTCTCCGGGCAAGGGCTGCGCATCCCATATAATATTCAGCGCGGTTTCCATATTGGCGCCGAGTACGGCACGGGTGTCCGGCACTGCATCCGGGATTGGGCTGCACATGGCCGCAGGGGCAAGGAATAAATCCTGATGCGGATGCAGGCAGAAAACACGCTTGCCTTGCAACTCCGCAGGGCCTTCGGCCACCTGCGCGACAGCGCTGTAGCCATACTTCACCGGGAAGGGGAAATCGCCCGCCTGCAAGGGGCAGCGCATCACGCCCCATTGGTTCTCTGGCACCTTGCCCGCCAGCACCAGCCGTTCCGTGCCGCGCGAAATGCCGGATGCCAGCATACGCGCCAGCACCTGATCCGGCGCGCGGGCGGGAAGTACTTCGCTGCGGAGTTCCGCTAGGTTTGGTGCAATCGTCCATAAGGCGCGCGCGATGGTCATGGATGGCCCCCGGGCTTGGCGCGAACCAGCGCGGCATCAATCAGGATATCGGGCGCGATATCATGCACGCGCCAGGCAAAGCGCAGGCCATCGGCAATGCGCGCCACTTCCGGCAAGGTGAAGGCTGGGATGCCGGAACCGAGCAGCACGGGCGCCACCGTGACATGCAGCCGATCAAGACAGCCGGCCGCGAGAAAGCGCGAGACCGTGAGCCCGCCGCCTTCGACAAAAATCCGGCTTGCCCCGCGCGCCTTGAGTGCCGCGAGCAAGGGTGGGATCGCGAGCCCGCCGCCAGCAACGCGCGGCAGGCGCAGCACTTCGGCCATGCCGTGATGCTCGGCCCCGCCGGCATCGGCGGCGCAGACCAGCAAGGTGGGCGGCCCGCCCTGGAAAATGCCGTAATCGGCCGAGAGTTTGCGATCCGTATCCAGCACCACGCGCAAGGGGTCCGGCCCCGGCACTTCGCGCGTGGTCAGGCGCGGATTGTCATGGCGCACCGTGCCCGCGCCTACCACCACGGCATGACAGAGCGCGCGCAGCCGATGCGTGTGGAGAATATCGCCCGGCCCACCGATCCATTGGCTTGACCCGGCGGCAGTGGCGATGCGGCCATCAAGGGTTTGCGCCAGCCGCCCGATCACCCGGCAGCCATCAGGCGCCGAAGGTGGCGCTAGCACCGGACCGAATAGCGCGGCGAGTCGGCCAGCCGGCAAGGCCGCGCCGGCGCCATCGCGGTGCGCGAGCAGGGCTGACCAATCGGCGGCGGGGGCGGTGGGTTCCATCGGCGCTTAAATGCCCGAGCGGCACGCGGGGCGCCAGAGTAAGTATGCCTCAAGGCGCGGCCAGATTGATCGCAAAAACCGGCAGCAGCGCCTGCATGATCAGCCCCGCCAGCACCGGCAGGAAAAAGGACGACGCCAAGCGCATCGCCACAAAGCGCCAGCCCAGCACCGGGTATTCCCACGTCAGAATCCGGTGCAGCGCATAGACCGACCAGGCCGTGAGCAGCGCGGTCATTTGCGCGACACCAGCACCGGCCTTGCTGAAGGTGATCACCAGCGGAAAGGTCACGAAAGGCCCGCCCGGCATGATCCCGCCCGCCAAGGACGCGATCATAATCCCCGAAAGCCCAGAATCATCGCCAAGCCAGGCGGTTGCGATATCGGCCGGCACCAATTCGGACAAAAAAGCCGCCATGGGCAGCGCCACGCAGAACATGGGCAGGATGCGCCAAAAGCCCCGGTTGGTTTCCGCCACCGCGCGCCGTGCCTGGGGCATGCCGCGACGCATGCAAACCGCCAGCACCGCCAGCGCAATGACCCAAAGGATGATTTGCGGCCCGGTCATTTCGGCGGCTCCCACGCAATCGGCACGCGCCGCGCGATCCAGCCCGCGATCATCGGCATGGGGAAGGTGATCAGCGTGCGCAGCAGCGCGAAATCAAGGCCAAGCAGTGGCGCCTCATAGACCAGCAGTTTTTGGAAGCCATTCAGCGACCAGGCCAGAATGAAGGCGACCAGCGCGCCCCGATCCGCCCCGGCACCAGCCAGCACCAGCACCAGCGGAAAGGCCGCCATGGGGCCTCCGGGGGAAAGCGTCCCGACAAGGGTGGCGATAAACAGGCCAAAAATCCCGCTTTCCGCCCCCATCCAGCGCGCCAGCGCATCTGGGGAAAGCAATTGCCGAAGTGCGGCGGCCAGCAGCAGCCCCGCCACCAGAGATGGTACGATGAACAGGAACAAGTCCCAGGCATGCCAAAGCGCGGCCATGAACGCCTCGGCGCCCCGCAATTGCAAGGTCGCAAGCCCGGCGGTGACGGCAATCAGGAAAATGACCACGAGGGAGGCGTGGCGGCGGAGCGCATTCAACACGCGGGCAACCTGCAAGACTGGGGCGCATGGCGCAAGAGAGGGCGGGGGAAGGGTTTGCCTTCCCCCGAACTCGCTGGTCTGGCGCGGCAAAATGGGGATCCAACCGAACCAACAGGAACAAAAAGAGAACTATCAGGGCTTAATGGAGTCTGGCAAGCCCCTTATCGCCAGCAGCCCATCCGGCGCTATAAGCGGCGCAACATGAATGATACCTCCACCCGCAAGCTGACGCTCCGGCTTTGGCATTCCTATGTCCGTCAGCATGGCAGGGGCATCCTGCTGGCGCTGCTTTGCACGCTGGGCGTCTCAGGCGCGACCGCGCTTTACCCGATTGTCATCCAGCAGGCCTTTGATCTGTTCACGGCGGGCGATGAGCGTGTGCTGTGGCTGATCCCGGGCGTGATCATTCTGGTGACTTCCTTGAAAGCGCTCGCGCAATTCGGCCAAGCGGTTGCCATTCAATCCGTCGTGCTGCGCGTGGTGGAAAATCTGCAGCGCGATTTGTTCAAGGCGCTGACGCGCGCTGATCTGGCGACCGTGGCGCGGGATGCGCCGGCGCGCCACGCTGCGCGCTTCACGACCGATGCCGGGTTGATCCGTGAAGCGCTGCAGAAATCCATCAATGCCATCGCCGATGTGCTGACGCTGATTGGCCTGATCGGGTCCATGCTTTGGCTTGATTGGCAAATGTCCTTGATTGCGGCGCTGCTTTACCCGATTGCCGTGGTGCCCATCCTGAAGCTTGGCAAGCGCATCCGCCGCGCCTCTGGCGGCATGCAGGATCGCGTGGGCGATGCGGCAACCAGGCTTACGGAAAGCTTTGGCGCGGCGCGGGTGGTGCGCGGCTATCGGCTTGAAGCGGCTGAGGAAGCGCGCGCCAATGCGCTATTTGCCCGTTTGCGAGAGGCGATTTTCAGCATCCAACGCACCCGCGCGTCGCTTGATCCTATGCTGGAAGTCCTGGGCGGCTTGGCGGTTGCGGCAGTGTTGGGCGTGGTTGGGTATCGTGTCGCGAGCGGGCAGGGCACGATTGGGGAATTCACAGGCTTTGTCGCTGCGGTGTTGATTGCCGCGCGCCCGGTGCGCGCCTTGGGGTCCTTGAACGCTGCCTTGCAGGAAGGGCTGGCTGGCCTCGCGCGGGTTTTCGGCATCATTGACACACCGCGCCAGATCACGAGCCCCGTAAGCCCCGCGGCGCTGCCGGAAGGTGGCGGGCGGATTGCTTTTGATGCGGTAGGCTTTCGCTATGAAAACGTGCCGGATGCCGCACTTACGGGCCTGAGCTTCGCCGCCGAACCCGGCCAGACAGTGGCGCTTGTGGGACCCTCCGGCGCGGGGAAATCCACAGCTCTTGCCCTGGTGCCGCGGCTTTACGATGTGACCGAAGGGCGCGTTTTGCTCGATGGCGTGGATATTCGCGCGATCAGCCTGGAAAATCTGCGCGATTTGCTCGCCTATGTCGGGCAGGATGCGGTAATTTTCGAAGACACGGCCTTCGCCAATATCGCCTGCGGGCGGCCTGGGGCGACGGCCGCCGAAGTTGAGGCCGCCGCGCGCGCGGCGGCGGCGCATGATTTCATCAGCGCCCTGCCCGCTGGCTACCAAACTGAACTCGGCCCCGGCGGTAATCGGCTATCAGGCGGCCAGCGGCAGCGCTTGGCGCTCGCGCGCGCCTTGCTCCGTGATCCGCGCGTATTGCTGCTGGATGAGGCAACCAGCGCGCTTGATGCCGAGAACGAAGCCCTGGTGCAGGAAGCGCTGGCGCGGCTGCGTCAAGGCCGCACCACGCTGGTGATTGCGCATCGCCTGGCAACGGTGCGTGATGCGGACCGGATTGTGGTGATGGAAGCCGGGCGCGCGGTGGAACAGGGCACCCATCAGGAATTGATGGCGGCCGATGGGCTTTATGCGCGGCTGGTGCGCACCCAGGCTTTTGCTGGGTAACGCACCTTAAGCATCCAAAGCTTCCGCCGCGATGCGCCCGGCATTTTCCTGAATGAAGCGGAAGCGCAATTCCGGGCGGCGGCCCATCAATTCTTCCACCCTTTCACTGGTGAAGGAACGATCTTCAGGGGCGAGCATGACACGGAGAAGCGTGCGCTTCTTCGGGTCCATGGTCGTTTCCTTGAGTGCCGCCGGCGGCATTTCACCAAGCCCCTTGAAGCGGCTGACCTCCACCCTCTGGTTGGATTTGAATCGCGCCTTCAAGACGCGTTCGCGATCCGTATCATCCATCGCATAGACCGAAACACCGCCCGCTTGCAGGCGATACAGCGGCGGCTGCGCCAGAAACACGCGGCCCTGGCGCACCAATTCCGGCAATTCGCGGTAGAAGAAAGTCAGCAAAAGGGCCGCAATATGCGCGCCATCCACATCCGCATCCGTCATGATCACGATGCGCCCATAGCGCAGCTTGGCGATTTCGAACCTATCACCCACACCGCAACCAAGGGCTTCGATCAGATCCTTCAATTCCTGGTTTTGCCGGAGCTTTTCCACACTGGCGCTGGCGACATTCAGGATTTTGCCGCGCAGCGGCAGAACGGCCTGGGTTTCGCGGTCCCGTGCCTGCTTGGCGGAACCGCCGGCGGAGTCGCCCTCCACCAGGAACAGTTCCGTGCCATCGGCGCTTTCACGCGCACAATCGGAAAGCTTGCCGGGCAGCCGCAGCTTGCGCGTTGCGGTCTTGCGCGGCGTGTCTTTCTCGGCGCGGCGGCGCAGCCGGTCCTCGGCCCGTTCAATCGCGAAGGCGAGGAGATTATCGGCGGTGGCAGGGTCCCCCGCCAGCCAATGATCGAAATGATCGCGCAAGGCCGATTCGACCAACCGCGCCGCTTCCGGGCTGGTCAGCTTATCCTTGGTCTGGCCCTGAAATTGCGGTTCGCGGATGAAGACGGAAAGCATGCCCGCAATGGGGCCGAGCAAATCCTCCGCCGTCACATTGGCGGCGCGCTTTTCCTTCTTGAGCTCACCATAGGCGCGAAGCCCCTTCACCAGCGCCGCACGAAATCCGGCTTCATGCGTGCCGCCCTGGGGCGTTGGGATGGTATTGGCGTAGGTGTTCAGAAAACCATCGCCGCGTTCCACCCAGCTTGCCGCCCATTCAACGCGCCCCGCAGCTTCGGGAAATTCCGCATCGCCCGACCAGGCGGCGGGCACCACGGTTGGGCGACCTTCCAGCGCAGCGGTCAGAAAATCCGCAAGGCCACCCGGGAAATGCAGCACGGCTTGCGCGGGGGTTTCATCCTTGATCAGCGCGGGATCGCAGGCCCAGCGGATTTCAACGCCGCGATAGAGATACGCCTTGGACCGACAGAAACGATACAGCCGTTCCGGGCGAAACATATGCTTGGCAAAAATCTCCGGGTCCGGCTTGAAGCGAATGGTGGTGCCGCGACGGTTCTGCACCGCCCCGGCATCCTTCAGCTTCGTGATCGCCTTGCCGCGCGAATAGACCTGGGTGAACAGGGTCCGGTCCCGCGCGACCTCAACCTCCATCCGTTCGGACAAGGCGTTCACCACCGATGAGCCAACGCCATGCAAGCCGCCCGACGTGTCATAGGCCTTGCCGGAGAATTTGCCGCCAGAATGCAGCGTGGTCAGGATCACTTCCAGCGCACTGAGCTTCGGGAATTTAGGGTGCGGGTCCACCGGAATGCCGCGGCCATTATCGCGCACCACCAGCCAATTATCGGCTTCCAGCGTGACTTCGATCCGGTCGGCATGGCCGGCCACGGCTTCATCCATGGCGTTATCAATGATTTCGGACGCCAGGTGATGCAGCGCGTTTTCATCCGTGCCGCCAATATACATGCCGGGGCGACGGCGGACGGGCTCCAGCCCCTCCAGCACTTCGATATCCTTGGCGGAATAGCCATCCTGCTGCCCGCCGCCCCCCTTGCGAGGACCGCCGCGACCGAAAAGATCGTTCATGTCTTGTTCCCTGACTCCGAGTGAACATAACGGGGCGCGCGCCGGGAAACAACGCATCATGCGAGTCGCCGCAAAGGCAGCCGATTTGTCTTGCGGGGCAGGCGGGTGATAAGCGACTTCCGCCTTCTGACGCCTATTTCAAGGGAAGCGAAGCGCCTGATGCGCAAACCGAATCGCCCAGCCAAGCCCCCGAGGTCCGCCCCGGCAGCCCGACCCAAGCCCGCCACCCAAGCTGATTCCGCGCGGCTTGAGGAGGATTTGCGCGCCCGTCTGGCCGCAGAGCCTGATGATAAGGCGGCCTGGCAGCAATTGGCCGGTATCTTTGCGAATAGCCGACGCCCCAAGGAAGCCGTTGAAGCCTTCGCCAAGGCTGTTGCGCTTGGCGCGCCGATTGGGCCCATCTGCACCCCTTACGCCATCGCCTTATCCAATCTTGGCCGGCACAAGGAAGCAGCCGAACTTGTGGCTCCGGTACATGCGCGCAAGCCCAAGGATTTTGCGCTGACCAATCTTTTTGGTGTCATGCTGAAGCGCGCCGGGCGATTGGATGAAGCTGCGGCGATGCTGCAAGCCGCCCAGAAGCTTGATCCGAAAAGTGCTTCTCCATGGCAGAACCTGGGCAATATTGAAGAAGCGCGCGGGGACTACGCTGCGGCGGCCAAGGCCTTTCAGGAAGGCGTGCGGCTTGATCCGCGCAATGGCGAAATATGGCGGCTACTTGCACGCATGCGGCGCGCGCTTGGTGATGTTGCGGCGGCGCGCGCGGGGTTTGAAAAAGCCTTCGAATTTCAGCCCAAGGATCGCAATACGCTGAATGATCTGATGGGCCTGCTGATTGACCAGGGCGATATCGCCGGGGCAATTCCCGTGGTGGCGCGCGCGCGCAAATTCCATATCGGTGATCGCGGCCTTGATGTGATGCATGCCCGCATGTTGCTGCGCCTTGGGCAGCGTGAAGAAGCGCGCGCGGTGATTGATGGCATCTTGGCGGAAGACCCCGGTGAACGGCAGGCCAATCTTTTCCTGTCCCGTATGGCGGGTGATGGCGACAGACGCCTTGCGAATGAGGCGCTGAAGCGTGCGCATGAAGCAAACCCTGATGCTGCCGAGATTCAATCCGCCTATATCGAAAGCCTCTCACGCAGCCGCTATGATGATGAAGTGGCACATCTTGAGGAAAGTTATCGTCTTTCGATGGATTTCATGCGCCGACACCCGGATAAGGTTGCGCGCAGTTCCCGTTCGCTGCGCACTGTTTTCCAGCGTGTGATGGATCTGGACCAATTGGACGCAACGGGCGCCATCCCGGACCTTCTGCCGATTTGGCAGGCGGAAGGACGCCATTCTTCCGTGCATTATGAATTGGGCCAGGTGCATAGCTTGGAAGACCGCATCGCGATTGTGGAATGGCACCGCAATTGGGGGCGGAATGTACTGCGGCGTATCAAGCCTGTGCCTGCGGCGCCCGCGCTGCATATGCCGCGCAAATGGCGCATCGGCTATCTTTCAAGCGATTTGCGCAATCACCCCGTCACCTATTTCTGCATGCCCCTGCTTGAGGAATATGATCGCGACCGGTTCGAGGTCTTCTGCTATTCCTTCTATGAAGGGGAACGGGATGTCATTCAGGCGGAGCTTGAGAAAGCTGTGAATTTCCGCTGGTGGCCGCATCGCCCGGATGATCAGGTGGCGGCTGAGATCGCCAAGGATAATCTTGACCTGCTGTTTGAATTGGGCGGCAGCACGGCCATGAACAAGCTTGAAGTCATGGCCTATCGCCCCGCTCGGCTTGGCGGCAGTTGGCTTGGCTATCCGCATTCCGCGGGGCTTGAGACGATAGATTACATCCTTGTTGATCCCTACATTAAACCCGAAGACCCAAGGCTATTGATTGAAAAGCCCTTTGAATTGCCTGAAACCTGGGTGACTATTGGCGGGCGGCTTGGCTTTTATGAAGTGCCGATTGATCTTGAAATTCCGCAGGATAGGCGCGGCTTCGTCACCTTTGGCACCGCCAATAACCCCTATAAATACACAAGGCTTTGCATTGATACCTGGGCGGCGGTGCTGCGCCGCGTGCCCAATTCCCGCTTCATTTTTATCCGCCCCGAAGCCGGAGGGGTTTCCTTCGTTGAAAATACACGCAAAGCTTTCGCTGAACGCAATGTGGACCCGGATCGGATCGAATTTGTTGGCATTCGCGGCAAGCATCTGCCGCATTACAACAAGATGGATATCTCGCTGGATACGCTGCCGCATGTGGGCGGCACCACCACCTGCGAAAGCCTGTGGATGGGCGTTCCTTGTATTTCCCTGGTTGGGGCCGGTTTTGCTGAGCGGCTTTCCTATTCCAACCTGTCCAATGCAGGGGTTGGCGATTTGGCCACCTTCAGCATCCCAGATTACATCGAAAAGGCAGCCGAATTGGCTGCCGATGCGTCGCGCCGGCGCGTGCTACGCCATGGGCTGCGTGACATGATTCGCGCCATGCCGCTTGGCCAACCCGCGCGCTTCGGCAAGGCCTTCTATGACAAGGCGGCAGAGGTCTGCGCGCTATGATTTTCCACGCCACCCCCATCGCCGGCTTGTTCCGGATTGAAGCGAGCCCCGCGCGGGATGAACGCGGCGCCTTTGTGCGAAGCTGGTGTCAGGAAAGCTTTGCCTCGGCAGGCATTGATTTCACGCCCATTCAGGCAAGTCTTTCAGAAAATACGCGCCAGTACACCGTGCGTGGCATGCATTTTCAGGTTGCACCAGCAGAAGAACAGAAACTCATTCGTTGTGTGCGCGGCGCGGTTTTTGATGTGTTGGTGGATTTGCGCGCTGATCAGCCAAGCTATCTTCAGCATGTCGCCATCACGCTTGATAGCAAGGCGGCCAATGCGGTTTTCGTGCCGCGTGGTATCGCGCATGGCTTCCTCAGCCTCAAGGATGATGCGGTGGTGGAATATCTGATTGACACACCCTATGCGCCGGCACGCGCGCGCGGGGTGCGCTGGGACGATCCCGCTTTTGGCATAGCCTGGCCAGCGGACCCCAAGGTGATTTCCGAACGCGACCGCAACTGGCCGCTCTTCCATGGCTGAGCGTATTCTCCTCACCGGGGCTACCGGCTTTATCGGGCGGCATATCCCAGCGCTATTGGCGGCGCGGGGCTATGATGTGCATGTCACGGCGCGCGGCGCAGCGCCCGAAAGCGCTGGCATCACCGCGCATACGATTGACCTGCTGCGGCAGGAAGAAGCGCAAAGGCTGATCAAAGACATACGGCCCGCCATCATCATTCATACCGCCTGGTATGTCGCCCATGGGCGGTTTTGGACCGCGCCGGAGAATACCGATTGGCTGGAAGCTTCCACCGCGCTTGCTGCCTATGCCGCGGAAGCGGGCACGCGGCGCTTTATTGGTCTTGGCACCTGCGCCGAATACGCAACGGATGCGGGTGATAACGCCTATCCCTGGCCGGAAACGCGGCCCATTGCCCCCGCAACACCTTACGGCAAAGCCAAGGCCGCGTTTGCGCGGCGCCTTGCCGAAATGGCTGAAGGCCGCGCGCATTTCAGCCATGCCTGGGCGCGGCTGTTCCATTTATTCGGCCCGGGTGAGAACCCCGCGCGGCTGGTGCCTTCCATCATCTTGGCGCTCAGCGAAGGGCGGGAAGCGCAATGTACTTCTGGCAGGCCGGTGCGTGATTTCATCAGCGCGCAAAGCGCTGCCGCTGCCATCGCGGCGCTCGCCGCAAGTGATGTGACGGGCCCGGTGAATATCAGCTCTGGCGCGCCGATCAGCATTGCCAATATGGCACGGCTTATCGCCGAAATCGCTGGGCGGCCGTATTTGCTCAGGCTTGGCGCGCTAGCCGATCGGCCCAATGAACCGCCCTATATGGTTGCGCATACTAGGCGGCTCAGGCGGGAAGTGGGCTTCACCCTGCCCCTGTCACTCGCCGCTGAATTGCGTGCGCTACAAATCCGCTAATCTCAGATGCGTTGGTGCAACGCGCAGACCAGCGTGAACAACTGCCGCGCCGTATCAAAATCCAGCGAAACGCGCCCCGCGAGCCGCGCACGTAGCAATTCAGCGCCTTCATTATGCAGGCCGCGCCTGCCCATATCTATCGCTTGCACACGGGATTCCGGGCCGCTTTCCGCGACGGCCTGTTCATGCGCCTCCACAACCATGTGGTAGTCCTTGATCAGGCGGCGAAAAGGGCCAAGGGCAAGCGCCAATACATGCAGCGTTGCGCCATCTGCGTCCTGGATATCAAAGACCAGCCTGCCTTCCCGCACAGCAAGGCCCAGCACATAAGGCCCGCGCGGCAACCCTTCAGGATCAAAGCGGTTATGGTGCAGCAAATCCGCAATGGCCTGGCGCCGATCCGCTTCCGCATAGGCAGAAGGGGCGGCGGCTTCTTCCGGCAATTCAACGCGGATCAGGCGCTGTTCAGGCATCCCGCTTGTCACCCCGCAGCATAACGCCGCCTTCATCCCCGGTCATGCCAAGGCGCATCATCCAGCCGAGTGTGGCACCCTTGATGGGCCGCAGCAGCAGCGTGCAGAGAATGGTAAAAAGTGGCAGCCAGACCACCATATGCACCCACATGGGCGGCATATAGGCTTTTTCGATCCATAAAACGCCCGGCACAAGCACATGCCCGGTAATCAGGATGGTGAAATAGGGCGGCGCATCATCCGCGCGCAGCCGGCCAAGCGGCGCGCCACAGTTTTCACAGGCCGCCGCCACCCGCAGATAGCCCGCGAAAAGCCGGCCCTTGCCGCACACCGGGCAAAGCCCTTTCAAGCCGCGCATCAGCCCATCCCGCGTATTGGGCGGCTGATAGGGCAGGGCTGGAGGCTCGCGGTCCGGTTCCCAACGCATTTCTGTTCCAATCCCAGCCGGGTTATCCCGGCATTGTGCAGCGCAGCGTTAGGCCCGAAATCAGCGCCAATCAAGCATGGCTTGCAGCCCCTTCACGCTTGACGCCAGGATACCCCGCATGAATGAACGCATCCTACTGATCAACCCGAATTGCAGCATAAGCTGCACGGAAGGCATTGCCGCCGCCCTGGCGCCCTTCGCTGCCCCTGGCCAGCCGCGCATAGATGTAACGCGGCTGGAAGAAGGCCCGCCCGCCATCATCACGTGGCGGGATTGGTATGCGGTGGCCGAACCGCTTTGCCGCCGCGTCGCGGCTGAGCCAGCAGATGCCTACATCATTGGCTGCGTTTCCGACCCCGCGATTGAGGCGGTGCGGATGGTCACCGACAAGCCCGTTTTTGGCCCCTTGCGCTGTTCCATTGCCGCCGCGCTGAACCGTGCCGAGAATTTCGGCATGATTGCCTTTACGGATAAATCCAAGCCGCGCCAGCGCCGGGTATTGCAGGCCATGGGGGTGGAGGCGCGCATGGTGGCTTCCATTGCGCTTGATTTGGATATGGAAGTGCTGACAGACCCGGTGGCGCCACGCGCGCGCATCACGGCAGTGGCGCGTGAATTGGTGGCGCTGGGGGCAGAAGCCGTGATCCTGGGCTGTGCCGGCATGGCGCATCATCGGCGCGCGGCGGAAGATGCCTGCGGCGTGCCGGTGATTGAACCATCCCAGGCGGCGGCAGCGCAGGCGATTCTTGCGGTGGTTGCAGCGCGCGGGTGAGGGGTGTTTAGGCTGATTTGACAATTTTTGGTAATGTTTCGGGATGAAAAAATCAACCAAAAGTTGTGTTTCAGATTATTAATGTGGTTAAGTTTCCGTTCAAGCGGAGATTTCATTAAAACTGAACATAAGGCTTATTGACAATTATTGACCAAAGGTTACGCAGGTATTCCCCGCGGATCCGGGCTGCAAAAGGTGCGTCCAAAAAATCTTGGAATTTAGCCCTTCTTTGGCGCTGGCTGCCTATCGGCTGCCTTCTGTCATATCTATTGGTTTTGGTGTTGCTTAGAAAGTCCTGACGAAAACAAGGTTGGAGGCATAAAATGAGTGGTGTGACCGTTTCTCTCGGCAATTCCGGCGTCCTCTGGCCGAGCGGTGCCACCAGCAATGAAGGCAATGACAGTGTTTTCGGTGGGTCCGGTGCTGATACCATCATTGGCGGCAATGGTGATGATTCAATCTACGGCAACAGCGGTAATGACTCGCTGCTGGGTGGTAGCGGCAATGATTGGCTTGTTTATGCCGGGCCGAATGATAGTCTTCTCAACTTAGGTGATAACTCGACTTTCAGGGTAACCGTTGACCTTGGTGCTGGCACGGCCACTTCCCCGACCCATGGCAATGATACGATGATGGGTTTTGAGAATGTTCTCGGTACCTCTTACTCAGACTCCATCGTTGGCGACTCTCAGGATAATTTCCTGGATGGTGGCTGGAATGCCGACACGCTTGCGGGTGGCCTTGGCAATGATACGCTTGCTGGCGGCAGGAATGCTGACTCACTTATCGGCGGGCACGGCAATGATTTCCTTGATGGTGGGTTAGAGCTTGACTGGACTTCCTACGAATTTGCGTCCGGTGCTGTCACGGTTGATCTTGCCGCTAGCACTGCGGCAGGTGCGGATGGTGATGATTCGCTGACCGGCGTTGAGAATCTCCGTGCTACATCTTTCAATGATTGCTTGGTGGGTGATGCCACGTCCAATACCCTGATTGGCGGCCTGGGTGAGGATACGCTTTTCGGCGGCGGAAGCGCTGATATGGTGAGCTATGATCGGGCCACTGGTGCGGTCACGATTGATTTGGTGGCACAAACCGCCTCTGGCGCGGATAGCAATGACCTGCTTTCCAGCATTGAACGCGCGCAGGGGGGCAATTTTGCCGACAGCCTGCTTGGCGATAGTGGGTCAAATTTCCTTGTTGGTGGCAATGGCAATGACACGATCATTGCCGGTGATGGGATTGACACGCTGCGCGGCGATACCGGGAATGATTCGTTAGTTGGCGATGTCAATGATTGGCTTTCCAATGGCGGTTCCGCCTTGGCTGCAACGATTGATCTTGTTGCCGGCACCAGCAGCGGTGGTGACGGGCAGGATACGTTTTTCGGCTTTCGTAATGCCCAGGGGTCTACCAATGCCGACAGCATTCTGGGTGATACGCAGAATAATTTCATTGACGGCCTGCATGGTAACGACACGCTTTCTGGCGGAGATGGGAATGACACGCTTTGGGGCTCTTATCATAACGACCTGCTGATTGGGGGGGCGGGGAATGATAGTCTCGCCGGGGGCGATCAATTTGATGTGGTTGGCTATTTGGCGGCCAGCGGTGCAGTCACCGTTGATTTGGTGGCGGGGATCGCCATTGGCGCTGATGGTGATGATGTATTCACAGGCATTGAAGGTGCGCTAGGCGGCGATTGGAATGATGTGCTTTGGGGCGATAGTGCCGCCAATAGTCTTGAAGGCGGCGCGGGTGACGATGCCCTTATTGGCCGTGAGGACAATGACACGCTGAATGGCGGCGCTGGTGAGGATAGACTTTGGGGCGGCACGGATACGCTGGATTGGGTGGCCTATTCTTCGGCTAGTGGCGCGGTCACGGTTGACCTTGTGCTGCAGCGCGCCATCGGCGCGGATGGCAATGATACGCTGGATGGCATTGAAGCCGCGCTAGGTGGCAATTTTGACGATAGCTTGCTGGGCGATAGTGCCACCAATTATCTGGTTGGCGGCAATGGCCATGACACGCTGGATAGCGGCGATCAGAATGACACGCTGCTGGGCGGCCTTGGCGATGATTCCCTGGTTGGGGGTGACGGCAGCGCAGACTGGGCGGATTACGGCTCGACCGCCACTAATTTTTTCCAGACGGTTGATCTGGCCGCTGGTACATCATCGGGGCCGGCTGGCAATGATACGCTTTCCGGTATCGAAAACTTAATCGGTTCTGGACATCGTGACAGCTTCATTGGCAATGCGCAGGACAATTTTTTCTTCGGTGGCCACCATTTTGATACATTCCTTGGGGCGGCTGGCAATGACACGCTGATTGGTGGGGCGCATACAGACTCCCTGATTGGTGGGGTTGGTGATGATTCGCTCGATGGTGGCACTGAGCTTGATTGGTTTGGCTACAATTTCGCATCCGGTTCCGTTTCGGTTAACCTGACTGCCGGCAGGGCCACTGGGGCCGATGGCAATGATACACTGGTGGACATCGAATACGGCGTCGGCAGCAATTTTGATGATACGCTGCTGGGCGATGCGGGCCAGAACTTTCTGGACGGCAGTGGCGGAAATGACTCCCTCTCCGGCGGTGCTGGCAATGACACGCTTTCCGGCGTCGCGGGTGATGACACGCTGATTGGCGGCACTGGCAATGATTCGCTCGTGGGCGGCGTTGGCAATAATTGGGTGAACTACGCTGCCGCGGGCGGGGCGGTTACGGTTGACCTTGTTGCCAATACCAGTGAGGGCGCGGATGGCGATGACAGCCTAAACGGTCTTCTCAATGTGCTTGGTGGGAATGGCGCTGATAGTGTGCTGGGCAATACAAGCAACAATACGCTTGTTGGTGCCGGTGGTAACGATACGCTTGATGGCGGCAATGGCAGTGACTGGGCATTCTATCTGGGGGCATCCGCCGCGGTCACGGTTGATCTTGGCGCGGGCAGCAGCGCGGGGGCAGAAGGCGCCGATAGCCTGACGCGCATACAGGGGATCCTTGGGGGCGCTTTCAATGACAGCCTGCTGGGCGATAGCGCGGCGAATACCCTTGATGGCGGCAATGGGAATGACACGCTGGCGGGCGGGCTTGGTAATGATTCGTTGTTTGGTGGCAACGGTATTGATTGGCTGAGCTACGAAAACGCATCTGGCGGCGTCACGGTTGATCTTGGCGCGGGCAGCAGTGCGGGCGCTGATGGCAATGATGGCCTGAGCGGCTTTGAGAACCTGGTTGGCAGCAATTTTGCCGATACACTGCTTGCCGGAAATGGCACCGATATTGGCGCCGTTTATGGTTATGGCGGCAATGATTCCATTGTGGCTGGGGCCGCCGATTCGACAGCGCTTTGGGGCGAAGCCGGTGCTGATACTCTGTTGGCAGGTACTGGGAACCAGCAATTGCTTTCAGGCGGTGCCGATGCCGATAGCTTGGTGGGCAGCGCGGCCTCAAGCCAGGCGCTGTATGGTGATGCTGGTAATGACACGCTGGTTGCTGGCGGTGGCGCCAATCAGAATGTCTATGGCAATGCCGATGATGACAGCCTGCTGGGCAGCGCCGTGGCCGAAACCCTGGATGGCGGCGCAGGCAATGACACGCTTTCTGGCGGGCTTGGCAATGACAGCCTGTTTGGTGGTGCGGGCAGCGCGGATTGGGCGAGTTATGCCTCCGCTGGTACGGCAGTCACGGTTGATTTGGCGGCGGGCATCAGCAGTGGCGCGGATGGCAATGATGGCCTGAGCGGCATTGAATATGTTGTATCTGGCAGCGGTGCGGATAGCCTGTTGGGCGGCGCGGCGGCTGAAACGCTTGATGGCGGTGCTGAGAATGACACGCTGTCCGGTGGTGCGGGCAATGACAGCCTGATTGGTGGCGCGGGCAGCGCGGATTGGGCGAGCTATGCCTTGGTTGGTTCTGCGGTCACGGTAAATCTTGCGGCTGGCACCAGCAGTGGTGCTGATGGCAATGATGGCCTGAACGGTATTGAAGCGGTGCTTGGCGGTAGTGGTGCGGACAGCCTGTTGGGTGGCACTGCGAATGACACGCTTGATGGCGGCGCGGCAAATGACACGCTTTCTGGCGCGGCGGGTGATGACAGCCTGATTGGCGGCGCGGGTAGCGCGGATTGGGCGAGTTATGCCTCGGCTGCTACTGCCGTCACGGTTGATCTTGGTGCTGGCTCCAGTAGCGGTGCGCATGGCAATGACAATCTGAATGGTATTGAAGCGGCGCAGGGCGGCAGTGGTGCCGATAGCCTGCTGGGCGGCACTGGTGCTGAAACGCTTGATGGCGGTGCGGCCAATGACACACTTGTTGGCGGCTTGGGCAATGACAGCCTGTTTGGTGGCGCGGGTACTGCCGATTGGGCAAGCTATGCCGATGCTTCCGGTGCGGTGACGGTAAGTCTGTTGACGGGCATTAGCAGTGGCGCGGCTGGCAATGACGTGCTGACTGGTATTGAAGCTGTGCTTGGCGGCAATGGCGACGATAGCCTGCTGGGAGGCACGACGAGTGCCGAAACCCTAAATGGCGGCGCAGGTAATGATACTCTTTCCGATGGTGGTGGCAGTAGCGACAGTCTGTTTGGCGGCGATGGTCTCGCTGATTGGGTGCGCTTCGGCATCGCAGTCACGGTTGACCTTGCGGCTGGCACTTCCATTACCTCAGCTAGCGATTCAAGTCTTTCGGGTATTGAGAATGTATTGGGCTCCGCCGGCAATGACTGTATCATGGGGGATGCAGCCGCCAATTTCCTAAACGGTAGTAGCGGTAACGATACCTTGCTGGGTAGGGCGGGTAATGACACCTTCTTTGGCGGTACAGGGAATGATCTAGTTACCTACGCCGAGGCCACTAATTCTGTGACGGTGAATTTGGCCGCTGGCACTGCCTCTGGCGCTGAAGGCAATGACAGCCTGGCCGGTATTGAAGCGTTAATTGGCAGTAACCATGCCGATAGTCTTTTGGGTGGCGTTGGGAATGATACGCTGGATGGCGGTGCGGCCAATGACACGCTTGTTGGCGCGGCCGGTAATGACAGCCTGTTTGGTGGCGCGGGTAGTGCGGATTGGGCGAGCTATGCCTCGGCTGGCACGGCAGTCACGGTTGACCTAGCGGCGGGCACAAGCAGTGGCGCGGATGGCAATGATGGCCTGAGCGGCATTGAATATTTGGTTTCTGGCAGCGGTGCGGATAGCTTGTTGGGTGGTGCGTCGGCTGAAACGCTGGATGGCGGTGCCGAGAATGACACGCTGTCCGGTGGCGCGGGCAATGATAGCCTGATTGGTGGCGCGGGCAGCGCGGATTGGGCGAGCTATGCTCTGGCTGGTACGGCGGTCACGGTTGATCTGGCTGCGGGCACCAGCAGTGGTGCGGATGGCAATGATGGCCTGACGGCAGTTGAAAACATCCTTGGTGGGACTGCGGCTGACAGCCTTTTGGGTGACGCTGCGTCCAATATTCTGGATGGCGGTACAGGCAACAACACCCTATCGGGTGCTGCCGGCAATGATACGCTTATTGGCAATACTGGGAATGAATCGCTTGCTGGTGGGCTTGGCGATGATTCCCTCTTTGGTGGCAGTGGCACGGATTGGGCGAGCTATGCGGGGGCTGCGACTGCGGTCACGGTGAACCTGACTGCTGGCACGAGCAGCGGCGCGGACGGCAATGACAATCTGACCGGCATTGAAGCCGTGCTTGGCGGCAGCGGCGCGGATAGCCTGCTCGGTAGCACCGGTGATGAGACCCTGTCTGGCGGCGATGGCAATGACACGTTGAATGGCGCGTCCGGTAATGATTCGGTGGTCGCGGGCGCGGGTTCGAATAACCGGCTATTGGGTGATATCGGTGATGATACCCTACGTGCCGGGGCGGGTGCGAATGACGATATCTATGCCGGCCAAGGCAATGACCTGGTTCTGGGCGGAGACGGCGCTTCTCAAACATTGAGAGGTGATGAAGGTAATGATACTCTCATCGCTGGCAGCGGTGCTGGCGGCCTTTTCTTCGGCTTGGCCGGGGATGATAGCCTTAGTGGCGGTAGTGGAGATTTCCAGAATATCAGCGGAGAGTCTGGTAACGATACGGTTGTTGGTGGTACAGGTCTAAGTCAGACCGTGCGTGCCGGTGACGGTGATGATAGCCTGGTTGGCGGTACAGGCAGCTTCCAACTTATATCGGATGCTCCTGGCGGCAATGACACGCTGGTTGCTGGTGGTGGTAGTGACCAAACACTCTCTAGCGGCCTAGGCAATGATAGCCTGTTCGGCTCCGCTATTGCCGAAACCCTGGATGGCGGCGTGGATAGTGACACGCTGTTGGGCAACGCGGGTAATGACAGTCTGTTTGGCAGCGATGGTGCGGATTGGGCGAGCTATGCGGGTGCTGCGACTGCGGTCACGGTCAACCTAGCGGCGGGCACGAGCAGCGGCGCGGCTGGCAATGATAGCCTGAGCGGCATTGAAGCGGTGCTTGGCGGGAATGGTGCCGATAGCCTGTTGGGTGGCGGCGGCAATGATACGCTGTTGGGCGGCGCGGGTGCTGATACGCTTTCTGGCGGCGCGGGCAGCAATAGCCTGCTTGGTGGTGCCGATAATGATTTCTACCTGATTTCTGGCGGTGGCACTTGGTCCATCAATGATACGGCGGGGAATGATACGCTCTCACTCGCGGGGCTGAGCGCGCAGACGATCAGTGCGGCCACGCTTGGCAATGCGACCGGGCTTGAGGTGATTGACCTTGCCGGCGGCGGCAATACGGTCAATCTGGACGCGGCGCGGGTGATTGCGCTTTCGGATACGGATACGCTGCAGGTTTATGGCAGCGGTTTGGATCGTGTTGTGTTTGATGATGCTGGCTGGGTGCAGGGCGGGAATTCCGGCGGCTTCACCACCTTCACGAATACGGGCGCGACAGTGCTGGTTGCGACTGCGCTGTTGGGTCCGACCGCGACGGAAGGGAATGATACGCTTTCGGGTAGCAATGCCGCGGATACGATTGATGGTCTTGGCGGCGATGATTCGCTGATTGGCCTTGCCGGCGGCGATAGCCTGATGGGCAGCAATGGCCATGACACGCTGGATGGCGGCGCGGGCAATGACAATCTGGTGGGCGGCAACGGCAATGATTGGGCGAGCTACGCCAATGCGTCTGGTGCGGTCACGGTCAATCTTGCGGCGGGCACGAGCAGTGGCGCGGATGGCAATGATACGCTGAACAGTATTGAAGGCGTGCTGGGTGGTAATGGTGCGGATAGCCTGCTGGGTGATGGTGCGGCGAATACGCTTTCGGGCGGTATTGGCAATGACACGCTGGATGGCGGCGCTGGCACTGATTGGGGCAGCTACGCCAATGCGACTGGCGCGGTCACGGTCAATCTTGGAGCTGGTACGAGCAGCGGTGCGGAAGGCAATGACAGCCTGGCCGGGATGGAAAACATTATCGGCGGTGAGTCCAACGACAGCCTGCTGGGTGATAGTGCCGCGAATATCCTTGATGGGCGCGGTGCGAATGACACGCTTGCGGGTGGCCTTGGCAATGACACGCTGATTGGCGGGGATGGCACGGATTGGGCGAGCTACGCCGATGCTACCGGCGCGGTTACGGTCAATCTTGCCAATGGCAATGTCACCGGTGCGGCTGGGAATGATAGCCTAACTGGGTTTGAAGCGGTGCTTGGCGGCAATGGCAATGATAGCCTGCTGGGCAGCAACGTCGCCGAATGGCTGGAAGGTGGCAATGGCAATGATACGCTGACGGGTAGCGCGGGCGATGACACGCTGCTGGGCGGCGCTGGCGATGACCGTTTGTCAGGTGGGACCACCGGTGCGGCCAGTGTCCTGGGCGGCGACGGCAACGATACGCTTCACGCTGGCATTGGTGGGAACGGCACGGCCCTGGGTGGCGATGGAAACGACACAATCACTGGCAGCCAAGGTCATGATCAGCTTGAAGGCGGCAATGGGGACGATAGTTTCAATGGCTCCCAGGGGAATGATTGGATTGATGGTGGCGCCGGGAATGACTTCGTCTATGGCGGCGGCTTCGATCCCGGTTCCTATGGCGGTAATGATACGCTGATCGGCGGTGCTGGAACCGACTGGGCCAGCTTTGTTGCGCAAGCCCTTTCAACCGTGACAGTGGATCTGGGTGCGGGTACCAGCATCAGTGATTTCCTTGGCATTGATAGTCTGGCGGGCATCGAAAATGTGCTGGGCGCTGGCGGCAATGACAGTATCCTTGGCGATAGCGCCGCGAATATTCTGGATGGTGGCAACGGCGACGATAGGCTGGATGGCGCGGCAGGTGATGATTCCTTAATCGGTGGCGACGGCAATGACACGCTGAATGGCGGTGCTGGGGATGACCGGCTGGATAGCGGCGCGGGCAATGACCTGATTGATGC
>JBPCSO010000050.1:0-17582 GCA_051007055.1 Roseomonas sp.
CGGCAATTCTGCCAGGAACGCCTGATGCCGCGCGTGCTTGAAGCCAATCGGCATGAGCGCTTCGACCGCGAAATCATGAATGAATTCGGCGAAATGGGTTTTCTGGGCGCCACACTCGATGGCTATGGCTGCGCCGGCGTTTCCTATGTGGCCTATGGGCTGATGGCGCGCGAGGTGGAGCGCGTTGATTCAGGCTATCGCAGCGCGTTTAGCGTGCAATCATCGCTCGTGATGTTCCCGATCCATGCCTATGGGTCGGAAGAACAGAAGCAAAAATACCTGCCGAAGCTCCGCACCGGTGAATGGGTGGGCTGCTTTGGCCTGACCGAGCCCGATGCGGGGTCTGATCCGAATTCCATGCGCACGCGCGCGACCAAGGTGGATGGCGGCTGGAAGCTTTCCGGTTCGAAAACCTGGATTTCCAATTCACCCATCGCCGATGTCTGCCTGGTTTGGGCGAAGGATGATGAAGGCATTCTGCGCGGCTTCCTGCTGGATCGCGGCATGAAGGGGCTCACCACGCCCAAGATCGAAGGCAAGTTCAGCCTGCGCGCTTCCGTCACCGGCATGATCATGATGGATGAGGTTTTCGTCCCCGAAGAAAACCGCCTGCCGGGTGTGCGGTCTCTGGCGGGTCCATTCTCCTGCCTCAATCGCGCGCGTTATGGCATTGCCTGGGGCGCGATGGGGGCCGCGGAATTCTGCTGGCATGCGGCGCGGGAATACACGCTGAACCGCATCATGTTCGGCAAGCCGCTGGCGGCGACGCAATTGGTGCAGAAGAAGCTCGCCGATATGCAGACCGAAATCACGCTTGGCCTGCATGCGGTGCTGCGCGTGGGTCGCCTGTTCGATGAACACAAGGCCGCGCCAGAGATGATCAGCCTGGTCAAGCGCAACAACTGCGGCAAGGCTTTGGACATTGCCCGCGTTGCGCGCGACATGCATGGCGGCAACGGGATCGTGGATGAGTATCATGTGATCCGTCACGTGATGAACCTTGAGACGGTCAATACCTATGAAGGCACGCATGATGTGCATGCGCTGATTCTGGGCCGGGCGCAGACCGGGTTGAATGCCTTCGGCTGATCAAGCCGAAGCCTCCACCGTGGAAGTCCTGATTGAGCGTATGGGCGTGGGTGGCGATGGTATCGCCCCCGGCCCGATTTATGTGCCGCAAGCCCTTCCCGGCGAAAGGCTGAACGTCACTATTACCGGCAAGCGCGGTGATGGCGCGCTTGCCGCAATCCAGGACATCATCACTGCAAGCGCTGATCGTATCGCGCCCGCTTGCGCGCATTTCGTGGAAGGTTGCGGCGGCTGCGCGCTCCAGCACTGGGCGCCGGCGCCGCAAGCGGCCTGGAAGCGCGACAAGCTGCGCGTGGCCCTGGCGCGTGGTGGCTTTGCCGAGGCCCCCATTGCTGAGACCATCACCACGCCCCCTGGCGCGCGTCGGCGCGCCGATTTCGCCATTAGGCGCGGGACGGATGGGCTTAGGCTTGGCTTTCATGCGGCGGGTAGTGCGGCCATTCTGGATATTGCTGCCTGCCCGGTGCTGCATCCGCGCCTGGTTGCGCTGCTCGCGCCGCTACGCGATCTGCTGCCGCGCCTGCCGGCGCTGAAGCGCGATGGTTCGGCGGTGCTGAACCTGCTCGATACAGGGCCTGACCTGTTGCTCCGCACTGATGGCAATCTCGATGCAGCTGGTCGGGTGCTGCTTGCGGGTTTTGCCGCGGCGCAGGGGCTGGCACGCATCGCTTGGGCGCGCGGCAATGGCCCGCCGGAGGTTGCCGCGCAGCTTGGGCCGGTGGCCATCACACTGAGCGGGGTGGCCGTCACGCCAGCCCCCGGCGCCTTCCTGCAAGCGAGCCCCGAGGGCGAGCAAGCCATCATCGCCGCCATGCTGGCCGGCCTGCCCGCCAAGCTTGCCGGGCGCGGGCGCATTGCTGATCTGCATGCCGGCTATGGCACGCTCAGCCTGGCTTTGGCGCGGCGGGGCAGGGTCACGGCCTTCGAATCGGATGGCGTGGCGGTGGCCGCCCTTGCCAATGCTGCCGCCAAGGCAGGGCTGCCCTTGGCGGCCACGCGGCGGGATTTGGTGCGCCAGCCGCTCACGGTTGCGGAATTGGCGCCTTTCGCCGCGGCGGTATTGGACCCGCCCTTTGCCGGGGCCGAGGAACAGGCGGGCTTGCTCGCGCGTTCAGCCGTGCCGGCGGTGATTTATGTATCCTGCAACCCGCAGGCCTTGGCGCGGGATTTGCGCTTTTTCGCTGATCAAGGGTGGCAGATTGCTGCTGCTACGCCGATTGATCAATTCCTCTGGTCCGGCCAGCTGGAAGCCGTAGTGGCGCTCAGCCGGGGTAATCGAGCGAACAAAAAAATAGCGTGATCCGCCCAAAACGGATCACGCTAAAATGAGGCTCTGGCTCAGCTATGCGCCAGCATCGCCAATAGCAGCAGCGCCACGATATTGGTGATCTTGATCATCGGGTTCACCGCCGGGCCCGCCGTATCCTTGTACGGGTCGCCAACAGTATCGCCGGTGACAGCAGCCTTATGGGCTTCTGAGCCCTTGCCGCCATGATGACCATCTTCAATGTACTTCTTCGCATTGTCCCAGGCGCCACCACCGGTGGTCATGGAAACCGCGACGAAGAAGCCAGTCACAATCACACCCAGCAGCATCGCGCCCAGTGCTTCGAAGGCGGCTGCCTTCCCGGCAATGGCATTGATGCCGAAATAGACCACCAGCGGCGAAAGCACTGGCAGCATGGACGGGATGATCATTTCCTTGATCGCCGATTTGGTCAGCATATCCACCGCACGGCCGTAATCCGGCTTGTCGGTGCCCTGCATGATGCCCGGCTTTTCCTTGAACTGGCGCCGCACTTCTTCCACCACGCTCATCGCCGCGCGGCCTACCGCTGTCATGGCCATGCCGCCAAACAGGTAAGGCAGCAAACCGCCGAACAGCAGGCCAACCACAACGTATGGGCTGGAGAGAGAGAAGGTCAGTGTACCAACACCCTGGAAATACGGGTACTGCGCCGCATTCTGCACGAAGTAGTTCAGATCCTGCGTGTAAGCGGCAAACAGCACCAGCGCGCCAAGACCGGCTGAACCAATGGCATAGCCCTTGGTGACCGCCTTGGTCGTATTGCCAACGGCATCCAACGCGTCGGTTGTCTGGCGGATTTCCTTGGGTAGGCCAGCCATTTCGGCAATGCCACCCGCGTTATCCGTCACCGGGCCAAAGGCATCCAGCGCGACCACAAAACCAGCCAGGGCCAGCATGGTGGTGACTGCAATGGCAATGCCGTAAAGCCCCGCCAGGCCATAGGTGATCAGCACACCCGCGATGATGATGATGGCAGGCACCGCCGTGCTTTCCATCGAAACCGCAAGCCCGCGAATCACGTTGGTGCCATGGCCCGTGACCGAGCTTTCGGCAATCGCCCGCACCGGGCGGTAGCCCGTGCCGGTATAGTATTCCGTGATCCAGACAATCAGCCCGGTCACCGCCAACCCAACCACGCCACACAGGAACAGGTCCATGGAAGTGAAGCTGGTGCCAGCCGCGGTCATCCTGCCAAAGCCAAAGACCAGGTAGGTCAGCGGCAGCAACACCACCAAGGAAAGCAGGCCAGTTACGATGAAGCCGCGATACATGGCGCCCATGATGGAATTATTCGCCGGCAGTTTCACGAAATACGTGCCGATGATGGAAGTCACCACGCAAACCGCACCGATCGCCAGCGGAAAGATCATGCCGCGCACCATATCGCCCGCATCGGTGAAGGCGATTGCCGCCAACACCATGGTGGCCACCATGGTCACTGCATAGGTCTCGAACAAGTCAGCGGCCATGCCGGCGCAATCGCCAACATTATCGCCCACATTGTCGGCGATGGTCGCGGGGTTGCGGGGGTCATCCTCAGGGATGCCGGCTTCAACCTTGCCCACCATATCGCCGCCCACATCCGCACCCTTGGTGAAGATGCCGCCGCCCAGGCGCGCAAAAATCGAAATCAGCGAAGCGCCAAAGCCAAGCGCCACCAGCGCATCAATCACCGTGCGGCTATTGGCCGCGAAGCCGCCAAGCACGCTCAGGATGAAGAAGTAAACGGCCACCCCCAGCAGCGCGAGGCCCGCGACCAGCATCCCCGTAATGGCGCCGGATTTGAAGGCGACATCAAGGCCGGCGGCGAGGGATTGCGTGGACGCCTGCGCGGTACGCAGATTGGCGCGCACCGAAACATTCATGCCGATAAAGCCCGCCACACCGGACAGGATGGCGCCGATGGCAAAGCCAATCGCCACCGCAAAGCCAAGCCGCCAGGCGACCAGGGCGAAAAGCACCACGCCCACAATGGCGATGGTGCCGTATTGCCGCTTCAGATAGGCGGATGCGCCTTCCTGAATGGCGAGAGCAATTTCCTGCATCCGCGGCGTACCGGGATCGCGTGAAAGCACATCCTTGGCCGTGATCACACCATAGGCGATGGACAACGCCCCGAGCGCGATCACAAGGATCAGCGATAAGGTCAACAAAGCTTAGACTCCCCCTTCGTGGCGCGGTTAGGGCCGCCGCGCGCCGGCATGGGGACCGGCGCGGAGTCCCTCTCCACGACAGTCTCAATGGGGCACTTCCTTAAAAGGGGTGCAGCAGGGGCGCAACGGGGGAGGCGGGTTTCCTGCCGAAAACCCTGCCATTTAAACCAAATTCAGGCGGTTTTGGCGCGTTCGATCGCTTCCCGGATCAGGCGGCGGGCCTCATCCGCGTCACCCCAGCCGATGAATTTCACCCATTTCCCGGGCTCCAGGTCTTTGTAATGCTCAAAGAAATGCTGGATCTGCTCAATAGTGATCCGGGGCAGGTCCGTGTGGTTGTGCACATGGACATAGCGCTGGGTCAGCTTGGTGGATGGTACGGCGATGATCTTCTCATCCCCCCCACCATCATCTTCCATCTTCATCACGCCCACGGGGCGCACATTCAAAACGGCGCCGGGCACGATGGGCCGCGTATTGGCCACCAGCACGTCAATCGGGTCGCCATCTTCGGAAAGCGTGTGCGGCACAAAGCCGTAATTCCCCGGATAGCGCATGGGCGTATGCAGGAAGCGGTCCACGAAAAGTGTACCGGCGGCCTTGTCCATTTCATATTTGATGGGCTCGCCACCGATCGGGACTTCAACGATCACATTCACATCATTCGGCGGGTCCTTGCCGATGGGAATGGCATCTATGCGCATGGGGTCTCTCCAGGGGCGGCGGGACTACCACTGCGGAGGTCCGGCCGTAGCCCGTTCTGGGCGGATATGCCCGCGCGGGCCAATATTGCAAGCATCCCCCGCTTGCCAGCACCTGCGCCGCCCCGCAGGCTGGCAGCATGAACCCCGATGCCTCCACCCCGCGCACCGCCTTCGCCACTGCCGCCGCCCGCCGCGCGCCGGAAGTGGTGGCACTCACCCAACGCCTGACAGCCATTGCCTCCCCCAATCCGCCCGGGGATGTGCGCGCCGTGGCCCGCGAAGCGGCCGAGATGCTGCGCGCCCTGGCGCCGGACGCTGAGATTTCCCTGCATGAAACGGACGCTCAGGTGACCAATCTGGTGGCCCGGATAAGGGGCGCGGGGCCGGGGCGCTTGCTTGCCTATAACGGCCATCTGGACACCTATCCGGTGAATGAGGCGCTGCCCTGGAGTGTCCCGCCGCTCGGCGGGCTGCTCCGCGATGGCAGGCTTTATGGGCGCGGGGTGGCGGACATGAAGGGCGGCATCGCCGCTTCCATGCTGGCCTTCGCCCTGCTGGCTGAATACCGCCATGCCTGGCGGGGGGAGGCACTGCTGACGCTGGCGGGCGATGAGGAGAGCATGGGCCCGCTTGGCACCAAATGGCTGCTGGATAACGTGCCTGGGCTTTCGCAAGCAGATGGCGTGATCATTGGCGATGCCGGCAGCCCGCGCGTACTGCGCTTTGGCGAAAAGGGCTTTGTTTGGATTGAGATTGAGGCTGCGGGCCGCGCTTCCCATGGTGCCCATGTGCATCTGGGTGACAATGCCATTGATCGGCTGCGCGCTGCCCTGGATGCTGTGGCTGCGCTCCGCGCCATGGCGCCCGAGGCACCTGCTGCCGTCACCGCTGCCATCGCTGCCGCGCGCGGCATCAGTGAAGCGCTATCGGGGGCCGGAGAGGCCGGTGTGCTTGGCAGTGTGACGGTGAATATCGGGCGCATCGAAGGCGGTGCCTCGCCCAATCTGGTGCCGGCCTCGGCGCGGGCGGCCTGCGATATCCGCCTGCCGGTGGGCGTGCCCAGCGCGCGGCTGCTGGCTGCGCTGCATCAGGCTTTGGATGCGCTGCCCGGCATTATCTGGCGCGTGCTGCGCTGTTTTGAACCCAACCACACTGACCCAGCCTTGCCCATTGTGCGCCAGGTCCATCAGGTGGCGGAGGAAGTACTGCGCGAACCCGTGGCCGTGAATATGCGCGTCGGTGGTTCCGATGCGCGCTGGTTTCGCATGGCGGGCCTGCCGACCGTGGTCTATGGCCCGACGCCGCATAACATGGGCGGCGCGGACGAATGGGTCTCGGTCCCGGAATTGGAGGCCATTTCCCAAATCCATGCCCTGGCCGGATTTGATTTCCTGAGCGCGGAGAATGCCGCATGATGATTCTGCTTGCTGAAATCCTGGCCTTCAGCCTGTTTGCCTTTTGGCTGGTGTTTTTCCTGCTGCAATGGGTTGCTCAGGCCTTGGGGTCCTGGCTTGGCCGCCGCCACGCGAAAGGCGGCGCCGCGCCGGCGGAAGGCGTTGGCGTGGTGGTGGGTGGTATGCTCGGCCTGCTCGCCTTCGTATTGGCGCTCACGCTTTCCTTTGCTACCACGCGCTTTGAAGAACGCCGCCAGGGCACGCTGATGGAAGCCAATGCGATCGGTACCGCCTGGCTGCGTGCCAAGGCGATCGGCCATCCGCGTGGTGAGGAAGTGGCCAAGCTTTTTGAGGATTACACCAAGCTCCGCGCCGATTTCATCAAGGCGCCCGCCGACCGAGATGTTGTGCGCGCCATCAATGACCAAACATCCGCCCTGCAAAACCGTATCTGGGACCATGTCACCGCCATTGTGCGCGAAAGGCCTGATGCGATTTCATCTTCCCTGATGGCCGCCACGAATGAAGTGTTTGACCGTGCGACGGCGGAACGCTTCGCCTTCGCCCAAACCATGCCGGCGCAAATGGTCTGGCTGCTCATGGGCATTGCGGTGCTGAGCATTGGCGCGCTTGGCTATCAATTGGGGCTGCGCGGGCTTTCCTTGCCGATTCTTTCCGTGCTGCTGATTGGCATGTGGACATCGGTGATCGTGGTGATTCTGGATTTGAGCGCGCCACGCGTCGGCAGCATGCGGTCCAGCGCGGCGGCCTATTACTGGACGCTGGAGGGCTTCAACCCGAACCCCGCACCGGTCCGAAGATAGGCTGGCACCTCGCCCAGGGCAGGCACCCGTGATAGGGGCAGGAGCATGAGTTCCGCCACCGACACCCAAAGCCCCATGCCTGCCCGGCGCCGCAGCCCGGCCTGGGCCTGGGGGTCATTTCTTGTGGCGCTGGCGATGGCGACACCGATCCTGGCCGTGCTGGTAACCGCCGCTGCCCCGGGCGGCGAGGTCTGGCAGCATATTGCGGCAACCACACTGCCCGGCATGCTGGCCAGTTCCGCGCTTTTGGCCCTGCTGGTGGCGCTGATGGCCGGCAGCGCGGGCGCGATCACGGCTTGGCTGGTGGTGGCTTGCGAATTTCGCGGTCGGCGCTTTCTGGAAGTGGCGCTGCTGCTGCCGATTGCCATGCCCGCCTATCTTTGCGGCTATGTCTATACGTGGCTTTTGGATGTCGCGGGGCCGGTGCAAAGCACGCTCCGCACCGCGACCGGGCTTTCCTTCGGGCAATATTGGTTCCCGGAAATCCGCAGCCTGCCTGGCGCGGCGCTCATGCTTTCGATGGTGCTGTATCCTTATGTTTATATGCTCTGCCGCGCGGCGTTTTTGCAGCAAAGCGTTTGCCTGATTGAGGCATCGCGGACGCTGGGCCATGGGCTGGCGCGCAGCTTCCTGCATGTCGCACTGCCCTTGGCGCGCCCTGCCTTGGCCGCCGGCATCGCGCTGGCGCTGATGGAAACGCTGGCTGATTTCGGCACGGTGCAGCATTTCGCGGTAAGAACCTTCACGACCGGCATTTATGAGGCCTGGTTCGGCATGGATAACCGCCCGGCAGCCGCGCAGCTTGCTGTGGCTTTGCTTGGCTGTGTTGGCCTTTTGCTAGGGCTGGAGCATTTCTCGCGCGGCGGGCGGCGCTTTCACCCAACGACAACACGCCACCCGGCGCTTCGCCCCGTGCGGCTTTCCGGCTGGCGGGAAGCGATGGTGCTGCTTGCTTGCGCGCTGCCGTTGCTGATTGGTTTTGTCATTCCGGCTGGCGCGCTGTTATGGCTGCTGGTGCAAGCGGGTGATCCCTTCAGCCCAGCGCGCTATTTGCCTTTCGCGCGCAATTCCCTGGTGCTGTCGGGCATCACCGCTTCGCTTGCGGTGCTGCTTGCTGCCGGCATGGCCTGGGCAGCACGGTTATATCCATCACCTGCGCGCAGCCTCGCCAATCGGGTCGCATCGCTTGGCTATGCGCTGCCGGGTTCGGTGATTGCGGTCGGCGTGCTGGTGCCCTTCGGCTTGTTCGACAATGCGCTCGATTCCTGGCTGCGGGCGCGGTTTGGGGTTTCATCAGGGCTATTGCTGTCGGGCACCATGGCAGCGCTGGTATTTGCCTATCTGGTGCGCTTTCTGGCGGTGGCGCTTTCCACGGTGGAATCAGGCCTCGCGCGGCTCAAGCCATCCTATACCGATGCGGCGCGAGTTTTGGGCCGGCGGCCCGGTCAGGCGGTGCGGGAAGTGGAAGTGCCGCTCGCGCGGGGCGCGCTGCTGACCGCGGGGCTTTTGGTTTTTGTGGATACCATGAAGGAACTACCTGCAACGCTGATCGTGCGGCCCTTCGACCTAGATACACTAGCGGTGCGTGTCTATAATCTGGCGTCCGATGAAAGACTGGCCGAGGCATCAACCGCGGCCGTTTTGATCGTGCTGGTGGGGCTACTGCCGGTGGCGGCGCTTACGCGCATGATGCGCCGGGAATAGCCCCTCCGTTCTTTAGCGCCAGCCCGCGCGCTGCATGATGCGCAGCGCCTCCGGCGCCAGGGCGCCATAGCGTTGCGCGTTCAATTGATCGGCGCGGAAGCTGCCAAGTGCGGTTAGCGCGGGATGGGCTGCAATGCCCGGCACCACCGGATATTCGAAATTGCCATTGGCAAACAATTCCTGCGCACGCTGGCTGCTGAGGTATTCAATGAAGCGCAGCGCCACAGCCTTGTTCGAAGAAGACCGCACCACACCGGCGCCCGAGACATTCACATGCGTGCCGCGATCCCCCGGTGCCTGATTGGGGAAGATCACGCCAATCCGATCATAAAGCGCCTTTTCCTGCGGATTGGATGAGGCGCCGAACCGCGCAAGGTAATAGGTATTGGCGATCGCGAGCCGCCCAACACCCGCCGCCACGGCCTGGAATTGCGGCGTATCACCGCCTTGCGGCGGGCGTGCCATATTCGCGACCACACCGCGCGCCCAGGCTTCCGCCGCTTCCGCGCCATTCGCCAAAAGAATGCTCGCCATCAGGGAGGTATTGTAAGGATGCGCGGCTGCGCGGATCAGGATCTGCCCGCGCTGCGCCGGCAAGGCCAAATCCTCATAGCGCGCGATACCTTCCGGCACGCCGCGCTGGCGGTCATACATGATCACGCGCGCGCGGCTGGAAAGCCCATACCATTTGCCATCCGGGGCGCGCATGTTTTCGGGGATGCGCGATTTCAGGATGTCACTTTCGGTTTCCGCGAGTACGCCGGCATCCACCGCCCGCGCGAGCCGCGCCGCATCCACCGTAATCAGCACATCGGCGGGGCTATTCGCCCCTTCGGATTGAATGCGCGCAATCAACTGATCCGCATCACCTTCAATGAGGCGGATGCGAATGCCGGATTCGGCCATGAAGCCATCATACAGCGCGCGATCCGTATCATAATGGCGCGATGAATAGAGATTGAGCGCGCGTTCCTGCGCCGCCACCAGGGCAGGGGCAGCGAGAGGGGCGGCAAAAGGCAGGGCAAGCAGGGAACGACGGCGCATGAGAGTGTTTTGCATGGGAACCTCCTTGGGACAATGCGGCATATATTGCGAATGCGACTGACTCGCAATATCAAAACAATCCCCGGCCCAAAGTTTTTTCACCCCCCACTTCCGATGGGCAAGAAATGCTCCAGGGGCTTGAGAAGCCGCCCCGCGCGGCGCATAAGGGCATATCCGAAGCCTTTTACTGGCGCATCCCCGCAGCGAGCACCCCCTTGGCCAAGCCGTCCATGGCAATGATGAAATCCGATTCGCAAGAGATCCCGGCGGCGTCCAGGATTGAAGCCATGTGCGTGGAACAGGGGCTGAAGATGACCGGCCAGCGCAGGCTCATCACGCGCATCTTGAGCGAGGCCGAGGATCATCCGGATGTCGAGGAATTGCACCGCCGCGCCTTGCAACGTGACAAACGCGTCTCAATCGCAACTGTCTATCGCACCGTGCGCCTGCTGGAAGAACGCGGCATTCTGGAAAGGCGGGATTTTGGCGGCGGACGCGCGCGTTATGATTTGGCTGACCGGGGACATCATCATCATTTGATTGATGTTGAAACCGGCCATGTCATTGAATTCGCCGATGAGGTGCATGAAGCCCTGGCCCAAGCCATTGCCAAGCGCCTGGGCTATGATCTGGTCGGGCATAAGTTGGAATTATTTGGCCGCCGCCGCGCCACCAATGATGCCGCGCCGAAGCGTGGGACACGCAAGGTCTGACGCAGCGGCATCAACGCATGCGGCAGCCTTTCGCGCCCCGCCGTCCCGCCCATGGGTTGCGCAACAATAACCCCGCATCCTTCAATTGCTGGCCAAGCGAAAGTGCCAAGTGAAAGGATGCTTGTGCTGGGCGGCACGGCAGCAGGCTGAGCAAGACTGCCTGGCCTGGCAAGACCTGTCCGCGCTGCACCATGGCGCAGGCCGATAGAAACCTGGCTTCTCGAAAAGTTACCGCAGGATCCTCCGCAACGCCCAAATGCAGGCCGAGATCAGCCAGCGGATTGCCAATGCGTGCCAAGGCTTGCGCTGTTGCCTTCATCTGCGGGGGCTCGGCCAATGCGTTCCCACCGGGGCGCCAGGCGTGCAACAGGGTTTGCTCTGCGGCGGGCAGCAGGGCGGGGGCAGTGCCGGCCCAGGACCAGCGGGGAAGACCAGAGGTTGTCATGTAGGCTCCAGGATGATGCAAATGAGAATAAGTCTCAATTGCGATTCTTGCAACCCTCTACCGCCTCGGCTAGGCTTGAGAAGTAGTGATCGGGCGCGCCAAGTTGCGCCCGGCTAGGAGACTTGAATGGCCCGAAACCAATTGCGCACCATCCGCCGCTGCGAAGCGGCCGTGATTACCGCCTATCGGGAATTGCGCGATATCGGCGCGGATGATCCGCAAGCCTTCAACGCCTGTACAACCCTATACCGCATCCATCATCCGGAAGCTGCGGTCAGCGAAGCGCGCCGCCTGGTTGCGGAATGGATTGATTACCATGTCATTCGTGAACACGCTGATCTGCCGCAGCCCGATTGCGGCTGCGGCGAGGATCATGCGTAAGCGGCCAGCGTCAGCCTTGCAAGCCGCGCAGGAATTTCGCCCGCGCGCCGCCGCCCGCCATCAGGAAGGCATGATCTGAACCAGACAACAGGAAACGCGCGCCAAGGGCGATGTAATCCGGGGCGACTTTTTCATCATAAACGCCGCCCATGCCCATGACCTTGCCATGCGCCTTGCAGGCCGCCGCCACCTTGGCATAGGCGGCGCGCACATCGGGGTGACCGATCTGCCCGGCAATACCCATGGAAGCGGTCAGGTCTGAGGTGCCGATCATGAGGCAATCCACCCCCGGCATGGCGGCGATGGCATCGGCATTCGCAACCGCTTCGGGCGTTTCGATCATGACCGTCACCATGATCTGTTCATTCAATTCCTTCTGCGCGGCGGCAGTATCTGAAACCTGAAAACCATATTGCGCCGGCGGGCCACCCCAGGAACGCTCACCCAAAGGCGGGTAGCGGAAGGCGCGCACCACATCGCGGGCTTCATCTGCGTTATCAATATGCGGCACCACCACGCCCATGGCGCCATTATCCAGGCAGCGCGTGCCTTCAAAAAGCGCATCCTTGCAGCAGCGCACGATGGGCGTGACGCCCTGCGAAAGTGCCGCCATGGCCATGCGCGTGGCGTCGTCCACACTCATCGCGCCATGTTCCATATCAATGAACAGCCAATCAAAGCCCGATGCGGCGGCAATCATGCCAACAGCGGGCGTGCGCAGATGATGCACGCCAAAACCAAGGGCGAGTTCGCCCTTTTCAAGCCGGCGGCGTGCGAAATTCGGAGCGATAGGCATGGTGTTTCCCCAGATGAGTTGATGCCGCAAAGCGCAGCACGCAGGGGCAGGCGGGTCAATCCTGCCCGATCAGCGCCAGCGCGGCTTCCAGCCGATCCGCCTCCTCAGCCGGTTTGTCGCGCCGGATTCGCGCAATACGCGGAAAGCGGAGCGCGACGCCAGATTTATGCCGGCTGCTGCGCTGCGCCGCATCAAAGGCCACTTCCAGCACCAGCTGCTTTTCCACTTCCCGCACAGGGCCGAAGCGATCCACCGTGTGGTTCCTGATCCAGCGATCGAGCCAGGCCAATTCCTCATCCGTATAGCCGGAATAGGCTTTGCCAATCGGTACCAATTCGCCGTCATCGCGCCAGACACCAAAAGTATAATCCGAATAGAAGCTACTGCGCTTGCCGTGGCCGCGCTGCGCATACATCAGAACCGTATCAAGCGTGAGTGGTGCCCGCTTCCATTTCCACCATTGGCCCTTTATGCGCCCAGGCAGATAGGGGCCATCGGCGCGCTTCAGCATCAACCCTTCAATCGCCGCATCGCGTGCGCCATCACGCAAGGCCTGCAATTCGCTGATCTGGTTGAAGGGGATGATGTCGGAAAGATCCATCCTTTGCGGCTGCTGGCGTTGATGCCAGGCTTCCAGCCGCGCGCGGCGTTCGGAAAAGGGCAGGGGGCGTAAATCCTCAGTGCCGTCAAACAACATATCGTAAAGCTTGATCGCCACTGGGTAATCGCGCTGCATTTTCGCGGTCACGCTTTTGCGGTTGAGCCTTTGTTGCAGATCGGCAAAGGGTGCCACTTGCCCATCCCGCAGCACCAGCAATTCGCCATCCAGCACCGCGTGAAAATCCAGTGCCGCGATAATGTCAGGGAAGGTGGCGGAGATATCCTCAGCACCTCGGCTCCAGAGCCTGGCCCCCCCCGGCCCCGCCGTGACCTGCACGCGAATGCCATCCCATTTCCATTCCACGCGATAGGCAGCGGGATCGAGCACGGCGAGATCAGCTTCTTCCAAGGGGTGGGCCAACATCAAGGGGCGAAAGATGGGTGCTGCGCGCGGGTCAGGCTGCGGTGCGTGGCCCTCAAGCCAGGCGAAAAGCGGTTCATAGGGTGCGGGGATAGCGTGCCAGGCTTCCTCAATCGCTTCCACCGCCTGCCCGGACCATTCAGCGAGTGCCACGCGCGCAAGCCGTGCCGAAACACCCACGCGTAAGCCCCCTGTTAGCAACTTAATGAGCGCGAGCCGCCCGCTGGCATCCAACGTATCCAGCCAGCCCGCAATCAGCACCGGGACCTCGGCTTTGGGGGTGGTTTCCAATGCGCCGATAATGTCTGATAGCGCAGGCGGCGGCGCATTCACGCCGGCCCGTTTCGGCCAGATCAGCGCAATGGTTTCTGCCAGATCGCCGACATAATCATAGGAAAGCCGGAACAATTCGGGATCAACCCGCGCCATGGTGATCTCTCGCAGCATGGCGGGTTTGGCGGTGGCGAGCTTCAGGCTTTCGGTCATGGCGGCCAGGCCCAGGCCGCGTTCGGGGTCTGGCTGGCCCGCGAACCATTGACCAAGCAAAGCGAGCTTGGCGTTGCGGCCAGGGGAAAAGACCAGCCTTTCCAGCAATTCAGCGAAGGCGGGCAGGCTCATCGCGCTGCCCATCCCAAGCCGATCTTGCGAAATTTCGTTGCATGTCTAACTTTGCTCGGATGCTCCCAGCGCAGCAACCGATAGATGCCGGCCAAGCCCTTACGGGGCCGCTGTTCAGCATTTGCACCTTGGTCACGCGCCATGCGGAATACACGGCGATGCTTGAAAGCTTCCGGGCTTCTGGCTTCACGCCCGACAAGGCGGAATTCCTTTATCTGAACAATACCAAGCGCCACCAGTGGGATGCGTTCCAGGGCATCAGGCGCTTCCTGAGCATGGCGCGCGGCACCTATGTTATTCTTTGCCATCAGGATATTCGGCTGCTGGCTGATGATATCGAAACGCTGCGCGCGCTGCTTGCGGCGCTTGATGCGCGTGATGCGGATTGGGCGCTGGCCGGCAATGCCGGCGCCACGGAGGATGGCAGCCTTGCCCTCCGCATTTCCGATCCGCACGGGGAAGATCAGCGGCGCGGCAATCTTCCCGCGCGGGTAGTCAGCCTGGATGAGAATTTCATCATTATCCGGCGCGATGCGTTGGTGAGTATCTCTGCCGGGCTTTCCGGCTTTCACTTGTATGGCACGGATTTGTGCCTGCAAGCGCGCTGCGCCGGGCGCAGCGCTTGGGTGATTGATTTTCATTTGCGGCATTTGAGTGCTGGAAAGGTGGATGCCAGCTTCCATCAAGTGCAGCAGCGGCTTGAAGCGCATTACGACACGCTCCTCAATCCGCCCTGGCAGATTCGCACAACCTGCACAAAATTAATCCTGGGCGGTGGCGGTCCGCGTCGCTGGCTTGCGCGGCGCAAACTGGCGCGGCGTCTGCAAGAAACCCAGTGATGGGGCTTATCACGCACTGGCTTCCTCATCTTCCTCGCCGCGCCCAATAAGGTTCAGCGCCCGCCCCCTGATGCCCTGCAGCCCCAGCGCATGGATCAGCGCATCTTCGCGCCCATGCGTCACCCAAACCTCCTGCGCGCCGGTCTCGGCGCAGGTTTCCAGCAACTCATCCCAATCCGCGTGATCGGAAATCACCAGCGGCAATTCCACACCACCTTGGCGCGCGCGCTGCCGCACCCCCATCCAACCTGAAGCATTGGCGACCACAGGTTCTGCGAGCCGCCGCGCCCAGCGATCGGCAATGGCGGAAGGTGGCGCCAGCACAATTGCGCCCTTCAGCGCATCCTTGCGCGCCACCTTCGCAGGCAGCAGCGGGCCGAGTGCCACCCCCAATTCCTCATAAACCGCGCAAAGCCCCTGCTGCGCGCCATGCAAATGAATTGGGCTGTCATAACCCGCTTGGCGCAACATGCGGATCAGACGCTGGCATTTGCCAAGCGCATAGCAGCCAATCACATGGGTGCGTTCGGGGAATAGCGCTGCCGATCGCAACAACCGCGCAATTTCCCCCATCGCATCCGGGTGGCGGAACACAGGCAAGGCAAAGGTCGCTTCCGTGATGAAGACATCGCAGCGTTCAACTTCAAAAGCCGCGCAGCTTGGATCGGCGCGGCGCTTGTAATCGCCCGAGACCACCACCCGGCTACCCTGCCATTCAAGGGTGATTTGCGCTGAGCCCAGCACATGCCCGGCCGGTCGCAGCCACAGCTTCACACCATTGATCGCAATCACCTCCCCATACCGCAGCGCCTGTTGCGTCGCGCCGGCGCGGCCTTCGCCCAAGCGCGCGGTCACGATGGCGAGTGTCTCGGGCGTCGCCAGCACCGCTTTATGGCCGGGGCGCGCATGATCCGAATGGCCATGGCTGATCACGGCGCGGTCAACGGCGCGGAGCGGATCAATGAAAAACCCACCCGGTTCGCAGAATAGCCCGGCAGGTGTCACTTTCAGCCAGGTCTCGGGATGGGGGGCGGTGGTGAAGGCCATGCGGTTCCGGTCTTGCCTCAGGGGTGTGTCGCGCCATAGATAGCGCTGAATGCGAACATTACCAGAACCTTTTACCGGCTGGTTTGCGGCGCGTGGCTGGCAGCCGCGGGCGCATCAGCTTGCTGTTCTGGATGCCGTGGCGGGTAGCGAGCACGCGCTGCTGGTGGCACCGACCGGCGGCGGCAAAACGCTGGCGGGCTTTCTGCCGACACTTCTGGACCTGCACGCCTCCCCGCGTGAGGGCCTGCACACACTCTACATCTCGCCCTTGAAGGCACTCGCGGTGGATATCGCGCGCAACCTGATGGCGCCGATTGGCGATATGGCGTTGCCCATCCGCGTTGAAACCCGCACCGGCGATACACCCGCCAATCGCCGCGCACGGCAACGCACCGCGCCGCCCCATATTCTGCTGACCACCCCGGAAAGCCTCACGCTTTTGCTGTCCCAGCCCGAAGCCACCGAATTCTTCGCCGGGCTTGGCGGCATCATCATTGATGAGATCCACGCCTTGGCCGGCACCAAGCGCGGGGATCAATTGGCGCTTTGCCTATCGCGCCTTGCCGTGCTGGCGCCAGGTGCGAAACGCATCGGGCTTTCCGCAACCGTCGCCGTGCCGGATGCCTTGCGCGCCTGGTTGGCGCCGGATGCGCAGGCGAGTTCTGTCCGGCTGATCATGGCGGAAGGTGGCGCGGCGCCGGTACTTGATCTGCAATTACCGGAAGGCCATTTGCCCTGGGGCGGACATATGGGCCTTGCTTCCATGCCTGAAGTCTATCAGCGCATCGAAGCCGCGCGCGTCACCATCGTCTTCGTCAATACCCGCGCCCAGGCAGAGCTTTGCTTCGCCGCACTTTGGCGGCTGAATGAAGCAGCGCTGCCCATCGCGCTGCATCATGGCAGCCTTGAAATTGACCAGCGACGCAAGGTGGAAGCGGCCATGGCGGCGGGCAAGCTGCGCGCAGTGGTCGCCACCGCTTCACTCGATCTCGGCATTGATTGGGGGGATGTGGATCAGGTGATCCAGATCGGCGCGCCGAAAGGTGTCGCGCGGTTATTGCAGCGTGTGGGCCGTGCCAATCACCGCATGGATGAGCCATCACGCGCCGTGCTGGTGCCCGCCAATCGGTTTGAGGTGATTGAATGCGTCGCTGCCATGGAAGCCGCAGCGGCTGGCGAATTGGATGGTGACCCACCGCGCCCGGGCGGGCTTGATGTGCTGGCGCAGCATGTGCTGGCCATGGCCTGCCACGCGCCGTTTCATCCGGATCAACTTTACGCCGAAGTGATCCGCGCCTCGCCCTATGCCGCCCTTACGCGGCGTGATTTCGATGATGTGGTGCGCTTTGTCGAAGATGGCGGCTATGCGTTGGCGGCCTATGAGCGTTTCCGTCGGCTGTTTCGTGACTCCGAAGGGCGGCTGCATATCCGTGATGCGCGCGCAGCACGGCAATTTCGCCTGAACCTTGGCACGATTGTGGAAACCCCCATGATCAAGGTG
>JBPCSO010000051.1:0-36842 GCA_051007055.1 Roseomonas sp.
CGTTGGCACCACCCAGGCTGGCGTGAATGGGCTCTACGACATGGGCGCCAATGTCTGGGAATGGGTGGATACGGCGCAGGGGAATGAGCGCATCACGCGCGGCGGATCCTGGTGGTATGGCGCGGCGCAGATGCGCAACGACCATCGCGCCAGTAAGCCTGCCGAAACTGCGGTGGTGTACATCGGGTTCCGGTGTGCGCAGGATCGGAGAGGCTGACGTGAGAAAACCATACGCTGCATTGGCTACTGCGCTGATTGCCATTGGCGTTGCTGCGGCGCCCGCCGAAGCCAAGCGCATGGATCCTGTCCTGCTGCAAGGCGAGGCGCGAGCCATTGATGGCGATACGCTACAGGTGGGCGATACGCGGCTGCGGTTGCACGGCATTGATGCGCCCGAGTTGCGGCAGACCTGCGAGGATAGCGCCGGCGAAGCCTGGGCCTGCGGGCGACGCGCTGCATCCGAATTGGCGGCGGCTGTGGCGGGTGGTGAGGTTCACTGCATCAGCCGCGAGCGTGATCGGTATCAGCGCCTTATTGCCACTTGCTGGGCAGGCGGGCGGGATGTTGGGCAGTCACTCGTCGCGCATGGTTGGGCTGTCGCGTATCGGCGCTTTTCGGTGGATTATGTAAGCGACGAGAATCTCGCGCGCTATCTCACGCAAGGAATGTGGGCGGGACGCTTCGAGATGCCCTGGGAATGGCGGCAGGCACGGCGGCGCCAGTAGGTTTGTCGTCTCTTTCGCTCTGATGCTTTCTTTATAGCTAGTGTTCTGCTTACAAAAGAAACCTGTTTCATTGGCTGCAAAGATGCGTAGATACGTTGGGCATGCCGCTCGACAACGTAAGCAACTCTCCCAACCCCCACCTCCCGCCGCACCTCCGTGAGGTCTGCGAAATCCTCGCCCGCGGGTTACTGCGGCTGCACAGCCGCGCTGCCGCGCGAGAAGCGCCGGCGCCGGTCGATAGCGGAGACATTCGCCTACACTTCACGGCCCGGCAGCGCCTGCATGCGAACCCCAAGAAAAAGGGAACCGCATGAAACGAACCGAACCCGCAATCATTGTCTCCGCCATTCCAAAGCAGGACGTGCCAGCCCGGCTTGCCGCTTTGCCGAGCGCCGATATTCGAGATTTGAAAGAGCAATGGCGCAGCCTGTTTGGCACCGAGCCGCCGCCCTATAATCGGCGCTTTCTGGAAAGGCGCCTTGCCTATCGCATTCAGGAATTGGCTTATGGTGGCCTCAAGCCAGAAACGATCACGCGGCTGGAGGCGTTGGGCGAACAGATTGATGGCTGCAACATCACCCTGCGTCGTATCCGCCATGAACAGCGCCCGATCACCGGCACAAGGCTGCTGCGCGAATATCAGGGCGTCGAGCATGTCGTGACCGTCACGCGCGATGGTTACGAATATCAGGGACGCCCCTATCAATCGCTCTCCGCCATCGCGCGCGCCATCACCGGCACGCGTTGGAATGGCTGGATGTTCTTTGGCTTGCGAAAGGCCGGCGCATGACCCGCCGCGATCCTGCATCCCCGACGCTCACGCGTAAGCGCCGCTGCGCTGTCTATACGCGCAAATCCACCGATGAAGGCTTGGAGAAGGAATTCAACTCCCTCGATGCGCAGCGCGAAGCCTGCGAAGCATATATCGCCAGCCAGCGTTCCGAAGGCTGGGTCCTGGTGCATGACCGCTATGATGATGGCGGTGTTTCCGGCGGCACGCTGGAACGCCCGGCGCTAAAACGGCTTTTGGCCGATATCGAAGCCGGGCTCGTGGATGTGGTGGTGGTCTACAAGATCGACCGCTTGTCACGGTCACTGATGGATTTCGCGAAGCTGGTACAGATTTTTGACCAGAATGAGGTGACGTTTGTCTCGGTCACACAGTCCTTCAATACCACCACGTCGATGGGCCGGCTGACGCTGAATATCCTGCTGTCATTTGCGCAATTTGAGCGCGAGGTGATTGGCGAGCGTGTGCGCGACAAGATCGCTGCATCTCGCGCGCGGGGCATGTGGATGGGCGGGCCGGTTCCGCTCGGCTACCGCGTCGAAAACCGCAAGCTGCTGGTGGACGAAAACGCGGCTACCATCGTGCGTCGCGTGTTCGAGGGCTTTGCCGACATCGGTTCCGCCACGCGGCTGCTGCCGATCCTGCGCGCCGAGAAGTGCCTTACGAAAAGTGGCCGCCCCTTTGACAAGGGCGCGGTCTACAAACTTCTCGTCAATCGGGTTTATCTTGGGGAGGCCGTGCATAAGGGAAAATCCTATCCCGGCGAGCACGCTGCCATCGTTCCCCAGGCACTCTGGGATCGGGCGCACGCGATCCTGGCCACCAACCCACATGCGCGCGCGGGGCGGGCGCGCAATCGGTCCCCTGCCCTGCTGCGCGGGTTGATCTTTGGCGCCGATGGACGGGCGCTGTCGCCCACGCATACCCGCAAGCAGGGGCGCCTGTATCGCTACTACGTCAGCCAATCGGTCCTGAAGGGCGAACCGGATGACGCGCCCTATCGCCGCTTGCCAGCAGGCGAGATTGAGGCGCTGGTGCTGGACCAAGTACGCGCCCTGCTGCGCCAGCCGGAGGTGGTGGTGGGCACCTGGTGCGCGGCGCGGGAGGAGGAGGCGGACCTCAGCGAGGAGACAGTGCGCGACGCCCTGGCCCGGTTTGACCCCGTCTGGTCCGAGCTATTCCCCGCCGAGCAGGAACGGCTGATCCGGTTCCTGGTCCAGCGCGTGGTGGTGGGCGAGGCCGGGGCGCAAATCAGCCTGAACCTTGAAGGCCTCGCCAGCCTGGCGCGGGACCTTTCGCAACCGAAGGAGATTGCAGCATGACGAACCTGACCAGCGTGACGGTTTCAGTTCCGCTGACCATCCGCCGGCGCGGCGGGCGGAAGCAGATCATTGGGCCAGATGGGGCGGTGGCCCGGCAGGGCGACGGCGGGACAGGCTTTGTTCCGGTGCCTAGCGACCCGGCGCTGGTGAAGGCGCTGGCGCGGGGCTTTCGCTGGCGGCGGATGCTCGAGGACGGGCGCTATGCCTCCATCAGCGAGATGGCGAAGGCTGAGGGGATTGAGCGCGGTTACCTCGGCTCCCTGCTGCGGCTGACGCTGCTGGCGCCGGAAATGGTGGAGGCGATCGTGGATGGGAGGCAAGCGGAAGGGGTGACGCTGCCGGGGATGCTGGAGGGGGTGCCGGTAGCGTGGGGCGAGCAGCGGAACGCCCTTGGCCTAGCCGAGTTGAACGCATCCTGCGCTGGTCACCCCAAAGCGGCTTGATATCGGCGGGCGGCAAATTGCTAGTCCAGCAACCGGAAACACTCGCTACGAGAAGCCCGACGGAAATGCTATTTGGACCTAGGAGAATCGTATGCCCATAGCTGCCGAATGCTGACCCACGAAGTACACAAAGAATCGCTCTCGGGAGTTCTTCAAGCCGATCTTTTTCGGCTCGAGGTGTCACCTTCTCTCGATCCTGGCAAGCGGAGCGAACTGGGGCAGTTTATGACGCCTGCGCCGGTCGCCACCTTCATGGCCAGCTTGTTTGGCATGCTTCCACGCGCCGTTCGCCTGCTCGATGCTGGAGCGGGAGTGGGGATGCTCACTGCTGCGTTCGTTGATCACGCCTGTAGGCTAGAGTCGCCTCCGGCTTCGATCGCGGTAACTGCGTTCGAGGTTGACCCCCGCCTAGCGGACCGCCTCGCCGTCACCATGAGGGCATGCGCTGCTCAATGCGAGGGCGCGGGCATAGAATTCAAATTTAAAATCATTCAGGACGACTATATATTACATTCAGCGGAGCCGTTAATCTCAGAGAATATTACTGAGCAAAAATACAACTACGCGATTCTCAATCCTCCCTACGCAAAACTAAACAGCGGTTCTAGAGCTAGAAATGCTCTTCGTACGGTCGGGATCGAGACAAGTAATCTATACACCGCCTTCGTGGCGCTTGCCATCGAACAGATGGCCCGGGAAGGTCAAGTGGTGGCCATTACACCGCGGAGTTTTTGTAATGGTTCATATTTTTCTAAATTTCGTCAGCACCTAATCGGCGCATCTGCTCTTGAGCGCTTCCATCTATATAAGTCACGCAAAAAAGCCTTTCAGGAAGACGATGTCCTACAGGAGAACATTGTCTTTAAAATTGTAAAGGGCAGGCCGCAGACCGACAATGTAAATCTTTCCTTCAGTGACAGCCCCCAGGACACCAATCCGACGATTCGGAGCGTCCCTTTCCGAGAAGTCGTTCATGCAAGCGACCCGCACTTCTATATCCATCTCCCCATCTTGGACGAAGACAGTGAGTTAGCAGAGCGTGTCCGATCGCTGCCATGCACACTCCACGATCTTGGGGTGACGGTTTCAACTGGGCGAGTCGTTGATTTTCGTGTGCGAGATCATCTGAGGAAGGAGCCGGAGCCTGGTGCGGTGCCGCTCATCTACCCGGCGCACTTCGTGCAGGGATTCGTTGTTTGGCCCCAACCTATTGGGCGTAAGCATAATGCGCTCGCTCTCAACGCGGCAACCACCGACCTCGTTGTGCCGCGCGGTACCTATGTTCTGACCAAGCGGTTCACCTCGAAGGAGGAGAAGCGTCGCCTCGTCGCGGTAGTTTACGATCCGGCGCGAATAGATACTGAACACGTGGGCTTCGAGAACCACCTCAACTACTTCCATGTCGGGGGCAGAGGGATAGACCCCGCCTTTGCACGTGGCCTCGCGCTTTTTCTTAACTCCACCGCTGTCGATCAGTATTTTAGACAATTCAGCGGGCACACCCAGGTCAATGCGACCGATCTTCGCAATCTGCATTATCCGACGTGGGAGCAGCTTGCGGAGTTGGGCTTGATCTATGAAGTCGCGCTACCGCCGCAGGTGGAGATCGATGGTGCCGTTAAAGCCCTACTCAGTTGAACGATCCGACAAGAAGCTGCCTCGCCGGGTCGGCCTGGATCCACACATAAGTCCCGACCGCAATGTTCTGATGAGTTCCTTGCCTCGAAGCGGCTTCTTTCCACGTCCGGTATGTGGTTGTGAAATCAATGCCCCGCTTGCCTGAACGTTCCGCGACACGCCTGAGTTGATCGACCTTGTGCAAGTCAACTTCACCGTCGCTGGTCACCGCCTCGATGACCCACAACCGGTCCGTCTGTGGGTTCCAGAGCAGCACATCGGGCATTCCATCTTCCAGGCGAAGCTGAATACCGGCTTTCGCGAAGCGGGCACGATCTTCACGCGTAATCCGATCGCCGTCGCCATCGTCGACATAGATCACCTCATAGCCAGGTAGGAAGCGTGCAGCGTAGACATTGATGGACGCCTGGATGAGGTCACTGTGTCCGCTGTCGACAAGCTGCCGAGCCGCTTCTGCTGCCTGCGCTTGGAACTCTCGGCGGGCACGCGCCGCATCTTTGCTCACCCACTGGACAAGGAGGTCGGGCCACTCCGCATCGGGTGCTATCAAAACAGCTTTCAGACTTTCTTCGAGGCGATAGCATGAGTTGCCCGACTTCGCGATCACGTGCCCTGCAACGAACTTTCCGTCCACTAGCGTGATCGCCTCGATGCCTCCAAGCTCCCGAAGTGGCTTGATCCAGTAATCTCGCCCTTCACGGTCCAGCCTCCCGCTCCCGCGCTGCAAAATGCCAACATGGCAAGCGAGGTGCGCCGTTGTTGCTCCGTCACAAAAGCGGGCACCAATGGGCGGACGCGCAAACCAGCTCTCCGTCTGATCGTCGAGTAGAGCAAAGACACCATCAACCAAATCTGCGTTAGTACCGAGGTCGATGCGAGCAAGGACTTGGACGATCCTCGCCTTATCGACGCCATGAAGTCGCGCTGGCACCGCATCTCTGCCATGCTTGAGGCGCTCTGCACGCAGCGCAGCAACCTTATCGTGTAGTGCCATGTTCCCCCCCAGCGTGATTACAAGTATATCATACTGAAGTGTTGCATGAGCGAGAATGGCCCGGACGGCGCAGAAGTTAGGCCAAGGCTGTATGGTCTATTTGCTGCCGCTAGCCGGCGGCGTTGCGACGGATAGCCCTATGGCGACCGCCGACAATCAAGCTAAGCAACCAAAGAGTTGCCGGGCTTTAATACCAGAGAGCACTTTTTGGCGTGCGTCGTCGCTGGCCAGGCGGTCACCTTGCATGGGATGGCGGTCAATCCTTCGAGGTGGCTGCATCCACTGCGGCTTCGATCTCATCAATCAGAGATCGGAACTCTGCGATCCCCTTCCGGGCCTCCTGGACTAGGTCTGCCCGCTTGTCAGCCTCCGAGAGCTCCTGAAGGGCGTCCGTGACAATCACGATCTTGATGATCGGCAGTGGACTGGCCCCCGCGGGCAGACCACGCGCAAATTCAAGCCAGTCCTTCTGCTTATCTTCGGCATGCTCGTTGGCAAGGAGAAGAAAAAATAAGATCAAATGGCGGGCTGCGCGATCAACCGCAAGCGCCTTCTGGCAACACGGATTTGCTTCCTTGTGCCGGGCAGCCGAAAAGTACCACGGAGATTTGTCCCGCAGCGACGAAATCGTAGAGATAATCTGCTCCACAGATGCCAGCTGCTCTCTAACTTTGCCGTGTTCACTCTGATTTTTCCACAAGTCGAGAATGGCCTCAGAGCATCTCCGCTCAGCCTCCTGCTTTTGCTCACCCGATGCATGAACCGCGACCTCAATGAGGCCAGCGATATAGTGGATCATCCATTGCTGAAGGGTATCTGAGCCGGAATCAAGCTCCCTGAGGAGCTTTTGTCCCAGCCTGAGAACTCGATCTAAGTGTCCTGAGGGTTCCACCTTGGTTCAAGACAAACAGGAGGTAATAGGGCTTGTCAAGATCATAGTCCTTTTCCTTTCGCGTGCGCCGCTCGATCTGGACTTCCAGGATTAGCTCCCTTTTCGCCTTACGTAGCAGGTCCTTAAGGAAGTCAATTTTCACATAGATGCCCTGACCGTGCGGCTTCGAATCACCGTGACGATCAGCCTTCCAATTTCCCCAGACTTCGGAAACTGCAACAGTTTGACCTTGCGAACCATCGGCTGCCGCGTACCACTCGCGATCAAGATTCCTGCTTGCGAGCCCCATAAGGCGAGCTATCGCCGCCCCGAAGCGCAGACTACTTGCAGGGATTTCTCCCGAATAGGGGTCCTTCTCGTCAATGCCCCTGCTTGCCTCGTCAGAGCCTATCCAGCCCACCAGCGAAAATGCGCCATGGCGAACATCTCCCGACCGCGCAGAGGGAAGCCGCCAGAGTTCCGGCACGCTCTGGAACGTGCGCAACAAAGCATCGGATCGTCCTGGCTTCACCAGAGCAGAACGGATGTTGATGATCTCTCGCCTGTAACTGGTACCTATCTCCCTCTGCCCCCAGACAACAAGATGGCCGGGATATCTCCGATCATAGAGTTTGCTTTCCAGATCAGCGCGCGTTACGGCGTATTGCCAGTCTTCATTGTCTGCATGCTGAATTTCATCGTTTACTCCGGTAGGTGCCTGATCTCTCCTGTCTGATAACCAATAGCCGTCTGCCCTTGTTAGAACGTGTTTCTTAAGTATATCTCCAAGAAGATCATCTTCTTGGAACATCGATTTCTGTAGTGGCTTAGCCGCCAGCAACTCGCCAAGCGTTAAGAACATCGTATGATAACTAAGATAAAAGCCCAGACTCTCAGCATCAGGATACTCACCGTGAGAGTGATATGTCGACCTTTCACGATACAATCCGCGCTTTCCTCGTGGGTCGGCGTCCCATTTCCAAGCCTCTGCGGAGTCAAGAACTGGCAATTGGGGCACCCACCTGCTGGCTAGCTTTACGAATTCAGGCACTGTCATGCCGAAAGCTTCGGCAGGACGCTCAAGCCAATACCTTTCAAAGTCCATCGCAAACCGAAAACTGTCCTCGCGCTGGTCCGTTGACCGAAAACGCGCGGTCCTCCGGTCTCCTCTCTCTTCCTCATTATATGGCTGGATCGGGAACGGGCTTTGCGTCTCTGCAATGAGACGCTGTGCAACTTCCGTTGTCCTCGGCGAGCTAGTAAAGGCTTCCAGACTATGGAACGTATCTCTTAGAAATAGCTTGATTAGGAGGTGAGACGTGCTGCTTTCAAAGAGCTGGACTAGCTCCGACTGTAGTTTGGATACTGCCTCGGGCGCTTCAAGCGCGGCGCGCGCCATTGCGATGCAAAGCCAAAGCCTTGCGTGCTCGGCATAGAATGGCAAGACGGCGTCGACGAAGGGACCTGGATCGCCCGAGGTGACACGCGCCGCTATGCTGCGCGTCACATCAATATCCCCGTACCGGAGCAGCCGGACAACAGTGTGCGCAGCTCTCCAGCGAGTCTCCGTCTCGGGTGAAGCGAGCGCACTCACAATCAAGCCCGCAAGCGCATCAGGCAGTTTAGGAGGCGGGGCCAAGTGGTTGCCCCATGTGCCGTCGCCGTCATCAGGCTTCAGTATTCTTTCGAAGCGCTCGAGCGCAAACTCGAACACCGAACGCGCAGTTTCCCCGCTAATCAACCTGCAAGCCAGATTGACGAGCGCGAACGCGGTATCGGCTTCAATACCATCCAGAGAATCGCTGGCGCTACCAATGAAGGTCGAGAAAACGTCGGACGCTGCATCGCGGTCGATATTCATGATGCGCCCAACATCATATGCCACCGAATAGCGCTGGTTATCAAAAAGAATTTTCGCGGCATGGCGGTCCGCGTAGGACTTGATGATCTTGGGGACTAAACTCAGAAGAGCCGGGGAAAATTGCCACTGCTTGCGCGCCTCCACAATGAGGTCCACCAGCTCATAGGTTCGTATCGCCGATGCAGAGGAGAGACCTTCCAAGAAAACTAGTCGCTTGTCTGGCTGCACCCGCCTTATCGCTTCGATAAAAAATTGATCGCGACCGTCTAATGCCCTCGCCTCATGCAATCGACCAAAAGATACCAAGAAATCATCCACGGAGTTAATCGGGCCCTTGAACACTTCATCCCACTCGATCTGTGGTTCCTTGACCTTAGTCACGTCCGGAGGGTCCTTGATCATTGGCATGACCAAAGACGAGGCTGTCGCTCCTGAAAGGCCGGCTCCTTCTATCGCCTGCGTGATGGCAGCGGACACTGAACCCCAGTGCCATTCGAAGTTGCAATCCCTTATCAGATCGGCCGCGAAGGATAGCTGGGCTGACCGGCCGGGAAGGCCCCCAAACACCCTGCTGAGGTATGCGTTGCGTTCCTCATAGGGCATACCCTCGGCCAATGGATGAAGCGCGGCAGCGCTGCTCGGCGATATCAAGTCGGTTCCAGACAAGAAGCCTATAAGCGCAGGCAGTGTGTCATCGAGAGAAGCCTTTTTCCGATCTCTCCAACGCGACGCAATGGCGAGCGCTGATGCGGGCGAAAGGCGAGCGATCGCCGTCACCATCTCCTCCCAGGGGAACTTGTGGCTTTCGTAGTCGTGGACAACCTCGATGACTCTTGCGAGCCGGTACGCCATCTCCGCTTCGTCTTGATCGATTTTGGCAGAACGGACGAGCCAGATAAGCGTATCAAGTCGATACCGTATTTCTTCGCCTGCGCCCTTTAGGCAAACAATCGCCAACTCTAGGCAGTACGCCGCTTCCTGACGAGACAGATATTGGAGTGCCCGGGCAAGTTGGACGTATAGATCTGCGGTATGGGCCGCATCAGAGCGCGTGGATGCAATCTGCTCGCGCGCATTGGATGCTAGCTTCAGGCATTCATCATGCAAGAGCTGAGACCGCCGCGCTATTCTGATAACAGCTACAGCCTCTGGTACGAGTAATCCGCTTTCTTGATCGCTCAAGAAACTAACACACGTTTGCAGGTGGGATATAGGATCAAGATCGGTTTGCAAAAGCAGTTCCAGCCTAAGCTCTGCCAGGAGTTGGCGGACGCCGCGGAGGTTCCAATCTCGCCGAGATGTGACCTCGTAGGACAACGACGGGCTAACCAGCGCCTCCCAAGCAGCCGAAAGCTCCCTAATCTCTAAACTGCGGCAAATCGCTCTCGCTCGCAATTCAAAATATGGAGCCAGAAGGCCGAAGCCGCTATTAAAGGCGCGTGTTCGTTCACTGTCATACTCATCAGGCCTATCATGCAGCTTCGTGAACGCATCTTTGTATTTATGCAGATCGAAGGAGCGCTCTTCAAGCGTCGCTACTAAGGCCTCATAGCGAAGATGTAGCTGACGCTGATCGCATTCGCGCGGCAAGGGCTCACTCGGAAGATAACCGGGCATCTTAGGTTGATACTTTTTGAGAAGTGCCAGCGATTCTTTTTTGTAACCTGCAAAGGCCAGTTGCTCGGCTAGTGCAACAACGCCAAGCCATTCCGGTCCTCTCTCATCTAGAACCTGAAGCTTCTTCATCACAGACTTTACGGCGATCTTCAAGTCTCGCGGCCTTAAGGGCACTTCGAAGACGGTTATCGCCTCACAAAGTCCGAGAGCAATGCATGGAGCGACCCTAGCTTCCTCGAATACCAGCGGGATTCGCTCAGCCTGCCGATCATCCCGAAGCCAGGCGGCAAGCGATCTAGCGATACGATAGCCAACTTGTAGCGGCCGCCAACTTGTAAGCTCCCGGACGGCTGCACGTTCGCCTGCGATGTGTAAAATGGCGCAAGCCCTGTTCAGAACATCGGCGTCAGTGATCTCGATCTTCTTGCGTTCTTCCTCACTTAACCGGCGGATTTCACCCAGCCAGGATTCGGATTGCCGTAAAAAGATGACAGCGTCTGAACGATAATCCGGGTTCATCGATAAGATTGCGGCCGCCTGACCAAGAGCGCGCCCCTTCCATTCTGAAGGAGGGCGCGCAAAAACGTACTCTTGAACGAGAAGCGGATCTTGAAGCCTACCAAAGATCATCGCGTGATCTGATACAAATTTTTTCCAGCGTTCACCATGCGACGCATACTCACCCAGAAGCAAGAGGCACTTCGCCACCGCGCCGAAATCGCGCTCCTGGAGAGAGGCCTTTAGTCCGTACCGCACGCGTGTCGTCTGCACCCGCTGCCGGGAGACTGCATCGAGGGTCTCCAGATCGGCGGTCGTGAGCGCGAGCTTTATCGCCTCGCTAAATTGGCGGGACCGAACTAGGAGGTGCGGAAGCGCGGATTGGCTATAAGGGTCTTGCGGTAAATGCGCCTGCAATGCACTGCAAAGATCGGCGATAAGGTTATCGTTGCCAGCGAACCTGTCGCGGAACCACTTTTCGGTTGGCTCATCCCGGAACTGAACTGCTGCTTGATGCAGCCAGAGTGATCTACCAAAATCGGCGGCAAAAGAGCTTATCTCAGCTTCCGATATCCCACTAGTCTTGCTCAATACGCGGTTTGGAACCCGCGGAGGCAAAACAGATAGTGCCGTGCAGAAAAGCTCAACGCGCTCACGGCTGTGGGTCTCCCGTATGCCGGCAATTTTTCTGTCGAGCTGCTGCTCTATGACATCTTCAACAGATTTGGGATTGGGACCTAGCCGCGAAAGGACTTCCTGGAAATCGCTGGCAGGCTCGGCGAGCTCATTTGCCTGGACGCGCGGATTGGCAGACGTAAGCCGATGAAACTCCGAAATCTGCCGTGGCCCGACGCTGGGAAAGTAATTGCTAACATGCTTGGCAGTCTCCTCCTGCGAGAAGGAGGGGATCGAGCGCAATTTAACATTTTGGGGCTGGCCTAGGAGCTGTATTCGTTCTGGTCTGCACAAAGCGACAAAGCGCACGCCCGCGATGGGTGTCATTTTCAGCAGATCATTGGCGAAGCTTCCGTTTCGGTCGGCCTCATCAGTGGCTGCCATTACCAGGTTATCTGCCGCGTCGATAATGACTGCGATCAAAGCGGAAGTGTCGATAAGCTGGACTCGTTGTGATGCCTGGATCAGCCTATCTCGAAGCGCCGACAGGTAATCCTGGCGTGCCCAGGCGCGATCACGAATTAAAGGCCAGCAAAGACCTCTTGTGGAAAGGTCATTGATGATCTGGACAATGGCGCGGTCATGGGTGTGGCGAGGTTGGGCCGGGCATCGAAGTGAGCCGCCGCCGAAGCCGTCAAAGACAATCGCGTGTGATCCACGCGGAAAATGTTTCTCCAAGCGTCTGGCGAGAACGCTCTTCCCTACACCGCCTTCTGCGGTGACGATAACGTGCGCGTCCGCATTCTCTTGTAGAAAACGAGCTATCTGACTTTCGCATTCCCGTTCGATGGGATTGGTGATTTCGTCAAATTGCGGGGGGCACGGCATGAATTCCGCGGGGCTAGAGAGGCCCAGTGCGCCAAGCAGGGTCTCTCGTCGCACACCCGGATCGCCAGCATACTCGGGCTGGGCACGGTCACGAACGATGCGTTTAATGTTTGCTGCATGGCGAAAGTCAGGCCCGGCAGCCAAGGTGGAACTGCCAGCTTCTAGCTTGCGCTCTAGCTCAAATCGGCTGCCGCTCTCCCCCTCCAAAGAGAGAGCCGCGGCAAAGGCCTTGAGTTGCTCGCCGTCCAACCCCGCAGCGGTCTTCAGCCGTTTATAGGCCGTGTCCAAGTCTGTACCGGGAGGCGGTGAGGAGCCGCACCGAAGGTGGTCGAGAGCTTCCTTTGCCGCCGGCGAGATCGAGACATTTGTGATTAGTCGGAGGCGGAGCGCATCGCCTGAAGCAAGTTTTGGCGCTTTGGCATAAATTGCGCGGAAGCGATCCGCGAACTTGCCAATCACTCCATGAGGGGGGCCGCCCTTTTTTTTGAATTTTGAAAGGTCAGCCGCTGTCCATTCCGCATCCTTTGGATCGGTCGAGTATTTTAGTTGAATGTACTCAACCAAACGCGCAGAGGCTGGATCTTCGCTGCCGTAGTAGCAGGCAGTGTCAATGATGAGCAGGCTGTCTGCATCTTCGGCTGTGTGGTCGTCAGGAGACGGCCCCTCAATGGTAACCGCTTTCAGTTCGCTGGCTGGTGAAAGTAGTTCCAAGCACCTTAGAGCTGCCCAGGTAAAGTGATAATCATGTCCAGCGTGACTGTAGCGGACGGAATCGATACTTTCCTGTCTTTCCATCCATATCATCTCTTTGAGAATTGGGGGTGGCCAGCCAATGCGTTGTACTGAAAGCCTGACCGTAGAACTGTTTTTAGCATATCATGGCGGGCCATGCACTCTGCGCGCGCAATGTGGACCGGCTATGCTTTTCTTTGGTTAGGCAGGGTTACAGGGCAGGCCGGCGCGCGAGCTCATCCATGTGCTTGATCAGGTGTAGGCCGACCATGAGGCGGATCGGCAGCCCAGGCCGACCGACGCCCTTGCGATAGAGCGTGCCGAAGGCTTCGGCGAAGCGCCTCGCCCCCGAAAACCCCAGAAAACCCGCCACTCAGCGCGACGCCCGGTCAGGCGGAGAGTACGGCTCGCATGGAAACTGGCGGTGCGAGTAGGACTCGAATCAAAGACGTGCCAGCAATTTTCCGCCCCCAGTTCCATTCCCCCAGGCATCTATTTCGCCAACTCATGCTGCGCCGCAGCACAAGAAAACTCATTCAGATCAACATGTTAAACCTTGTTGGAAAAATCGACCAACCCTCAAGCTTTGGAGAGAATCCGCCGATTCGGAGAGAAAAAACCCGACCATTCCGCCCCCGCACCATCAAGGTTTCTGGCGAAAAGCCCGCAAATACTCGGGAATTTCCAAGCCTGCCCAGGGCTGAGAGCATGTTTGCGGAAAGGGAGGTGGCGTCCCGTACGGGATTCGAACCCGTGCTGCCAACGTGAAAGGCTGGTGTCCTAGGCCTCTAGACGAACGGGACAAGGCCGGAAGGCGCGCTCTGTAGCCCCAGTTGCGCGTCGCGCCTAGCCCCCCCTGGCAATTTATTGTGCACGCTTGCCAGAAAATCTCCTTCCGGCTTGTCTGCATCCTTTGAAGCCTTTGGTCCCCCTCATGTCAGACGCCCCATGCCGGCTCTATCTCATTACCCCTCAGCGGCTTGATCCTAAGGCGTTTCGGGCGCCGCTCGCTGCGGCGCTGGATGCGGGCGATGTTGCCTGCCTGCAATTGCGCCTGAAAGATGCGACCGAGGATGAAATCGCGCGTGCCGTGGAAATCCTTATGCCGATTGCGGCGGCACGGGATGTGGCGTTTCTTTTGAACGACAATGCGGCGCTTGCCGCCAAACTTGGCTGTGATGGCGCGCATCTAGGCCAAGGCGATGGCGACCACACTGCAGCGCGGCGTTTATTGGATGGCCGCATTCTGGGCATCACCTGCCATGCATCGCGCCATCTTGCCATGGAAGCCGGCGAATCGGGAGCGGATTACGTTGCCTTTGGTGCGTTCTTTCCAACTGAAAGCAAGGAAACCATCCATCGTGCTGCGCCGGAAATCCTGGCCTGGTGGCGGGAGATGTTTGAAATCCCATCGGTCGCCATTGGCGGGATCACGGCGGAAAACTGCGCGCCCTTGGTGCAGGCAGGGGCCGATTTCCTGGCAGTGATCGGGGCGGTTTGGAACCATCCGGCTGGCCCCGCTGACGGTGTGCGGACTATGAACGCAGCCATCGCCGCCGCTCTTGCTCAAGGATAGTGCCAAGCCCGCAGATGAGGCCTCAGGCCCCTATACGTCCCAGCAACTGCCAAGCCTAAAACAGCTTCGGCCAGCGCGCTGTGCGATTCCGCTCCTGCTCGGCGGTCAGTTCGTAAGGCCCGTCGCGGACGCCACGATGCGCCGGGGTGGCCACGGGCGGTGTTGTCCAACAATCCACTTGGCCCAGGCTGCGCGTGCAAAGCGGTTGCGCGGGCGGCGGCGCGTTGGAAGCGCAATAGGTCTGGCCACGCGCAAGCCGCACGTAAGAACAATCCTCGCCCGTCACCAGGGATACAGCCGTATCCCCAACCCCGCGCTGCAACGTGACCAGGGAAACCCCTTCAATCGCCGTAGGGATGGCAAGCAAAGGGGCGCCTGGCGCGCCCACGCTTTCGCAGCCGGTAAGCAGCAAGAAAAGGGCGCAGAAGGGGCGGAGCGAACGCATTTCTTCACATGAGACCATAAAAGTTAATGAATTACAAATTTTTGCCTAAAATTGTTACCAATCACCGGTATTGCTCGAAGATTCAGCGTTTGACCGCCGCCGCGGAAGGGCTTAGCCCTGAGACTGTTCGTCATTCTGACCGAGGACCGCCTTGCCCGATATTTTCGATGAGGTTGCGGAAGACCTTCGCGCTGAGCGCGCCCGCCGGCTTTGGACCCGCTACGGGACCCTGGTTTTGGGTGTGCTGGTCTTTGTGCTGGCCGGCATTGGCGCCTTTCAGGGCTGGCGCTGGTACGAGGCGCGGGAGGCTGAGAAAGCCGCCATCGCCTTCATGGCCGCCCATCGCGCGGCAGAGGCTGAAGGGGCGGACCTCAAGGCCATGGCACAGCGCTTTGAGGAAGTCTCGCGCGGTGTGCCTGCTGGCTATCGTGATTTGGCAAGGCTGCGTGCCGCAGCGCTCCAGGCCGAAACCGGACAGCTTGCCGAAGCACTCCGGCTTTATGATGCGATCGCCGCCGATAGCAGCGCCGATCCGCTTTACCGGGATTTGGCATCGCTGCTTTGGGTGATTCGTTCGCTTGATCAGGGGGACCCGGCCATGCTGACGGCGCGGATTACGCCGCTGACCCGCCCCGATTCGGCATGGAATGCCTCGGCGCGCGAAGTCGCGGGGCTGATTGCGCTGCGCGCCGGGCGGCGTGATGAAGCGCGGCAAGCCTTCCAGACGCTTGGCGCCGATGTTACCGCGCCGCGCGGTGTCAGGGAAAGGGCGCAACGGCTTGCCATGGGGCTAGAAGGATGACGGGGCGGGATATCTCTCGGCGCGCGTGGTTGCTGGGTTCGGCTGGCCTTTTGGCCGGCTGCGACACGTTGGATAGTATTTTCGGCGAACGCCGCGTGAAAATCACGGGTGAGCGGAAATCTGTGCTCACCATGCCGGATCGCAGCGTGGAAGCGGATGCCGAGGCGCGTGGGCTGACCATCTCGGTCCCTGCGCCAGAAGCGCGCAGCCTTTGGCCGCAGCTTGGTGGCGCGGCCAGCCATGGTGGCGGGCACATCGCCCTTGCCGCCAATCTGCGTCAGGCTTGGTCTGCCAGCTATGGCACTGGCACATCCTTCCGGCGTCGCGTAATCGCGGGGCCAGTTGCCAGCGCGGATCGGGTTTTCATGGGCGATGCGGATGGTTTTGTTTCCGCTTTCGACATCGTTTCGGGCGCGCGGCGCTGGAGGCTGGATACCCGCCCGGCAAATGAACGCGGCGATGGCGGCGGTGCGGGCGTAATCGTTGAAGGCGATACGGTTTTTGTCGCGACCGGGCTTTCCGAAATGCTGGCGCTTTCCGCTGCTGATGGGGCGGTGAAATGGCGTGAACGTCTGCCATCGCCCGCGCGTGGCGCGCCTTCCTTCGCCAATGGGCGGATTTTCGTGACTACTTTGGATAGCACACTGCTGGCGCTTTCCGCTGAAGACGGAAAACTGCTCTGGCGCTACCGTGCTCAGGCGATTCTGACCGTGCCGCTTGGCCTGCCGCCGCCCGCCATTATGGGCGAAACGGTTGTGGCGGGCTTTCCTTCTGGTGAAATCCTTGCCCTTCGCGCCAATGATGGCCGCGTGATCTGGAGCGACAGCCTAGCTGCTGCGGGCGCCACAAGCCTTGCCGATGTGGGCAGTGTGCGCGCTGCGCCGGTGATTTCAGGCGGGCGGGTGATCGCGATTGGTATGGGCGGCGTTGGGCTTTCCATTGACTTGCGTGCGGGCCGGCGCATTTGGGAGCGTGAGTTTGGCGGCACCGAAATGCCTTGGGCCGCTGGCGATTGGGTCTTTGGCGCCACCGATGCCGGGGAAATGGCTGCGCTGCATCGCGAATCTGGGCAGGCGCGCTGGGCGGTTTCGCTTCGCCCGCCAGCGCAGGGCAACAGGCCGCAAGAAATCATTCAGCTTTCGTCACCAGTTTTGGCGGGGGGGCGGCTTTTTGTCGGCACCAGCCGGGCAGAACTCATCACGCTCAATCCTCTGGATGGTGACGTGCTGGGGCGCCAACGCTTGCCGGCTGCGCTATCGCTGCCGATGATCGTGGTGGGAGGGCGCCTCATTCTGGCGACGGATGACGGTAGTCTCATCGCCTTTGCCGGCGAAGGCTAAGGCCGCACCACATCATGCAGCCCGTCATTGTCATTCTGGGCCGGCCTAATGTCGGCAAGTCCACGCTGTTCAATCGGCTGGCGCAGCGCCGCATAGCGCTGGTGCATGACACACCAGGCGTCACACGCGACCGCAAGGAAGTAACCGCGCGCATCGCCGGGCGCGATGTGACCTTGGTGGATACCGCTGGGCTTGAGGAAGCGCCCCCCGATACCGTCCCGGGCCGCATGCGCGCGAGTTCTGAGGCCGCTTTGCGCGGTGCCTCCCTGGTGCTGTTTGTGATGGATGCGCGCGCCGGTATCACGCCCGCGGATCGCGCTTTCGCGGCTTGGCTTAGGCGGATGCGCGTGCCGGTGCTGGTGGTGGCGAATAAGGCAGAAGGCCGCGCTGGCACCACGGCTGCCATGGAAGCTTTTGAACTGGGCCTGGGTGACCCCGTGCCGGTGAGTTCTGAACATGGTGATGGCTTCGGCAATCTGCATGATGAAATCGCAGCCAAGCTTGGCCCGCCGCCAGAAGATGAGGCTGAGGCAGAAGATACAGACCGTCCACTGCGCCTTGCCATTGTAGGCCGGCCCAATGCGGGCAAATCCACGCTGCTGAATGCGCTGCTTGGTGAAGACCGCATGATCACGGGCCCTGAGCCGGGCCTCACGCGTGATGCGGTGGCCGTGCAATGGCGCGATTCCACGGGCGGCGAAGTGCGCCTGGTGGATACCGCCGGCATGCGCAAGAAGGCCCGCGTGCAGGAAACGCTGGAGCAGATGTCGGTCGCGTCCTCCCTGGCCGCGCTCAAGGAAGCGGAAGTGGTGGTGCTGGTCCTGGATGCGCTGCTTGGTATGGATGAACAGGATTTGCGTATTGCGCGGCTTGCGGAACGTGAAGGCCGCGCCTTGGTAATCGCGCTCAATAAATGGGATGCGGTGGAAGACCGCAATGCGGCACGCAAGCGTGTGGAAGACGCGTTGATGACATCACTCGCGCAATCCAAAGGCGTGCCCGTGGTGCCGCTTTCGGCGGCGACCGGGCGGGGCGTTGATAAGCTGATGCCCGCGGTGCGCGCGGCCTATGCGCTTTGGAATCGGCGCATCCCGACCGGGGAGGTCAATCGCTGGTTTGAAGCCGCTCTGGCGCGGCATCAGCCGCCACTGGTGGATGGCAAGCGCGTAAAGCTGCGCTATGCGACCATGCCCAAGGCCCGTCCACCAACCATGGTGATCTTTGGCACGCGGGCTGATGTGCTGCCCGAAGATTACCGGCGCTATCTGGTGAATTCCTTCCGTGAGCATTTCACCATGCCGGGCGTGCCGATCCGCCTGCAAATGCGATCCCCGCGCAACCCCTATGCCGAGGATGAGGGCTAGGCTTTCCGCCGCATCTTTCGCCCGCCGCAAAACGCGCCTAGGCTTGCGTGTCTTTGCGGGGCCAGTTTGTTTTTCATGGTAGCGAATACGGCGAAGAGGCTTTTGTATTTGGCGCTTGGCGCCATGTTTGTGCAGCAGACCTTTGCTTCCATTGGTCGCACCCTGCCACTTGTCATCGCGCCTGCGATTATCGAGGATTTGCACATAGACCCGGCACTAGTCGGCGTTTATGTCGGCGCGGCGGCGCTTGCGGCACTCGTGTTCCAGCTTGGCTGTGGAAGTTTCATCATCCGCTATGGGGCGCTGCGCATGAGTCAGGTGGCGCTGGTGTTTCTGGCGTTGGGAATGGCCTTGGCGGCGGCGGGGCCGCTGCTATTCTTTCTGATATCCGCGATCATCGGCGGCGGCGGTGCGGCGACTTCCACGCCTGCCAGTTCGCATCTGCTCGGGCGTTACTCGCCGCCCAAGCAGGCGCCCTTGGTGTTTTCCATCAAGCAGACAGCGGTGCCCGCGGGGCTTTTGCTGGCTGGGCTGCTTGGCCCCCTCATGACCTGGTATTGGGGCTGGAGTGGGGCTTTGCTGGTCACAGCCGGCGCGTGCTTCCTGTTCGCCGTGATGCTGGAACCGCTGCGTGCCGAATTTGATTCGGATCGTGTGCCTAGCCGCAGTTTTCATTTTTCGGATTTCCGCACCACGCTGGCAGCAGTGTTGAAATCCAAGGATTTGCGCGAATTGTCGCTGGCCTGCTTCGCATTTAACGGCCTGCAAACTGCCTTCACCAGCTATTACGTACTGTATCTGACTGCGCTGAATTACGATCTGGCGGCGGCGGGGCTGATGTTTGCCATTGCCATGGTGATCGCCGTGCCGATGCGCATTTTCTGGGGCTGGCTGAGTAGTGGGCGCGTTTCCCCGCGCCGCGTCATGGCGGGGCTTTCGCTTGGCATGGCGGCGAGTGCGGGGCTGATGAGCCTTTACGGCGCAGATTGGTCGCCTGTGCTGATCGCCACCATTGCCACGGGCATGAGTGCCACCGCCATGTCTTGGCATGGTGTGCTGCTGTCAGAAGCGGCGCGTCTGGCGCCGCCTGGCATGCGGGGTGCTGCGACCGGTGGTGTATTATCCTTCGGCCAGGTCGGCGCGTTTATCCTGCCGGTGATTTATGGCGCGCAGCTTGCCATCACGGATAGCCATGGCGTTGGTTTCTTGCTGTGCGGCCTACCGGCGCTGGTGGTTGGCATCATCATGTGGCGTGCGTCACGCCAGGCGGCCTGATCCATCAGGCGCCAAAGCCGCGCCCGGGAACGGAGGCGAGCAGCGCTTGGGTGTAGGCATGGCGTGGTGCCTCGAAAACTTGCGCAATCGGGCCGTGTTCCACCACTTCGCCATCCTTCATCACCGCCACCAGATCACAAACTTGCGCCGCCACGCGCAAATCATGTGTGATGAAGACAATGGAAAGCCCAAGCCTTGCGCGCAAATCCGCGAGTAGCTTCAAGACCTGCGCCTGCACTGAGACATCAAGTGCGGAGACAGGTTCATCTGCGACAAGCACTTCCGGCTCCATTGCCAGCGCGCGCGCGAGCCCTATGCGCTGGCGCTGCCCGCCGGAAAATTCATGCGGAAAGCGTTCAATCGCCGCCGGATCAAGCCCCACTAGGCTGAATAATTCGCGCGCCTTGGCCATGGCTGCATCGCGCGCCATGCCATGGATCATCGGGCCCTGCGCCACCAATTCCCCAGCGCGGCGGCGTGGATTGAGCGAGCCATAGGGATCCTGAAACACCATCTGAATGCGTCGCGCGGCTTGCCGTGCTTCGCGCTTCGACAGATGCAACAGATCAACACCATCCAGGCGAATGCTGCCGCCATCCGCCTGCACCAGGCGCGTGATGCAGCGCGCGAGGGTGGATTTGCCCGAACCTGATTCGCCCACCACGCCAAGCGTGCCGCCCCTGGGGAGCGAGAGTGTCACATCCCGCACCGCATGGGTTTCGCGCCGGCGGCGCCCGAACAAGCCGCCGCTGCGATAGGTTTTTTGCACACCTTCCAGTACCAGGATGGAATCGCTTGAAATCGCCCGCGGCGCGGGGGCTTTCAGCGGCGGCACGGCGGCGATCAGTGCCTTGGTGTAATCATGCTGGGGCTGATGCAGCACATCGCGCGCTGGCCCCTGTTCCACCAAAAGCCCATGCTGCATCACCGCAACGCGATCGGCGATTTCCGCCACCACGCCGAAATCATGGGTGATAAACAGCACCGCCGTGCCCTTGCGCCGCTGCAAATCACGGATCAACGCCAGGATTTGCGCCTGGGTGGTGACATCCAAGGCCGTGGTCGGTTCATCAGCAATCAGCACCACAGGATCAAGCGCCAAGGCCATCGCAATCATGGCGCGCTGGCGCTGCCCGCCAGAAAGCTCATGCGGGAAGGCGCGCGCGGCTTCTGCCGGATGCGGGATGCGTACTTCGTCCAGCAGTGCCAGCACGCGGGCTTCAATTTCAGCATTGCTCAGGCTGGTATGGATGCGAAACATCTCCGCGATCTGATCGCCAATGCGGCGCAATGGGTTGAGCGCGGTCATGGGTTCCTGAAACACCATGGCAATGCGGGCACCGCGCAAGGCGCGCATGGTCGCCTCATCCGCGCTGGCAAGGTCCTTGCCTTTGAACAGGATGCTGCCGCCCGAAATGCCCACATTGCCCGGCAGCAGGCGCATGACGGCACTCGCCATCATGGATTTACCGGAACCGCTTTCGCCCACCACGCACAGGATTTCGCCGGCATGAAGGTCAAGCGAGACCTGTCGCAGCGCCTCAGGCCGATCCGCCCCACGCGGTAGGGCGACCGTAAGGCCCGCAAGGGAAAGCACCGCGCTCATCGGCCTTTCAGCCTTGGATTCAGCGCATCATTCAAGCCCTGCCCAACGAGGGATACAGCCAGCACCGTCAGCAGAATGGCAATGCCTGGAATGGCCGAGACATACCATTGCACGCGCAGCACATCGCGCCCAAGGCCGATCAGATTGCCCCAGGATGCGACATTGGGATCAGAAAGCCGCAGAAAGGCTAAAGCGCTTTCCAGCAGAATGGCGACCGCCATGACAACGCTGGCATAGACAATCACCGGCGGCAGCGCATTGGGCAGGATCTCGCGGAAGATGATCCGCCCATCCCCCATGCCAAGCCCGCGACAAGCCTGCACGAATTCCCGATTGCGGAGACTGAGGAATTCAGCGCGCGTCAGCCGCGCCGTGGCAGGCCAGGAAACCACGCCAATCGCAACCACCACAGTGGTGAGTTCTGACCCAAAAATGGAAACCAGCACCAGCAGCAGCAGGAAATTGGGCAGGGTCTGAAACGCCTCGGTCAGGCGCATCAGCACATCATCCACCACACCGCCGTAATAGCCGGCAAGCGCGCCGATCACGATACCAATCGCAACAGCGATGGAAGTCGCAACCAAGCCAATCAGCAGCGAAACCCGCGCGCCATGGAAGATTTGTGCGGCGATATCGCGCCCAGAATTATCCGTGCCCAGCGGGAAGCGCGGATTGGCGCCTGGCCATTGCAGCGGGCGACCTGCAAGGGCCAGCGGGTCACGCGGAAAAAACCAATCCGCCGTCAGCGCCATGGCAATGATTGCTACCAGCAGCAAAAGCCCAAGCCCCGCCGCCGGGTTGCGCAAATAGGCCAGCGCAAAACGCTTGAGTGCGGCCATCAGGGCGCGCCCCCATTGCCGATACGCGGATCAAGCCGCGCATAGAGCAAATCCACCAGGAAATTCACGGCAATGACCAGCAGGGCAGAGACGAAGACAATCCCCAGCAACGTATTCAAATCCCGCTGCACCACCGCTTCATAGGCAAGCCGCCCAAGCCCTGGCAGGGAAAACACGCTTTCCACCACGACGGAACCACCCAGCATGGTGCCGGCCTGCAAGCCGATCAGCGTCACCATGGGCAGCATGGCGTTGCGCAGCACATGGCGCACCATGACGCGTGTTTCATCCAAGCCCTTGGCGCGCGCCGTGCGCACGAAATCCAGCGTCAGCACTTCCAGCATAGAAGCGCGCATGATGCGGAGATAAATCGCCAGGAAGATCAGCCCGAGTGTCAGCGTGGGCAGTACCAGATGCGCGGCAATGTCACGCAGTCGCGCAAAACCCGTGAGGCCCGCGGCAACATCCTCAAACCCACCAGCCGGCAGCCATTGCAGGTGGACGGAAAACAGCACAATCGCCATCAGTCCGAACCAGAAGGAAGGGGTGGCGTAGAAAATCAGCCCAAGCGTTGAAATCACCGTATCGGGCCAGCCATTCACGCGCTTGGCTGCAATCACACCCAACACCAGCCCCACCGAAAAGGCGAAGGAAAGGGCCGCTGTCATCAGCGCAAGCGTGGCAGGCAGGCGTTCGAAAATCACGGTCGCGACGGGCTTGCCGTAAATGGCTGAAAAGCCAAGATCGAACCGGATCAGCCGCCACACGTAATTGCCAAGCTGCGCCGGGATGGAAAGATCGAGCCCGTAGAAGCGGCGCAATTCTTCCGCCAGCTTCGCATCGCCGCCGCCACCCATCTGCGCAATCAGCGCATCCACCGTATCGCCCGGCGCCAATTGCAGCAGCAGAAACATGGCGGACAGAATAATCAGCAGCGTCGGCAAGGACGCCGCTAATCTTCGGGCAGCTAGGCTAAATACCCGCATCAGAAATCAGGCGCTGATCAGGAAGCGAGCCAGAGGTCGTGCCAGGATGAAGACGCCCAGCGCGGCGTATTGGAATGATTGCGCAGGCGCCGATTGATGACCGAAACAAAAATCTGCTCGATCGGCATCCATAGCGGCAATTCCGTATTCGCCCGGCGGACGAAATCGGCATAGAGCGCCTTGCGCCGCGCGGGGTCCAATTCGGTTGCGGCCGCGTCAATCACGCGGTCCGTTTCCTCATCCGTCCATGCCCATTGATTGGTCCAGGGTGCCCCACGCGGTTGGCCGGAACGATACCAGACCGTGGTGGAAACCGCAGGGTCATTGCGATACTGGTGCCAGCCGGTCGCCAGATCGAAATTCCAATCATTATAAACACTGCGGAGGAACCCTGCAGCATCAAGCCGCACGATTTCAACGCGAATGCCGACCTCATTCAATGATTGCTGAATAAAGGTGGACCATAGCGCGATATCCTCACCCCAGGGTGCTGGCGTCAGGCGCAGATTGAAGCGCACGCCGCCGGCGCCACGACGATGACCGGCTTCATCCAGCAGCCGGTTCGCCTGGGCGCGGTTGAAGGGGTATTGCGGCATATTCGCCGGGTAGAAATCGGGCGAGGTGGTCGGGATCGGCCCCGTGCCAACCTTGGCGAAGGGGCCCAGGAAGTTCTCAATGAAGAAGGGAATATCCAGCGCATGCGCAATGGCGCGGCGCACGCGGATATCGGCCAGGATCGGGTTACGGAAATTGAACTCCAGCGTATTCGTCCGCGCATTGCCCTCATTGCCGCGCGTGGTCACTTCGAAGCGCGGGTCGCGGCCAAGGCGTGTGAAATCGGCGATGGAAAGCGCCGAGAAGGGGCTGAACAGCAATTGCCCAGATTCCATCTGCGCCGCGGCCGCCGAACGGTCCGACACCACGCGCCAGACCACGCGATCCAGATAGGGCATATTGTTACGCCAGTAATTCGGATTGCGGTCGGCGATGATGAATTGCCCGCGTTCGTATTGCACGAAACGGAAGGGCCCGGTGCCCATTGGCGCGGTATTCGCTGGGTTCTGGCGAATATCTGTCCCGTCGTACATATGCTTCGCGGAGACATAGCCAAGATCAGGCAGCGCGCGCAGCAACAAGTTCAGCGGCATGGGCCGGCTGTAGCGGAAGATCGCGGTATGCGCGTCTGGCGTATCAACGGCTTCCAGGAACAATTGCAGCGTCGTCCCGTAATTCAGGATCTTCTTCCACATCTCCATGGCGGTGAATTGCACATCCGCCGAGGTGAAGGGCCGCCCATCATGCCAGGTCACACCCTGCCGCAGCTTGAAGGTGATGGTCTTGCCATCCGGCGTTGCTTCCCAGGATTCGGCCAGGCAAGGCGCGGGATTGCCGGCGGCATCCAGATCCACCAGCGGTTCCTGGATTTTGCCGCCCACGATGTAAACGCCGGTTGAAGCCTGCAGGCTTGGGTTCAGGATGCGCTGTTCCGTCGGGAAATGCACCGTCATGATGCCACCCCGGCGCGGTTGTTCCTGCGCAAAGGCGGCTTCTGGTGCGACGACATTGGCGGCCAAAGCGGCGGAAGTCATCAGCAAGGCCCGGCGGTTCATTTCCATCGAAGTCACCCTTTATTCCATTGGTCAGAGGCAGGATTGCGGTTTGCGGGCCGGCGCGTCAATCAGTGACGTATCCTTTGCCTAAACGGCCTCCCATTCGGGCGGTTGAGAGAATTCCTGTTCGCTTGCGGCCTGGCACTAGAAGAAATTTTCGCATCCTTTGCCGGGCTTGCCGTGAATGGGGCAGGGGGCCTGCCCTGGGGCTGGGTCTTTACGCCTCGTTGCCGGTTTTTTTACCGAATCCTGCGACATTTCGGCCCGTGACCGCCAGAACCGCCCGCAAGCTCGATAACTTCAACCCACGGCTCTATGAGCCGGCGACTTTCTTCGACCGCGGCGTAAATGTGCCTTTTACGACCCCTCTGCTTCTCGGTGCGCGGGCCCGCCCGCAGGAAGATAAGTCGTCGCTTGAAGTGATTATTCCAAACCCATCCGGGGGTGAAAGCGTTTATATCCTTCCTTGGGTTTCCATCCCGCAGATTTGTTCGCCAACCCTGCATGACAGGCGTCTTTGGCAGTTGCTGCGCGATGAAATCACCCTGACCCCCCGAATTGTGCGCGAAGCGGCAGAAACCGCAGCGATGGAAGGGCTTGCGGGTCGTGGCGCCGCTGCTGCCGTGCAAGAATCACGCATCGCACGCGAAGCGCGCGAAAAGCGCATCAATTTTGGTCTGCTTCTTGATCTCATCAAGCGCACGGAAGGCCCTGACCCGGCGAAGCCGCCACCTGAACTGGATGATCCCAGGCAATTAATGCTGCGCAGCCAGCGCGCGGTGGCCCAATCTGCCAAGCGGTTGCGCGCATCAACCGAAACAGTGGCCTCTGCGCTAGAAGAATTGTCAAAAGCCTTCAGTGGCTTGGGCCTGCCACAAGATAATCAGCCCGCACCATCGCGCCAATTGCTGACGGAGCTCGGCAAGCTGACGCATTCCATCGCAGACTGGCGAGAGAGCTTGCCAGAAGGAAGTACGTCTGAGACGGCCGGCATGGTGCAGCACTCCATTGATCTGACCCTTGGCTGCGCCCTTCAGTCGGCGGAAGAATTTGACTCCCTCATTGGCGATACCCTGGCCGCCATCCAGGCTTGGCGTGCCGATTCCGGGGATGTCAGCCAACGCCTGACAAGGCTTGATTGGCTTCTGGATGGTTGGGATATGATCATCGGCATCTGGAATGCCGCATCCATTTCCGAAAAGACCAACGCCATCATGGAAATGGCGCTGCTGGCACCCATTCTGCCCAAGGAAGTGACCGGCTGGTATGGGGTAGAGCCCGATTGGGCGATGGCCCGGCGTACCAACCGAATTGTCCAGCAATTTGAAGATTGGCGCAGCGGTCGCTTTGTGGACATGATTGCGCGCAATGAGGAACTGACGCTTTTGCGCGGCGAAAGCCAGGCAAAAATGGCGGTTATCCGACGCAATAGCGGCCCCACCGGGGATGCCCCCACGTCTGCGATTGACCCTGGCCAGGATGTTGGTGGCGGGCGTAAGCCGTTAGCCGCCAAAGTATCACGCGCGAAAACCCAGCTTGCCGAAACCCGCCACCTTATTCACGCTTTGGCCGCAGCTTCTGACATGGCGCTGACCAATGTGGTGGAAATCCTAGATCGCCTGCCGGACCGTTCTGAGGCTGATCGGCTATTGGATGCCGCCCGCCCCCGGCTACGCCAGCTTCGCCCGGTGCGCAGCCTTCAGCTCACCAGGCTTCTATTCTTGCCCTTGGATGGTGCCATTGTTGATAATGCAGAATGGCAAAGGGGCGATTTTCGCCTACCGCGCGCCGCCCTGCATGGGATTGCCGAAGCCCTGCGCATGGCCTTGGGGGAAGAAGCGCAGAAGCTGGAGGCAAGCTTCGCCCGCAAAACCTTCCAGGACACCGGGGCGGTGGATCGGGCGGGGCGGATAGTCTGGGCCGCGGCGGCGGCGCTTGCCGGTAACCTGAAACCAGGGCCACGCTGGGCCAATAGCGGTTTTAGGCCCGAAGATTTTCAAAATATGGTGCAGCTTGCAGCCGGGGTATGGCGCCATGCCGGGCCGCTTTGGGCCGCGATACAGCTTTCAGGCTGGGGCCCGCCAGAGGAAGCGGTACGCTCCGCCCTAGCCCCTATGGCCGAAGAGGATTCACCTGCCTTCGGCATGTGCCTGGCGACGCTGATGCAAAAAGCGACCAACCCGGGATTAGTAGCGCAAGCTGCCACAAGCCTTTCGGATCGGGCTGGCAGCATTGCCGATGCCGCTGTGGATGATTGGCTGGCCAGGGCGCGCGTAAACCTGCCGGCGCAGGATCTTGTGGCGGCGGCGACGCTTGCCGAATCCTTCGGGCGCGCCTTCCATGATCTTGAAAACGCCCCCCCCACGCGGAACCCGAACCGCGCTGAGCGGCTGGTGCAGTTGCGCCAGGAAGCCGAACTGACCTGCCGCCTGGCTTATGAGGAAGGGCTTGACGTAGAAATCATGCGGCAATTGCCAAACCTTGCCACATCCGCCACGCATGAACAGGTCGTGGCGCTGGAAAGCCAAGCGCGGGCCCTGCGCCGGATAGAATTGATCGGCCGTCGCTACGGCATTGACCATGGCTATGAAGGTTCGGCAAAGCGCATTGGCGAAGCCCTGAGGGCGACCAAGCAGCTACTGACGCCGGCCGGCTTGACCAAGCTTGATTTGGCGCGGATTGCCGAAATCCTGCTCGGGCCTGAAGCCGCGCTTGACGCCTTGGCCTAGTGGTCTGATTACTGCTGCCGGTTGCCCCAATAGCAGCAAGTATTGGTGAGACCTGAGGGCCGCAATTGATGTCCCAAAAGTGATCAATCGAAATGGATGACCCCGAATATCGCTTGGACAAGCTGGAAAAAGTGACTAGACTAAAGCAAATCAAAGGTTTTGCCCCAGGCGGGGGAAACTTTCCTCTATAAAGCGTGGTTATGTCGTTCAGTTCCGGGCCAAGAAGTCTTTTCATTCCCCCCGAGCCGGATCCCGCTGATCCTGCGGATTTCCAGCAGCGGGGGGCTATTGTGGCGTTTACGACGCCTCATCTGCTCGGTGCCAGGTTCATTCAGGCGCAAAAAGGTGGCCCGCGCGATCTGGCCCTACCAAGCCTCTCGGCACGCGCTGGGCTTAATATCCTGCCCTGGAGCGAGGTTGCCACCACCCAGGCCATGACCATGCACGACCAGGCTTTGTGGCAGAAACTGCTTGATGCACCTGCCATCACCCCGGCGCATACCCGCGCGGCCACGCAGCAGATAGCAGCTGAAGGGCTGCGGGGTAGCGCCGCGAGAAACTGGGCGCGCGACCAACGATCCAAGGATAGAACGGCCGTTCGCCGGGTCTTTTTCCTGCTGCTGACAGATTTAATCCGCCGCACCGAATGGCTGGGTGAGGAGAAGGTAGCGCCAGAAGATGAAAGCCTGAGCTATCTGCGCCCAAGAATCGGCCGGGCGATTGGGCGCGTCAGCAAGACCCTTGGCCTCAAGACAGATGAGGTTGAGGCAGCCCTTGAGGCACTCGCAGGCGTCTTCATGCCCTTTGGTAAGCCGCGTGATTTTGTGATTTGCTATGCGCGGCAGTTATTGTTGGATTTGCAGGAACTTGTCAGGGAATTAGATCTTTGGACCGCGCCGCGGCGCGGTAGCCCGCGCGCCGCTAGGGCAGAGTTCGTCTTGCGCAAGGCTGTACTTACGCTTCGCTGCGCCGAAGCCGCAATGGCTGATCTTTATGAGTTCGGTCATGATACCACGAAGCTATTGCAGCATTGGCTGCGCGATCCACAATCAGTCCGGAACCGCGCAGAGCGTACAGAATGGCTGCTGAACGGGTGGGATATCGTTATCGCCCTCTGGCGGCAATCGGAACCATCGGAGCGCGAAGCTTGTCTTTTGGAAATGAGTCACTTGACCCCCCATTTGCCGAAGGAGGTGGAGACGTGGATAGGTTTTCCAGAAGGTGGTTCCAAACTGCGCCTGGAAATGCCGCCGGTTTTTGATGGCCTGGATTGGCGTGCCAGCCGGCCTTTGGAATTTGCGACCCGTAATGAGGCCCTACCCTGCGGTGCCCATGCGCTCAAGCTTGATACTGAAGCACGAAAGCTGCGCGAATCCTTCATGGTGCAGTCAGCGCTTTCCATTACCGATAAGATCGGCAAGCAGAATTTGAATGAGGAATCGGTCGCGAATATTTCCAAGCGAACATCCGTGGCGTCAGATACAGTGCTTCGCCAAGTGGTGGCCGTGCTTGAGGCTGTGCCTGCGCGGGCGGAGCTTGATACAATTATAGAATCAGCACGCCCGCGGCTTAAGTTGCTGCGCCCGCCAAGACCTTTGACATTCGCGCGGATCCTGTTCCTGCCATTTGATGGCGCTGTTGTGCCGGAAAAAGCCTGGAAGACGGGTGCCACGAAATTCCCCCGCCCGGCTTTATTGCCCATCGCCAATGCAATCCGTGAAGCGATGGGGCCGGCGGCGGAGGACATCAACGCCAGTCTCAGCGGACGTAATTTCCTGGATGTTTTGGAATTGGATTACGCTGGGCGCGTGCTTTGGGCGCAAGCGGCGCGCCTTGCGCCGCAGCTTCAATTCCCAGAAGACTCCGCCATGGCCGGTCTTGATGCGCGGCAATGCAAGGACTTGCTTGACACGGCAGCGGCCATCTGGCGGCATGCGGATGCGATTTGGGAAGCGAAGCTTGCGTGCTTTTCCGGGCCTTCCCCTGAGTTAGTGATCAACGCGCTCAAGGGGCCTGCCCAGGAAGGCACGGCCGTTTTCGGCATGGCTTTGTTGAGCCTTCTACACGAAGCCCATGGCCCGGGATCAGTCCTTACGACTGCAGCGCGGCTTTCGCCCCTGGCCGGCAGCATTGCCGATGACAAGCTCGAAGAATTGAGCCAGCTTCCCGTACCTTCCCTGCCCAGTGAAGATCCGGTCCGCGCAGCCCATATCGCTGAGGAATACGTGGTATTGCTCAAGGAACTGGAAGCGGCGCCGGCGGGTCGCCTCAAGAATCGTCGTGACTTGAGTGCGCCACTATTTGAAAAGATCGGCAAGGCGGCAGAGGCGACTGCAACGCAGATCGTGGAAAACCAATTCCTGCCAGCCCTTGAAGAACCGAACCGGAAGCGCCGTGCTGCGATCATTGTGAATATCGAACATCTGGCAAGATCATTGCGCCGGCTAGAGGATGCGGGGCGACGGGCGGGCCAGAGCGACGCCTTCGATATCCTTCAGCAACGCTATGCGCAGAAACTCCGTATCACGATGAAGAGTTTGGATGGCGGCGGTTTTCAGGCGCTTGAGGTGACCAGAATTACGGAAATTCTTCTCGGCACCGAAGCGGCAATGGCCATGGAAGGGCCGGGCAGCTGAAGGGCCGATTGGGGCTAGTGTAGGCCGCGAATTGGGGTTCCCCCCTAACCTTACATGCGGCATGATCGTGTCCTTCGTAACCTCCGCTTTCAGGACATTCCCATGGCTCTCCGCTGTGATCTGATCATCCGCGATGCGACTATCATTGATGGCACGGGCGCCGCCAGCCGGCGCGGCGATATTGGCGTGACGGGCGACCGTATCGTTGCGGTGGGTGATCTGGGCGGGGCGAGCGCTGATCGAGAAGTGATTGCGGGCGGTAAGGCTGTGGCGCCGGGCTTCATTGATAGCCACACGCATGATGACCGCGCTGTCCTTTGTGGGCCAGCTTGTATGACCTGCAAGATTAGCCAGGGTGTCACCACCGTGGTTGTCGGCAATTGCGGTGTCAGCCTTGCCCCTGCCCGGTTCACCAAGCGCCCCCCACCGCCGCTCGACCTGATTGGCGAAGATGGCTGGTGGCGATTCGATAGTTTTGGTGATTACGCGCATGAGCTGAAAAAGCAGGGATCGGAAGTGAATACCTATGCGTTGGTTGGCCACCAAACTATGCGCTTGGAAATCATGGATGGTGATGTCATGCGCGTTGCCAATGATGGTGAGATTGAACGTATGCGGCTGCGCGTCAAGCAATCCTTGGCGGAAGGCGCTTCGGGTTTTTCAACGGGGCTTTATTATCCACTGAACATGCACGCGACAACAGAAGAAGTGATTGCGGTGGCTGAACCATTGCGCGCCTATGGCGGCATTTACGTCACACATATGCGCGATGAGGCGGACCGCGTTTGCGCTTCCATCGAAGAAACACTGAAAATCGGTGATCGTGTCGGCTGCCCGGTCTGGATCAGCCACCACAAATGCTCCATGCCGGAAAACTACGGGCGTTCGACGCAGACGTTGGCGCTGATTGATGCTTATGCGCAAAGCCAGGAAGTCTGTTTCGATGTTTATCCCTATCCGGCGGGGTCTACTGTGCTGATGCCGGACCGGCTGCGCGATGATGTGAAGGTGATGATCACCTGGTCCATTCCGCATCCTGAGATGGCCGGCAAGTATCTGTCCGATATCGCGCGCGGCTGGAATACGGATATCCGTATGGCGGCCGAACGCCTGCTGCCTGCGGGGCAGATCACCTTTCAGATGGATGAGGCCGATGTGCGCCGCATCATGGCGCATCCCATGTCTGTGATCGGTTCGGATGGTATTCCACATGATGCGCATCCGCATCCGCGACTTTGGGGCACTTTCCCGCGCGTACTTGGCCTTTACGCGCGCGAATTGCGCCTGTTCAGCCTTGAGACCGCCGTTCATAAAATGACCGGGCGTCCCGCCGCCGTTTTTGGTATGGTAGATCGCGGTGTAATCCGTGAAGGTGCTTATGCCGATCTTGTCATGTTTGATCCCGATGCGGTGATTGATCGTGCCACTTTCGAAGACCCGAAGCAGGAAAGCGCGGGTATCGAGGAAGTCTGGGCCAATGGTGTTTCAACCTACATCGCCGGTAAGGGTGCCACGGGCGAAAAGCCTGGGCGGCTAGTGACGCGGGGCAGGGCGTAACATCAACCGCTCCGGATTTATCGGGAGAAATCCGCAGCGGTTATCAGATAACCAATCCTGGGAGGTACTGGCCCAGGGTTGCTGTGCGTCACCATCCAATAGAGGCATGGCGCGCCCAACGCAGCGCACGATGGTGATGTAGGGGCTGTAGAAATTTGCCGCGCTCGTGCTGAATTTTCTCCTCTTGGCCAGTTGCTTCGCCTAAGCTTCATTCAATCATACTCTTGGAGTGCAACATGCCGATGCGTCTTTGCCAGCTTATCTATACGTCGCGCCCCTTTGGCTTCAATGCGCCGATGTTGGACGATATTTTGACTACCGCTCGATCGCTGAACGCTGTGAAAGGCATCACCGGTGCGTTGATCTGCCGCGCCGATATGTTCATGCAAATGCTGGAAGGCCCACGCGCAGTGGTGACGGATACCTTCGGGCGTATCCAGGCTGATGACCGCCATGTGGATGTCGTTCTACTGCACGTGGGCGATACGCTGGAGCGAATCTTCCCCGATTGGACCATGCGCGATGATCCGCCGCAAAGCTGGATGTGGAACCAGGCAGAGGTGCGCGAAGGCGCCATGCAGGAGGCAAGCGCAGCTGCAGCCTTTGCCGTTTTCCGTCGCTTGTCGCGCGTGCCGCAGGAACAGCATGTAAACTAAGGATCAATGTCCACCGCTATCGCTAACCTGATTACACGGCTGCCGACGCGCGACAGGAAGCTGAGTATACCGAAAGGCGGTCAATGCCTCCGACGCCTTTCCCGCCTGGCACTAATTATCTTTGTCCAACCGGGGGTGGCCCGAATTGCCAGCGCAGTTGTGGGGCTAGCCCTTTCACGTTCGACCGTTGCGCCAAGCTCGATCGCGTCATTGGCCCCTGCGCGCTAGTACCGCGTAGCCCGGCGTGAGCGCGCTTTACGGTATGGGCGCCAATGTCTGGACGTGGGTGGGCACTGGCTAGGGGAATGGGCGTATCACGCATGGCGGATCAGCAGTCATCACGCAAAAGTTTTTTGCGCTCAGGATTAAAGGTATGCGCAGGAACCAGAAGGCAAAAACAATATTAGTATCCGGGTGAGACATCCTTCGACCTGCAAGGGAATCTCTTGGATGAGAATGTTTCTGCGGCAGCATCATGGTGAGGAAGAACCCTCATGCGCGCTATTCGAAGTGCGGCTGGCGCGATCACGGTTATAGTCTCGGCTGCCCGCGAGAAACGACAGGCGGTCCAGCGAATCCTGCCAGGAACTATGGCCACACGCGATTTGGACCGTGTGGCTTGCAGGGCAGCTGATTAGGCGGTCGGCGCAACGGGTTCGCATTAGAGGAAGCTGTCGCTTGGTGTTAGGTCAGCCATACCGAAGGAGTGCGGCACACGGTCCTTGATTGCTTCGCGTCAGCGCCCGTGGGACCAAATTCGCGATTTGAGTAATGGAGGATGCTTGGCTCAGTATAACCCGAAGGAGAGTGAAGATGAACCAGAAATTCCCCGCCCCATCCACGCCGGTACCAGCCGAAAAGCTGGTCCGCAATACTCGTCGCGCCAAGCGCAAGCACCGCCAGGAATCCTGCGTCCTGAAGGAGGTTGTTGCCTCACCCGCCTCGGCATCCCGTCTCAGACCTTCTATCGATGGTATGACCTCTAACTGCCCGGTACGCTTGAGGCTGAAACCCAGCCCTTTGTCGCGCAGAGCAATCACTGGCGCTATCACGAAAGCCTGAAAAATCGGACCTCACCCGGCGTCGACTTCGGTAAGGGTAGACCATCCTGCTGGAGCGCAAGCGCATTAAGCGCAGAATCATCCAGTATCGCCGTTTGATGCATTACCAAAACGTCGCTTAACTTTACCCACTGATGGGCCAGATACTCCGTTACACAGCCCGCCAAGCAGTCTCAAATGATCCGGCGACGACACTTAGGCGCCGGAATTGCATGTGCGTGCTTCGACGGGTACGGCGCGTTTCGTAAGGGTGATGAGCAAATCGAGGCAGTCTGGATGTTTCCCGATGCTGTCATTCGCCATGAATTGGGTTTACGTCCGAGGAGCCATCACCCATTGTGATCAAATTGGTCAATCCGCTCTATGACGATTATGATGGCCCGACTGAGGAAGTGAACATCAACGGCCGCGTAACCTGGGCCGGGAAGAAGCTGTGATGATGCGCATGCGTGGAAAGTTGTCGCTGGTTTTTCTGGCTTTGCTCGCAGCGCCGCCCGTACGCACGGAGAGTGAGGTGCAGCCCATCGGCTGTTTCACCTTTGACCGGATTGGTGTTTCGGTTGATTCTTTTGGTCGCTTTGTTGCAGCCACCGGCATGGTGACGATGGAGGAGCGCGAGGATGGTGGTTTGTTGTTCGAGGTAGGCGTGGTCCGCGATTTTTGCAGGACCTAGCGCACGCCCCCCCGGTGAACCCGTAGATTTTTGGCAAGATTATCGAATTGGCGGTGCGTACATTAGGCCTCCGCGTGTCCAAAGATCGTTGATACCACGACCCAAGCCTATCGTTGACCCTGTGCCAAGATTACGTTCAAAGATTTCCCCATAATTACCAACCTGCTGGATAGCGTTGAATGCCCAGCGTACTTCCAAGCCCATCATGGCACCATGATCACCCGCAACACCAAGTAGCCGGCGAATGGATGGATTTTCGTTCAGCAACATTGACCCCGCATTGGCAGATGTGATGCCAAGTTCCTCTGCTTCAATAAGGGCAAAAATCGTCCATCGAACTATCTCAGTCCATTGTTCATCGCCGTGACGAACCACGGGGGCCAGAGGCTCCTTACTGATACGTTCAGGGAGGACGATATGCTCCGACGGGTTGGGCAACGTGGTCTGTATGCCGATCAATTGAGATGCATCGGTCGACATCGCGGTGCAGCGGCCTTGTTCATAGGCGGTACGCATTGCATCTGGTTGGTCAATTAATACGGCAGTATAGGCCACGCGATTCACGCGCGCCCAGTCTGCAAGATTGGCCTCACTAGTTGATCCGGAAAAAGTACAGATGTTGCTGCCCGCAAGATCTTGTGCGCGTCGAACGTTAGGAGAGCGCCGCGTTAGGAAGCCTTGGCCATCATAAAATATCACAGGACCGAAATTAAATGCCATTTGTGTATCACGCGCATATGTCCAAGTTACTGCACGGGTAAGCACGTCAACTTGGCCCTGCTGCAATGCCTGAAAGCGTGCTTGGCTACTCAGTGGCACGAAGGTTGCTTTGCGGGCATCACCAAGTACCGCAGCAGCAATTGCTCGGCAGAAGTCAATCTCGAGCCCAAGCCACTCGCCGGCCGCTTGTTGTGCGCCAAAACCCGGTACACCCGGAGGAACGCCACAATTCAGGCTACCGCGTTCCTTTACCTGCGATAGAGTTGGCCCAATTTGTGCTGTTTGCGCCGAGGCGTTTGTCAGCGACAGAATGATGAGCGCGGAAGCTTTCCAAAGCCGGCTTATAAGATGCATGAGTATTCTCCGATCATATGCACGCATGGCGGGAGGGACGCTGGACGGATCGTTCACGGGCAAGGCCGATACGGATATTGTGCTAGAAGACTATGGCTGATTGGAATACATGTTACGGAAAAGTGAAGTTATCTCCGGCAAATCACAAAAAATTGTTTTCATATGTGCGGGAGGAGTAGCTCGGTCGAACAAAAATTCCATTATAACTTCCAAAATTGATTTGCTATTTTCAATCCCAGTTTTCTTTGTCAATGTGTTCTTTGAGATGAAGCCTCACATCCAATCCATCCTAGCGCTTTTAATTCTGTGCTTGGCTAGCGTGCCGGTGGCGGCCAAGCGCATGGATCCTGTCCTGCTGCAAGGCGAAGCGCGGGCGATTGATGGCGATACGCTCCAGGTGGGCGATACGCGGCTGCGGTTGCACGGCATTGATGCGCCAGAACTGCGGCAGACTTGCGAGGATAGCGCCGGCGAAGCCTGGGCATGCGGGCGACGCGCTGCATCCGAATTGGCGGCGGCTGTGGCGGGTGGAGAGGTTCACTGCATCAGCCGCGAGCGTGATCGGTATCAGCGCCTGGTGGCAACGTGTTGGGCAGCCGGGCGCGATGTTGGGCAAGCACTTGTCGCGCATGGCTGGGCTGTCGCGTATCGGCGCTTTTCGGTGGATTATGTGAACGACGAGAATCTCGCGCGCTATCTCACGCAGGGAATGTGGGCGGGCAGATTCGAAATGCCCTGGGAATGGCGGCAGGCACGGCGGCGGCAGTAGGTTTGTCGTCTTTTTCGCTCTGATGCTTTCTTTATAGCCGATTTTCCTGCGCCGCTGGATTCCTCTTTCATCAGCGCAAAAGCACGATCATTTTCAGTCAATCGAACGGGCGATGATGCTTCGCCCGATCCAAATGATTGCAGATGGTCTCAATGCGCAACGCTCTCTCCGGCCCTAATCCTCTCCCTGTCGAGTGCCTCTCGGAACCGGAGCGCCTGGACGAAGTCGCGCGCATCCTGGCCGCAGGGCTAAGGCGCCTTCAGGCCCAGGAGGCAAGCTCTTTATCTGCCGAAAACAGAGAAAGTTCATTCGACATTCTCGCCCTCAAACGCCGTGTTGGTCGTCGCAAACCAACCATCCGCGTCGGAGAATGATGATGGCCGCACCAAAGAAAACACCTGAAGCAGAGCCGGTTCGAATGAACGCCGGCCCAAGCGATGCCAGCGTCGTGGCACAGCTCGCAGCGCTGCGGAAAATGAGCGTGGTCGAACTCAAGCAAAGATGGGAAACGCTCTTTGGCACGCCCGCGCCGAATAACAGCCGAAGCTACCTGGAAGTGCGCCTTGGCAATCGCATCCAGGAACTTATGCTGGGCGGGCTTTCGCGCGACACGCGCCGCGTGCTCGATCTGCTGGTCAAGGAACTTGAGGGCAAGAACACCCGCAAGGCGATCATGACCGACCCGCGCAAGCCAGTCCCCGGCACGCGCCTGTTGCGCGAATGGGATGGCGCCGAGCATAGCGTGACCGTGCTCCGCGACGGCTTCGATTGGCGGGGGCGGAAATTCAAATCGCTCTCGGCAGTCGCGCGCGCCATCACTGGCACGCAATGGAATGGCTATCGCTTTTTC
>JBPCSO010000052.1:0-32946 GCA_051007055.1 Roseomonas sp.
GATTGCCACAGCACAATGGTGGTGGAGCTTTCCGTGGCCGAAAGGTTCCGCACCAAAAGCGTCGTCAGCGCGGACCACACACCTTGGGAAACCGCGACTGCCATGCCGATCATGACGGCCCTTTCTGGCCAATGGCCTCCCTGAAAGGCGCCTTGGCCAAGTGCGATCACCATAATGCCGATAAAACCCAATATCACTGCGGACCAGCGATGAACGCCGACCTTCTCCCCCAGCAACGGGATGGAAAGCAACGTCACAAAAAGCGGTGTGGTGTAAGTCAGCGCCGTTTGCTCGGCCAAGGGCAGCACCGTCAGCGCAAAGAAGGAACAGCCCTGCGCCATGGTGCCTGTGAAGGCGCGCAGCAAATGGGAAGGGAAACGCCGCGTGCGCAAAATGCCCCATTGCCGCCCGCGCGCGACGATCACGAAAATTACCGGCAGGGCAAAAGCGGAACGGAAGAACATGATCTCGATAAAGGAAATGCTTTCCGCAATATCCTTGATCATGGCCGACATAATGGTGAAAAGCGCCGTCGCCCCCAGCATCAATAGCGCACCGCGGCGGATATCGTGGCGGAGCGCCATCAGGCGTTGTCCTTCATGCGTGATCGTTCCGCCGCGCGTCGCACCTGTTCGCGATACACATTGTAAAGCCCCGCCGCCACCACCAAGGATGCGCCGGCCAGCGTGGTCCAGCCCGGCACCTCCGCCCAGATCAAAAAGCCGATCACGCCGCCAATCAGCAAAGGCGAATATTCAAAAGGTGCCAGCACGGCAATCGGCGCCAGCGCAAAGGCGCGCGCGAACAGCAAATGTGCCATGCCGTTAAAGATACCAAACAGCACCAGCATCATCATCGCATGAGTCGAAGGCAGCGCCGAGGGCGGCGGGAAGGCCGGCAGGAACAACAGGCCCATCGGGATATGCGCCATCATGAGCCAGAAGGCGATAGCAGCTGGGCCATCGCTGACCGATAGCATCCGTGTCCAGATGCGCGTCACCGCCATCAGTACCACGGCACCAAGCAGTGCCAGGGCTTCAATGCGCCAAAGATCGCCAGATGGCTGCAACATGATCAGCACGCCGCCAAAGCCGATCATAGTAGAGGTCCAGCGCCGCCAACCCACCCTTTCGCCCAGCAGCGGAATGGCAAACAGCGTCATCAGCAAAGGCGTGGCGCAAGCAACCGCGTAGGAATCCACCAAAGGCATGCCCTGCGCCCAGGCCCAATACCAGGTAGCCGAAACACAGCAATGCAGCAGCCCGCGCCAGGCGAGCAGCCGGCGATTATTCGGAAATAGCCCCCGCCCGCGCGTGAGGATCACCACCGTGATGCCACCCACCACGCCGCGCCAGATCATGGCCATGGCCGCGCCCACTTCCGGCAGCGCCCATTTCACCGCCGCATCGGCGCCGGTAATGACGATATAGGCCACCAGGATAATGCCGATGCCGCGCAGCGTCTCGGCCCCGGTCGGCACGGTAAGCGCGGTTTTGGGCGCCTCAGCCATGCGGCGGACAGCTTGCAGCGGCTTGGTCTGTCATGGCCCCGGCAAGGGCACCCACGCGGTACGGCGCAGGCAAGGGTGATGGCGTTGGCATGTTTATTGGGCGCAGTCTCGGCCCAGATGGGCACCTATGCAAGCCAAATAAGGCAGGCTTAAGCGCCGCGCGCCTTGTTCCCGCCTTGCCGCGATGCGAAAGACACAGCTGTGGAAGCCGCCGAATATGACCTGATGGACGCGGTGGAGCAGCGCATGTGGTGGTACCGCGCGCTGCACCTTCGCGTCCTTGATGCCTTGCACCGCCGCCCTGGCGCGCCCGGGGCGTTGCTGGATGCTGGCTGCGGCACAGGTGGGCTACTCCGGCGGCTGGCCGGGAAATCAACGCGCACCTTGGTCGGGTTGGATTTCAACCCGGAAGCCGCGCGGCGTGCCGGCGCCAAATCCGGCGCACTCACCACCGGGGGGGATGCCAATCGCCTGCCCTTCGCCGATGCCAGTTTTGGCGCGCTGGTGAGCCTGGATGTCCTGTGTCACCGCGCCGTCGAACCAGGCCCGGCTTTGACCGAGTTTCGCCGTGTGCTGAAGCCGGGTGGCATCTTGGTGCTGAACCTGCCGGCCTTTGAATGGCTGCATTCAGCGCATGATATCCGCGTGCATAATGCGCGGCGTTTCACGGCGGATCAGGCCCGCGCGCTGCTGACGGGTGCTGGCTTCACCGCCGTTGAAGCCCGCTATTGGAATGCGCTGTTGCTGCCGCTCATGACTCTGCAACGCAAAGTGCTTAAATCGGATGCCGAGGCCAAAAGCGATGTCGCCCCCTTCCCGCCACGGTTGGATGCCATGCTTTACGCTGTAACGGGGCTTGAACGGTTCATGGCCCGGATTGGCCTGCGCTACCCTGCGGGCGGTTCGGTGCTGATCACCGCAACCCGGCCCTGAGAACGGAGAGATTTGAATGTCCCTGATATCGGCCGGCAAGGAATATCCCGTCGGTCTTTCCATTGTGGTACCGGTCTATCGCGGTGCGGCCACGGTCGGCGCGCTGGCGGAAGCGCTATCGGCGCTCACGCCCGAAGGCGGGATCGAAATTGTGCTGGTGAATGATGGCAGCCCGGATAATTCCGGCGATGTCTGCCGCGCCTTGCAGCAAAACGCCTCAGTGCCGCTGACCTACATCGAACATGCGCGCAATTTCGGGGAGCATAATGCAGTGATGACGGGGCTGCGCCATGCGCGCGGCGCTTACGTGATCACCATGGATGATGATTTGCAGAACCCACCCGAGGAAGTGATCCGGCTTTATGATCACGCGCGGCTTGGCAATTTTGATGTCGTCTATACGCGTTACGCCGTGAAGGAACATGAAGGCTGGCGCAACCTTGGCAGCGCCTTCGCCAATTGGGTGGCGGATCAATTGATGGACAAGCCAAAGGGGCTTTATCTGTCCTCCTTCCGCTGCATGTCGGCCTTGGCGGTTTCCGAGGTTGTGAAGTATCGCGGCCCCTATCCTTATGTTGACGGCCTGCTGATGCAGGTAACGCAGCGGCTTGATTCGATCGAGGTGAAGCACTTTGCGCGCGCCGAGGGTCGTTCCAACTACACCATGCGGCGCCTGATCCGGCTTTGGATGAATTTGGCGACAAATTTCTCCGTGCTGCCCTTGCGGATGGCGATCCTTGCTGGCGCGGGCATGGGCGTGCTGGGGCTGCTGGCCGCACTTTATGTGGTAATTGAAGGGTTGATGGGGCACACGCCTTCGGGCTGGGCCTCGCTCATGACCGTCACGCTGCTGATTGCTGGCGTGCAATTCCTGATCCTTGGTGTGCTTGGCGAATATGTCGGGCGGTCCTTCATGTCGGCCAATGGCAAGCCGCAAGGCGTGGTGCGTGAGGTTCTGCCGGCAAGCGATGGGGGGCGTGCGCCATGACGCTCTATTGGCTGGCGCTGGCGGCGGCGATTTCGACCTCGCTGATCGGGCAGATCTTGTTAAAATCCGGCGCGGCCAATTCGGTGGCGGCGGAGGGCGGGTTTTTCGATCAGCTTTTCCGCCTGCCGACCATGGTTGGGCTGGTCTGTTACGGCGGCGCAGCGCTGCTTTACATCATTGCGCTCCGCCGCATTCCGATGAGTGTCGCGCTGCCTTGCACCGCGGCATCCTATATCGTGATTGCCATCGTCGGCTGGGCGATATTCGGTGAGAGTCTCGGCGCGCAGAAAATCGCCGCCATTGGGCTGATCGCGGCCGGAGTGGCGCTGCTGGCGACCACGGCTTGAAGGCAGCGCTCGGCGCCTTGCTATTGCTGGCGGGCTGCGCTGCTGCGCCGCAACCCTGCCCTGTGGGTGCAAGCCCGGCCACCGCTACGGAAGCTTATTTCGGACGGAATATGAAGGACCGCGCGCCGGTGACTGAGGCCGAATGGGCGCGCTTCATGGCAGACACCGTGACCCCCGCCTTCCCCGATGGCCTGACCGTGCTGGATGGCGCCGGGCAATGGCGCAATGCGGCGGGCCAGATCAGCCGGGAAGACAGCAAGGTTCTGCTGCTGGTCCTGCCGGGTCAGGATCTGGCAGCAGCCTCAGCGCGCCTTGCGCCAGTAACCGCCGCCTGGAAGGCGCGCTTCGCACAGGAATCGGTGCTGACGGTGTTTCGCGCGGGCTGCGCGGCTTTCTGATTCTTCACCGCAGCCGCTTGACCGCGAAACGAAAAGCAAGATTGCCCGCCAAGGTCATGCCGAACAGCACCGCCGCCAAAATCAGTGCATCCTGCGGCTCGCCTGACCGATCCACCAGCCACCCCGCAAGCGCCGGGGCAGGCGCAGTGATGGCGTAATACGTCGTCGAAAACACCCCCATGCCAAAGGCGCGCCGCGCCGGCGACATGGCTTGTCCCGTCAGGGCCATGATTACCCCCGCCGGCCCCATGCCAATAAGCCCGAACAGAACACAGGCCAGAATGGCGAAGGGCGGATAGGGCAGCGCCAAAAGGCAGGCCACCGCAACCGCGCTGCACAGATAAAGCACCGTATCCGGCCGGCCGGTACGATCTGCAATAACGCCACTCAGCGGAATGGAAATCATCATCAGCGCGCTTGCCGCACTCACCATCGGAATCGCCTGATGGGCGGCAAAGCCGCTATCCTGTAGCGCCTTGGGCGCGAAGCTCAAAAACACCAGGTAGCCTGCATTGAAAAACGCCCAGACGCTGGAAGCGAGCAGCGTGAGCCACAATTCCCGCCGTGGCAGACCCATCGGCGCAGCGGCGCCGCGCGGGGCGGCAATGCCAGGCGGGGCGCGATAGCCATGCCAAAGTGCCAGCGCCGCCGTGATGCAATAGGCGCTGGCAATCGCGAAAGGCAGGCGCCAATGGAATTGCGTCATCAACCAATCATGCGTGATCTGGCCAATGGCGATGCCGAGGGGCCAACTGACGACCAATATGCTCATGGCGGTCGCCAATTCCTTGCCCCCGAACCAATCCTGCACCATTTTCGCGAAATAGATTGTGCCAATGACAAAGCCGATGCCGCACAGGATGCGCCCCAGCGCCAGCATTCCAAACCCAGCCGCCACCGCCGCCGTCGCACCGCCAAGCCCCATCACCAATAGGCCGAGCACGAGCAGACCCCGGTCGCTCATATAGCGCGCCGCATAACCACTTGGGATGGAAAGAAACACACCCGGCAGCATGAACAGCCCAATAAGCGTGCCGATTTCCGTGAGGTTGAGGCCGATCTCCGCCGTGACCCCAGGCGCTGCCGATCCCATGGTCTGGAATTGAAAGCCAAGGCTGGTGCGGCAGAAGAACAGCAACGCCAGGATAGCCCAGCGCGTGCGGCCTTCCTCGCCTGGGCTCGCTTGCCCTGAACCTCGTTGCGCCACCATGGCCAAACCCTGTCTTGTTGCAGACTCGCATTGAACAAGGCAGGGCAAGCCCTGTCAATCACGCGAACAAAACCGCTTGTTCCGTTACGGCGCGATCCGCTCTAGAAACCCGCCATGAAGATCAACGGCATCCCTTATCGCAGCATCCGCCTTGATGAGGCCGATGGCTGGTCCATCCGTATCCTCGATCAAACCAAGCTGCCCTGGCAGGTGGAGTGGCTGCGCCTGACGGATAAGGATCAGGTCGCGCATGCCATCCGTTCCATGCAGGTGCGTGGCGCGCCGCTGATTGGTGCCGTCGCCGCCTATGGCCTGGCACTCGCCATGCGGCGTAATCCCGATGCGCTTGAAGCCGTGGCCGCCATGCTCGGTGAAACTCGCCCGACCGCGATCAATCTGCGCTGGGCACTCGAAAAAATGCTTGCCGTGCTGCGCCCCCTTCCCGCGGCCGCGCGCGAAGCCGCTGCCTATGCCGAAGCGGCAGCGATTTGTGATGATGATGCTGCAACCTGTGAAGCGATTGGCCGCCATGGCCTGCCCTTGTTGCAGGATATCGCCGCTCGCAAGCCGGGCAAGCGCGTGAATATCCTCACACACTGCAATGCCGGCTGGATCGCGACGGTGGATTGGGGCACCGCACTCGCTCCCATCTATATGGCGCATGATGCCGGCGTCCCTGTGCATGTCTGGGTGGATGAAACCCGCCCGCGCAACCAAGGGGCGGCGTTGACGGCCTGGGAATTGGGCGCGCATGGCGTGCCGCATACGGTGATTGCCGATAATGCCGGCGGGCATCTGATGCAGCATGGTGAAGTGGATATCGTGATTGTGGGCACGGATCGCGTCACGCGCTGCGGCGATGTCGCGAATAAGATCGGCACCTACCTGAAGGCCCTCGCCGCGCAGGATAATGGTGTGCCGTTTTGGGTGGCCTTGCCGCATTCCACGCTGGATATGCGCGTGGCGGATGGTGTGCATGAAATCCCCATCGAAGAACGCGCGCCTGAGGAAGTCACTGACATTACCGGCCAAGATAGCGCAGGGCGTATCACGCGCATCCGCGTGGCCGCCGCTGGCAGCCCCGCCGCCAATCCCGCCTTTGATGTCACGCCAGCGCGGCTGGTCACGGGCCTGATTACCGAACGTGGTCGGGTTGCGGCGACTGAAGCGGCTCTTGCCGCGCTCTATCCGGAAAAAGTTGCAAGCTAGCCGGCATGTGCGGGCGCTATTTCCAGCATCGCTCCAGCGGGGAAATCGCGCGCTATGCCCGCGCGGTGAATGCGCCGCCCAACCTTGTGCCATCCTTCAACCGCGCACCAACGCAGAATGGGCTGGTGCTGCGCCGCCACCCCGAAACTGGCGCGCGGCATCTGGACGCGCTGCGCTGGGGCCTTATTCCGCGCTGGGCTGATGATCCTGCCATCGGCAGCCGCATGATGAATGCGCGGTCTGAATCCATCACCGAAAAACCATCCTTCCGCGAGGCTTTCGCAAAGCGCCGCGCCATTGCCTTTGCCGATGGTTTTTATGAATGGCAGCGCTTGGGCGAAGGCCCCAAGGCGCCCAAGCAGGCTTTTGCTGTTGCGATGGCCAATGGCGCACCCATGCCACTTGCCGCCCTTTGGGAAGGCTGGCGCAGCAAGGATGGCGAGATCATTCGCAGCTTCACCATCATCACCACCAACGCCGCACCGGAATTGGCCCCCTTGCATGACCGCATGCCCGTGATCCTGCCGCCGGAAGATTGGGATGAATGGCTCGGCGAAACCCCGGCGGAACCGGTGCGGTTGAAAGCGCTGCTCCACCCCTTTCCGCGCCAGGGGCTGGCGGTGTGGCCGGTATCATCGCGCGTCAATCGCATTGCGGAAAATGATGCGGCACTGTTGGAACGTGACCCGCTGGCGGAGCCGCTACCTGGGCTGGATGATCCGCCGCCTTGGTAGGCATCGGGTACTCAACTTTCTTTTACGATCTAGCTCTTTGGGGTCAAATGCCACGTTCTCACGGTACATTCCTGATCCCGAACTGGGACGGTGATCACAAATTGCTTTTGCCAAGATTGCAGCGCTGACAGAGAGTTTGCAAATTTCCTTCTGTCGTATCCCCGCCACGACTCCAAGGAACGATGTGATCCACATCCATTCGAAGTCCTGGCTGCAAGGACGGACATGCCCCACAAGCCTTGCATACAAAGTTATCGCGTTGCAAAACTTGCCAGCGTAACCGCAGAGACGGATCGCGTGCCGTCTTTCGACTCGAGGCAATGTCCTTGCGATCTGGCACTGAAACTTCGGTCGCATTCGCGAAATCGACAAATGCAGCCAGGGCACCCGTCCACGACCGAAATCTGCGATTGTAAGCAGACTGAGAAAACTTTGAAGGATAGCTAGCCAACTCCGCCCTGCGTGGTTGCCTGCCATAATGAGTCCACAGAAGCATCAGGTTTTCAAATAAGCGCTCATCAGAGATATTGACTTCATTTGCGACTTCTAATCCTGCCGCAAGGACCGCCTCATTCCATGAACCGAATTTCTTGATTGCAGTACTAGGATCGAAAGACCCAAAATCCTTGTACAGTCTTTGAGAAATTATGTCCGTCCCGGCCTTTTTTGCCACGAGTCTAAGGTCGGATAGTATCTCCTCCGACGTCACAGGGACCCCTCTTACTCGCTCCAGCCTGAATTTTTGGTCGTTCATCACAAATTCCCGCCGCGAATACTCTACGGATGCTCCGAAACGTTTGGATTGGCTTTTTTTGATCGGCACCCTGACATTCGTTCATTAGCACGCCTCACTCAAATAAAGGAAGGCACTTATGCGGCCCTTTCCGCGCCAGGGGCTTGCGGTGTGGCCGGTATCTTCGCGCGTCAATCGCATCGCCGAAGATGATGCAGCACTATTGGAACGTGATCCGCTGGCGCTACCTCCACCCGGCTTGGATGATCCGCCGCCTTGGTAGAAACCCCCTGGCACGCGGCCCCCTTGCGTGATTAGCTTCCCCCAAAGAAGAAATGGAGGAATGACATGCGCAAGAAATTGCTTGCTGCCCTGCTGGCTTTTGCCTGCTTTTGCGGTTTTACCTTTGCGGCCAAAGCGCAAAGCGCCGAGACCAATTGGCCAACGCGACCCATCACCATGGTGGTCGCCTATCCGCCCGGCGCCATTACCGATACTGTCGGGCGCCGCGTGGCGGAACGGCTTTCCCAGGCGCTGAATGTGCAGGTAGTGGTGGAAAACCGCGCCGGTGCCGGTGGCAATGTCGCGGCGGCTTTTGTCTCTCGCGCACAACCGGATGGCCATACGCTGCTGTTCACGTCCTACGGCAATTTGATCATCGCCGCCGCCGCTGACCTCAACGTCGGCTTTCACCCGTGGCGAGACCTGGCGCCGGTTGGCATGATCGGCCCCATGACGGTGGTGCTGCTGGTGCGCCCCGGGCTGCAAGTGAACACCTTGCAGGATTTCGTCCGCCACATCGCCGCCAATCCGGGCCGCGTGAATTTCGCGAGTGTCGGCGTCGGCAGTTCCTATCACCTGCTGATCGAACAGATGATGGCCTATGGCAAGCTCAACATGACCCATGTGCCCTATCGCGGCGGCGCCGCGGCCATGACGGATTTTCTGGCAGGCCGCGTGGATGCAACCCTCGCCACGCTGCTGTTTGCCCGTCCCTACATGCAGGATAACCGCGGCATCGGGGTTGCGGTTGGCAATGCTGAACGCTCCACCGTGCTGCCCAATGTGCCCGCCGTGCAGGAGGTGATTCCCGGCGCCAAGCTGACCGATGGCCTGGCCGTACTGGCGCCCGCCGTCACCCCCGCGCCGATCATCGCACGCGCCAATCGCGCGCTTCAGGACGTGATGAACCAACCCGCCATGCGCGAATGGTTGACCAATGAAGGCGTGCCCCCACGCCCCGGCCCGCCGGAAGCCTTCATGGCGGAAATGACGCCGGCGACTGAGGAACTGCGCAAATTGCTCCGCGATGCCGCCATCAAGGTGGAGTGACCGCCCCATAATGCTTCCCGCGCCTGCGTCTTCCGCGCTATCCATGCGCCATGCCGAACCATGATCCGGATGCCGCCCTTCGCCTGACGCTGAAGCGCCATCGCGCCTTCGCGACTGGTTTGCTGGTCGCCATGGCGGGGCTGATTCTGTTTAGCTACCGCCTCACGCCTGGCTATTGGACTGATCTGTTGCAGGCCTCTGCCAAGGCGGGGCTGGTTGGCGGGATCGCGGATTGGTTCGCGGTCACCGCGCTATTTCGCCGCCCGCTTGGCCTGCCCATTCCGCATACCGCCATCATCCCCAAGCAGAAGGATCGGTTGGGCCGTGGCCTGGGGCGCTTTGTGGCCGGCCATGTCTTTACCGAAAGCGAAGTGCGCCGCGTGCTGGCAAAGCTCGATCTGGCGCGCATTCTGGAAGGGTTTCTGCGCGACCCGGAGGCTTCGCGCCGCGCCGCCATGGCGCTTTCCGCAAGCCTGCCCCGCATCCTGGCAAGCCTTGAAGATGGCCGCGCGCGGCGCTTGCTAGCGCGCTTGCTGCCGCGCATCGTCTCCGGCCCCGCCGGCGCCCGTTTACTGGCGCGGATTCTGCGCGCCGCCGTTGCCTCTGGCCAGCATCAGGAAGTCTTTAGCCTGGCGATTGGGCAATTGCGGGTGCTGCTGGCGGCGCGGGAAGAAAACCTGCGCGGCGCCATTGAAGCGCGCGTGCGTGCTGAAGGCGGCGCCTTGGTCGGCTGGCTTGCCGGGGCGGCGATTGCGCGGCGTATTCTGAATGCCATCAATACCGAATTGGAAAAGATCGGCCCCGATGATTCTGATTTGCGCGCGGCCTTCGCCGAATGGCTGGCGCGTGAGATCGAAAGGCTGGAAACCGACCCCGAACGCGCCGCCGCGATTGGCCGCCTGATGCGCGAAGCGCTTTCGCATCCTTCCGTCGCTGCCTGGCTCATGGATGTCTGGGACAGGCTGAAAATCGCCTTGGCCACCGATGCCGCGCGCCCGGATGGGCGAAGTGTCGCGCTGCTGGCGGGCATTTTTGCCAATGCGGGCACCTTGCTCGCGGAAGATCAAGGCGCGCGGGAGCGACTCAATCGCGCGGCTGAGGGCGTGTTGATGACGCTTCTGCCCTCAGCCCAGTTGCAGCTTGCGGATTTCATCGCCGGCGTGGTGGCGAATTGGGATGCGGCGACGGTGACCGAGAAGATCGAACTGCGTGTTGGGCGCGATCTGCAATATGTCCGGATCAATGGCACGCTGGTGGGCTTTCTGGCGGGCGGCGTGCTGTTTGCCGTGCTGACCGCGCTATTTGGGCGGGTCGCGCACTAAATCTCAGTAGGGCACCTTGTCCGGCTTGGCCTGCCAAAGCTTGAAGGCAGCAAGCGCTTCCTCGGCCAAAACACGGTGCAAAGGCAAACGGCGGGCTTCGTGCGGGGCCGCGACTTCAGCGTAGATATCCGCATCATCAAAGCCAATCGCGGCTGCATCCGCACGGTCATTGCCATAGACCACCAAGCCAATGCGGGACCACCAAATGGCGCCCAGGCACATTGGGCAGGGCTCACAGGATGAAATAATCACCGCCCCCGTCAGATCATGCGTGCCAAGCGCAGCGCAGGCAGCGCGAATCGCGACAACCTCAGCATGGGCGGTCGGGTCGGCATTGGGCACCACGCGGTTCATGCCCTCACCAATAATCTGCCCATCCTTCACGACCACGGCGCCAAAGGGGCCGCCGCTGGCCTCAACCCCTTGGCAGGAAAGGGCAATGGCGCGCCGCATGAAGCGTTCATACATGCCCGTTTGTCCTTGGCGCAGTTTGCGCTAACCTCAATCCCATGCCCGGCTTCATCCTTTCCGTTCTTGATCAATCCTCGGTCGCCTCAGGCCGCAGCCCGGCGGCGGCTGTGCAGGAAACCCTGGCCCTCGCCCGTCATGTGGAGGCTTTGGGCTTCAATCGCTACTGGTGCGCCGAACATCACAATAGCGCATCGCATGCCGGCAGCGCGCCGGAAGTGCTGCTGGCCGCCATTGGCGCCACCACCAGCCGCATTCGCATCGGTTCTGCCGGCATCATGCTGCCGCATTACAGCGCGCTGAAAGTGGCCGAACAATTCCGCATGCTGGAAGCCATTGCACCAGGCCGCGTTGATTTGGGCGTGGGTCGCGCGCCGGGGTCTGATGGGCGTACCGCCTTCGCGCTCAACCCCGATGCAGCGCGGGCGGCGGAACGCTTCCCCAATCAGATCATGGAGATTCTTGGCTGGCATGGCGATGGCCTGCCGGAAGGCCACCCCTTCGCCAACATCATCGCGCAGCCTGTGACCACGACGCGCCCGCAAATGTGGGTGTTGGGCAGTTCGGATTACGGCGCGCAGGTCGCTGGCTATTTCGGCCTGCCCTATTGCTTCGCACATTTCTTTTCCGATGGCGGCGGCAGCGAACAGGTGATTGAGATCTACCGCCAAAGCTTCCAGCCCAAGCCCGATCTGCCCGCGCGCCTGACCGCACCCTATCCTGCGCTTGGCGTGTTTTGTCTTGTGGCCGATACGGAAGCCGAGGCACGGCGGCTATTCCGCTCCCGCGAGTTATGGCGGCTCAAGCGCGACCGCGGCATGTTCCTGCCCTTGCCGAGTGTCGAAGAAGCCGAAGCCTATCCCTATTCTGATCTGGAACTGGCGCGGCTTGAGCAAATCCGCGCCCAGGCCATGGTCGGCACGCCGGAACAGGTGCGCGCGAAGCTGGAAGGGCTTTCAGCGGCGCATGGCGGTATTTCCGAATTCGCCGTCATCACCCATTGCCATGATGCGGCAGCGCGGCGGCGTTCTTACACGCTGCTGGCGGATGTGTTTGGCATGAAGGCTGAGGTCGCGCCGGCGCTGGCGGCGGAATAACGCACTAAAGCGTGTTGCGTTCACATGGGTTCACGCAACACACTCAACATGTTTGTTTTTCGAGCATCTTCACGCGTTCAGATGATTCCATGTGAACGCGATCTGCTCTAGCCTTCAGCGCCGATTAATATGGGTGATGATGATGGCGCTCTCACCCCGTGCGCGCGCCTTGCGCAGCCGCCACCAAACCGTAATGGCGCCAATCGCACCAGCCGCCAACACAATCGGCAGCAAGACCCCAATGGCCAGCAGGGCAAGCGCGGCCAGCAATAGCCCACCAGCGGCAAGCGCCACCAGCATCGCGACACCGCCAAGCCGCGCCAAAACGCGTTCAAACCCGCGCGGCGCCGGGGGCGGTGGCGGGTCGCGGAACTCGCCCTCAGGCGTCATATCAATGATGATGGGCGGGCGCTTGTCGCTCATGGGGTAAGACATGGGGGCTTGGCTGAGTGTGGGTCAAGCCCGGAATTTGTTACATACGGTGTCGAAAGGCATCGAGCCGAGCAAACACCTGATCATGCGGCAGGCTTATCAGGTCATGATGCTCCTCTCCGGTCAGCGCCTTACGGGCGGGCCCGGGCAGGTGTTCGACAATGGTATGGGCCACAGGCGCGGGGGCGATGATGGCGATGCTCTCCATCTCCTCCGCAGCAAGGGCTTGGGCCAGATCATGCGCCAGACCCGTCAGGAAATCGCGCTTGGCGTGTTCCTTTGGGCTGTCATCCTTGGCGTCCAGTTCAATGCCACTGCGCCTGACGCTGCCGCCGGCGGCAAAGGCGCGGCCAGGTTTGTCTTCCCCCAGTTCCGAATTCTTCATGCGCGCTTCCGGCGCATCCCAGGCGCGCACTTGGTCGTAACCAGAATCCTCGGCGCGCTTCACAAAAACCTGCGCCCGGCTGCCATTGGCCAGCAGATACCAGCACTTCAAAAGATGAGGCTTGGTCGTGGTGTTCGGCACAGACATTCTCCCTTCAGGAAACGCCATAAGATATGCCGTACCGCCAAGATTTTGCTTGAGGCCGATCAAGCAAAACGCGCCGCGCGATCACTGACGCGTGAAGCAGCAGCGATCAGGCGGCGGGCAGGTGAATCTCGCCCTTGGCGTAGAGCACCGCGTCGCCGGCCATCCGCACACGATCACCCCGCCATTCGCACCATAGCGTGCCACCGCGCGCACTGGCTTGGCGGCAAACCAAGTTCTTCCGTTGCAGCCGTGCTGCCCAGAAGGGCACCAACTGCACATGGGCCATGCCCGTTACCGGGTCTTCCGGCACGCCCACCTTCACGGCGAAGAAACGGGAGGTGATATCCACCCCCTCCCCACCCGCAGCGGTCACGATCACCCTTTCGCCGCCAGGCAGCGCCGCCAAGGCTTGGTGGTCTGGCGCCAATCCGGCCACCTGTTCCGGGCTTTCCATGACGCAAATCCAATCCCGGGCGCGATGCACCTCACGCGGTGTGGCCCCCAAAGCTGCGGCTAGGCCCGCGGGCGGTATCGCCGGTTCGGAAAATCGTGCCGGGAAATCCAGAATGAAGCGCGGGCCTTCGGCTTCCACGATCAATGGGCCGGACAAGGTTTGAAAGGTGAAGGGCGGCGCTTCGCCCAATTCGCGTACCAAGACAAAGGCGGTGGCCAAGGTGGCGTGGCCGCACATTTCAACCTCGGCCTTGGGCGTGAACCAACGGAGCCGCCAGCCCACTTCTTCACGCATGACGAAGGCTGTTTCGGAAAGGTTATGCTCCGCCTCCATGGCCTGCATCACGGCATCGGGCAGGGGTTCTGTAAGAGGCACCACAGCAGCGGGATTTCCGGCAAAGGGGCGCGTGGTGAAGGCATCAACCTGAAATAGGGGAAGGAGCATCATCAGCTCGCATAACGTGCCCAAAGGGCCGGGGCAAATACTACATCAGACCTTCAAGTAAACCTTGGAGATAGAGGAAAAAACATCGTTGGTTGCATTCGCCTGCTCTGCAACGGCCTGATCAGCCCTCGCCATCAGATAACGCTCAGCAATGCCGCGCACTTTCGTCGCGTCCTGTAGATCAGTCAGCTTCAGCCTTGAAGTGATGGCACGCGCCTGGGTTTCCACCGGCTGGATCGCGATTTGGTCCGGCAAGCCGAGGGCACCAAGCACAACACGGCGCATGGCCCTATTGCCAAGGATGTCATAAGGGGATTTGACCGTCTTGGCGTTGTCCATGAAATAAATGGCGTCGGACATGCCCGGATTGGCCGTGCTAAGACCGTTCAGATACTCGTATTTGGTGAAGCCATTGATCAGGATATCAAGTGTCTTGGGATCGTTCAGGCTGCCAAGTGGGTTCACCGTTTTCATTGAGTCGACAATCTTGTTCGCCTCCCAAGAAGTGATGCGACGGGGGGAACCATCAAACGAAGTCGTGGCGGAAGGCTTACCATCCCGTCTATTCCAAACTTGCTCGGAACGATTGATCAGGGATTGCGCTGTAGTACTTTCATCGGCGTTCTGAGCCTGAGCATCCATACGATGTGCCATGGCAGCGGCAACCTCAAGGGCGAAATTCACGTTGCCATTGATGCCGTCATTATGGAGATTTTCTAGCCGCATCTGGAAATCCCGCGACCAAGCGGCCTTCAGCGGCGCATCAAGGGCGGCACGCTTTTCGGCCCGTTCAGCATAACCCTTGGCGTCACGCGTCACGAGTTCGAGGGACATGCCGACTTCCAGCAGCGCCGCATTTCCTTCACGACGCATCATCGGGAATAGCGATGGGTCATTCGCCATCGCCTCAAGCGTCTCGTCCACTTTACCCAAGGCAGCTTCAAAGGCGCCAGATTTGGCCAGCTGCGCGATATCCTTCATGGCGTTGAAAGCTATAGAAGGCAGGCCAAATATCGGCTTCCCGGCCATTTCAAGGACGCTGCGCAAGGCACCCGCGCCGTAATTCACTTCAATCTGCGCGCGCGGAATATTGGGCGGTGCCGCGTTCTTCATCGCGTCCAATATCTTGGTGGCTTCCGCATCCGTGATGCGCGGCATAGGTAACCCTTCGATAATCGGCGCGGTCGGCTTGCCGCCCCTTTCATCAATGATCTGCTGCGCAGCATCAATATAGGATTTTGCAGAGGCTTTGCCACCGTCATCTGTTGCCACCGCCAGCATGCGCCGCCCCATGGCGGCAGCCACTTCAAGCGGGAAATTCACATTCTTGTCCACGCCTTCCTTCTGGAAAGCGCTCAGCCGGGTCTGATATGCGAGTTCCGAAGCGGGAGGCCAAGACACGCCCGGCGGCATATCCAGACGCACAAGATCCTCAACTCTTTTGGCTACACCATCAGCGTTGCGTCGAAGCTGATCAATCGTGATACCGGTTTCAATGAGGGTCACGCGGGCACGCTTCAGCTGATCAGCTGGCAAGCCACCGCCGCTTTCAAGGGAAGCAATGGTTTCATCAACAACAAAAGCGGCAGAATCCAGCGCGCCAGTGCGCAGGAAGTTCGACATTTGCTGCAAAGCGTTCTTCACGCCATCCGGCAGATCAGCCTGCGGGTAGTCAGCTGAGCGCACGGTGGCGGCCGTCATGACCGCCGCGTAATCCACTTCAAGCTTCGCGCGCTCTGTCGTGGCGTTCTCGCCAGGGCGAAGCTGGCGCGCAAGCACCTGGGTCAGGGTATCCGTAAGCCCATCAAAAGCCCTCATTTTGGGCGTTGTGGAACGCGTTGCCGGCGCTGTCAGAATATTCTCACCAAACCGCAACTGCGCAGCAGCAGCGGCTGTCTGTTCATCCGTGAGGCCCGCAACAGCAACAGTCTTTGGTGTGGTCGTCGCCTTCAGATTGAGCGTGGCCGCCGCATTTTTCCAAGCAGTCCCAAGCTGAGAGGCAACGCCTTTCGGATCTTTGGGATCGGAAAGTAGCGCCCGCTTCACGAGACCTGGATTGCCAATCTGATCCGGTAGACCCAAGGCCGGGAGCAACACCTTCAGCACCCGTGGATCAGAAAGTGCCTTATCCAGTGTGCGCGACGATTCGAGTGCCTGACGAAACTGCGCGACAGCCGTAAGGGTAATCGGGTCCTTTTTCTCTTTCGCGAGGCCTTTGGCCTCCTCACCTGCTTTGGTTACGCGTCGCAGCGCGACCACAGCTTCCCCGGCGCTCGCCGCACGGGGAGCGTTACCGAAGGGAAGCAGGAGCGAGTTCTGACCTTGTTGGCCAAATAACGTCGCAGCTAGGGTGGCACTCATATTGATGGCCATGCTCCACGTTGCTCAGGAAAAGGTTAACAAACCCTAAACAAGCCAGCAGCCGCGACAGATTCAGCGCAAAATCCCAGGATCGCAGGTCACGCCATGGTCCAGCGGCCCATGCCCAGCGCCAAATCCGGGCGCCGCAGCAATGGCAGCGCGGACATAGGCCCGGGCGCGGATGACCGAATCGCGCAGCGAAAGCCTCTGCGCCAGCCCCGCCGCCACTGCGCTGGCCAAGGTGCAACCCGTGCCATGGGTATGGCGCGTGGCAATCCGCCGGTCGCGGAAGATTTCCATCCGCGTGCCGGTCGCGAGCAAATCCACCACTTCATCCCCTGGCAAATGCCCGCCCTTCAGCAACACGGCTTTGGGGCCAAGGGCCAGCAGCACCTTGGCCGCCTGGTGCATGGCGCCGACATCGGGAATGGCAAAGCCACACAGCGCCTCGGCCTCTGGCAGATTGGGGGTCAGCACGGAAGCCATGGGCAAAAGACGGCGCTTCAGCGTCTCAGCGGCTTCGGGCACCAGTAGAGGGTGCCCGCCCTTGGCCACCATCACTGGGTCCGCCACCAGCGGCACGGTGGGCGCGCGGGCGGCGATTTCATCGCAAACAGCCTCAATCGTCGCACTATCAGCCAGCATCCCGGTTTTCAGCGCATCCGCGCCCAGATCATCCAAAACCACCGCGATCTGCTGGCGCAGGAATTCCAGCGGCACCGGCAAAACCCCATGCACGCCAAGCGTATTCTGCGCCGTCAGCGCCGTGATCGCGGTCATGGCAAAGGCGCCAAGCGCGGTCACGGCCTTCAGGTCCGCCTGAATGCCCGCGCCGCCGCCGGAATCAGACCCGGCAATGATCAGCACGCGCCCCTTCACGCCGCGCGCGCCTCTGCCCGGATCAGGTCAGCGAGGCGCCCGACCACGCCCTCCACCAGGGCTTCATCCTCGGCTTCCGCCATCACGCGAATGACAGATTCCGTGCCGCTCGCGCGGATCAGCACGCGGCCACGCGCACCAAGCGCCGCTTCCTCAGCCGTTATGGCCTGGGCGACTATGGGCTTCGCAAGCGGTGAGGCGCCGGCATAGCGCACATTCACAAGGCGCTGCGGCAGAGGGGTGAAGCAGCGCAGCACCTCACTCGCCGGGCGCTTTTCCTCAACAAGGACGGACAGCACCTGCAATGCCGCGATCAACCCATCCCCGGTCGTGCCGAATTCGGGCATGATCATATGGCCGGATTGCTCGCCGCCCAGATTGCAGCCGGCTTCGCGCATCTTTTCACCCACATAGCGGTCGCCGACAGCAGTGCGGAGCAAACCTAGCCCCCGCGCCCCAAGGTAGCGTTCAAGCCCCATATTGGACATGACGGTCGCTACCACGGCGCCGCCCGTCAGGCGGCCCTGCGCGTGCCAGGAATGGGCGATCAGCGCCAAAATCTGGTCGCCATCAATCACCTGCCCGGCCTCATCCACCAGCACCAAGCGATCGGCATCGCCATCCAGCGCAATACCCACATTGGCGCGGCGTTCCTGCACCAAAGCCGCAAGTGACGCCGGCGCGGTGGAGCCAACCCCCTTGTTGATATTAAAGCCATCAGGCGCAACACCGATGGGGATCACCTCGGCGCCCAATTCCCACAGCACCGTGGGCGCCACGCGGTAACTGGCGCCATGGGCGCAATCCACCACAATGCGCAGCCCATCCAGGGTCTGCCTGCGCGGGAAGGAGGCCTTGGCGGCTTCGATATAGCGCCCCGGCGCATCTTCCAGCCGGCTTGCGCGCCCGAGCCGTGCCGGCGGCACCAGCGCGGCGGCAAGATCGCCCGCCATCAGGGCTTCGATATCGGCTTCCTGATCATCGGTCAGCTTGAGCCCATCCGGGCCAAATAGCTTGATGCCGTTATCTTCATAGGGGTTGTGGGAGGCGCTGATCATCACGCCCAAATCGGCACGCAGTGAGCGCGTGAGTAAGGCAATAGCCGGCGTGGGTAAGGGCCCGACCAGCACCACATCCATCCCCGCGCCGATGAAGCCGGCTGTCAGCGCCGGTTCCAGCATATAGCCGGAAAGCCGGGTATCCTTGCCAATCACAACGCGATGGCGGTGATTGCCGCGATTGAAGAAGCTGCCCGCCGCCTGACCAAGCCTGAGCGCGGAGGCGGCATCCATCGGCGCCGCATTGGCCTTGCCGCGAATGCCATCGGTGCCGAAAAGCCTGCGGGGTGGGGGTGCTTCGCTCATTTTCGCGTTATAGCCCGCAGAGCAGCCGGGGCGAAACCCGGCCGCGCCCGAAAAACCGGGTCAAGGCCGGGCAAGCGTTAGGTCCGCCGGATATTCCAGAATAGCGGCGGCTGGCCCTTCAGCATGCCGGTCAGGTTCCGGCGATAAGCTGTCGGCTGGTAATACATCCCTGTCGGCACATAGGGCACTTCTTCAAAGGCGATACGCTGCATCTCCCGCCCCGCTGCCGCTTCTGTAGCCGCATCCGGCGCGTTGAACCAGGCATCACGCTGCGCTTCCAAGGCCGGGATGGTCGGCCAACCTGGCCAAGCATTTTCGCCATGGCCGCGGATGGAAGCGTGGCTCGCCGGATTCCAATGATCAATGCCGGACCAAAAGGTGAAGAAGCCGGACCAGCCACCCTGTTCCAGCGGATTGCGGCTGGCGCGGCGGGCGACCAGCGTGCCCCAATCCGTGCTGACCAGATCCACATTGAAGCCCATGCGGGTGAATAGGTCAGCGCCGACAAGCGTTGCGGCATTGATGGACGCAAGATCGGTTGCGTTCAGCAGTACCAGCCGCTGGCCCATCGCACCCGCGGCCTGCAATTCGGCGCGCGCGGCTTCGATGCTTTTGCGTAGGCGTTCCATGCCGATATTGCTCGCCATCGGGCTTTCCGGGGCGAAATAACCAATCCCTTCGCGGCGGAGATCAGGGCGGCCTTCAATGCCAGAAGTGCCGATCACCGCGGTCATGAAATCCATCTGGTTGATGGCGGTCAGCACCGCGCGGCGCACGGCGGGGTTGTTGAAAGGCGCTGAGAGATGGTTCGGACGGAAGATGCCAATCAGCCCCGTATCATTGATGATATCCACGCGGATATTCCGCGCCGCCGCGCCACGCAAAAACAGCGGGAACAAATCTGCGGTCGGCTGTTCCCACCAATCAATCTCACCCGATTGCAGCGCGGCGGAGGCCGTGCTGGCATCTGGGATGATCAGCCATTCCACGCGATCAAAATGCGTGACCTTGCCGCCGGCGGTCATGGAAGGCGCTTCCTGGCGCGGCACGTAATCCGCGTTGCGCGCATAGGCCAAGCGCGAACCGGGCACCCATTCATTCTGGATGAAGCGATAAGGCCCGCTGCCGATGGCTTCCGTGATATTCGTGAAAGGATCAACATTGGCCAGCCGTTCCGGCATGATGAACAGGCAGCTTGTGGTCACCTTCGCCAGACAATCCAACATTTTCGGGAAAGGCGCGGTCAGGCGAATCTCGAACACGCGGTCGCTGACTTCGACCATATCCGCAACCCGCGCCATCAGCACCTGGCCGAAGGCATCGCGCCGGCCCCAGCGCTTGATGGAGGCGATGCAATCGCGCCCACGCACGGGCGTATTGTCGTGGAATTTCAGCCCCTCACGCAAAGTGAAACGCCACGTCTTGCCGTCATTTTCCACGACATGACCTTCGACCATTTGTGGGCGCGGCTGGAACTTGTCGTCCATGCCATAAAGCTGGTCATAGACCAGGAAGGCGTGGTCGCGCGCGACGAAGGCCGTATTGGTGAAGGGGTCAATATTCGGCAGATTGGCGTGCGGCACATATTTCAGCACGCGCGGCGCCTGAGCAATCGCCGGCGCGCCCATGGTGGCGAAGGGGAGCGCCGCCGCGCCGCCGAGCAGGTGTCGTCTTTGAAGCATGTCTATCTCCCGTTTTCATGAGGCGAAGCCCAGCGCCTTCAGTTCCGACAATTAGCTTAGTGTGAAAGCCTTGGCTTGTTCAATGATCGCCTAAGCCCCGAGCTTTTCTCAGAAAAACTGGTTCTTTGGCCGCGGCAGCCCCAGATGCTCCCGCAATGTCGTCCCGCCATACTCCCGCCGGAAGATCCCACGCCTTTGCAGTTCCGGCACCACCCAGCGCACAAAATCCTCAACCCCGCCTGGGATGGTTGGGAACATGATGTTGAAGCCATCGCAGGCTTCGCTTTCCAACCAGTGTTGCATCTCATCGGCGATGGTCTTGGCGCTGCCGGTGAAGGACAGGCCGCCATAGCCGCCGAGTGCCACGGCCAATTGCCGCACCGTCAGGTTTTCGCGCCGCGCGCGTTCCAACACGCGTTGACGGCCGCTTTGGCTTTGGTTGGTCTCGGGGATGTCGGGCAGGGGCGCGTCAAGGTCGAAGGCACGCGCATCGGTGCCAAGCGCGATGGATAGCGCGCCCATGCCGCTATCGGGATGCACCAGGCTATCCAATAGCGCGCGCTTTTCGCGGGCGGCGTCATCAGTTTCTGCCACTGTCACCAGCGCGCCGGGTAGGATTTTGATCAAGCTTGGATCACGCCCAGCGCGTGCGGCGCGGGATTTGATATCGGCGTAATAGTCGCGCGCATCGGCAATCGGCCCCCCGGCGGCGAAGATCATTTCCGCGACTTCGGCGGCGAGTTGCCGGCCAGAATCAGAAGCCCCCGCCTGCACAATGACCGGCCAGCCCTGCACCGGGCGTGCGATGTTCAAAGGCCCCGCGATGGAAAGATATTTGCCTTCATGATCAAGCTTATGCATCCGCGCGGGGTCCCAGAAGATGCCGCTTTCCTTGTCTCGGATGAAGGCATCTTCCGCGAAGCTATCCCAAAGCCCGGTCACCACATCATGGAATTCACGCGCGCGGGCATAGCGTTCCGCGTGATCCATATGTTCGGTCATGCCGAAATTGCGCGCCGCATCGGGGTTGGAGGTGGTGACGATATTCCACCCCGCGCGCCCGCCGCTGATGTGATCAAGCGACGCAAAGCGCCGCGCGATATGATAGGGCGCGTCATAGGTGGTGGAGGCTGTCGCGATCAGCCCGATCCGTTCTGTCACCATCGCAAGGGCCGATAACAGCGTGAAGGGCTCAAAGGATGTGACGGTGCCGCTCCGCTTCAGCGCCTCAATCGGCATGTTCAGCACGGCCAAATGATCCGCCATGAAGAAGGCGTCGAACTTGCCGCGTTCAAGGGTTTGGATGCAGTGAACTAGATGCTTGAGACTGAAATTCGCCTCGGGCGCTGAATCAGGATGGCGCCACCAAGCAGTGTGAATGCTGACGGGGCGCATGAAGGCGCCAAGATGCATTTGCTTCATGGGAATGCTCCATTATCCCGCCCTGCCAGTCGCGCAAGCCTGCCAGACGGCCAGCGCCTGAATGGTTTCCGCCACATCATGCACGCGCAAAATCGCCGCACCCCGCGCCGCACCCGCGAGCGCCACCGCAAGGCTACCAGCCAGGCGCTCTTCGGCCTGCTCCACGCCCGATAGCGTGCCGATGAAGCGCTTGCGTGACGCGCCCAGCATGATTGGGCAACCAATACCAGCCAGGATCGGCAAGGCTTCGATCAAGGCAAGGTTATGCGCCATGGTCTTGCCAAAGCCGACGCCGGGATCAATCGCGATCCGCGCGCGCGCTATGCCGAGCGCTTCAAGTGTTGCCACGCGGTCGCGCAGAAAGCGCGCCACTTCCAACACCACTTCGGCATATTCGGCCTGGGCCTGCATGCTGCGCGGATCAGTACCCGGCATATGCATCAGCACCACCGGCGCCTGATTCCGCGCGAGGAAATCCACCGCTGCCGGATCATGACGCAGTGCGGTCACGTCATTGATGATTTCAGCGCCGGCTTCCAAAGCGGCCTGCATCGTCGCGGCATGGCGCGTATCAATGCTGACTGGAGCGGCCTTAGCCAATTCCCGCACCACCGGGATGACGCGGGCAATTTCCGCTTCGGGCGAGACCGGTTCTGCCCCAGGTCGCGTTGACTCACCACCAATATCCAGAATATCCGCGCCAGCTTCCAGCATGGCGTGGCCGGCAGCAATGGCCGTTCCGGGATCAAAATGTCGCCCACCATCGGAAAAACTATCGGGCGTGATGTTGAGAATACCCATCACAAGTGGGCGCGGGGCAACAAGCCCAGCGAAGGGCAAAGGCCGCGCGGTGATGGCCTCGATCTGATCGCCCCATTCATCTGGCAGCGCCGCCACGGGCAGGGTCGCAACCTCGCGCCCATCCTCGATCAACCGCGCCAAGGAAAAGGCCAGATCGCCGCCCTGCAAGGGCAGCGCCTGGCCCTCACCAATGGCTCGAAAAGCGGCTGGGCCTGACAACAGGCCCAGCGGATGCAACCAACGTTCTGCGGCCACGGTTCAGGTGGCGGGTGCCGCGCCTGGGGAGAGCCCACCGGGGCGCATAGTAGGCCGCCCTGCCGTCGGCACACTGCCGCGGCCCTGGCTCACCGGCTCATCCGGGCGATTGCGCACCACGGGTTCACCGTTGATCACCTGGCGGATTTCATCGCCGCTCAGCGTTTCATGCTCCAGCAAACCCTTCGCCAGCAAATGCAGTTCATCCATTTTCTCAGTCAGGATTTTTGTGGCCCGCGCATAGGCGCCATCAATAATGCCGCGGATTTCGGCATCAATCATGCGCGCGGTTTCTTCCGAGACATTCTTCGTCTGCGTCACGGAATGGCCAAGGAACACTTCCTGGCTGTTGTCGCCGTAGGCGATCATGCCAAGTTTCTCGCTCATGCCCCATTCGGTCACCATCATGCGCGCCTGATTGGTCGCCATTTTGATGTCGCCGGACGCGCCATTGCTGACCTTATCTGCACCGAAGATCAGTTCTTCCGCCACACGCCCACCCATCGCCATGGCGAGTTCTGCCTTGAGCTTGGATTTGTGCTTGGAATAACGATCCCCTTCAGGCAGCGACATCACCAAGCCAAGCGCGCGGCCACGCGGAATGATGGTGGCCTTATGCACCGGGTCACATTCCGGTTCATTCATCGCAACCAAAGCATGGCCCGCTTCATGATAGGCCGTCATGCGCTTTTCGGCTTCAGACATGACCAGGCTGCGGCGTTCCGCGCCCATCAAAACCTTGTCCTTGGCGGCTTCGAATTCGGCCATACCAACAGTGCGCCGCCCGGTGCGCGCCGCCAGCAAGGCCGCTTCATTGACAAGGTTCGCAAGATCAGCGCCCGAGAAACCCGGCGTGCCACGCGCGATCACCTTCGGGTCCACATCGGAAGCAAGCGGCACCTTGCGCATATGCACACGCAGGATTTTCTCCCGCCCGTTCACATCCGGATTGGGCACCACAACCTGCCGGTCGAAACGGCCGGGGCGCAGCAGCGCAGGGTCCAGCACATCGGGGCGGTTGGTCGCAGCAATTAGGATCACGCCTTCATTGCTCTCAAACCCGTCCATCTCAACGAGCATCTGATTGAGAGTCTGTTCACGTTCGTCATTGCCGCCGCCAAGCCCGGCACCACGATGGCGCCCGACCGCGTCAATTTCGTCAATGAAGATGATGCAAGGCGCGTTCTTCTTGCCCTGTTCGAACATGTCACGCACGCGCGATGCGCCAACACCCACGAACATTTCGACGAAATCCGAACCGGAAATCGTGAAGAAGGGCACATTCGCCTCACCGGCGATGGACCGCGCGAGCAAGGTCTTGCCGGTGCCAGGAGGGCCCACCAGCAGCACGCCCTTCGGAATCTTGCCGCCCAGGCGTTGGAATTTCTGCGGATCGCGCAGGAATTCGACAATTTCCTCAAGCTCCGCCTTGGCTTCATCAATGCCGGCGACATCGTCAAAGGTCACACGGCCCTGCTTTTCCGTCAGCAGCTTGGCGCGGGATTTGCCAAAACCCATCGCGCGCCCGCCGCCGCCCTGCATCTGGCGCATGAAGAAAATCCACACACCAATCAGCAGCAGCATCGGGAACCAGGACGCCAAATAATGCAGCAGCGGATTCACTTCGGCTTCTTCAGGGCGGGCCACCACGCGCACGCCTTTTTCAGTCAGGCGCGAAATCAGAGCCGGGTCTTCCGGCGTATAGGTCGTGAATTGGCGGCCATCGCTGAGCTGCCCTGTCAGGGTGCGGCCCTGGATGGTGACATCGCGCACATGGCCGGCCTGCACCTCATTCAAAAAGTCGGAATAGGCGACTTGAGAGGTCCCAGGGCGGCTGGAGCCGCTTGGTTGAAACAGGTTGAACAGCGCCACCAGCAGCAGCGCCACAATCACCCATAAAGCCATGTTCCGGCTGAAATTATTCACCGCGACCCTTCCATTTTCAGGAGCCAGACAGCGTCATCCGCCGCCCCTTGCTACCATACATAGTGACGCTTCACGCATCTTGAATGACCCGCGTGAAATCTTCCAGCCAAGGAAGCGCGATCAGCCAAGTGGCAGGCCGCCGCCACGGGGGGCGAAAACCATGCGCCAAGCTGCCGCTTCCACTCCTTCAGCATAGAACAGCCCGGGCAGGACCGCCAGCTTTCCCTTTTCGTCCCAAAGGGCTGGCAAGGCGCGCAGGGCCGGCAGCGGGATTGTGCTGCGCGTCCGGAACTCAGCCGCCGCCGCGCCCAGAGCAGCGCAGCACCAGCCTGAGCGCGCGGAACCGCTTACCAGAAAGCGCCCATCCCACAGAAAGGGCGGTTGCAAAGGCTGCGGTGGGGCGATCAACCCAGGGTCGCGTGCGACCAGCCAAAGCCCGCCCGCCGCAGGGCGCAGCCAGGCGCCGGCCAGGCTCCCGCCGCCGCGCGCGATCAGCGCTACTGTGGCGGGAATGGGCACTGGCCAGGCAGCGCCACCAATCAGGCCAATAAGGCGCGCCAGCGCCGCAATCCCAATCGCATCTGCCCCCAGCGCCTTGGGGTCAACCCAGGCATAGGCTTCCGGGCGGATTTCCGCCGCCGCCGCCAGCCGGGCAAGCAGCACGGCTTCCTGCCGGGTGCGGCGGCGCGCAAAAGCCCCCGCCGCTTCCGCCAGCGCACAAATCCCCTCACCTTCCCCGCCCGGATCGCCCAAGGCTTGCCGGAGCCGGATGCGGGCAAAGTGCGGATTGTCATTGGAAGGGTCGCGCACGGGGGAAAGCCCGGCAGCGGCCACCACCGCTTCCAACTGGGCCGGCGCGAAGCCGAGCAAGGGGCGCAAAACCAAGCAATCAGGCGCAACACGCAATGCCGCCATGGCCGCCAGCCCCGCAGCGCCGCTACCGCGCAGCGCCCGGAAAACGAGCGTTTCCGCCTGATCCCCGCGATGATGGCCAAGCAATAGCCAGGGGCAGCCATGGCGCGCCGAAGCTTGGCCCAAGGCCGCCAGCCGCGCGCTTCGGGCGCGTTCCTGAAGCCTTGCGCCCGAGGGCAAGCCAAGCCGCAGGCACTCCGCTGCAATCCCGGCCTCAGTCAAAAGCGCCATCACATGATCGGCTTCGGCGCCGCTTTCGGGGCGCAGCCCGTGATCCGCGACCAGCGCCAGAATGCGCCCCCCGCGCGCCGCCACCCAATCGCGCGCCAGCAATGCCAGCGCCAGACTATGCGGCCCGCCGGAAACCGCCACAGCAAGGCAGGGCGCCACGCCAAAAGGCCCAAGCGGCGCCATGGCCGCAGCAAATTCGGCGCGACTGACCGGCAGGGTCAGCGCAGGAAAGGGCCTATCCCCAAGTCAGGGTCACCGGCATTGCGCGCGGCGGCGGCTATCGGCCGCGCGTTCCGCCTGCTGGCCAGACAGATTGGGGAAGTTGGACCGCAGATTATCCAGTGTTTCACAGGCTTCGCGCCGTGCGCCAAAGCCCTGGAAGGCATTGGCAAGGCCGATCATCGCTTCGGGCGCGCGGCCACCCTGGCGGTTACGATTGAAGGCTTCGTCATAGGCAAGGGCGGCATTCTGGAAATCCCGCTTGCCCATCAGCGCATCGCCCAGCAGCAGCGATGCGTCCTGCGCCCGAGGCCCAGGGCGGGCACGGATCGCCTCCCGCGCGGCGGCCTCGGCCGTTGGGAAATCGCGCCGGGCCAGCGCGGCCTGACCATCGGCAATGGCTTTTTCAGCGGTTCGCGGGGCGTTGGAGGGTGCCGGGCTGGCCGGGGCTGGCTGGGTTTGTCCCGCTGGCCCCGGCTGCGGAGGGCGCGGGGCGGCCGGCCGGCCAGCCCCTTTCTCCAGGGCTTGCAGACGGAAATCCAAATCACCGCGCAGCTTTTCCAATTCGGCGCGCAATTGCCGGTCATTATTCTCGGCCACATCAAGCTGCCCGCGCTGGCGGCGGTTTTCTTCTTCCAATTCCTGCACGCGCCCGAGCAATTGCTGCACCAAATCACCCGAAGCGGCGGAACCGCGGGATGGCGCGCTCGGCGCCGGCAGGGCCCCGCCACCGCCACGGCGCAGCGCATCAATTTCGCGCCGCAAATCCAGGATCTGGTTTTGTAGCGCTATGCCCTCTCGGCTTTCCACCTGGGCATGCGCGGGGGCGGCAATCGCCAGCCCAAGCCCCAAAACGGCCAGGCGCAAGACGGAAGGCGTATTCAACATGCTAACCAAGTGGCGCGGCCTGAAACCGCGCCCCCCTTTCTTTACCGCACAACCGTAACGGCGCGGCGATTCTGCGCCCAGGCGCTTTCATCGGAACCAAGCGCCGCCGGCTGGTCCTTGCCGAAGGAGATAGTGGAAATGCGGGAGGAATTCACGCCGCCCGCCACCAACACATCACGCGCCGCATTGGCACGACGCTGACCAAGCGCCAGGTTGTATTCACGCGTGCCCCGCTCATCCGTATGGCCTTCAACCACCACCTGCACTTGGGCGTGGCGCCCCATCCATTCAGACTGGCGCTGCAGGACCGGGCGCTGATCAGCGCGGATATTGCTGCGATCAAAATCAAAGAAAACGCGATCACCAACATTGGCGACCAGATCTTCCTGGCTACCGGGGCGGATATTGCCCGCACCGCCAGCGCCGGCACCGGTGCTGCTGCTGGAATCATTATTGGAGCAGGCAGCCAGCAGCGCAAGGCTGGCAATACCAAGGAATTTCAACTTCATGACTGGTTTCCTTTCAGGAAAAACGTAGCTTTGTGCGGTGCGGTAAAGGCTGAAACCTTGCCGGTCAAGCCAAAACCTACTGAAAGCCTCATGAAAGCAAGGGCGACCATGTCGGATCTGTAGCATCAGTTGGCGTCGGCAAAGGCCGTTCATTGAAGCCCGCAATGTCTATGGTGTGAATGCGGGCCGAATAGCCACCGCCGCGCGCATCGGTGGCGCGGGTTTCCCGGCCAAAGACCAGCATGCGGCCATTGGGCGCGAAGCTTGGTGCTTCCATCTTCCACCCTTCGGATAGAATACGCTCACCCGAACCATCGGGGCGCATCACCCCAATCGCGAAGCTACCACCACCGAAGCGGGTGAAGGCAATCAAATCCCCGCGCGGTGACCAAACCGGCGTGGCGTAGCGCCCACGACCGAAGGAAATGCGCCGTATGCCGCCACCATTCGCATCCATCACGTAAAGCTGCTGATCACCGCCACGGTCCGAATTGAAAACAATCTGCGTGCCGTCGGGCGAAAAAGCGGGGCTGACATCAAGCGAGCTACCGCTGGTAAGCTGCCTTTCGCGTCGGCTTGCCAAATCCACCATGAAGATATTGGCATCCCCGCCGCGCATGGCGGAAAGCACCACGGAACGCCCATCAGGCGCGAAGCGCGGCGAAAGCGTCATGCCCGGAAAATTGCCGAGCACCTGCTGGCCGCGCGTATTCAAATCAAACAACACAACGCGCGGCTGTTCGCGGTTCTGATAGGACATGAAAGCGACGCGATCTGCCGAGGGGTGAAAGCGCGGCGTGAGCGCCGCTTCGCGCCCATCGGTCAGGAAGGCGTTGTTTTCGCCATCCTGATCCATAATCGCAAGCCGCCGCAGCCTGCGGTCACGCGGGCCGGATTCCGCGATATAGACGATGCGTGTGTCGAAATAGCCTTTCTCGCCCAGCAATCTTTCATAAATCACGTCAGAGATCAGATGTGCGATGCGGCGCCAATTGCCGATCGGCGCGGTGAAGGCCGTACCCTGCAACTGGTTTTCCGGCAGCACATCCCAAAGTCGGAATTCGACGCGTAGATTGCCACCTTGCACATCGGCGCGCCCCGTCGTCAGCGCTTGCGCGCCAATCACGCGCCAATCCTGAAAACGCGGGGTTTGCGCGGCGCTCTCCGGTGTTTGGATGAAAGCCTGGCGCGCCACCGGGCGAAAAAGCCCGGAATTGCGCAAATTATCCTGCACCACCCGCGCAATATCGCGCCCGAAACGCTGACCATCACCAGCCCCCGCAAAATCAGGAATGGCAATCGGGATCGGGTTTGTCCGCGCTCGCGTGATGTCAATTACCGCCCCTTGCGCGAAAGCCGCATCAGGTGCGCCCGCAAGCGCCGAGACGGTCACCGCACCCGCGGCACCAAGCAGAAGGGAGCGTCGAGTTGTCATGCCCATCATCCTGAATTCAGCGCACCAGCCCGCGCGGGCTGAAGCGAAAAGTGGAAGCCATCACGGTTTGCATTTTGTCCGGCGGCACTTTCAGCGGATTGCACGCAGGGGACAGTAGAGCACGCCGCGCCGATTCGAATACAGACCGCACGCGCGGATCGGTCGGCATATTCCCCGCCGGCACCACGTTGCGAACATTGCCCTGGGGGTCGAGCTGCACGCGCAATTCAACCGTGATGTCCTGAAGCCCGAGCATGCCGGCATCCACATTCCAGCATTCTTCAACCTGCGCCGCGAGGCCGCGGATCTCCCCCTGCGTCAGCGCCGCCGTACCCGTGGGCGAACCGCCCCCCTGGCGCGGCGCGCCTGAAGGATTGGGCCGCGCTGTCGGCGCGCGGTCCTGCTGCTGCTGGGCGCGTAGCCGCTCCAGCGTATTCTGCACCGATGTGCTGTTTTCCTGTGGCCGTGCCACGGGCGGCGTCTGCCCCGTGCCCGCCTGACGTGATGGTTCGGGCGGCGGCGGCACCGGGGGGGGCGGCAGCGGCAAGGGTGGTTCCGGGCGCGGCGGCTGCGCCGCCTGTGGCTGTGGCGGCGTTGGCTGTTGCGCGGGTGTTTGGGGCGTCACGCGCGGGGCGGGCGATGGTTCAGGGCTTGGCGCCGGCGCCGGTGCAGGCGGGGTTGGCCGCGCCTGGCTGGGAGGCGCTGGCGCAGGCGCTGCTGCCGGTGCAGGCGGTGGCGGGGGCGGCGGCGGGGCTGGTTCCGGCGGCGCATTGCGCGGTGGCTCCGGCGCCGGGGGCTCAGGTGTCGGCGGCGTAGGCGTGGGTGGCGAAGTGGGGCCCGGCACGGGCGCCGGGCTATCGGCACGCGCCACCTGTGCCGGGCCAGGCGCCACAAGTTCTACCGCTATGCCCTGTTCCTGCGGTTCCGGGATGGACCGCGCAAGCGTGAACAAGGCCCCGACGCCCAGCAGCGCGACATGCAGCCCCGCCGAGAGCATCAGCCATTTGTTCAGACGCTTATCGGGCAGGGCCCGGGGCAAGGCTCTCTCCTTCCCCAGCCTTTAGCGGGGCGGCTGGGCTGGGCGATTGGGCGCAGCCGGGGGTGCCGCCGGGCGCGCCGGGGGTGTGGCAGGGCGTCCAGCCGGCGTTGCCGCAGCCGGGCGCGGCGCCTGTGGCTGTTCCGCCAACAAAGCCACGCGCGTGAAGCCCGCCCCGGCGATGGTGCCCATCACCTCCATCACCCGGCCATAGGAAATGGCCTTGTCGCCACGGACAAAAATCCGCCGTTCAGGCGCACCCTGCGGCTGTTCACGCATAATTGCCTGCAAGCGCGGCACCAGCCCATCTAGCGGCACTTCGGTTTCCTGAAGGAAGATCTTGCCTTCGGTATTCACCGTAATCGTCAGCGGTTCACTTTCCTGATTAAGCGGCTGGGCCGTGGTTTTCGGCAAATCCACCGGCACGCCCACCGTCATCAACGGCGCGGCCACCATGAAAATGATCAGCAGCACCAACATCACATCCACCAGCGGCGTGACATTGATTTCCGCCATGGGGCGATAGCGTGAACGCCCGGAAGCGCGCCCGCCTGAAAGGGATGCCGCCATGGCCTATTCCGCCGCCTGGGTCGGGCTACGCGGCCCGCCATCATTCGCCGCCACTTCTGTCTGGCGCGACAGGATGGCACCGAATTCAGTGGCAAAGCCTTCCAGCCGCGCGGCAAAGCGCGCCAGATCCGTATTGAGCTTGTTATAAGCAAGCACCGCCGGGATCGCCGCCACTAGGCCAATCGCCGTTGCGAACAAGGCTTCGGCAATGCCCGGCGCCACCACGGCCAAATTCGTATTCTGCATGCCAGCAATGGCCGAGAAGGAATTCATGATCCCCCAAACGGTCCCAAACAGCCCCACAAACGGCCCGACGGAACCGACGGAAGCCAGAAACACCATCCAGCGTTCCAGCCTTTCCATCTCTCGCCCAATCGTGACCCCCATGGCGCGTTCCACGCGTTCCTTGGCGCCGCCCAGCACGCTGCCGCCGCCCGCACTACGGCGCCATTCGCGCATCGCCGCGCCAAATACCGCCGCCAGCGGATGTGTCGGTTGCTCCCCCTCGCGTGAGAACAGATCATCCAGGCTGCCGCCGGACCAGAAGCGATCTTCAAACGCATCCGCCGCTTTATTGATGCGCCGGATGGCGACGACTTTTTCAAACACCACTGCCCAGACCCAAATACTGGCCAGCAGCAGCCCGATCATCACCGCCTTCACAACCCAATCGGCCTGCAAGAATAGGCCCCACAGCGAAAGGTCATGGGCCGCCTGCCCAAGCGCCTGAGTGGTCACGTTACGATCCACGCCACGTCTCCTTCGCCCCAAAGGGACGATTGCCGGCGGCCTCAGCCGCCTGAAAACACCAAATCCGAGAAAAGCGACCTTTTCCCGGCGAAAATTTGTTCACCCCGGCGCCACTTCGGCCACGGCACGCAGCGCGGACCGCCACGGCTCCGGCAGCGGCACCGGCTTGGCAGCACCCTGCCCTACCGAGGCCAACCTTACTTCCACCACCGCAAGTGCCTCGGCTTCCGCCTCACGCCGCACCACCTGGGTCAGCCACACCTGCACGCCCGTCACACGGCGGATATGCGTTTCCACCACCACCGATTCGTCGAGCAGCGCCGGGCGGAAATACTCCACTTCAAGCCGCCGCACCACGAGGAAGACACCATGCCGCGCGATCATTTCCTGATGGGGCAAACCCATGGCGCGCAAGGCTTCCGTCCGCCCACGCTCCGCCCAATGCAAATACCGCGCGTGATAGACGACACCGCCCGCATCCGTATCCTCAAAATAAACACGAATGGGCCAAAGATGCGGCGCGCTCACGCCTCCTGATCCCCAAGCAAATCGAGCAATGGTTGCACCCCGGCAGGCGGGCTGAGCCCCAAATGCCGCCAGCCGCGATCACCCAAAACCCGCCCGCGCGGCGTGCGCAACACAAGCCCTTCCTGAATAAGGAAAGGCTCTACCACTTCTTCCAAAGTATCCCGGCTTTCCGCAAGCGCCGCAGCCAAGGTTTCAATCCCAACCGGGCCACCATTATGGTGCTCCGCAATCCGCAGCAAATACCGCCGATCCATCGCATCCAAACCGAGCGCATCAACCTCCAACCGCCTGAGCGCCGCATCGGCCATCGCACGATCAGCGACCTTGTCTTCCATCAGCGCAAAATCACGCACACGCCGCAGCAGCCGCCCCGCAATACGCGGCGTGCCGCGCGAACGGCTTGCAATCTCTCGCGCGCCATCCTCAGACAAGTCAAAGCCCAATGTCCGCGCGCCGCGCGTCACAATACCCAACAATTCCTCAGGCGTATAAAGCACCAAACGCAAGGGAATGCCGAAGCGATCGCGCAATGGTGTCGCCAGCAACCCCGCCCTGGTCGTCGCACCAATCAAGGTAAAAGGCGGTAAATCAATCCGCACCGTGCGCGCCGCCGGGCCTTCCCCAATGATCAGATCAAGCTGGAAATCCTCCATCGCCGGATAGAGCGTTTCCTCGATCGCCGGTTGCAAACGGTGAATCTCATCCACAAACAACACATCACGCGGCTGCAAATTGGTTAGGATCGCCGCCAAATCACCCGCACGCTGCAAAACCGGCCCCGAAGTCGCGCGGAAACCGACACCCAATTCACGCGCCACAATCTGCGCCAAAGTCGTCTTCCCAAGGCCAGGCGGACCATGAAACAAAACATGATCCATCGCCTCAGCCCGCGCCCGCGCCGCCCCGATGAAAACGCGCAAATTCTCGCGCAAGCCACGCTGCCCGGTGAAATCATCCAGCGTCTGCGGGCGGAGCGAAACCTCAGCGCCATCCTCCTCAAGCCGGGATGGGGTGGAAAGACGATCGGTGTCGATC
>JBPCSO010000053.1:0-52613 GCA_051007055.1 Roseomonas sp.
TTCGCTTTTCGGGCTTTCAATGCCGATTTTGGTCATGGCATTGCGGAATTTTTGGCGGTCTTCGGCCTTGTCAATCACCTCGGCCTTCGCACCAATCAATTCGCAGCCGTATTTTTCGAGCACACCTGCTTCCGCAAGCTTGAGCGAGGTATTGAGCGCGGTCTGACCACCCATGGACGGCAGCAGCGCATCCGGGCGTTCCTTGGCGATGATTTTCTCGACGATCTCGGGCGTGATCGGTTCGATATAGGTGGCATCCGCCAGCCCCGGATCGGTCATGATCGTGGCCGGGTTGGAATTCACCAGAATGACGCGATAGCCCTCAGCCCGCAGCGCCTTGCAGGCTTGCGCGCCGGAATAATCGAATTCGCAGGCCTGGCCGATGACGATCGGCCCGGCGCCGATGATCATGATGGATTTGATGTCTGTGCGTTTCGGCATGGTTCAGGGCCTTGGGGTTTGCAGCAGGGTGAGAAGGGGTTTCATGCGCGGCTTTCGGTGGCGAGCTTGAGCGCGAGGAGTGCCAGCGCACCGCCCAAAATCCAACGCTGTGCGGCCATCCAGGCAGGGTTTTCGCTGAGGAAGCGCGAAACCCCGGCGGCGCCGTAAATCAACAAGCCATCAAAGATGATGGCGATGGCGATTTGCACCGCACCAAGCGCGATGCCTTGCAGAAAGACATCACCGCGCGCGGGATCAATGAAGGGCGGCAATACCGCCACGTAGAAAATGGCGACTTTGGGATTAAGCGCGGCAGTGGCGAAGCCAACACCAAACAGGCGCGACGCAGGTTCACGCGGCATGGGGCGTGCGGCGAAAATCGGCTGCCCACCAGGGCGGAGACACTGCCACGCGAGGAACGCCAGATAAGCCGCGCCACCAATGCGCAAAACATCCCAGGCATAGGGAATGGCAAAAAGTGCCGCGGTGATGCCCGCTGCCGCGCAGAGCATGATGACCAGCGACCCGCATTGGCAGCCGATCAGCGAAATCATGCCGGCGCCCACGCCTTGCGCGAGTGAACGCGAGACAAGATAGAGCATATTCGGCCCCGGCGTCGCCGCCAGGCCGAGCGAAAGTGCAGCAAAAATCAGCAGGGTTTCGAGGGTGGGCATGAGTTATCGCGCCGCCTCGTGTGCCTTGACGATTAGTAGGATAGCGGAGGCCGTCTGATGCAAGCCATAGGCAGCGAGATATTCGGGTACCTCGCGCACCTCTTCGCCCTGCCCATGGGCCGCCTCTTTGTTCCGGACGTTTGGCGCGCCACCTTGCAGTAGCGACTTTAGGTCATTGAACTGCTTCTCAAGATAAATTGGCAGTAAGTTCAGCCCGAAGAATTTATTCAGCAATGCCGAAGCCGTATCCCTCTCTGTGACGTCTTGGCGATGCTTGCGAAGAATAATTTTTAGAACACTCTCAAATGCTTTAGCGCCTTCCAAAAGAGCACCCTTATAGTCTCCGTTGCGGTATTTTTTGTGTGCTTGCAGAAATTCGTCATTTGCGCCTTCGAAGCCTGAAGCGCTCAATAAACTGAGGGTCGGCTTTACGACCTCACTATGGACCAACTGGTCATCTACTCTAATCGCCAAACCGCTTTCAATCTGGAAGCCAACACCGCCCTCTCTCAGCCTAGTATTTAGCGTTGCACAGGCCCCATTCTTGCGTAGATTTAAGAAATGTCTGGCGCACATTTCGATAACGTCAAGGCAGGAGTGGATATTTTTTTCACGAAGAAAAAAATTGCTTAATTCATAGAAGCCGGGCCGCGAATGTGACCTATAACCCTCGGGCATGCCGACCAGGTCAAGAAGGTGAAATGCGCCGTATTCTTCACGCAAAATCTTGCATGCTGCGGCGTAAAACTGAGATGCATCATCGTCTTCATCATAGGTAGGTGTACCGATCTCCCGCTCGAACAACAATACGAGTTGGCGCCGCACGCGGTCGGGGATTTCCTCATACTGATAGACATCGTTTGCGGCGCCACCCTGCCGCCACGCTCTTTTGGAGAAGATATCAAAAACCATCGCCTAATACTCTAAGGTCACATCACCCCTGCACCGAATACCCACCATCCACCGGTATAGCGACCCCGGTGATGAAAGCCGCCGCATCCGAGGCAAGGAAAGCCGCCACCCCCTCAAAATCCCCGGGCTCGCCCCAGCGCTTGGAAGGCGTGCGCGCCAGCACATTATCATTCAGCCCGGCCATATCCTGCCGCGCCTTGCGCGTGAGGTCCGTATCAATCCAGCCAGGCAGGATCACATTCACCGTAATGCCATCGGCGGCCCAGGCAACGGCGGTGGATTTCGTCATTTGCACCACACCGCCCTTGGATGCGCCGTAAGCGACATGCCAAGGCAGGCCGAAAATGGACAGCATGGACCCGTTATTGATCACGCGCCCACAACCATGCGCCTTCAAATACGGATAGGCCGCTTGGGATGCCAACATGCCGCTGGTCAGGTTGGTATTGATGATGGTGTGCCAGTCTTCCAGCTTGTAAGTCTCTGGTCGGTTGCGGATATTCGTGCCCGCATTATTCACCAGAATATCCAAGCGCCCGAGGCGCTTTGCGGTTTCTTCCACCATGCCGGTGATCGAAGCGGGATCGGTCACATCCACCGCGATGCTTTCCGCCTTGGCGCCCAGCGCGCGCAAGCCCGCCACGGCGGCGTCATTCTTCGCGGCATTGCGGCCAGCCACCATCACGGTCGCGCCCGCTTTCGCCAGGCCCGTTGCCATGCCAAGCCCAATGCCGCCATTGCCACCCGTCACCAGCGCAACACGGCCGGTCAGATCAAACATCTTGCTCATGCCTTGGCCCTTTCGATCATTTCAACGAAGCGATGAAAAAGATAATGGCTGTCGGAAGGGCCGGGGCTCGCTTCCGGGTGGTATTGCACGGAAAAGGCCGGGCGATCCGTCGCCGCAATGCCTTCATTCGTGCCATCAAACAGAGAGATATGCGTGACCTTCGCATTGCCTGGCAGGCTTTCCGGGTCCACCGCAAAACCGTGATTCTGACTGGTGATTTCCACCTTGCCGGTCGTCAAATCCTTCACCGGCTGATTGGCGCCGCGATGCCCGCGCGCCAGCTTGAAGGTGCGCGCACCAAGCGCGAGTGACAGCAATTGATGCCCCAGACAAATGCCAAAGACCGGCAGTTTTTTATCCAGCACGGCGCGAATGGCAGGCAGCGCGTAGGTGCCGGTTGCCGCAGGGTCGCCAGGACCATTGGACAGGAACACGCCATCCGGCTTTTGCGCGAAAATCTCCTCGGCTGAGGCGGTGGCGGGCAGCACCACCACATCGCAGCCGGCTGAAGCCAGGCAGCGCAGGATATTGCGCTTGGCGCCGTAATCCATCGCGACCACGCGGTATTTCGGCGCGGCTTGGCGGCCAAAGCCGGCGGGCCAGGCCCATTCGGTTTCATCCCAGCGATAGCTCTGCCGGCAGGTGACATCCTTCGCCAGATCCATGCCCTCCAGCCCCGGCCAGCCAGTGGCTTCGGCGCGAAGGGCTGCGATATCAAACTTCCCATCCACGCGATGGCACAAAACGCCATTGGGCGGGCCGCCATCGCGGATGCGCGCGGTCAGCGCGCGGGTATCAATGCCGGCCAAGCCGGGAACGCCATGGGAAACCAGCCAAGCGTGCAAATGCCGCGTGGCGCGGTAATTCGCGGGCTCGGTCACATCCTGCTTCACGATCAGCCCGCGTGCGGCGGGTGTGAGGGCTTCGATATCTTCCTGGTTGGTGCCGACATTGCCAATATGGGGGAAGGTGAAGGTGATGATCTGCCCGGCATAGGAAGGATCGGTCAGGGTTTCCTGATAGCCGGTCATGCCCGTGTTGAAGCAAATCTCGGCCACCGCCTTGCCCTCGGCCCCGAAGCCGCGGCCCCAAAAGACGCTGCCATCAGCCAGCATCAGGCAGGCGGTGGCGCCAGGGGGGGCGGTATCAGCCATGGGAAGGGGCTCCGTTTTCGGGGTGTCAGAGGAGGCGCCGGGCATATCGGCAAGTGTCAGGCCAGTCGCGGTCAGGATGGCGGGCCAATGTTTGGCGGGAATGGCCTTGGATTGCCGCCATTTGCGAATGGCTTCCGTGCCGACGCCGCAGCGTTCAGCCGCGGCTTCAGAACCGCCCAAAAGGGCGATGATATCTTCAACGCTGCGCATGGGCCCGGCTTATCCGGGAAAAAACTTCCCAGGGCAAGGAAAAAGAAAGAGGTGGGAAAATTCCTCCCGCAATGCAGCAAAACCGGGGCATGTGGCTGGGCCGGTCAGAACCCACGCCCCCCTGTTGCCCCTTATGGTGCGGCGAGGGATGCTGCCCGAAATCGCCATCGAGGAAAGCCTTACATGACCTGGTCCATCCATCACGTATCGCTGATTGCGCATGATCTGGACCAGGCGGCGCAGTTCTTCGGCGCGCTGATCGGGCTTGGCGCGGCGGAGGCACCGGATGCGCGCACCCGCTTCATTGGGCAGGGCGGGCGCGGCTTGCGGCTGCATCGCCCTGATGCAGCGCTGGCACGGTCCGGCGCGGCGCTGCTTGGCCCGATTGGGGCGCGGTATGTTGCGTTGGAAGTGGCTTCCCTGGATGCCGTGATTGCGAGGTTGAACCAGGCCGGGCTTGCTTATGCGCCGGCCCTGCCGGGGGAGTTTGCTCAGCCGGCGATTTATACGCTGGATCTGGCGTTTAATCTTTTGCTGCTGCTGCAAGCGGGCCACGCGGCACCCCCAACACGCCCGACCTGGCATATTCATCACGTCAATCTGCAAGCCGAAAATGTGCGGGAAGCCGTGGCGTTTTACGCGGAGATCGTGGGGCTCAAGGAAGGGCGCTGGCGTTCAGCGACCAAGCGCGGGGATTTCAGCATAGACCCGACTGAATTGGCCGTGCTGACCAATGCCGATGACAATAGCGGGCTGCACATCATCCGCCCGGATGCTGGCTTCGCCTTTCGCAATCGCTTCGCGCATAACCCTTCCATCGGCGGGCACCCGGCCTTTTGCGTGGCGGATGTGCAGGCGGTGAAGGCGCGGCTGGAAGCGGCGGGCGTTTTGGTCTCAGACGCTGGTGTCTATGCCATGGCGGGGATGCATCAGATTTACGTGCTCGACCCAGCCGCGAATATGATTGAGGTGAACCAGCATGTCTGACCTGCCCCGCACCCTTATCACAGCGGCCGAGGCTGCCGCGACGCCCCCTTCCCCCGGCCGGCTTTCCGCCTTGCTGCTGGAACACGGCAGCATGCAGCTCCGCTGGTTCGCCCCCAAGGGTGAGGATACGCAAAAGCCGCATGACCAGGATGAGCTTTACATCATTGCCTCTGGCACCGGCTGGTTTCGCCGAGGTGCTGAACGTGTGCCCTTCCGCCCGCATGACGCGCTTTTCGTGCGCGCGGGGGAGGTGCATCGGTTTGAGGATACCTCCGCCGATTTCGCGACCTGGGTGATTTTCTATGGTGCGCAGGGTGGGGAGAGGTAGGGCACCACAAAAAGCCTTGCCTAAACCACCTTAAAGGTGGTATCCGAAAACCCATGGAAAAGCGCAAGCCAAGTCATAATCTGGCGGCATTCCAGGCAGCCTTCCTGCGTGATGCCGCCATAACCATGACCGCGTTGCGCTCTGCCATTGCGCTTGGATATGGGCTTCAGGATGTGCAGGAAGTTGTGGCGCTGATGGAGCCGCGACATTTCTTGAAATCCGTAACAAGCCACTCAAACCATCGCCAGTGGCAGGATGTCTATCACGTGCCGCATGATGGCTTGCTACTGTACCTGAAATTCACCGATGCGGTTGTGACTGAATTCGTGCTTTTGTCCTTCAAGGAGAAATAGGATGCCCGCGCCCGAGACCATGATCCACCCCGAAACCGGCGCCCCGCTGCGTCGGCGCAAGCGGCGAGAGGTTGTGGCCTATATGGACCTGACCCGCGTGGTGGAGGTGACGGGCTGGTTCCCCGAAGATGATGGCGATGGCGTTTTGCTCGGCGCTGATGCTGCACCGCTGGATGCTGCGCTAGCGGAGATGAAGGCGGAATATGCCGCTTCCGTGCAGCGCCTGGCGAAGCAGGTACGCAAGGCGGCCGGCCTCACGCAAAAAGATGCGAGCCTGCTGCTGACAGGTTCGCCCAATAGCTTCTACAAATACGAGCATGGCGAGGCGCAGCCGAGCCGCCCGACGCTGCTGCTGATGAAGCTGCTGGCGCGGGAGCCGAAATTGATCGAGGCGATTAGGGCCGCCTGACCCGCCCTACCCTGGCCCGCGCAGCGGGCTTTGCTATAAGCGCGCCCAAGAATGAAGGAACACCCCATGGAACTCCGCGCCCGTTTCACCGATGCCTTGAAGACCGCGATGCTCGCCAAGGATGCGGCCACAACCTCCACCATGCGCATGATCATGGCGAAGCTGAAGGATACCGATATCGCCGCGCGCAAGACGCCGCAGGACCCGGGCGTGCCGGATGATCAGATCATCGCCATGTTGCGCGGCATGGCGAAATCCCGGCGCGAAAGTGTGGATTTGTACCGCCAAGGCAATCGCCCCGAATTGGCGGCGAAGGAAGAAGCCGAAATCGCCGTGATTGAAAGTTTCCTGCCGCGGCAGATGGATGATGCCGCCATGGCCGCGGCGATTGATGCGGCGGTGGCGGAAGCGGGCGCGGCTTCCATCAAGGATATGGGCAAGGTGATGGCGGTGCTGAAATCCCGCCACGCCGCCGCTTTGGATATGGCCAAGGCCGGGCCAATGGTGAAGGCGCGGCTGGGGGCCTAACTCGCGCCCCCCAGGCGCTTCAGTCACTATCCTGCAAATCTTCCGCCAGCACCACGATCTGCACGGCATAGGAAACATCGCCATCTTCCGCATCGCGGTGGATGGTGCCGATGAATTCATTGCCGATTTTGAGTTCCACGCTGCCCTTGGGGCGGTCCGGCGCGGTCACCTGAATGCGGGGGTTGCTGAAAAGCTTGCGCAGATGCGCCTGCACGGCGGCGCGTTCGGCAGGGGTCATGGTCGCGTTCCTTCAAAAATCTGCCGGTTCGGATAGCCGCCTTGGTGGCGGGGCGCAAACCCGTCCCTTCGCAGGACTGACCGAGCCGAGACTATCTCTTCTTTGCAGGGTTCACGACAGCAGCGTCTAACACCAGCGACTCTGGGGCATCACCCGGCGCCTTCGCTATCCCAATGTTCGCTAAGCTAACGAAAGCAGTTGGGTTGGTTTCCTCTAGGGATGGCCCAGCGTTCCCTGCGCCAAAGTTGAATGACACTGAAAGCATCCATCTGCCTTCGTGGATTTTTGCTTGTTTGATCAAGAGCTCCAAGACTTCTTTGTGCTTGAAGTTAATCTGGCTGGCCTCAGGCATTTAACCCCCCGTACTAATTCGTTGTTTGGCCTGTTGTTCGGAACTTACATGTTCCGCCCAGCGAGCGCGAAACGGAATTATCCTGCTCCCTGTCTCAACTATTTGGGTCGGGGAGGACACTTTGGTTATGATCGCGTCTTGTCGAGCGGCGGCTTTTTGGATCGCCTGTTGGTTCTCAGGAGCCCGACCTGCACTAAGGCCAACGGCTTCAGCAACACAGGCACTAATAAACTGATTTAAGCTGACCCCTTCCCGCTCAGCAGCAAAGGCAGCCTTTTTGTGCAGGTTTCTTGGTAGGCGCAAGACAAGTTTTCCGCTGAAAGCCTCTCTCTCTTGAAGAGGCTCCGGGATTCGCTCGTTCTTGGCCAGCACTCCCAAGATCCAGCTCTCCGCAACATTCTCAAGGTTCTGCAGTGCCTCGCTCCCCGTGTCGCCAGCGGCAAAGCATCCCGGAAATTCGACGATTTCCGCGCTAAACGAGCCATCCGCCTCCGGACGCAGGACGCGCGCGTAAGGTCGCTTGAGATAATCTGCTGGTGTCATCGCCATATCAGCCATCTGCCGCATTCACTCTCGGTCCAAAATTTCCTGTAGGGCCAACATGTCGTCCTCCAAGAAATCCAAAATACTGTTCCGCGTCCCCATCGCTATGTCTCTGCCCCCATGATGCGGGATGGATAGAGGAGGTCTGCCGGGCAACTCGCTCTCCCATGTCGGTTCCTTTCCCCTATTCACCTTTGACCGACCAAGCTGCTTTGCAATACTCTCCAGGTCCCGTGCCTTCTGGGGCGACCGGCGAGCCTGCATTATTCGAAGGGTGATCCGGTCTAATTTCTTCTGGTCCATGATACCATATGTGGTACTAGTTTGGATGGCAAGCTTCCATTTCATATGTCAAGCCATCTCTCGGAACAAGCATTTTTCGCGCGTTGGGATTTGAGTCTATTCTGACCTGGGGCGCCAAAGTTCAGCATGGCATCCGCGAATGGCTTGCCTGGAAGCCTCTCAGAAGAGTCCACTTTTCCCCGCAAAGGTATATCCTACCCCCTCGCCATGGCCCTGCCCCCCGGTTTCCTTGATGAGCTTCGCGCCCGTACGCCCCTGCCCGGTCTGATCGGGCGGAAGACGCGGTTGCTCAAATCCGGGCGCAATTGGAAGGGCTGCTGCCCCTTTCATGGGGAAAAGACGCCGTCTTTCTACGTTTATGACGATCATTTCCACTGCTTCGGCTGCGGCGCCCATGGGGATGCCGTTACCTTCGTCATGCGGGCCGAAGGCGCGCAATTCATGGAAGCGGTGGAACGGCTAGCCGGCGAAGCGGGGCTTGATGTCCCCAAACTCGCCCCGCGTGATGCCGAACGCGCCCGCCAGGCGCGGGACCTCCACACGGTCATGGAAGCAGCGATGGAGGCGTTTCAGCGTCGCCTGAAGTTGCCGGAGGGCCGGCCAGCGCTGGAATACCTCCGCCGCCGCGGCCTGACCGAGGAAACCATCCAGGGCTTTGGCCTCGGCTGGGCGGGGTCCGGGCGCGGCGCCTTGCAGGCGGATTTGAAGCAGGATGCGTTCGAAACCTCGCAACTCATCGAAGCCGGCCTGCTGAAGCCGCAGGAAGGTGATGAAGCGCCGCGCGATTTCTTCTTCAACCGCGTGATGTTCCCCATCCGGGACCGGCGCGGGCGCGTGATTGCCTTTGGCGGGCGTATTCTCGGCGATGGTCAGCCGAAATACATCAACAGCCCGGAAACGCCGCTATTTCGCAAACGCTATGCGCTTTACGGGCTGGAACGCGCGCGGGAAGGCGCTTTTCGTGGTGCCTCGGTGGTCGCCGTTGAAGGCTACATGGATGTGATCGCGCTCCATCAGGCGGGCTTCACCGGGGCGGTGGCGCCGCTTGGCACCGCGCTTACAGAAGATCAGTTGCAGGAATTATGGCGCCTGTCGCCCGAACCGGTGCTGTGTTTTGATGGCGATGCCGCCGGCGCCCGCGCCGCCGCCCGCGTGGCGGAAGCGGCATTGCCGCTGATCAGCGCCGAACGCAGCCTGAAGCTGGCGACCCTGCCGGCGGGGGAAGACCCCGATACGCTGATCGCCAAGGGCGGCAAGGCTGCCTTCCAAGCCGTGCTGGATGCGGCGCGCCCCCTTTCAGAGGCGCTTTACGGCTTGCTTTTGGAAGGCCAAGCCATGGCCAGCCCAGAACAACGCGCCGCCGCGCGCAACCGCCTGGTCGCCGCCGCCGCCACCATTTCAGATCGCGCCTTGGCGGGGGAATATCGCCAGGCGCTGCTCGATCGCTTCTTCGCCGCCACGCGCCGCCGCCAGCCTGGTCAAGCCGCCCCCGCGCAGCGTGTGGCCCGGCCCGCCATGCTGGAACCCGCGATCCGCACTGCCCAGGCGCGCATTCTGCTTGCCATTCTGCTGCGCCACCCCTGGCTACTATCGCAGATTGAGGAGGCTTTCGGCTTGCTCGACCTGCCCGAAGGGCCGGCACGGGCGCTGCAAACTTCGATTCTATCCTGGCGCATGGCCGAAACGCGCCTTGACTCTCAGGCATTGCTATCCCACCTCGCAACTGAAGGTTTGGTGGATGCTGCGGCTTGGGCGCTTGGCGCTGAGGCCCTACCCCAGGCGGCGCGCCCAGATGCGCTCCCGCGGGAGGTAGAGGAAGGCTTCTGGCATTTCTTCCTGAGGCTCCGCGGAGAGGCGGCTTTGCTTGAAGACCAGAAGGCGGCGGCGGAAAGCTTTGCGGCCACGAATGACCCGGCGGCGCAGCAAAGGCTGATCCGCCTGACCGAAGCCCTTGGTGCCTTGCGCCGGGGGGAAGATGCGGCCGATCTGGCCGAAGGTGCGGCGGCAACGCCATAATATAGGGACCTTTTGCGCGGGCATCCGGGACGCCGGGTGCCTGTTGCTATTGAATGGAGTGCTAGGGCATGGCGACTAAAGCGGCGGCAGGGGCGGAACCGGTTGAAGCGCGCGACGAACAGGTTGAAGGCATGATGCTTGATACCCAATCGGCGGCGGTGAAGAAGCTGATCGCCCGCGGCAAGGAACGCGGCTATGTGACGGTGGACGAAATCAACGCCGTATTGCCTTCAGAACAAGTGTCTTCGGAAATGATCGAAGACACCATGGCCATGCTGAGCGAAGCCGGCATCACGGTATCCGAAGCCGAAGAAGCCGAAGAAGGCGAAGGCGCGCTAGTGAAGCCCGCGACGCGCGCTGATGGCGAAGAAGATGAAGAAGCCGGCGGCAATGTGGATGAGGAAAGCGTCGGGCGCACCGATGATCCTGTTCGCATGTATCTGCGTGAGATGGGCAGCGTTGAATTGCTGTCCCGCGAAGGCGAAATCGCCATCGCCAAGCGCATTGAAGCTGGCCGCGACATGATGATTGGTGGCTTGTGCGAAAGCCCCCTGACCTTCAAGGCCATCCTGCGCTGGCACGAAGCGGTGCGTCAGACCCCGCCGCGCATGCTGCTGCGCGACATTATTGACCTGGAAGCCACCCAATCTGCCGGCAACCCGGAAGCCGTGGCCGCTGCCGCTGTTGAGGAATTTGAAGAAGGTGAGGAAGGGGAAGGCATGGGCCTTTCGCTCTCCGCGCTCGAAGAAAAACTGAAGCCGGAAGTGCTGGCCACCTTTGAACAGATTGAGGCCATCTACGCCAAGCTTTCAAAACTCAGTTCCAAGCGCATGGAAGCCTTTACCTCGGGCGAGGAATTGGCCACGCGCGGGGAGAAGAATTACGAAAAGCTTCGCCAGGAATTGATCACGCTAGTTGAAAAGGTGCAGTTACATAATAACCGCATCGAAGAATTGGTGGACCAGCTTAAAACGCTCAATCGCCGCATGACCACAATGGAAGGGCAGGTGCTGCGCCTGGCCGATAGCCAGAAGGTGAAGCGCGACGAATTCCTGGCGCAATGGCGCGGCAGCGAAATGGACCCCGCCTGGCTGGAACGTGTTGGCGCGCTACCCGGCAAGGGCTGGAAGGCCTTTGTTGCCAAGCATGGCGCAGATGTTGAACAGATCCGCGCCCGCATCAGCGAAGCCGCCAATGAAACCGGCCTGCCGGTGGCGGAATTCAAGCGGGTTTATGCGACCGTGTCGCGCGGCGAACGCGACATGACCCAGGCGAAGAAGGAAATGATCGAAGCCAATCTGCGGCTCGTGATTTCTATCGCCAAGAAATACACCAATCGCGGCCTGCAATTCCTGGATTTGATCCAGGAAGGCAATATTGGCCTGATGAAGGCGGTGGATAAGTTCGAATATCGCCGCGGCTATAAGTTCAGCACCTATGCCACCTGGTGGATCCGCCAGGCCATTACACGTTCCATCGCCGATCAGGCGCGCACCATCCGCATTCCGGTGCATATGATTGAAACCATCAACAAGCTGGTGCGCACATCTCGCCAGATGCTGCATGAAATCGGGCGCGAGCCTCAGCCGGAAGAACTGGCCGAAAAGCTTGGCATGCCGCTTGAGAAAGTGCGTAAGGTGCTGAAGATTGCGAAGGAACCGATCAGCCTTGAAACCCCGATCGGGGATGAGGAAGATAGCCACCTTGGCGATTTCATTGAAGACAAGAACGCGATCATCCCGATTGATGCCGCGATCCAATCCAATCTGCGCGAACAAACCACACGCGTGCTGGCCAGCCTGACACCGCGCGAAGAACGCGTGCTGCGCATGCGATTTGGCATCGGCATGAATACGGACCACACGCTGGAAGAAGTGGGCCAGCAATTCAACGTAACCCGCGAACGCATCCGCCAGATTGAAGCCAAGGCGCTGCGCAAGCTGAAACATCCAAGCCGCAGCAGGAAGCTACGGTCGTTCTTGGATAATTGAGAGGGATAACGGGGGCGCTGCCCCCGCCTCACCCGCACCCGCTCGGCACGCCCTCTGCCTCGCACCAGGCAAGCGCTTCTTCCTCCGCTTTCTGATCCGCCGCGCGGATCAGGTCCAAAAAACCCTGCTCCGCCGCACCAAGGGCACGGTTGCGCAGCGTAATGATGCCGGCGTGGATCGAAGCCCAAGGCGCGCGCTGCCAGGGCAGCGCCACGATATTCCCATGGCGCAGTGCGTCCATCGCCATGGTTACACTTACGCCGGCCACGGCATCGCATTGCGGCAGCAGCTTCAGCGTGACTGTCGGGCTTTCATGCACCAGCGCCGGGAAGGCCGGATGCGGCTGGCCCATGCGGCGCGCTTCCTCCCGCGCTGCGACATGCGGCGCCTGCACTTCGCGCGGCGCGCGGCCAATGAAGGCCAGCGGATAGGACATGATATCCGCGAGGCTCACGCTACTGCGTCGCGCCAAGGGATGGCCCGCGCGGGCGACGAAAATCGCGGGCTGGGGCCGCAGCTTTTCCACCGCAAGGCCCGGGTCAGCCACGAAGCCGCGTAGATCCATGATCCCGATGGGGCCCTCGCGTTCCAATATCGCGGCAGGCACCTCGGTCCAATTCGCGGAAACAAGTCGGACCCGCGTAGTGGGAAAGGCGGATAGCATGCGCGCCGCCGCGGTCAGGCAGATTGTTTCGGCCATATAGGCGCCGGCAATCACATTCAGGTCATGGGTTTGGGTGCCACGCGCTTCAGATAGGTGCCGGTCCAGCCTTTCCAGGCTTTCAAGTATCGCCGCCCCTTCGGCAATGATGGCGCGGCCCAGATCAGTGGCAATCACGCCGCGCCGGCTGCGTTCAAACAATTGGCCGCGCAGCCGCGCCTCAAGCCGCGCCAGGGCGCGGGTGAGCGCCGGTTGGGCAATGCCCAATACACGCGCGGCACGCACCAGGCTGCCGTGATCGTCAATCGCCTTGACCAGCCTAAGCTCTCGAACCTCGATCATATACCACCGGTAGAATTACAGATTGCCGAAAAGGTATTGGCCTGACTTGTCGCAAAGATGGCAGTCTTTGCAAAGGCGTAGGGGCTGCAGGGGTGAATTGCCGGCATGATGGAAGGGCCAAACCGGCTTGGGCATGGGTGTGGAGACGCAGCCATGGTCTGGATACCAGGCGGTACCTTCCTGATGGGTTCGGATCGGCATTATCCCGAGGAAAGGCCCTGCCATAGCGTGACGGTGGCGGGTTTTTGGATGGACCCGACGGCGGTGACGAACCGGGGATTCGCCCGTTTCGTTGCGGCCACCGGCCACAAGACCGTGGCCGAACGCCCGCTAGACCCCGCGCTTTATCCCGGCGCGCCGCCCGATATGCTGGCCCCGGGTGCGCTAGTCTTCCGCATGACCGATGGGCCTGTGGATACGCGCGATATCCGCCATTGGTGGCATTGGACAAAGGGCGCCCATTGGCACGCGCCGGAAGGGCCGGGCAGCGACCTTACGGGGCGGGAAGATCACCCGGTGGTGCATGTCGCGTTTGAAGATGCCGCCGCTTATGCCGCCTGGGCCGGCAAGGTGCTTCCCACGGAAGCGGAATGGGAATTCGCCGCGCGCGGTGGGCTTGATGGGGCTGAATTTGCCTGGGGCGATGAATTGGCGCCGGGCGGCGTGCATCTGGCGAATACCTGGCAAGGCCCCTTTCCCTGGCGCAATTTCGAAGCGGATGGCTTCGCCGGCACCTGCCCGGTGCAAAGCTTCCCGCCCAATGGCTACGGGTTGTTTGAGGTTTGCGGCAATGTTTGGGAATGGACCACGGATTGGTGGGGCGCCAAACACGCCGCCGATCCTGAAAGCCCCTGTTGCGTCGCCGAAAATCCGCGCGGTGCAGACATGGCAGGGTCTTTCGATCCTTTGCAGCCCACCATCCGCATTCCGCGCAAGGTCGTGAAGGGCGGTTCCTTCCTTTGCGCGCCATCCTATTGCCGACGCTATCGGCCCGCCGCGCGTCACGCACAAATGGTGGATACGGGCATGAGCCATATCGGCTTTCGCTGCATCCGCCGTCCATGATCCAACCAACAGGGGAACACATCACATGAGCCAGAATAACCAACGCCCATCACGCCGTGACATGCTGCTGGGGGGCGCCGCAGGGCTGGCCGCCGGCACCATGGGTGGGGTGCAGATGGCGCAAGCCCAAACGCAACCAGCGCGCGCGCCCGCCGCGGCTGCGCCGCAAGGCAAGCCGAATATTCTGGTGATTTTCGGCGATGATATCGGCTGGTCCAATATCTCGGCCTATAACATGGGCATGATGGGCTATCGCACGCCCAATATTGATCGCATCGCGCGCGAAGGCGCGATTTTCACCGATGCCTATGGTGAGAATTCCTGCACCGCTGGCCGTTCGGCTTTCATCACCGGCCAAAGCCCTATGCGTACCGGGCTTTCCAAGGTGGGCCTGCCCGGTGCGCCGGAAGGCATGCGCGCGGAAGACCCGACCATTGCCGTGCTGCTGAAGGCGATGGGCTATGCAACGGGCCAATTCGGCAAGAACCATCTGGGCGATCGTGATGAGCATTTGCCCACGATGCATGGCTTCGATGAATTCTTCGGATCGCTCTATCACCTGAACGCGGAAGATGAGCCGGAAAACCCGGACTACCCGCGTGACCCGCGCTTTCGCCATCGTTTCGCGCCGCGTGGGGTGTTGAAGACCTGGGCCAATGCGGATGGTACGCAGCGGATCGAAAATACTGGCCCGCTGACCATGAAGCGCATGGAAACAGTGGATGAGGAATTCCTGGCCGCGTCACTCGATTTCATTGATCGCCAACATCGTGCGGGCAAGCCCTTCTTCACCTGGTTCAATTCCACACGGATGCATATCTGGACTCGGCTGAAGGCGGAAAGCCAGGGCAAAACCGGGCTTGGCGTCTACCCTGATGGCATGGTGGAACATGATGGCCATGTCGGCCAATTGCTGAAGAAGTTGGATGATCTTGGCATTACGCAAAACACCATCGTGATCTACAGCACCGATAATGGTGCCGAGGTGATGACCTGGCCCGATGGCGGCGCTACACCTTTCCGTGGTGAAAAAGCCACCGCTTGGGAAGGCGGCTTCCGTGTGCCCAGCATGGTCCGTTGGCCAGGACGCATCCAGCCCGGCCAGGTGTTGAATGATATCTTCTCTCATCAGGATTGGTTGCCGACTTTGTTGGCTGCGGCTGGTGAGCCGCAAATGAAGGAAAAACTGCTGGCGGGCCATCGGGCGGGCCGGCGTGATTATAAGGTGCATCTGGATGGCTATAACCAATTGCCGCTGTTGACCGGCACTGGCCCCGGGGCGCGGCGGGAGATGTTCTACTTCACCGATGATGGGGATTTGGCCGCACTCCGCTACGATCACTGGAAGCTACATTTCATGATCCAGGAACATCATGGGCTTGAGGTTTGGGAGCGGAACTTCACGCCGCTCCGCCTTCCCATGCTGTTCAATTTGCGTGCCGATCCGTTTGAACGCGCGACTGAATCGATGAATTATGGGCGCTGGCGGGTGGAACGCGCCTTCGCCTTGGTGCCGGCGCAAGCCTATGTCGGGCGCTTCCTGGAAAGCTTCAAGGATTTCCCGCCGCGACAACGGCCAGGCAGTTTCAGCCTGGGTGATGCGATGGAAAGGCTGCGGCGCGGTTCAGCGAATTAAGCCAAGCGGCATGATTGCAAGACGCAGTCTGGCAGCGCTGCTTTTGGCGCTGCCCGTCGCCGCACCGGCGCAAGCTGCGGACCCTTTGCCTTCCTGGCGCGAAGGTCCGCGCAAGCGCGCGCTGTTGGATTTTGTCGCTTCTGTCACGCGCGAAGGCAGCGCGGAATGTATCCCGCCCGCTGAGCGCATCGCGGTGTTTGATAATGACGGCACGCTCTGGGTCGAACAGCCTGCCTATCCGCAGCTTATCTTCATCCTTGATCGTATCCGCACCATGGCGCCCGCCCACCCCGCCTGGCAGCAGGATGCGGTTTTTCGTGCGGCCATTGCGGGCGATCTGCATGGCGCCATGGCTGGTGGCAGTGAAGGTCTAATGCGGCTTGCTGGTGCTGCCATGGCCGGAAATTCGCCCGAGGTATTTCAACGCATCGCCGCTGATTGGCTGAAGACCGCGCGACACCCAAGATGGAACCGCCCCTTTACCGCGCTGGTCTATCAGCCGATGTTGGAAGTGCTGCGCTTTCTACGTTCTGCGGGCTTCACGAATTTCATCGTCTCGGGCGGCGGCGTTGAATTCGTACGCGCCTTTGCCGAGGAAACCTACGGGATCCCGCCGCAGCATGTTGTGGGGTCAAGCTTTGCGCTGAAGGTAACGGAAGATGCCGGGCGCCTGACCCTTTTGCGCGAAGCGCGTGTGGATTTCATTGATGATGGCCCCGGCAAGCCGATTGGCATAGCGCGCCATATTGGCCGGCGCCCGATTGCGGCCTTTGGCAATTCGGATGGCGATTTTGAAATGCTGCGCTACACTACGGAAGGCGCTGGGCAGCGCTTCGGCATGATCATTCGCCATGATGATGCGGCGCGCGAATTTGCTTATGATCGGGAAAGCCATATCGGGCGCCTGGCGCGCGCTTTGGATGAAGCGCCTGCGCGTGGTTGGCAGGTGGCGTCCATGCAGAATGATTGGGCGCGGGTGTTTGAATAAAGCCTGCCCGCTTCAAAAGCGCCGCAGCAGCCGATCAATATAGTCAAGTTCCACCGGTGCGCGTTCGCGTTCCGCGCCGCGGCGGCGGAGTTCCTGCTGCAATTGATGCGACCGCAGCCGTTCCGCTTCGCCTGGCACCAGCGTATCGCCGGCATTATCTTGGGCTGAACCGCCAGCTTCTCGGCGGTCGCGGCCGAGAGGATCGCGGCCTTGGCCAAGCTGGTTTTCCTGATCCTGGCCTTCGCCGCCTTGCTGGCCGCCGGCCATTTCCTCGCCTTCACCTTCGCCTTCCCCTTCGCCGGGCTGCGGGGGGCCGAATTGGCGCTGCATGCGTTGCGACATTTGCCGCCCGCCTTCGGTCAAAGCGCGGATCGCCTGCTGCTGTGCGCCGCGCGGGTCGCGCCCTTCGGCCAGCGCTTCTGCCGCGTCGCGCATGGCGCGATCCGCCTCAGCTAGCGGCGCCGGCACATCGCCGGTCAATTCACCGAATTGCTGCATCAATTCGCCAAGGGCGCGGCGCAAGGCGCGTTGCGTGCGCGCATCCCGTGCGGCTTCTTCGCGCGCTTCGGGTGTTTGCGGGCGGGGCGGTGGTGGCCGGCGGGTATCGGTGCGGTTGATGTCCTGCTCACCACTGCGGCGATGCGCGCGGTCAAGCATTTCCGCTTCACGCCGCACCATATCCTGAAGCGCGCCCATTTGCTGCTGGCCGCGCTGGCGTTGTTGGCGTTGGCGATCCTCCGCCCGGCTCGTGCGGCCTTCTTCAAGGGCTTGGAGCATTTCCTCAAGCTCGGCCATTTCGCGTTCGGCATCTTCCTGCCGGCCATCGCGCGTGGCGTCTTCCAGGCGGCGGGTGCGGCGTTCCAATTCGCGGCGATCAAAGACGCGCTGCTGCGGGTCATAGGATAGCGCTTCATTGTTTTCGCGCTGCATACGCTCAGCCAGCGCTTCCAGATGGCGGCGGATGGCTTCGCGCAATTCCTGAATGCGGCGCTGCGTCTCCGCGCGTTCCTCAGGGCTGCGTTCAGTACCCTCTCGGCGGGCTTCTTCCAAAGTCTCACGCAGGGCTTCGCGCGCTTGGGTCAGCGCACGCGCCGTGCGGTCTGTGCGGCCTTCTTCCAAAGCCACCGCCACATCCCACAAAACCTGCTGCACTTCGGGCACGGCTTCATCGCGCCTGTCGCGCATCAGCCGATGCCGGGCGGAACGCAGCGTCAGGAACATGCCCGTATCATGTTCGAAGGCCTCGGGCGCATTGGTGATGCGGTCCAATTCGCGCCGTGCGGGTTCCCGCGCGTTGGGATCAAGGGACAGTGCGCGTCGGATTGCAATCAATTGCTGCGCGACCGGGTGGGAAAAGCGCCGTTCCGGCAGGACCAGAAATGCGCCCTCGGATTTGCCTTCCTGTTCCGCGCCATCACGCGCGAAAAGCCGCGCTTCCACTTCCAGCCCGGCCCAAGGATGCGCCGAGAAATCATGCTGCGCTGCCCCCTGTGCCTGACGCGGCGCGCCGCCGGGCAAGGGCATATCCTGCGTCACCGGTGGGGCAGAGGGCCGCTGCTTCAACCGCAATTCAACCCGCAGCGCCACCAAGCCCCAATCATCTTCGGCCTTCCAAGGCAGGCGGAGCCCCAGCCCGCGGCCCGCGCGCGCCGGTGAGGGGTCCCAGGTGACGCGCGGTGGTGTATCGGGTGTCAAGGTCAGCGCCCATTGCACGACATCGCGCCCATCGCGCTTCAGCACCAAAGCGCCACCTTCGGTCAGCGGCAGTTCCAGCGCGTGGCTTTGCGTATCCATGCGCACGAAGGGATGGGCCGCGCTGCCCAGGCGCAATTCCGGCGGATTGGCGCTGCCCGAAAACACCATATGCAGCCGGCTACCCGCCGGCACCGCCACCGCACCGCCCGCCGCATTCAGGAATTGCGGCGCCGCGCCGGTGTAGGCGGGCGGCGTCACCCAGGCTTCAAACCGCGCGGCTAAGGCCGCTGGCGCGGAAGCCGGTTCGGCGAAGGGAGGCAAGAGCGCGGCGAGCAGCCGTTCCGGCGCTTCCCGCCCTGCCATGCCAAGGCTGGCCACCAGCGCGACCAACACGGCAGCGCGCAAGGCACGCGGATCGCGTGCTGCGAGCCCCGGTGAGGGCCGCGCCACCCGAAGCTGCCGAAGCTGCGCCGCCGCGCGGTCCCGATGCGCCTGCCACAGCGCCTGCGCCATCGGGTCATCCCCGGCAGGGAGATCCGCCAGCACGGCAAGCGGGCGATGCGCCAGCCCGGAATCACGTTCCAGCCGCCGCGCCGCCGCATCCGTTGCCGGCGCGCGCAAGCCAAGCGCCGCGCGAAACCCAAGATAGCCAAGCAAAGCGGCAAAGCCGATCAAAATCAGCAGATGCAGCACCGGGGGCAACGTGGGAAGCAGCCCGGTAAAGGCCAGCGCCATAAAGGCGCCGATCACGCCAAGCGGCGGCCAAAGCGCCCGCCAGGCCCCTTCCCACCAGAGCGCAAGCCGAGAAAGCCCAAGCTTCAAGCCCAGGGAACCAAGCCCCTGGCTTTCAGGCGGCGCTTTCCCCGGCGACTGGCTCATTCCATCAGCCATTCCGGCACACGCTGGCCGGCATGCAACGCCTCATAGGATTGGCGGTCCCGCACCACGGCAAAGCGCGCGCCATCCACCAAAACCTCAGCCGCCAAGGGCCGCGCGTTATAGGTGGAAGACATGGTGGCGCCATAAGCCCCGGTATCAAGCAGCGCGACCAAGGCGCCCGGTGGCAAATCCGGCAAAGCGCGGTCACGCGTGAAGCAATCGCTGCTTTCACAGACGGGACCAACCACATCCGCCGGCGCTGTCGGCGCAACAAGCGCGGCTGGCGAGACCGGCAGAATGCCATGCCAGCTTTCATACATGGCCGGGCGCAGCAGATCATTCATCGCCGCATCCAGCACCACAAAGCGCCGCGCCGCGCCCTGCTTTTGCAGGATCACACGGGAAAGCAGCACCCCCGCCGGCCCGGCAATCCAGCGCCCCGGTTCCAGCATCACCGGTAGGCCAAGCGCGCCGAGTTCTGCCTTGATCGCCCCGGCCAAGGCCGCCGGCGCCGGCGCAATTTCATCGCGATAGGCAATGCCAAGCCCGCCGCCGCAATCAATGCGCTCAATCGGCAAGCCCTGCGCGCGAATGGCGCGGACCAATTCCGCAAGCCGAGCATAGGCCGCGCGATAGGCGCCCATGCCGACCGTGATCTGGCTACCGATATGCGTCGCAATGCCAATCGGGCGAATGCCGGGCAGCTTTGCCATGCGCGCGTAAAGTGCGAGCGCATCATCATAAGCCACGCCGAATTTGTTTTCGCTGAGGCCCGTGGTGATCTTGGCGTGGGTTTTTGCATCCACATCCGGATTGACGCGAATGGCCACCGGCGCCACACGCCCCATGCTGGCGGCAATTTCGGAAATCATGACGATTTCCTCGGCGCTTTCGGCGTTGATCTGCATGATGCCTTCAGCAAGTGCCAGGCGGATTTCGCGTTCGGACTTGCCGACACCGGAAAAGACAATCGCGCCGGCGGGAATGCCCGCCGCCCGTGCGCCGCGCAATTCGCCTTCACTCACCACATCAGCGCCAAGCCCTTCGCGCCCGAGCAGCGCCAGCACCGAAAGATTATCATTGGCCTTGGTCGCGAAATGCACGGTGGCGGTCAGCCCAGCCTCGGCCAGGGCGGCGCGCAATGCCCGCGCCCGGCGGCGCAAGGTGCCGGCGGAATAGACCCAAGTTGGGCTGCCCACGACTTCGGCAATGCGGGCCAAAGGCACATCTTCCATCACCAACCCATCATGGGCGTGGCGGGTCAATTGCGGGCGTTGTGCCAGCAATTCGGCAAAGGACGGATCATTGCCCGGATCTAGGGCGGGTGCGGGGGCTGCCATCCCCCTATTGTCGTGATGTGCGCGGCTTATCGCAAGCGGGAAAGCGCCCGATCAGCGATTTGGGTATTGCCTTGGATGGGTGACTTCCTCGGCCGGGCCGGGCGGGCGGATGGGCCCCATGCGGCCACAGGCCGTGGCCAGAAAGGCCACTGCCAGCAACAACAGCAAGCTCCGCGCGCCCTGCCTCATGCCAGCTTCGCCTTCCATTCGGCGGCCATGGCCGCGACATTGGCCGGCGCCGTGCCGCCATAGGATGTGCGCGACCTGACGGAGGCTTCAACCGTCAGCACATCAAACACTGCCTGGGTGATGCGCGGTTCCACCGCCTGCATTTCCGCGAGTGTCAGGCCGGAAAGATCAACGCCGCGCGCTTCCGCCTTGGCGACCAGCGTGCCGGTCACGTGATGCGCATCGCGGAAGGGCATTTTAAGGCTACGCACCAGCCAATCCGCCAGATCGGTCGCGGTGGAAAACCCTGCCCCGGCAGCGCTGGCAAGGCGTTCGGTCTGCGGCTTCATATCCCGCACCATGCCGGCGGTGGCCGCCAGCGTCAGGGTCAGGTTTTCGGCGGCATCGAAAATGCCTTCCTTGTCTTCCTGCATATCCTTGAAATAGGTGAGCGCCAGGCCCTTCATCACCGTCAGCATGCCCATCAGCGCGCCCATCACGCGCCCTGTCTTGCCGCGCACCAATTCCGCCGCATCCGGGTTGCGCTTTTGCGGCATGATGGAACTGCCCGTGGTGAAGGCATCAGATAGTTTCACAAAGCCGAAATAGGGATTGGTCCAGATCACGATTTCTTCCGCGAGCCGCGAAAGATGCACGCTGCACATGGCAGAGCAGAACAGGAATTCGGCGGCAAAATCGCGCGATGCCACGGCATCCAGGCTGTTGCGCATAGGCCGATCAAAGCCAAGCGCCTTGGCGGTCATATGCCGGTCAATCGCAAAGCCCGTGCCGGCCAAAGCCGCCGCACCCAAGGGGCTTTCATTCAAGCGCACGCGGCAATCCGCAAGGCGCGACAAATCGCGCGAAAGCATTTCAACATAGGCCAGCATGTGATGGCCGAAAGTCACGGGCTGCGCCGGCTGCAAATGCGTGAAGCCGGGCATGACGCTGCCGGCATGTTCTTCCGCGCGCGCGACCAGGGCGCGCATCACATCCTTGATCTGCCCGGAAAGCCCATCAATCGCATCGCGCACCCAAAGCCGCACATCCAGAGCCACCTGGTCATTGCGTGACCGGCCAGTGTGCAGGCGCTTGCCGGCTTCCCCGATGGTTTCCGTCAGCCGCGCTTCGATATTCATGTGAATATCCTCAAGCGCGTCATCAAAGGGGAAATCGCCGGCTTCGATGCGCGCCGCGATTTTTCCAAGACCGTCCCTGATCGCGGCCTCGTCTTCTGCGCTGATGATCCCCACATGGGACAGCATGGCGGCATGGGCCAAGCTGCCTTGTATATCCTGGCGCCACATTTTGCGATCAAACCCGATCGAGGCATTGATGGCGGCCATGATGGCCGAGGGGCCTTCGGCGAAACGTCCGCCCCATTGCTGGTTGGCGCTGCTGCTGCTCATGCGAAGGGAGTGTCTTTCGTGCCTGTTTTGAACCGCCGTTCCGCGATGTTCTGCGCCCCGGCCTTGCTTGGGGCGACCCTACTCGTGCCCGGTCTGTCGCGGCAAGGGTGGGCGGCCAAGGGGCTTGAGAAACTGCGCGAAGCGGCCAACCCGGCGCCAGCGGCGGCGATTACCTTCACCGATGCCGATGGCAAGGAAACGGGCTTGGCCGCCTTTGCCGGGCAGGGGCTGGTGGTCAATCTTTGGGCCACCTGGTGCCCGCCCTGTGTGGCGGAAATGCCCGCGCTGGACCGGCTGCAAGCCATGCTGCAGGCGGAACGCATCACGGTGCTGGCGCTTTCATCCGATCGCGGCGGGCGGGCGCAGGTGGAACCCTTTTATCTGCGGCTTGGCTTGAAAGAGCTCGCCATCTGGCTCGACCCACGCGGGGCTGCGGCGCGCGCCTTGGGTGCAAGGGGCCTGCCGACCACGGTGATTATTGATCGCGCCGGGCGGGAAGTGGCGCGGCTGGAAGGCGAAGCGGCCTGGGATGCGCCGGAACTGGTGGCAGCGGTCCGGCGGTTGGTGGGTTAAGCATTTTCAAGCCAAGCCGAAAGGCTTGGCGGCTCGGAAAATGCGATCAAACAAAAGCTTAGGCCATGTCCGCTGAGCGAAAGCGAAACGGACAGGGCCGAACCCTTCAAGGCTACGTCTGGCCATGTCATGCTGTTTGGCGATGCAACAGGAAGCCAAACCATGCGCCTTGCGGTGATTTCCGATATCCATGGCAATATCGCCGCCCTGGAAGCGGCCTTGGATGATATCGCCCGGCGCGGCATTACCAATACCATCTGCCTTGGCGATTGCGCTTCCGGCATGTGCTGGCCGGGGGAGACCACGCGCCTGCTGATGGACAAGAACATCCCCACCATCCGCGGAAATCATGATCGTTGGCTGACGGACCGCGTCGCGGAAGGGCTGAAGGGCCAGGATGGCTTTGCCTTTCAGGAAACCACCGCCGATCAGCGTGCCTGGCTTTATGCATTGCCCGAAAGCCTGACGCCCGCTCCCGGCGTGCTGGCCTGCCATGGCACACCATCATCCGATGTGCGCAACCTTTTGGAAGACCCGCGCCACGGTATTCTGGTGCCATCGCCACTTTCCGCCATTCGCGATAGGCTAGGCGAGGATGGCATGGCGGCGCGCGTGGTGCTGTGCGGCCATAGCCATCAATCGAGCATCATCCATATGCCGGGCGAAGGGCCCTTGGTGGTCAATCCCGGCAGCCTGGGCCTGCCCGGCTTTCGCGTGACGCGGGGCGATCATCCGCACCGTGCGGAGGCACGATCCCCCCATGCGCGCTACGCCATTATTCACGCGGCGGAAGGTGCCAAGCCGATGGCGGAGCTGATCTCCCTTGTCTATGACTGGGAAAGCGCCGCGCGGCGGGCAGAGGAAGTGGGCGCCAATCGCGCCTGGCCGCATGTGCTGCGGACAGGTTATTTACCGGAATCGCTTGAAGAATAGCGGCTACGCGAAGCCTCAAATCCGCCCGAAGCGCTGTAACGCCGCATCTAATTCGCCGGCGCGTCTTTCAATACTTTGCACCTGATCGGCAGATGGCCCGCCGGCACGCGCGGCGGCAGCGCGGCGGTCGCGTTCCAGCGTATCCAATTCCGATTGCAGCCGCGCAGCTTCCGCCGTTGCTGCCGGGTTCTGCGCGCGTTCGGCACGCAGCCGATCGAGCGTGGCGCGTTGCTGCGCCAGATCGCGTTGCAGTCGGGCAAGCCGCGCTTCGGAAGCACGCACTGCCGCCCCGCTGCGCGCGGCTTCGGCTTGCGCTGCCGTATTGCGTTCGGCGGCCATTTGTGCGGCACGTTCTTGCAGCGCGGCTGAATTTTCCAGCCGTTCCGCCCCGCGTACATCTTCACCGCTCACGGCGGCACCAATGCCGGTAAAAAAGCCGCGTTCGGAAGCGGGGCCTGCGCCCGCGCCGGCACAGCCGGCCAGCAACAAAAGCGGCGCGATGGTGCGAAAGGATTTCAGCTTCATGGCGGATCAGCCCGTCGGCACGCGGCGGAGCGCGGATTCCAGATTATCCGCAGCCGCTTCCAGCCGGCGCTGCGCCTGATCAATCTTCGCTTCTTCGTTCATTAATTGCGGCACTTGCCGTGCGCTTGCCACCAGGCGCTGGCGTGCGTCACGCGCTTCACCCGCGGTTTTGCGCATCAGCTCCGCATCCTGGCGCATGGTTTCGGTCTCTGCCCGGTATTGCGCGGCGGTGATCTGGCCGGCGCGATATTGCCGATCAAGCTGGGCAAGCCGCTGCTGATTCTGCTTCGCCACGGCTTCGGAAGCGGCGGCAGTATTGTTCAGATTATTGGCGACTTGCTGCGCGGATTGAATGCGCTGGGAAGCATTGGCTTCGCGGTTTTCAAAACCAAGATTGCGTTCCGCCACCGCCATGCCAGCGGCCAGCCCAACCAGCGCACCAATGCCTGCGCCGATCAGCGCATTCTGCCCGGTATTGCCGCGGCCCAAAGCTGCAGCACCCGCAGCACCCATCGCTGCACCCGCCAGCGCACCCGTCGCCGCTGTTTGGTTCCAGCGCTGCGATTGCTGGCGCATGGCCTGTTGTTCCGCCGTCAGCGGCTGGCCACCTGCGCCGGTGGTGGGGCTTTGGCAGGCGGGCAGCAGCAGGGAGAGTGAAAGCAGCGCTGCCGCACCCTTTAAAGCGGGTTTGCGGCGGGCCTGGGCGAGCACGGTCATGGGCGAAGTCTCCCTTCCATCAGTCATAAGCATCAAGGCGCAGCACTATGGCATGAGCAGCGCTATTTTGCGGCGAAATGATTGCAAACTTGTCACCGCCCACCGCCAGGGCACCCAATACGGTAATCCCAACGGGTAGAGGGTGATCCCGGTGTGCCCATGACTTCCACGGTTACCACGTAATCCTCAGCCGAACCGCCCGGCGGCGGGTTCCAATCAAAGGACATGCTGCCATTGCCGGAAACAAAGCCCGGCGTTTCTGAAAGTAAGCGCCCCCGGTGATAGACGCGGATGCGGTCCGGTTCGATGCGGGTGTTGAAGGGGATGTTCACCCGCCCCGGTGTCGGGCCCAGATAATGCCGCGTTTCGGTAATGCCGCGCCCGCCGCTCTGCACTTCGGTATTGCAGGGCTCCACATTCGGTGGGCGTTCCAGCGGCCTTTCGGCGGGCCGGGGCGGTGGGGTGGGCCGCGGTGGTGGCGGGGGCGGCTGTGGCGGGGGTGTCGGCGGCAGGGGCAGTTCTTCCGGCGGCGGTTCCTCTGCGCGTGGCGGCTCCGGCTGGAGTTCCGGCTGGCGCGGGGGTTCCGGGGCCGGGCGTGGCGGCGGCGGTGGGGGTGGCGGTTCCGGCAGCGCGCAGGCGGCGCGGCGGCGGCCCAGCTCCTCTTCTAATGCGGCCAGGCGGTTGCGGAGTTCCCTCTCCCGCTCCTTTTCCAGCAGCAGGGTTTGCATGGCGTCCAGATCGCCTTGCTCCACGTGGCACATGCCAGGTTCCGGCGCCAGCCAGCGCGCGATCCAGGGCGCGGCAAAGGCCGCCAAGGCGCCGAGCAGGAACAGCGCAAACAAAGCGGCGCCAAGTGCGGCGATTGGTGTGCGGGCAGGTACTTCGGCGGGCTTGCCGTCATCCAAATCACGCAGCAGGCCAAGCCCGCCGGGCGCATTGGCCGGCGCGGCGCCCCAGCCCGCCAGTACGGGCCGGCCTTCATGGGCGAAAACCTGCTCAAAGCTTGGGATTTCAATCGCGGCGGCCACCAGCGCGGGCAGATGCCCGGAAGCTTGAGGATCATTCGCTGCGGTCAGGGCGGCGGCGCGACGCAGCGCGCTGATGATCCGCCCGATTTCGGCCCGCAGCCTGTCGCGCCCCGTTGCGTCCAGCTCCGCAAAGCGCGCCACGCGGCCTTCGGGGGCGAAGAAGGTCAGGCCCTGTTCGGTCGCGGTGACCGGGGCGAAGAAACCCGCAACCTCGGCGCCCAGAGCTTCAACCAGCAGCGTGGTCAGGGCGCGATGCGCGGCAGCATGATCCAACCCCGCCGGCAGGATGGGGCGGTAGCCATCAAACGGTAGCGTGATCAGCGGCTGCATGGCGCATCAGGGCACATCGAAATGCCCTGCCTCAACCTGCTGCCCGGCCGCGACGCGCCCGGTGAATACTTGATCCGGTCTGCCTTCGCGCTTCACCGTCACGCGATAGGGTGAAGAAGCCGGTGCAGGCGGGTTGTTCCGGAAATGCCAGACGATGATGCGATAGCGCCCCGGCGCTGGTTCCGCTGAGAAGACGATGTTTTCCACCGGGGTCGCGATCAGCGCGCTATTGCCCGCATTGCGGTCCACATCCAATACGGCCCCGCAAGCTTGGCGATGGTCGAAGTAAAGCCGCTCGCCACTCGGGCAGATCATCATCAGGTCAAGATCATTGCGATCATCCCAAGCGAGGATGATCTGAACGCGCCCGCTGCGCGCGCCTTCGCGCCGGGCACGATCCGCGTCTTCCTGCTGAGGCGCTGGTGGTGGGGCGGGCGGTGGCGGCGTCACGCGGGGTAGCTCGGGCGGTGCTGGGCGTGGCGGTGGTTCCGGCGGTGGGCAGGCCGTGCGCCTATCCCCAAGCCGCAGCATCTCACGCGCGATATCAGCGCGCAGCCCTGCTTCGCGCGCCTGTGCGGTGCGGAGTTCGTCCAGCAATTCCGCATTGCCTGGCTGCACCACGCATTGCGGCAGCGCGGCCTTGAACCAGCCAAAGGGATCGCGCCAGAGCAGCAGCAACAAAAGCAACAACAATAAAAGCCCAAGCAGGCCAAGCAACCAGAACAACCATGGGCGTTTCGTGACTGTTTCGGCGGGCGGCCCAACAATCTGCATCGGCGCAAAGCCACCGCCGCTGCGGCGGGTCATGCCAATCAGCAATTCGGGGCTTGGTGCCTCGCCCAGCTTGGCGTGACCCCAAGCGACCAGCACGGGCTGGCCGCCCACCACGCGCAGGCAATCCGTGGCGGGTGTGATCAGCGCGAGTGCGAGCAATTCGCCAAGAAACCGCTCACTTTCGCGGGTGCTGGCGCGGAGCCGCTCGGCTTCCTCGCGAATATCACCGTAAAGCCGGGCGAATTCCGCGCGCGGGGCTTCCTGCGCGGCTTCGGGTAGCGTTTCCAGCGGCGGTGCGGCGCCCTGCCCTGCCGCATACCAATCCGTGATGCCGCGATCCGGGTCCGGATTGGGTTCGGCGAAAAGCGCGGCATGGGCGGGGCTGCGCGCGCGGCGCAAATAGCCCGTGATTTGATCCCAGGCCTGGACGGCAAGCTGCCCGCCCGTGCCCAGCACCTGCAATTCGGCGTTGCGTGTAGTGGCAATCAGGCTGCCATCGCCGGTGCCGGACATGCGCGCGGCGCCGGCTTAGCGCGCTGCCCCGGCCCCGCCAGGGGGCGCGGGTGCGGGCGCGGGGGCGGGGGGTGCCGGCGTGGCAGGCGTATTGCCGGGCGGCTGAGGTGTTGCCGGCAGGCCGGGGGTTATGGGCTGGCAGGCCTCGGTCTGCACCGCCGCCTGCACATTCTGCTGTTGCAGCCAGGGCAGCAGGCTTTCGGTTTTCTGCGCGTATTTCACGCGATCTGCCACCTGGGTCGCAAAGCTGACGAAGGTGTTGATGCCCACTACACGCCCGCATGTATCCACGAGCGGCCCGCCGGAATTACCCGGCGAGATATCGGCGGAATGCGGCATGACCACGAGCCCGTTTTCCAGGCGCTGGATGGTGCTGATGCTGCCCCGCGTCAGCACCAATTCCGGCGGCGTACCAAGTCGGCCCTGCTGCAATTCCTGCATGCCCTGTTCGACCTGCACGACAGAAGCGGGATAGCCCGCCGCCACCACATCCAGAAGCTTATCGGCAGTGGGCGTGAGGGCGAGCGGCTGCGCACCTGCTACCGCTTCCGCCAGCCGGAGCAGCGCGAAATCCGGCATGCCTGGTTCAACCGGGCCACCGCCCGCGCCACGCGTCATGCTGACCAGCTGCGCCTTCACCGCGCGGCCCATGGCGCGTGACATGACGAAAATCTGGTTCGGGTCGGCCTGCTGCACCACATGAGCGTTCGTCAGCACCAGATCGCCCGCAATGAAAAACCCGCTGCCATGGCCAATCCCCGCCGGCCCGGCGGAGGCGATCATCACTGTCGCATGTTCCAGCAATTGCGCGAGGGAGCCGCTGAAGGGCCGCGGCGCTTCGCCCTGGCGCTGCGGGATGGCGGGCGGCACGGCCTCAGGCCTTACGGGCTGGCGTTCCGGCGGTGGGTTCAGGCCAAGCGGGCCTTCCGGCGTGCAGACATTGGGGGTCGCGGCCAGGCGGCGCATGCGTTCCAGGTCGCGTTCCAACGCCTCATTGGTTTCGCGTTGCAGCCGGATCGCGTTGCGCGTCGCGGCATCATCGACGATCGAGACGGTTTGCTGCCGCCCCGCCAAATCGCGCTGCATCTGTGACCACGCGAGCCAGAAGCCGAGCGCCACGAAAATCAGCGCTACGAGTGCGAGCAAGGGCACCAGCCAGGCCGCCCCACCAAAGGGCGCGCGCGGTGCGGCGGCCATGATGGGCGCGGGCGGTGGAGGGGGCGGTGGCGGTGCTACAGCGCGGGGCGCAGCAGGGGGTGGTGTGGCAGGCGCTGCCGGCGCGGGTGCGGCCATTGCGGCGTTGGTCAGAAAGCCATCGGGCGCCGAGGCAAGCCGCTGGGAGAATGGCCCCATGACGCGGCGGAGTTGCCCGGCCAGCGCGGCCGGGTCTTCCGCGATTTCGCGCGGCGCCAGGCCCCAGCCGGTCAGGATGATCTGGCCATCCAGTACCAGGATGGAATCGGCATTGGGCAGGACCAAGGCGCGGCGGAGCAGCGGGCCGATTTCGGCATCGTCCAGCAGCGGTTCCAGGGCCTGAAGCTGGCGGGTGAGCGCGGCCTCTGCCTCCGCCCGCCTTGCGCTGGATAGCGTGGGCAGGGGCTGCGGCTCGCCAGCCGCTTCGCCATACCAGGAAATCGCCCCGGCGCCGGTAATGGGCTCCGCAAAAAGCGCGGCGGGCGCGCCCCGGGCTGTGAGTTGGTCGGTCAGGCGCTGATGCAGCGCATGCACTATCTGGCCGCGCAACAGCAAGGGTTGCAGCCCAGCAAGATCAGTCTTCAGGAGCAGACGTGGCGCGGCCATGGGACCTCGGGTTCTAGCGCCTGATCCGCGAAGGTGGAATCACCGGAGCGGTGAATCAGTCGCTTAAATTCAGCTTTAGCACGAACCGCCTCGTCGGATCAGGCTAAAGCGGGAGTAGGCTAGATCAGGTTACGCGGTTTGGGAAACACCCGCGCGGATTTATGCAATGCCGTGACGGTGGCAGCATTGCGGCCAAGCGGCGGCAGCGCCTGGGCTTATCACGCCGCCGCGCGCGCTGGCTCACGCTGAAAGCGGAGCCAGGTCACGGCGAGCACCGCCACCAGCAGCAGCGGGATGGAGGCCCAGTTCAGCGGCACCCAGCCGAAATGCTCATGCAGGAAACCGGCCAGGAAGCTCGCCATGGCCGTGGTGCCGAAAACCAGGAAGTCGTTCAGCGCCTGGGCCTTGCCGCGTTCATTTGGGCGGTAGCAGGTGGTGACAAGATTGGTGGCGCCGATGAACAGGAAATTCCAGCCCACGCCATTCAGTGTCAGCGCGATGCGGAAATGCCATTCATGATTGCCGGCAAGTGCGGCGACGACGCCGAGCAACAGCAGTGAAATGCCCCAGAACATGACATTGGTGGTGCCATAACGCGTGATCAGATTACCCGTGAAAAAGGATGGCACGAACATCCCCATCACATGCATGAAGATCACCCAATGCGCTTCGGTATGCGGCAGCCCGCAAGCAACAATGGCAAGCGGTGAGGCACTCATCAGGAATGACATGATGCCAAACGCCACCATGCCGGAAATGGCGGCAGCGATGAACCGCGGCTGCGACGCAATTTCCAGCAAGGGGCGTGGTGGTGCCACGGCAGTGCCATCCGCCTTCACTGTCGCTTCCTGCATGGGCGGGAATTTGATGAAGCCCATGATAGTGAAGACCACGGCGTGAATGCCGATCAGCGCAAGATAGGTCGCCAGATAGAGCGGCACCATCTGATCATGAGAAAAGCGTACAATGCTGGGTCCGATAATGCCGGCGACTACACCGCCCGCTGTCACCCAGGAAATTGCCTTGGCGCGATAGGAAGCGGGGACAAGTTCCACCGCTGCGAAGCGATACATTTGCAGGCTGGCGACCGCATAACCCAGGATCAAGCCGCCCAGGCACATCAGCGGGAAAGTCGCAGTGTAGAGCCCGAGTGCCACAATCGCGCCGCCCACCATGCCGCAGATGGAACCGACGCGAAACCCAAAGCGCCTTCCCATACGCTGCATCAGCGCGGCGGCGGGGAAGACCGCAATCATGATGCCTAGATGCTGCAAGGTGACCGGGAGCGTCGCGAAGTCTCGGTTATGGTAGAAGGTTACCACGGAAAGCGCGGTGGCGGCGAACATCAGCGTATTGCCGGCCTGACCTATGGCCTGGCAGCAGGCCAAGAGAAAAAGATTCCGCCGTGCGGCAGCATCAAGCACAGACATTCCAGGCACGCTTCCTTACCAAGAAGGCGATGCTAGACCGGAAGGCGCCGAAGGAAAAGCGGGGCCTCAGCCCCAAAGCCCGCGCGCCGTGAGCCAGCCCTGCACCAGCGCGGCCACCTGGTCGCTATTGCGATCCATCATGATCATGTGGCTATTGCCGGTGATGCTATGTTCCGGCAGATCAATGAGGTCCACGTATCCACCGGCGGCGCGGAGGCTTTCGGCGAAGGCAACGCCGCGCGCACGGATATCTGGCCAGCGCGCATCTTCCTTGATGTAATCGCCATAAATCATCAGCACGGGAATATCGCGCAACTTGGTGATCTGCGCAGGATCCCCGATCGAGGCTGGCTCCACCAGCACCAAGGCGCGCACAGCATCGGGACGGCGCTGCGCGGCATTCCAGGCGAAGAAGCCACCTTGGCTATGCGCCACCACCACCGCGGGCCCAACACGCTGCAGCAGCGCATCATAGGCATCGAGCGTGAGTTCATCTGTTGTCGTGAAACGCGGCACGATCTGGCGCATGAAATTGCGGTAACTTGCATCCTCGGAGGGAAACTGATTGCCGGGCAGCACCTGACCGCGCTGATAGGAACCGGGGCCGGCGCCAATCCGAAACCGCTCAAAAGGATTATCTATCGGCAGCGTCAGCGCGGTGCCGCCGGTGACTTCTGGGATCAAGGACCAGCCGGCGCGGCCGCGTTCCACCGCATCACTCACATAAACCGGCCAGCCTTGCCTCAGGAAATAATGCTGCCAGCCTTCGCGGCCATCGGGCGTGGTCTCCCAACAAACACCGGAAAGCCCGCCGCCATGCCACATCAGCAGCGGGTGGCGTCCGCGCGGCGCGGCAGGGATCATGTACTGCGCGTAAAGCGCGCCGATCAAATAGGTGCCGTTGGGGTCCACCTTGGCCGGCACGCCGCCCGGCGTGAAAAGCACCTCACGCGCTGGTTGATCCGTGATGGTGACTTCTCGCCCGCCAACATGAAAACTGCCCCAGGCAGCAAGTGAGACGGGCGCGGGCACCATTGGCCTCAGCGCCCGGTCAGGATGCGTTCCACCAATTGCTTGGCACTTGGGATGAAGCCATTGGAATAGAAAGGATCGGACCCGAAGCGATAGGCATTATGCCCGGCGAACATCAGGTTCTTTTCCAGCGCACCATCATGGCTGATATCCTGCAATGTCTTTTGGATGCAGAAGCTGCGCGGATCGGCGCGGCGGCCATTGTCGAAATCCGGTTCATGCTGGGACCAGTTGGAAAAGCGGCAGGCCGAAAGACAGCCCATGCAATCCACCTGATCCTTGACGATTTCGCGCGATTTCTCGGGCGTCACGAAAATCAGCGTATTATCCGGTGTGCGCATGGCTTCCGTGAAGCCTTCGGCTTCCCAATGCGCGATACGCGCCAGGTCATGCGGCGTCACGAATACCGGGCGCTTGCGCGGCCCCACGCCATATCCCGCCAAATGATCGCCAACAGGTTCCGCCGTATAGGCGACCTGGCGTTCATTGCGGTCTTCCAATTCGCGCAGGAATTCATTGCGCACCGCGGAAGAATAAAACCCGGTGGGCGAGAAGGGCTGCAACAACACATCACCGGCCTTCAGCGTCAGCAGTCGCTGCTTCCAGGCATCGCTGATGGGGCTTTCCTGTGTGAGCAAAGGGCGCGTACCGAATTGGAAGGCGATCGGGCCAAGATCGGGATTGTCAATCCAATCTTCCCATTCTTCCAGCCACCAGACGCCGCCCGCCATGATGATGGGCACATCACCCAGGCCGAATTCGCGCATCTGCTGGCGCAGTTTGAGTACGCGCGGGAAGGGCGCTTCCGGCACTTTCGGGTCTTCGCTGTTGGAAAGCCCGTTATGCCCGCCAGCCAGCCAGGGGTCTTCATAGACCACGCCGCCCAGCCAATCGCGCGTTTTGTGATAGGCGCGCTTCCAAAGCGCCGCAAAAGCGCGGGCGGAAGAAATGATCGGGTAGTAGTGAATACCGTAATCGCGGGCGACTTCGGCCAGCTTGTATGGCATGCCCGCACCGCAAGTGACGCCATGGATCAAGCCCCGCGCGCCTTCCAGCATGCCGCGCGCAACCCGTTCCGCCCCGCCCATTTCCCACAGGATATTGGCATGGATGCGACCCTTGCCGCCGGCCATATCCCAGGCGCGCTGGGCTTGGGCAATACCGCCTTTGATGCCGTATTCAACCAGTTCTTCATGCCGGTCGCGGCGGGTTTTGCCGTGATAAATTTGCCGGATGATATCGCCATTCGCATCATAGCTGTCGGCATTGACGGCAGAAAAAGTGCCAACGCCACCGGCTGAGGCCCAGGCACCGCAGGTACGCCCATTGGAAACGGCAACGCCTTTGCCGCCTTCCACCAGCGGCAGGACATCAACGCCCCCCATCCTGATCGTATTGATGGCCTTCAAGTAACGGCGCTCCCCGCAAAAATGACGCTTTTTTGATGCTATGCCACAGCCCGCCCCGCGTGTCAGGGGGCGGGTAGGGGTCAGGCAAAATCAATCGCCCGGCTGTTCGCCCCGATCACGGCGTTCGCGGCGTTCACCGCGTTCGCCACCACGCCGGTCATCACCTTCCGGGCGCGGGCGCTTGGCGCCGACCTGTTCGGTGATATCCGCACCCGTCGCCTGATCCACGACGCGCATGGAAAGTTTTACCTTGCCGCGTTCATCAAAGCCAATGACCTTGACCTTCACCTGATCGCCGTCCTTGACGATATCGGTGGTCTTGTTCACGCGGTCATTCGCGAGTTCCGAGATATGCACCAACCCATCCTTGGCGCCGAGGAAATTCACGAAGGCGCCGAAATCGGCGGTCTTCACGACCTTCCCGTTATAGATCGCGCCAAGTTCCGGTTCCGCCACAATGCCGCGTATCCAATCAATGGCGCGCTGCGCGGCTTCAACGCTGGTGGCGGCAACCTTGATGGTGCCGTCATCTTCGATATCCACCTTGGTGCCGGTCTGTTCCGTGATTTCACGAATGACCTTGCCGCCCGAACCAATCACATCGCGGATCTTGTCCTTCGGCACATTGATCACGGTGATGCGCGGCGCGGTCGCTGCTACATCGGTGCGCGCGCCCGTCAGCCCCTTGGCCATTTCGCCAAGAATATGCAGCCGGCCTTCACGCGCCTGTTCCACCGCTATCCGCATGATCTCGGGCGTGATGGAGGTGATCTTGATGTCCATCTGAAGCGAGGTGATCCCCACTTCCGTCCCGGCCACCTTGAAATCCATATCGCCGAGGTGATCTTCATCGCCCAGAATATCGGACAGCACGGCGAAACCACGATCTTCCTTGATCAGACCCATCGCAATGCCCGCGCAGGGGCGTTTCAGTGGCACGCCGGCATCCATCATGGAAAGCGATGTTCCGCAGACCGTCGCCATGGAAGATGAGCCATTGCTTTCCGTGATTTCGGAGACCACGCGCACCGTGTAGGGGAATTTTTCCTTCTCAGGCAGCAGCGGGTGAATGGCGCGCCATGCAAGCTTGCCATGGCCCACTTCACGCCGGCCGGGACTGCCCATGCGGCCTGTTTCATTCACTGAATAGGGCGGGAAGTTGTAGTGCAGCATGAAATCTTCGCGGTATTCGCCAACCAGCGCGTCAATCACCTGCTCATCCTGCCCGGTGCCGAGGGTCGCCACACAAAGCGCCTGGGTTTCACCACGCGTGAACAGGGCGGAGCCATGCGCGCGCGGCAGCACGCCCACTTCGGCCATAATGGGACGCACCGTGCGCGTATCACGCCCATCAATGCGCTTGCCGGTATCGAGGATATTGTTGCGGACCACATCCGCTTCCAATTCCTTGAGCAAGCCCTTGGCGAGGTTCACATCAGCGCCTTCGGCTTCAAGCGCCGCGATCACCGCCTTCTTCACCGCGCCGACCTTTTCCTGGCGGAGCAGCTTCTGCGTTTCCGTATAGGCCACCGCCATATCGGCGCGGCCCAATTCGGCGATGCGCTTCTTGAGCGCCACTTCGGCTGCTGAGGGTTCCGGCAGCGGCCAGGGTTCCTTGGCGGCAACTTCAGCCAATTCGATGATCGCCTGGATCACCGGCTGGAAGGCCGCATGGCCAAAGGTGACGGCGCCAAGCATGACTTCTTCCGTCAATTCGCTCGCTTCCGATTCCACCATCAGCACGCCTTCCGCGGTGCCGGCCAGTACCAGGTCAAGCGCGCTTTGCTTGCGTTCTTCAAGCGTGGGGTTCAGCACATATGCGCCATTGATATAGCCAACACGCGCCGCGCCAACCGGGCCGAAGAAGGGGATGCCGGAAAGCGTGAGTGCGGCAGAGCAACCCACCGTGGCAACGATATCGGGGTCATTTTCCAGATCATGCGACAGCACGGTCGCGATTACCTGGACTTCATTACGAAAGCCCTCAGGGAAAAGTGGGCGGATCGGGCGGTCAATCAGGCGCGAGATCAGGGTTTCGGCTTCGGAAGGCCGGCCTTCACGCTTGAAGAAGCCGCCTGGGATCTTACCGGCGGCGAAGGTCTTTTCCTGGTAATGCACGGTCAGCGGGAAGAAATCCTGGCCGGGCTTCGCGGAACGGGCACCAACAGCGGTGCAGAGCACAATCGTGTCACCCAGGCAGGCCATCACGGCGCCATCGGCCTGGCGGGCGATCTTGCCGCTTTCCAGAACCAGGGTCTTGCCGCCCCAGGCGATTTCCTTGCGGAAGTAATTCTCGAACATCGTCATCCTCTCGGGCGCTGGCCCATGCCAGCGCGAACCACGCCGCGCCCCCTTTGGGCGACAGCGCGGCAGAAGGGGCCTGGTGGCCCCGGAATGCGACGCAAAGGGTGAAGACAGGAAAGAGCCGAGGATACTCGGTGGCGGGGCCGTTTGCTCGGCGTCTCGGGCGGCATGGGGTGGGCCCATCGCGGAAAGGCGCGACGGGAAGGCCGCCCATGTGGCCGGAAACGCCGCGGTGGTCCCTATCCGAAGCCACGACTTGAAGAACTGTCTTGACCCGCAGCGTGCGCGGCGGTTGGCGCCCCGGCTTCCGGCCGGGCAGCACCAAATGGGATATGGCGCGGATTGGGGGAAATTGCCACAGGAAACTTGCGGGGGCGGGGCGAAAGCCCACGAATGGCGCGCGAATTTTACAAATTTGGCCGCAATTCGGAGGCATAGTCCCGAGCGTCTCGGCTTCGGGACCTTCAGGAGGACCCCATGCGGTCAGTTTTTCTCGCCATCACCGCCCTTGCATTCAGCCTGCCTGCCTTGGCACAAGACGCACCTCGGCTTTTTCCAAGCCGCGATGTGGCCGTGACCTATCGGGTTTCGGGCGCTGGCCCCATGCAGGAAGTGACTATGGCCTGGGCGGCAGCGCCGCGCCTGATGCGCGTGGAACTGCCGGGCATGGGCTATACCATCGCCGATTTCGCTGGGCAGAAGGGTTTTATGGTGATGCAAATACCCCAGCCCATGGTGATGGATATCCCCATGGCCCAGGCAGCGAGCCATGTGCGCGCGCTTGAATCCGCGCGCTTCACCAGACTTGGGGCCGATCGCGTGGCTGGGATTGCCTGCACCAATTGGAGGCATGAGGGGCCGCAAGGTTCCGGCACGGGCTGCTTCACCGATGATGGGGTGCTGCTGCGGTCCCAAGGCAGCGCCCCAGGTGTGCAGGGCGCGCTTGAGGCGTCGCGCGTGACCTATGGCCCGCAGGATATCGCGCGCTTCCAGCGCCCGGCCGGCGCGCCTTCCATGCAAATGCCGGGGGGAATGCTGCCGGGTATGCCGCCGGCCAGCAACAAATAGGCGAGCAAAATAGCAAAAGGGGGCCGAAGCCCCCTTTCCTGAATGCTACCCGCGAGGATGGGCAACTGAAGCCTTACCGGCGCAGCCCAAGGCGACCAATCAGCGTCTCATAGCGCTTCTGATCCGTCTTCTTCACGTAATCCAGCAAGCCACGGCGCTGGCCTACCAGCACCAGCAAGCCGCGCCGGGAATGGAAATCCTTGGCATGGGTCTTCAGATGCTCGGTCAGGTTGGAAATACGCTCAGACAGCAGGGCTACCTGCACTTCCGGGCTGCCGGTATCACCCGGCTTGATGGCGTATTCCGAAATAAGCGCCGCGCGACGCTCTGCGGTGATCGACATCGGATTTCTCCTCTCGTCCGGGCATGGCCCGGCAATGGTTCAAGAATCGCCCTGACCCAACCACCGCTCTGGCTTTACTAAGCCTTCTTCCAAGCGGGCCAGACCCATCAGGCGCCCCCCCACCATCGCTCTGACCAAGCCCCCATCGGGGTTGGCCTCACGCGGTACGCGGCCCATGAAATCAACCAGCGGGATATGCTGACCGTATGAGAGCCGCGCGGCTTCCGCTTCGGTGAGGGCCAGCGCCGGGATGTCGGCCAGCGCGGTCGTCACCGGCAGCAGAAGCGCCGGGGAAGGGGGGGGCGTATCGCCGGAAACGGCGATCTTGTCCAGGGCCACGGCATCTTTTTCGTGAAATGGGCCCACACGCATGCGCCTGAGCGCCGTGATATGCCCAACCGTGCCGCAGGCCCGCGCGATGTCTCGCGCCAGGCTCCGCATATAAACGCCCTTGCCGGATTCAACGAAAAACACAGCGGTATCGGCATCAGGCCGTTCAATCAGCTCAAACCGATCAACCCGTGCCGGGCGCGGCGCCAATTCCGGAATCTCGCCCGCGCGTGCCAGATCATAGGCACGTTCGCCCGCGACCTTAATGGCCGAGAATATCGGCGGCACCTGCATGATATCGCCAATGAACTGCGGCAGCGCGGCTTGGATGGTGGCGTCATCCGGCCGCACATCTGATGTGGCAATCACCTTGCCATCGGCATCATCGGAATCCCGCGCTTCGCCGAATTTCAGCGTGAAACGATAGGTCTTTGTGCCATCCATCACATAGGGCACGGTTTTCGTCGCCGCGCCGAAGGCAATGGGCAGCACACCCGTTGCCAGCGGATCAAGCGTGCCGCCATGGCCGCATTTCTGCGCATTGAAGCCGCGCTTGCACAGCGTCACCACATCGGTCGAACCGACCCCCGTTGGCTTGTCAATGATCAGCCAGCCATCCAGAGGAATACCCTTCGGCTTTTTGTGCGGGCGATGCTTGCCGCGTGGCGGGCCGGGGCGCCTTTCGCGAATTTCGCTCATGGCTTGTCTTCCCCTTCGGGCTTGGCTTGCAAATCGCGCTGCACTTCGGGTCGGCGCATCACTTCATCTATATGCATTGCGTAATCGAGCGCGGTATCAGGCTGGAAATGCAGATCAGGCGCGAATTTCAGCCGCACGCTATGGGAAACCTCCCGCCGCAGGAAGGAACTCACGCGCCTTAGGCCCGCCAATTCTTCCTTGGTGATTTCCCGCCCAAGTGCCGCGACAAAGGCGGTCATGTGCTTCAAATCCGGCGAGGCGCGCACTTCGGTCACCGTGACATGCAGGCCCTGCAAGGCGGGGTCGCGAAATTCCTCACGCGCGAAGACGGCGGAGAGCGCATGGCGCACTTCTTCCGCCACGCGCAATTGGCGCTGGGAAGGGCCTTCCGCCCGGCCTTGATGCTGATGCTTGCTCATGAATGATTTCCCTGCCTGGGCCTTACGGTCCAGGCTTGCCAGAAAGGCGGTACGGCCTCGGGCTTCCTCAGCCCGCTACCGTTTCCGTCTCATAGCATTCGATCTGATCGCCAACGCGGATATCATCGTAATTGGCGAAGGACATGCCGCATTCCAGGCCATTGCCCACTTCGCGCACATCATCCTTGAAGCGGCGCAGCGTGGACAATTCGCCCTGATGGATCACGACACCATCACGCAGCAACCGCACGCCGGCACCGCGCTTGACCTGGCCTTCCGTGATACGGCAGCCGGCAACCTTGCCGATGCGCTTGACTTCGAAGACCTGCAAAATCTGCGCATAGCCCAGGAACTTCTCGCGCTGCACAGGTGCCAACTTGCCCTTGACGAGCTTTTCAATGTCATCCGCAACTTCATAGATAATCGAATAGTAACGGATTTCGACACCTTCGCGCTGCGCCAAATCCCGCGCTTGCGACGTAGCGCGCACATTGAAGGCAACAATCACCGCATCAGACGCCTTGGCAAGCTGGATATCAGATTCAGTGATCTGACCAACCGCGCTATGCAGCACGCGCACGCGTACTTCATCATTGCCAAGCTTGCCGAGTGTGACGCCGATAGCTTCAGAACTACCCTGCACATCGGCCTTCACTACAACGGCCACTTCCTTCTGCTCACCCGCCTGGATGCGGGCCAGCATATCGGTCAGGCTGCCGCGGCCAGCGCCGGCAGTGGCTGTGGCCTTTTCGCGCAGCTTGCGCTGACGGAATTCGGAAATCTCCCGCGCGCGGGCTTCGTTTTCAACGGCGATGAAATTCTCGCCCGCTGTCGGCACGCCGGAAAGGCCAAGGATTTCCACCGGCAGCGACGGGCCGGCATCCTTCAATTGGCGGCCCTTGTCATCCAGCATCGCGCGCACGCGGCCCCATTCGGCGCCGGCCACCACAATGTCACCCTGCTTCAGCGTACCCTTTTGCACCAGCACAGTCGCGACGGGGCCACGCCCGCGGTCGAGCTTGCTTTCAATCACGGTGCCTTCCGCGGCGCGGTCCGGATTGGCGCGGAGGTCGAGAATTTCCGCTTGCAGCGAAATCGCTTCCAGCAGCTTGTCCAGATTGATCTTCTGGGTGGCCGAAACCTCGATTTCCTGTGTTTCACCGCCCAGGCTTTCCACCACGATTTCGTGTTGCAGCAATTCCTGCTTCACGCGTTCGGGCTTCACGCCCGGCTTGTCGATTTTATTGACGGCGACAATCAGCGGCACCTTGGCCGCCCGTGCATGGCGGATGGCCTCAATGGTTTGTGGCATGACACCATCATCAGCCGCGACAACCAGCACCACCATATCCGTCACGGATGCGCCGCGCGCACGCATGGCGGTGAAGGCTTCATGGCCAGGTGTATCAATGAAGGTTACGCGATCACCTGCCGGCACTGTGATCTGATAGGCGCCGATATGCTGCGTGATGCCGCCCGCTTCATGGGCAACGACATCGGTCTTGCGCAGCGCATCCAGAAGGCTGGTTTTGCCGTGATCCACATGGCCCATAATGGTGACCACGGGCGGACGCGGCAGCAATTCCGTATCAGCGTCTTGCGCGCCTTCCAGGCCGATTTCGACATCGGATTCACTTACGCGCTTCACACGGTGGCCGAATTCCTGCACCACCAATTCGGCGGTATCGGCATCAATGCTTTGCGTGAGGGTCGCCATGACACCCATGCGGAACAGGATTTTCACCACTTCCCCGCCGCGCGCGGCCATACGATTGGCCAATTCCTGCACGGTGATGCTTTCCGGCACCACCACTTCGCGTACCACGCGTTCGGTGCCGGAACGCAGCCGCGCCAATTCCTGCTGGCGGCGTTCACGCTCACGCGCGCGCCGGACGGAAGCGATGGACCGCGTGCGTTCATCCTCACCTTCCAGCGCTGCCGCTACGTCAATACGGCCTTCGCGGCGGCGGTCTGCGCCTTGTGGGGATTTTTTGACCGGTGCGGGGGCGAGCCGCTTGGCTGGCCCCGCTGCCGTGCCTGGCCGGCGCACGGAAGGCCGGCGCGGCCCGTCCTCATCCTCATCGGACGGGGCACGTGCCTTGAGCGTCAGCTTCACCGGCGCTTCGGTGGTTGTGGGTTTACGCTGAGCGACCCCAGCTGCTGCGCGGCCAGGTGCGGCGGCGCCCGTGGCTGCAGCTTGCGGCGCCGCAGGCGCCAAGGCAGCGCGCCGCGCGGCTTCCGCTTGGTTGCGTGCGTCTTCCTCGGCGCGCCGCGCCGCGTCTTCCTTGGCGCGGGCTTCTTCTTCAACGCGGCGCGCGGCTTCTTCGGCGGCAGAGCGCACCATCAGCGCTTGACGTTCGCGCTCTTCGCGCTGGCGTTGCGCTTCCACGCGACGATTTTCTTCCAGCACCCTTTGGCGCGTGGCGAGTTCTGACTGCGTCAGTGGGCGGCCTGCGCTGGTGGTGCCGCCGCGGCCTTGGCCACCAGCCCCGGGACGGCCCGAGCCACCCGCTGAGGGGCGCGCCGACGCTGCGCCTGGACGGCCTGAGGGCGGGGGCGCCATCGCAACACGGGCGTTGGCGGCCGTGGCAGGTGGTGTGGCCCTTGGCGCCGGCGCACTTACCGCCTGCGGCGGGGCAGTTGGTGCTTGTGGCGGCGCAGTTGCTGCCCGCGGCGCTGGTGCCGGGCTAGGCGCGGTTGCTACGGGCGCCAAAGGGGGCGCCGGTTCGGCTGGGGCCAGCGTAGTCGCGGCGGCAGCGGGTGGCGGCGGAGCGACCACGGGCGGCGCGGCGGTTTGGCTGGGCGCGGGCGCAGCGACCGGTTCTGGTGCGGGCGCAGCCGGTGCCGGCGGCGGTGCTGCCGCAGGCGCCGGGGCGGGTGCTGCTGCTGGCGCGGCGGTCGCCGGGCCAAGGGCGCGCGCGGCGGGAACACCGATTCCGGGCCGTACCGGGCTTGGTGCCACCACGCGTTTCTTAACAACCTCGACCTGTACGGTCTTGGATCGGCCATGGCTGAAGGATTGGCGGACGCTACCCGCATCCACCGTCTTGCCAAGCTCGAGGCGTCCGCCGGGCCGAAGGCTCAGCCTGTTTTTGCCCGCGTCCTGCTCGTTCTGGTCACTCATTCGCCGCTTCGAACCCGATCTTCTGATACGCATTAAGCCGCCGAGACATCCGGACAGCCCTCAATCAACTAGCCACTTCTGGCGGACAAAAGCCAGAAAGCCTGCCCGCCTCAGACCGGATGGCTTCCGCCAAACGGCCCGGCGCGACCGCCACATGAACAATGTGGTCACGCCCAAAAACCCGCCCCAATTCGGCGGCAGAAAGCGGCGTAACCGCCGCAACGCTACCACCTGCAAGGCGCTCACGCTCTGCTGTGCTGCCATCCTTGGCCTGCACCAGCAAGGCGATACAATCGGCGGCGCGCCATTCCCGCGCCGCTTGCCAACCCGCCACCGCCTGACCTGCCCGGCGTGCAAGCCCCAGCAGATCAGCAATCCTGGCGCGCAGGCCCTGTTCCAGCAACACCGCAAGCCCGGGTGGAACAACCACAGGACCGCGCGCTGCGCGCGTGAAAGCCCCACGGCTGATGGCGCTTTCTAGCACATCGCCCCGCGCGCTCAACCACATTCCCCGCCCAGGCAGCCTTTCGGCCAAATCCGGCACGATTTCGCGCCCCGGGCCAAGCACAAAGCGGATCATTTCCGCCTTGGGCAGGCTTTCACGGGTGACGATGCAGCGGCGAAGAGGGCCCTTTTCGGGCTCATCTTCCTCAGGCAGGGCGGCGGCTTCGCTCAGGGTCTGGCCTCATGCCTCATCGCCGAGCCAACCGGCACGACGACGCGCTTCCATGACGATAGCATTGGCCGTTTCCTCATCTACCGCTTCGGCGCCAAGGATTTCCACCAACTCATCACCAGCAAGATCAGCCAGATCTTCCAAGGACTTCACGCCCTTTTCGCCAAGCGTCACCATCATGGCCGGCGTGAAGCCACCCACTTCGATCAGCACATCATCAACGCCAAGATCACGGCGCTTTTCATCCATTTCGGCATCTCGCTTTTCGATGAAGGCTTCAGCGCGGCGCTTCAATTCGACAGCCACGCTTTCATCAAAGCCTTCGATTTCGGCCAATTCCTCATCCGGCGCCTGCACGATATCTTCGATCGAGCCGAAACCTTCCTGTACCAATAGTCCCGCGATCACATCATCCACATCCAGCGCTTCAACGAAAAGCCCGGTGCGGCGGCGGAATTCTTCCTGGCGGCGTTCGCTTTCCTCGGCTTCCGTCAGAATATCCACATCATAACGTGTCAGCTGCGACGCCAGGCGCACATTCTGCCCCCGACGGCCAATGGCAAGGCTGAGCTGATCATCCGGCACCACCACTTCCACGCGGCGGCCTTCATCATCCAGAACCACCTTGCTGACTTCAGCGGGGGCAAGTGCATTCACAATGAAGGTCGCCTGATCCGGCGACCAGGGGATGATATCAATTTTCTCACCTTGCAATTCGGCAACCACTGCCTGCACGCGCGAACCGCGCATACCAACGCAGGCGCCTACGGGGTCAATGGAGCTGTCGCGGCTGATCACCGCCATCTTGGCGCGGCTGCCAGGGTCACGCGCCACCGCCTTGATTTCGATGATACCGTCATAAATCTCCGGCACTTCCTGTGCAAACAACTTCGCGAGAAAGCCGGGATGCGTGCGGGAGAGGAAAATCTGCGGCCCGCGCGGTTCTTCGCGCACATCATAAATATAGGCGCTCACGCGATCACCATTGCGGAAGGCTTCGCGGGGGATGGTTTCATCACGCCGCAGCAGCGCTTCCGCGCGGCCCAGATCCACCATCAGATTGCCGTATTCAGTGCGCTTGACCGTACCATTGATGATTTCACCAACGCGGTCCTTGTATTCTTCAAACTGCTTGCGACGTTCCACTTCACGCACGCGCTGGACAATTACCTGCTTCGCGGTTTGTGCGGCGATGCGGCCAAAATCAATCGGTGGCAAAGGGTCCACAATGAATTCGCCAAGTTGAATGCCGGGCTTGATCTTTTGCGCGATACGCAGGGGGATTTGCGTTGCTTCGCTTTCAACGGGTTCGGCTTCCACCACTTCAGTGAAGCGTTCCAGCTTCACGCGGCCATCCTTGCGGTCAATGGTGGCGCGGATGTCCTTCTCAAGCCCGTATTTGGCGCGGCCAGCCTTCTGGATCGCCTGTTCCATGGCTTCAAGCACTTCCTCACGCTCGATCATTTTTTCGCGCGCGACGGCTTCAGCCACTTGCAGCAATTCTGGACGGGCAATGGCGATGTCAACGGCCATGGCGCATTCTCCTTAATGGGTCATAGTTGTTGGGTCAGCGGCTTTCGCCGTCGCCGCGATCAATTCATCGGTCAGCACCAGCTTGGCGCGGCGGATATTGCCGCGCGGTAGTGCCAATTCAGTGCCATCATCCAGCTTAAGCCGGGCTTCCTGTTCATCCGCGCCAAGCGCTGTGCCACGAAAACGCTTGCGACCATCAAGAGGGATCGAGAGCTCCACCGTCGCCACATGGCCGGCGAAGCGATTCCAATCCTTGGTGCGCGTCAGCGGGCGATCAATACCGGCTGAGGAGACTTCAAGCATCCATTCGCCCCGGATCGGGTCCGCGACATCCAGTACGGCGCCCACGGCATGGCTGATGGTTTCGCAATCATCCACGGTGAAGGGCGCTTCATCGGCACGGTCCGCCATGACTTGCACCACTGGGCGTTCCTTGCCGGAAACCTGCACGCGCACCAATTCATAGCCAAGCTGCGTCAGGCTGGGCAGGATCGCTTCCGCGATGCGGGCTTCAAGCCCTTCGTGATGAGGCAGATCAGGCTGCAAAAACAAAAAAGGCGGCCTTTTGCAAGGCCACCCCCCGTAAGCTCGGATGGTGTGATTGGTTTGTGTCTAGCGTTGAAGTGGCCAAAAGGCAAGGGCTTGGTGAAATCCTCGAAAATACTGGAGAGCCTGCCCCACCCCGGGTAGGATTAGCGTGCATGACAGTGAAACCAAAGCCCTTGTTGATCCCGCGTCGCGCCTTGGCCGGCGCGGTGCTGCCCCTATTGGGCGTGGCGCCGCTGCAGGCCCAGGGCGCGCGGGTGTTTCGCTTTGACCAAAGCCAGGGCCGGCTGGACTTCATCGCGCGCCATTTGCTGGTGCTGACCTCCACCGGGCAATTTTCGCGATTTTCCTGTGAACTGACACTAGACCCCGAACGACCAGACACCGCGCGCGTGGCGGTGGAGGTGGAAACCGCTTCCATCACCCATCCCTATCCAGGGGCGGCGGATTTACTACGCTCCCCGGCATATTTTGATGCTGAACGTTGGCCGCTGGCGCGGTTTTCGGGTCGCGCCCTGCCGGATGGCCGAATGGAGGCATTTGAACTGGCCGGGCCTTTGGAAATGCGCGGCGTGACGCAGCCATTGAAGCTTCAGGCAGGGTTGACCCGCCGCCGGCGCGATGCCGCGACGGGGGCGGAGATTGCCGATTGCTCCGCCCGTGGCGAGATCAGCCGCACCGCATTTGGTATGGTGGCTGATATGGCGGCCACGGGGGATCGCGTGCAATTGGCGGTATCGGTCAGCCTGGTGATTGGATAGGCCAATGCAGATCGGCGCGGCCTTTGCGTGGTCGGCGGCGCAACGGCGCCTGCATTGGGCCATGGCCGTCCTTGTTTTTGTCAATTTCCTGCTGGCGCTGGTGATGGTGGCGCTGCCGCTCTCAGCGCTTTTCGCGAAAATTCTGACCTATCAGTTGCACAAAAGCCTGGGTCTTCTGCTGGTACCGCTTTGGGCCTGGCGACTTTGGCTATTGGGGCGGCGTGGCCGCCCGGCGCCTCTGCCGCTGCCGGCGTGGCAGCGAAGCGCGGCGCGGCTTGGCCAAGGCGCGCTTTATGCGCTGCTGATCGTCGTGCCAGTGCTGGGTTTCTTAAGCGCGGCGGCAGCGCCTGTGGCGGTGGAGACCGTGTTCTTTCTGATCCTGCCCATTGCGCATCCCTTCCCGCCGGATCAGGCTTTGTATGACGTGCTGCGGCCTTTGCATCAGAGTGCAGCCTGGGGCTTGGTTGGGTTGGCGGTGGGGCATGGGGCGATGGCGCTCCATCACCATCGGCGCGGCTTGCCGATATTGCGGCTGATGTGGCGCGGGAGATAATCAGCGCTTGATCGGCGCAGGCGGCAGCGCCGAAGCCGTGAATCAGTCGCTTAAATAAACTCAGCGCCTGATCCATTCCCAATAAAGCGGATGACGCCCTTCGCGCAGCGCCTTGGCTTCATAGCGGGTCGGTGGCCAGCCGGCGGGGCGCGCGTCAGCAAGGCTGCCCAGGGTGAAGAAAGACTGTGCGCCCATGCATTCGCGCACCCAGGCCTGATAGGTTGGATCATCGGATGCGATGCGCCAAACCCCGCCCGGCTTCACGGCGCGCGCCACCATGGGCAGCAATTCCGGATGCACAAAGCGCCTTTTGGCATGCCGCGCCTTGGGCCAGGGGTCGGGGAACATCAGGAACAAGCGGTCGAAGGCGGCATCCGGCAAAGCGCGCAGCAAATGCCGCGCATCTTGCGGCCAAAGGCGCAAATTGCGAGGCAAGGCACCAGTTGCTTCCGCCCCTTCCGGCACAAGCCGCGTGAGCAAAGCGCAAAGCCCGTTCTCAAACACTTCCGAGGCGACATAGGCAACCTCAGGATGCGCCGCGATTTGATCAAGCGTGTGTTCACCGCCGCCAAAGCCCACTTCCAGCCACAGCGGCGCATCGCCCATGCCGAAGGCCGCCCGCGGATCAGCCGCTTGTGCTTGGGTTAGCCGAAGGCGCGGCAGGGTTTCATCCAGCAAACGCTGCTGGCGCGGGCGCAAGGGATGGCCGCGGCGCCGGCCATAAAGCCGGTCCGGCACACCATCAGCCAGCGGGGGTCTGTCAGCGGTCATGCTTGGTCCCGAAAAGCAAAGGGCGACAGGTTCTCACCCGCCGCCCTGAACGCAACCTTACAGCAGATTCAACGCCCGAAAGCGCGCTTCAGCTCATCCGCCAGATCGGTCATTTCCCAAGTGAAGGTGCCCTTCGCCACATCCGGCACGCGGCCGAAATGGCCGTAGGCGCTGGTCGGCACATAGATCGGGCGGTTCAGCTTCAGATGTTCACGAATACCGCGCGGGGAGAGATTGACCATGCCGTCAATCACCTTGGCGAGCTTCGCCTCATCCACGTCCTTGCCTGTGCCATGCAGGTCGAAATAAACCGATAGCGGCTTGGAAACACCAATCGCGTAGCTGACCTGGATGGTGCACTTATCGGCCAAGCCGGACGCCACCACATTCTTCGCCACATAGCGCGCGGCATAGGCAGCGGAACGGTCCACCTTGGTCGGATCCTTGCCGGAGAATGCGCCACCACCATGGGGTGCCGCACCGCCATAGGTATCCACGATGATTTTGCGCCCGGTCAGGCCGCAATCGCCATCGGGGCCACCGATCACGAATTTGCCCGTGGGATTCACGTAGAATTCGCTATCCGGGCACATCCAGCCCTTGGGCAGCACCGCTTCCACAATCGGGCGCAGGATACGCTTAATCTCGGCTTGTTCCAGCGCTTCTTCATGCTGCGTGGACACAACGATGGAAGTGGCACCCACCGGCTTGCCGTCCACATAACGCAAGGTCACCTGGCTTTTGGCATCCGGCAGCAGCCCAGCCACCGCCTTGTCCTTGGCGCGGCGCAAATCGCTGACACGGCGCAGGATTTCATGCGCATAATAAAGCGGCGCTGGCATGAGTTCCGGCGTTTCGCGGCAAGCGTAACCGAACATGATGCCCTGGTCGCCCGCGCCTTCATCCTTATTGCCGGCGGCGTCCACGCCCTGGGCGATATGCGCCGATTGGGCATGCAAATGGCAGGCGACATCGGCATGCTGCCAATGAAAGCCTTCCTGTTCATAGCCGATATCGCGAATGGCAAGCCGCGCCAGATGGATCAGATATTCCGGGGTGATTTCCGCAGGGCCACGCACTTCGCCCGCCAGCACCACGCGATTGGTGGTGACCAGCGTTTCGCAAGCGACGCGGGCATAGGGATCGGCGGTCAGGAACGCGTCCAGCACCGTATCGGAAATGCGGTCCGCCACCTTATCGGGATGGCCTTCGGAGACGGATTCCGAAGTGAAAAGATATTCGCCCGTATCGCGCATGGCGTGGTTCGGCCTCTTGTCGCGGGATTCGCCAGTTTAGCCCGACGATGCTCTGCCCCGGATCGCCCTGGGCCGAGCGCGTATTGCAGGGGGGTGTGGCAGGGTCAAGGCAGGGGGGGGGCCGTGCACCCAATATTTTCAGCGCGGCGGCAGTACCCGGGCAGCGCGATAGCCTTCGATCTGCTCAGCGAACATGGCCCAGCTATCCTTGAAGCCGGTGAAGCCCGCCTGCCGCGCCGCGGTCATGGAAGCCAGCACATCGTAATCCATGTTCAGGGCAAAATCGGCAAATTCCCAACTAGCTACTTGTTCAATCGGCAGGATCAGCCCGTGGCGGGCGCGAATTTTGTCCCAGACCGGGGCCTTATCCGCCATCCAGCGCGCTACTGACAGGGACCGCACCCCACCCGGCGCTACCCCGAATAGCCCCGCGATATGGGGCCACATGTCACACCAGCGAAAAGCATCGCCATTCGTGACATTAAAGGCACGGTTCGCCGCACGTGGTTCGCCCAGCATCCAAAGAATGGCCTCGGCCAGCAATGTGGCGTCCGAGACCTCATGCAAAGCGGTGAAGGCGCCGGGCTTGCCTGGAAAGTCAAATGGCACGTTGAGTTCGCGGCAAATGGCGGCATAGGCGCCAAGGGTTGAGACCATGTTGCGCGCGCGACCCGGGGCGACATCCAGCACGAAATTGGGCCGGCTCGCGGACCAGGACCAGGCTTTACCGCGCTGCCGTTCGGCGACCATATCCTGCTGATCATAATAGAAATTGGGCGGCAGATGGCGCGGGTCATCTTCGCGCGCCGGGGTACGGAAGGGGCCGATATGCAGCCCATACCATTTGCCGCCATGGATCATGTGCAGATGTTGAAAGCGGGGCAGGGATGCTTCGGCGGCATCCAGCAGATTGCGCAGCATCGTCTCATTGCCGGCCACATCTTCAACGCCGGTTTCGCCATGCGGTGCGCGGGAGGCATAGACGATATGGGTAATGTCAGGCCGCGCGGCGATGGCGCGGGCAAGCCCTGGCCCATCCCAAAGATCAGCGGTGATCCAAGGAACGCCATTGCCAGGGTCGCGCCGCGTCAGGCCAATCGGCGTGAAGCCGGGGTCGCGCTGCGTTGCTTCCAGCACGCGACTGGCGGCAGCGCCGCTGGCGCCGACAATCAGGGTGACGCGGGTATTGGCCATGATGATTTCCTCCGGATCGGATGAACCCATGGGCAGGGCTGCGACGCAAGTCATGCATGAATCTTGACCGGGCTGCGGCTCTCGCCCTAAGAGACAATCATTAGTTGAAAAACTGATCCTCGCGATTTGTCCGGTCTTCTTGCGGCGAGGTTCCGAAAGGGCGTGGGTGGCGACACCCCCGAAAACAAACGCGCTAAAGGGCCGCGGGGTTATCATGCCCCGTTCCCGTTAGGGGCTGGACGCCATCATTGTGTGAGAGGTTCCAGCCGTGTCGAAAAAGCCCCGCCCCACTCGCCCCCTTCGCCCCGCGACGCAGCTTGTTCGCGGTGGGCTTATGCGCTCCAACTTCGATGAGCTGGCGGAAGCGATGTATCTGACCTCGGGCTTTGTCTATGACAGCGCAGCCCAGGCGGAGGCGACTTTTGCGGGCACGGAAGTGCATTACCAATATTCGCGCTTCGGCAACCCAACGGTCAGCATGCTGGAAGCGCGGCTCGCGGCCCTGGAAGGGGCCGAAGCCTGCCGCGCGACGGCCACGGGGATGGCGGCGGTGCATTCGGCGATGTTGTCCCATCTGAAAGCGGGCGACCGTGTAGTGGCATCCCGCGCGCTGTTTGGTTCCTGCCATTGGATCGTTTCCACCCTGCTGCCGCGTTATGGCATTGCGACGGAATTCGTGGATGGCAGTGATCTGGCGCAATGGGGCGCCGCATTATCGCGCCCTGCGACCATGGTGCTGTTGGAAACGCCGTCCAACCCCATGCTGGAAATCGTGGACCTCCGCGCCGTATGCGACATGGCGCATCAGGCCGGCGCTTTGGTGGTGGTGGATAATGTCTTCGCCACCCCCTTGCTGCAAAAGCCGATGAGCTTTGGTGCGGATATCGTGGTCTATTCCGCGACCAAGCATTTTGATGGCCAGGGTCGCGTCTTGGGCGGCTGCGTGATGGGATCAAAGAAATGGGTGGATGAGGTGCTGCAACCTTTCATCCGCAATACCGGCCCTTCCATTAGCGCCTTCAATGCCTGGGTTATCCTGAAGGGGTTGGAAACCCTTCATCTGCGCGTACCCGCCATGTGCCGCAGCGCTTCCGCCATTGCCGATATGCTGGCGGAACGGGCTGAGGTTGCGCGCGTGCTCTATCCCTTCCGCGCCGATCACCCGCAGCAGAAGCTTGCCATGGCGCAAATGTCAGCCGGCGGCACGCTGGTGAGCTTTGACATCAAGGGCGGCAAGGAAGCCTGCTTCCGCTTCATGGATGCGCTGAAGCTGATTGATATCGCCAATAATTTGGGCGATGCGAAATCCATGGCGACTCACCCGGCCACGACCACGCATATGCGCGTTGGTGCGGAAGAACGCGCCAAGCTTGGCATTACCGATGGCACGGTGCGGCTTTCCGTGGGGCTTGAGGATGTGGCCGATCTGATTGACGATCTGGCCGAAGCATTGGATGCTGCGGCTTCATGAGGGCAAGCTCATAAAAAACTTTACAAAATACCCGGTTGCTGTGCTGAATTGGCACCGAGGAAGGCTAAAATGAACAAAGGTGATTCATTCATCGCGACGACGCGGGGGATAAGGGTTGCCGTGCGCGCCTTTTATCTGGCTGATCAGTCCATGCCTGAGAGTGCTCAATTCGTTTGGGCCTATCAGGTGGAAATCGCCAATTTGGGGCGGGAGACGGTGCAGCTGATCCGCCGCACCTGGCAAATCACCGATGGCACCGGGCGCACGCAACAGGTGCAAGGTGCCGGCGTGGTGGGCGAACAGCCGATCCTGGAACCGGGTGGGCGGTTTGAATATACCTCCGGCACGCCTTTAGGCACACCATCGGGCTTCATGCGCGGCGCCTATCACATGGTGGTGCGCGAAACGGGTGAGGCGTTTGATGTCGCCATCCCGGATTTCAGCCTGGACAGCCCGCATCTGCCTTCAGCGCGTTTGCATTGAAGGCGTTTTTTGAGGGTGAGAGCCCTCAATTCTCCTTATAACGATACCCAATGCCGTAGAGGGTTTCGATCTGGTCGAAATCCTCATCCGTTTGGCGGAACTTCCGGCGGATGCGCTTCACATGGCTGTCGATCGTGCGGTCATCCACATAGATATTCTCGCCATAAGCGGCATCAATCAGCTGGTCGCGGTTCTTCACCATCCCCGGGCGTAGCGCGAGCGCCTTTACCAGCAGGAATTCCGTCACGGTCAATTGCACCTGCTTGCCCTTCCACAGGCAAGTATGCTTCGTCTCATCCAGCATCAGATCACCGCGCGCCAACACGCCACCGGGTGGGGCGCCTGAACCTTCCGCGCGCGCGCCCTCATTTCGGCGCAGCAGGGCGCGGATGCGTTCCAGCAATAGCCTCTGCGAAAAGGGCTTGGTGATGTAATCATCCGCCCCAAGGCGAAGCCCCATCAGCTCATCTACTTCCTCATCCTTGGAGGTGAGGAAGACCACCGGCATGTTGCTGCGCTGACGGAGCCGTTGGAGCAATTCCATGCCATCCATGCGCGGCATTTTGATATCCAGCACCGCCAGATCGGCTGGCCTGGCCATCAGGCCCTGAAGCGCGCTTTCGCCATCCGTATAGGTGCGCACCTGGTAGCCTTCCTGTTCCAGGGTCATGGAAACGGAAGTGAGGATATTGCGGTCATCATCCACAAGGGCGATGGTTTGCGGCATTGCTGTGCACCTCTGACGCGGCGGAGACATTCTTTTGCCGCGACAGTGAATATAATGCGAGCCAATTGTGGCAGTAGGCGGGCCGGAGAAGGGCGATGGAACAGTATGATGCCATAATGGAAGCGCGGCGGCTGATCCGCGCGGGGCGGGCGGCGAGCCTTGCGACCGGCCAGGCCGGCCAGCCCTTCGCGAGCTTGGTCACGCCGGCCAGCGCGCCGGATCTCTCGCCGCTGATGCTGCTATCGTCTTTGTCTGAACATACGCGCCACTTGCAGGCAGATCCGCGCTGCGCCCTGCTGATAACGGGTGCGCCGACCGGCCCCAATCCGCAAACAGCGCCGCGCGTGACCGTGACCGGGGTGGCGGAGCTTGTGCCGGCGGATCAGGTGGCGGCACTCAAGGCGCGCTGGCTTGCCGTGCATCCCTATGCGGCGCTTTACGCGGATTTCTGGGATTTCGCGCTTTGGCGCGTGACGATCGGCGGCGCGCTTTTGGTGGGGGGCTTTGCCCGGGCAGTGCGGATCAAGGCCAGCGCGCTATTGCCCGAGGAAGCCGCAGTCGCGGCTGTGGCAGCGGCGGAGGCCGAGATCATCGCCCATGTGAATGAAGACCACGCCGATGCCGTGGCCGCGATTGCGACCGGGCTATTGGGCGGCTCCCCCGGCCCTTGGCGGCTTGTGACGGTGGACCCCGATGGCTGCGATATTTCGGATGGCGAGGCATCCCGCCGTCTTGCCTTCCCCGCCCCGGTGGGCGATGCGGATGCCGTGCGTATGGCGCTGATTCGCGCAGCGCGGGAGGGGCGGGCGGCCCTGGCTGGGCAGGCCCAAGCCTAAGCCCAAACCTGCCGCAATTCTGCCGTGACCAGCGCCGATATGG
>JBPCSO010000054.1:0-9781 GCA_051007055.1 Roseomonas sp.
AAGCAAGGTCGTGAGCCGCGGGTCACCATCCTCACTCAGCGCGCGATAGAGCGCTTCGCGTGTAATGCCAGCGCCGCGGGCAACTTCTGTCATACCGCGCGCGCGAGCAATGACGCCAAGCGCATTTGCGATATAGCCGGCATCGCCGGTTTGCATCGCATCCGAGAGTAATTCCGCCTGTGCCTCCGGCGAGGTGAGATGACGCGCCGGATCAAAGGGCTCTGTCTTTATCGCCATGTCTCAATCCTCCAATTCAGCGGCAATCGCCTTGGCGCGCTGGATATCGCGGCGCTGACTGCCCTTGTCGCCACCGCACAACAAAATGATCAACACTTGGCCACGCTGGACGAAATAGACCCGATAGCCAGGACCATGGTCGACGCGCAATTCCGAAACGCCATCGCCCACCGGTTTAACGTCGCCCAGAAGCCCTGATTGCAGGCGCACAATCCGCTGAGCGATGCGTTCAATCGCGCGCCGATCGGAGAGAGATTCCATCCAGCTTGCGAATACGTCGGTCTGACGAACTTCTCTCATGCGTAACTTATAGGTTACAGCCCCCCTTTCGTCAAGTGAAAGCGGGTTCCCAACAAACATTCCAGCAATGGAGCACCCCCATGAAGGTTGTCTTTTCCCGCCGCGATGCGGAATGGTTCTCGCCACCCCATGCGCCTGAGCGACGCTACCTGATCGCGCCGCTGACCTTCCGTGAGCGTCAGGCCTTTCGCGCTGATCTTGCGCGCGACGGTGGCATCTATCCGCCGCAGGCGCAGATGCTGGAAGCGTTGCGCCTTGCCATCACCGAAATCGCGCCCGGCAATGCTGAGGAACTCGCGGCCGCCATTGCGCGCGCCGAGGCCGAGCCGGATGATCCCGAAGCGCAGGCGCCGCTTGCGATGATCGAGGCCGCTTGTGCGGCCATTCCAAGCTATGCCGGCCTGCTGGCGGCGCGGCAGCGCTACATCGGTATGCTGCCGTGGGTGGCGGCGCGCCATGCTTTGCGCGGCTGGGAGGGTGCTAACCTGCCGCCCTTCAAGCGCGATCGCGGCCTGGTCTCCGAGGCATTGATGGATGTCTTGCCGCAGGAGGATATTGAGCCGATCGGCTGGCGCGCGAGTGCGCTGATGCAGCCAAGCCGGGATGCGGAAAAAAACTTAGAGGCGCCCTCGCCATCGCCCGCGAGCCCAGCGCCTATGACGGCGGACTAAGACCCGCCGAGGGTGGTGATTGGCTGGTGGGCGGCGAAGCTTGGACAGAGAATCCGCGCTTGGTGATTGCCGAGCCCTGGCATGGCTTTGTGCGGCTGTGGGCCGCGTGTCGCAGCGGCATGGGTGGCATTGCGCATTGGCCGGATGCGGGGGGTGTGAATGACCAAGCGGCGTGGGTGGTGGATGGGTTTGCAGTGCTCGCGGGCGCGGAGGCGGTGATGGAGGGGGAGAGGCGAAAGTCGGGAGGCGATTAAGAAAAACTTTTCAACGGTACACGCAAGGCTTTACCAAGGGCGCGGCGTATATCGGCACCGCCAGGCTTATGGCCATTCTCAATCCTGGACAAATAACTCCTGGAAATACCGACCTTCTTCGCGAGTGCGGTCAACGTCATGCCGCGATGTTCACGCCAGATCCGGATCGCGTTTTCACCAGCGAGCAGACGGTCTACCAACGCACCGGAAAGATAATCAGCGCGGGCGGCTTGCACGCCAAGTAATTTCTCTCGCTGCAGCTGAGCCTTGATGGCCCTTCCATCAATCGCGTTCTCAAGCGCCAATTCACGGCGCTTCCAGGCAACCGCCTCGGTCAGGCCTTCGATTAAAGCTTCGCCGAAAGAGGGTTCCTTTGCAGGCTTGGCTGCATTTTTGTGTGAGGGCTTTCGGGACATCAGGATCTGTTATCCTTCGTAGCGCGCATAAGGCGCGCCCGTCTTATCTTTCCATCCAGTTTGGCGCCAGATTTTTTGCCTCATGGCGCGCGATAATTGTCTCACTCGGCAGCGATAGATCAGGCGGCGTTATCCATGGCGCGGCGCGCAGCACGCGCTAAAAAGGCGCTTCGGCTCAAACCTTGAAGCCCAGCGGCACGATCCACCTCCGCAAGCACATCCTCGGGCAGCGTAATATTCACCCGTACTGCGCGCGACTGCCTTGCTGGTAAGGGGACCAGAAAAGCTACCGCATCGCGGTTCTCGCGCTCTGCCATCACCGCTTCAAGCGAAGCAGGTTCCGGGATGGCTTCACCATCCTCAATCATGCCATCAACATGCAGAGCGAGCGCTTCCACAGCTTCACGTCGTGCTTCGTCAAGCGTGACACCGGCTGTGACACATCCCGGAAAATCCGGGAAGGAAACGCCGTAATCGCTGCCAGGTTCCTTGTGGATCAAAGCAATATATTCGGACATGGTCTTTACCTCAGGCGTAGGCCGGCTTGTCGTTCGATGCTGCGCAAGGTTCCAGCCGGCAGGTCTCGCTTAGGATGGGGCACCGTCACCCGTCCCGGCTTCGACGCGTGTTTGAACTGCATATGGCTGCCCCTCTGCGCCACCTGAGCCCAGCCATCGGCTTCAAGGGCCCGGATGACATCGCGACTATTCATGTGCGTATTTATACACATCAGCCCCGATCGTCAAGAATCTTGTGTGTAGTCATGCGCATTGGACGCATCCCATGCCCCTCCTCCTCGCCACAATCCGCGGCGACCTCCGTGCTGCCATGGAGGCCGAGATCCGCGACGTCGCGCGCGCCATGCGCCGTGGCGTGGAGCGCGCCGGGCGAGAAGTACAAGCCGAACTCCGCGCCCAGGCGCGCGGCGCGGGTTTTTCTGACAAGGGCCGCGCGCTGGCCAATAGCTGGCGCCTGAAGCTCTACCCGCCGCCCGGCGCCGCACCGCGCAGCTTTCGCCCGGCAGCGTTGGTGTATTCCAATGCGCCAAAGCTGGTTGAGGCCTTCGACAAGGGCCTGCCCATTACTGCCAAGGGTGGGCGCTATCTTGCTTTCCCTACCGGCTACAACGCCACGCGTGGCAAGCGCGGTGCCTCATCGCGCGGTGGGCTGCGCGTTACACCGGCTGAGATGAAATCCGCGCGTGGCGAGGCATTCATCATCCGCGCCAAATCCAATCCGGCCGTGCGGCTTTGGTGCTTGCGCGTGCGTGGCGCAAGCGGCCTCGGCAAGCGGCGGCGCCTACGGCTGTTCGTGGGCGCGAATGTCGAAGTGCTCACCGGCAACCGGCGCGGCCAGCAGCGCCTCGCGCGCGTCACGCTTGCCCAGGGGTTTGTCCCGATGTTCTTTCTCATGCGTCAGGTCAGGCTCGACAAACGGCTTGATGTCGCGGGCGTGCGCCGCCGTGCGGGCAATATCCTGGCGCGCGCCATTGTCGCTGAATTGGGCCGCGACGCATGAGCGGCGCAGCACGCACCATCGCCATTCGGCTCTCAGCAGAGAATGCCGAAACCGTGCGCCGGTCGCTGGAAAAACTCGGCGCTGATGGCAAGAAGGCGCTCGAGCAGATTGATAGCGCCAGCGCCAAGGCGCAGCCAGCGATGCGCGGCCTGGCCTCTGCGTCGGACGCGGCGGTGCGCAGCTTTGGCGCTTTGGGCAATAGCCTTGGCAGTGCGGGCAGCGCCTTTGTCAGTGTCGCAGGCCGTGCCGGTGGTGCGGCGGCTGCGATGGCAGCGGTGGCGGTTGGCGCAGCTGCGGCGGGCAGCGCCGTGGCGCGCGCCGGTGATCAGGCGACGGAATCACTGGCACGCCTGCAAGCAGCAACCGGGTCCTTCGGTGCGGCCGAGAAGGTCTACCAAAACCTCTATGCCCTATCGCAGCAAACCGGGGTTGCGATTAGCGAAAGCGCCAATGCCTTTGCCCGCTTTGCCATCGCGGCGCGGGAGATCGGCGCCACGAATGATCAGGTGCTGGCCCTGGTGCGCACGGTGCAACAGGCCGGCATCATCGCCGGCGCCAGCACGGCGGAAACATCCGCCACTGTCATGCAGCTTGGCCAGGCTTTGGCCTCGGGCCGCCTGCAGGGCGATGAGCTGCGCTCGGTGCTGGAGAATATGCCAACCCTGGCGGAGGCGCTCGCGCGCGAATTGGGCGCCAGCGTTGGCGAACTCCGCAAGATGGGCGAGGCCGGCAAGCTTACCGCCGATGTGGTGATGCCCGCGCTGATCCGCGCCGGGCAATCGCTCAATGCCGAGTTCGAGAAAATGCCGCCCACCATGGGAAGGGCTTTCTCCATCCTCGGTGAGGCCATGTCGCGCTTTGCCGGCGATCTGGATCGCGCGCTGGGGCTGTCTCAGGGCATTGCACGCGCGGCCCAGGCGGCGGCAGCGGCGGTCAATCAGGGGCGCGTGGCGGTCGGGCTTGGCACGCCGATGGAACAGGCGAGTGCCGGCTATGACCGCAGCCGGGATCGGCTGGCGGTGCTGGACCAGCAAATTGCCAATGCCGAGGCCGCCCTTGCCGAGACCGCCATGCCCGGCGGCACGCGCGGCATCATGCGGCGCAATCTGGAAAACCTGCGCGCCGAGCGTGAGGCAGCGCTGCGCGAGCTCCAAACCTTCATCACCCGCCGCAGTCAATTGGAGCGTGAGGCACAGGAAGCTGGTGAGGCGGAATCCTACACCGCCAGCCAGCGCGCCATCATTGCCGGGCGCCGTGCCGATCAGCAGCGGCTTGAGGAATTGTATAAGGCGCTCGACAAGGAACGCGGCATTCGCGCCGAACATGCCGAGCGCGTGCAGCAGATTGACGCCCTGGCCGCGCGCGGCGCGATCGAGGCTGACGAAGCCACCCGGCTGCGCACCGCCGCCGATAAGGACCGTGACGAGGCGCTGGCACGGCTTGCGGAGCGTACCGACACCACCCGCGCCACGACAGAACGCCTGACCGAGGCCGAGCGCGCGCATCAGCGCCTGGTGGAACGCGGCACGTCACTTGTGGAAGGTGCCGCGACCGAGCAGGAGAAATACGCCGAACAGGTCAAGGCTTTGGATGCGGCACTGGCCGCCGCGCGCATTACGCAGGAACAATATAATCGCACCCTGACCCAGCTTGACCCTGCCGCCCGCGCCGCACGCGAAGCAGCAGCGAAGGCCGAGCAGGAAGCAGCCCGCTTTGCCGAACGCTCGCGCGAGGCTTTGGCGAGCATTGGTGAGACAGCGCTGGACCGCATTGGCAATGGGCTGGTGAATGCCTTTGCCATGGGCGGAAAGGCAGCGATTGATTTCGGTTCCATCGCCCGGCAGGTGGTCGCGAGTGTAGTCACCGACATGGCGAAACTCGCCATCGTCAATCCGCTGGTGAATGCGGTGTTCGGTGCGTCGCGGCCGAGCCTGATGGGCGCCTTTGGTGGGGCTGCGCCTGCGGGTGGGACAACTACCGCCAGCGCCGGCATGTTCAGTTTTTCCCCTCTGCCGTTTTTGAACATGGGTGCCTCCAACCTGTTCGGCGGTACAGGTGGCCTTGGTGAGGCTCTTGGTCTGACTGGTGCGGGTGGGTTTCTCTCGACCCCGATCTATACGCCGACCTCCTTTGGCGCGACGCAGAGCAACTTCTTTGCCGGTACCGCATTGCCGGGCGAGGCAGGCTTCTTTGCTGGTGGTGGCGGTGCTGCAGCGCCTGTGACGCTCGGCAATCTGCTGGGCGCCGGCGCGATGGGGTTTGGCCTTGGCATGGCGGGCGGGACCATCTCGGGCAGTCTGCGCGGTACGGCGGATCCCATGCCTGGGACGTTGATCGGCACCGGGCTAGGCATGGGGCTCGGCTTTCTGGTGGGCGGGCCGGTCGGCATGATGATCGGCGGCGCCATCGGCGGCACGGCTGGCGGCTTGTTTGGGCCGACACGCAAAGGCATGGCAGCGCGTTCGGGCGGCGATGTGTTTCTGGGCGTGGATGATGCCGGGCTGCTCACCATCACCGGCGCGCGCGGCAAGCGCTGGGATCAGGCCGGCGCGGTGGCCGAGGTGCAGCAGCAGCTTGATGCCATCAATCGGCAAATCGCCGCGCGCAATCTGAGCTTTGCCGCACCGGGTCAGCATGCCGTGGGCTTTGGCCCGGCCTCAGGCTCGCCGCGCGAATTGTCCATGACTGCCCTGGTCGGGCAATTGCGCAGCGACAATGCCAATCAAATGACCGCCTTTGGTACGCTGGCCGGGCGCGGCGGTGATTTGGAGGAAGCGCTTTCGGCCGCGGATTTCGTGACCCAGGTATTTGAGCCCCTCGGCCGCGCAGTGGAAAAAACCAGCGCCTTCAAATCCGCCATGGAAGCGCTGACCAAAACCTACGACGACGCCATTACCAAGGCGAATGACCTCGGCCTGTCCGAGGCCGATCTGAACACGCAGCGCGCCGAGCGCATTGCCAAGCTGGAAGCCGACCGCGCGCGGGATCTGGATATCATTGACCGCAGCCTTGGCATTCGCCGCATGGCCTTGAATGGCGATGGCCGGGGCGTGGCGCTGGGCCAATTCGACCTGCGGGCCGAAACTGAAATGCGTGCCTTTCGCGAACAGCTATTCCAGTTGGGGCTGGACGAAACCGGCGAGGAATACATCCGTCGCGTGGTGGCACTGGAACAGACCATCGCTGATGAGCGCCTGGCGGTGATCCGGCAATTCGACGCGCAGCTGCAGGGCATTTCACGCGGCCTGCTGGAAAACCTGACCATGGGCGATCTGGGCGGATTGCCGTTGGAGGCACGCTATGGCGCTGCATTGTCATCCCTTGCTGCGGCGCAGGCCCCCTTGCTGGATGGCGCAACACCCGAAGAACTCGCAGAATTCTCCCGCGTCGCACAAATCGCGCTACCGATTGCCAAGGATTTTCTGGGCGTCTCAACCAGTTTTGCGGAACTCGTCGCCGATGTCGCGCGCACGCTCAGTACCGCTGCCCCCGGTAGCGATCCGGCCAATCTCGGCGCCTTGCTTGAAGCACAAGTCGCGGGGGCGGATCGGTTGGAATTGGCGGTGCTGAGCACCGGCCAGACACAGACAGAAGTGCTGCGCAGCCTGCTTGCCGAACTGCGCCGACTGACCGCGCAAAACGAAGCCATCCTGGCCCGCGCCAGCACATGACGGGGTAAGACATGCCAATCATCGCCTATCGCGCCAAGCAAAGCACCGACACCGCCGGCACCGGCACGCTGGTGCTGAATGGTGCCGCAAGCAATGCGCGCAGTTTCCAGGCAGCCTTCGGTGCTGCGACGCGGCGCATTCAATACTGCATTTCCTGGCAGACCGGGTTCGAGATCGGGCTCGGCGATTTTGATGGTGGATCACCAGGGTCACTGACGCGCGCGACCATTCTGGCCTCGTCCAATTCTGGCGGCTTGGTGGCACTACCCGCTGGCACCAAGGATGTGTTCAGCGTGGTGGACCCGGCCGCAAGCGAAGTTATCGCCATCAGCGGCACCGCGAATCTGAGCTTGGCCGATCTTGGCAATACGGTGGTGTTCTCGGGCGCTGCTGCGGCAACGCTCAATCTGCCGGCGGTGGCAGCCGTGCCCCTTGGTGCGGGCTGGTTGATCCGCAACGCCGGAGCAGGCGCGCTGACGATTGACCCTAATGCCAGTGAGACGATCAATGGTCAGGCGACCATCATCTTGCCCGCAGGCATGACGGCCGAGGTAAAGCGCAATGCCGGGGCTTGGACAGCGATGATCCATGGCTATGGCCGGTTGATTGGCGAATATGTACAAGTGGCCGGCGCGAGCCTGCCGCCGCTTTGTGTCTGGCCCAATGGGCAGAACCTGTCGCGTAGTTCTTATGCTGCGCTGTTTGCTGTGATCGGTACTACCTATGGTGCAGGCGATGGCAGCACCAGCTTTGGCACACCGGATGCCCGTGGCCGCAGCCTATTTGCTCTCGATAATCTTGGCGGTGTTGCAGCAAGCCGTATCACGACTGGCATCGCCGGCATGGATGGTACCGTGCTGGGTGCGGCAGGGGGTGATCAGCGCATCGGCACGCATGGCCATGCCGCGACGCAGGCGGCGCATAACCACAGCCTGAGCGATCCTGGACACGCGCATGCGGTGCGCACGGGTGGCGACAGCGGCTATGGCGGCGGGGTGAATGGTGGCGTTGACCTACTGAGCCCATTTATCTTTCGCGGCGAGAATACCCAGGCCGCCACCACTGGCATCACCATTGGCAATGCGACACCTCCCATCACCGTGAGCGATTTCACCGGCGGCGCCGCAGCCAATATGCCGCCGGCGCTGATTTGCACGGTCGCGCTGTTTGCGGGGGCGTGAGAGGGAAGCAGAAAGCCCCTAAGCCGCCTCGGCAGGCCAATCGCGACGCGCTTTTTCCAAATCATGCGCGGTTTGTAGGTTCATCCAGAACTCAGCCGAAACACCAAAGCGGCGCGAAAGCCGCAGCGCCGTATCCGCCGTCATCGCGCGTTCACCGCGGATGATTTCTGTAATCCGATTGGGCGGCACACCAATATCGCGCGCCAGCGCCCGGGCAGAGAGCATCATGGGCAGCATGAATTCCTGTTCCAGCACCTCACCAGGCGGGACCAGCGGCAGGGCCTGGCCCTTGCCATGCGCCGCCAGCTTGGCCTTGCCGCTTGCAATATCCGCACGGCTGATCGTCACAGGCTTACGGGGCATCTGACTTCTCCTCAATGGTAATCCACCATCTCAACATCATGCGCAGCGCCATCGCGCCAGACAAAGCAAAGTCGCCATTGATCATTGATCCGAATGCTATGCTGCCCGGCGCGATCACCCTTCAGCACTTCAAGCCGATTATTCGGCGGTATGCGTAGATCATCCAGGCGTATCGCAGCATCCAACATGCGCAATTTGCGCCGCGCGACGGACAGAATATCCGAAGGAAAACCCTTCGGCACCTGTCCCAGAAACACCAGCGCTGTGCGCTTGCATCCGAAGCTCTCGATCACAGGGCGTTTCGTATCGCATAACGGGCGTTATGTCAAGCATAACATACCGGCAAGCTGCGGTGCCGCGCCCCCCTCTCAAACCAGCCAAGGAAGCCAGATATGGAAATCATCGCCCAGGACACCATCCAGGCCGCAGCGATGCCGCCTGAGGAAGCTGCCGATACCTTGTCGGCGCCAAAGCTTCGCGTGCCCGCCGAGGCGATCGAAGCCTTTGGTCCCGATCTCGCTGAGCGTGCGGCTGCTTATGTTGCTGCGCTTGCGGCGCATCGGCTCAGCATTGGTGAACCCCGCCCGGTGGAACATCCGCTAGTCGAGGCTATCGTCGCGGCGGGCGGCATGGAGGCAGTTGAAATCATCCCCGCGCCGCCGCCCCCTGAACCGGAAGTCTCCCTGCCGCCACCGCTACCCGAGGTTTCGGTGCCACCACCTGGCGAAATCACCAAGCTCCGTCTGGTGGAATCTTTGGGCGCTGCCGGCAAACTGCGCGACGCCATGGCGCTGCTCAAGCTTGAAGCGCCCGCGACCGACCTTACCGATGCGGAATTGCTGCTGCGGGAACGCTGGCTTGCAGCACAAAAGCTGAATCTGCTCGCGCCCGAGGTGGCGCCGCTCATCAAAGCGCTTGGCATTGAACCCGCCAGCCTGATCGCATGATCGCCTCCGATGCAGCCGCCATGGATGCGCCGGCCTTTCTTGGCAACAGCATGTCCAATGCAGCGCTGGCAATACGGCCCGGCCTGACGCTTGGCCCGCAGCCCACCGCCGCCGTGCTGCTCCTGGAATGTGATGTGCGCTGGCAAGGCGAATTGCCGCCAGAACCACCGCCGCCGCAACCGAGCATCATCACCGATGGCCTTGCGCTGCATTTCGATATCGC
>JBPCSO010000055.1:0-53258 GCA_051007055.1 Roseomonas sp.
GTCCTCAGTAATATGATTGTGTCCATCGAACAGCATGTGGATTGGATCATGGATTGCTTTGCGCAGATGCAGGCCAAGGACCAGGTCACCATCGAAGCTGATCGCAGCGCTGAGGATTCCTGGGTTGAGGAAGTGAACAAGGTTGCGCACCGTACGCTCTATCCGCGCGCGGCGTCCTGGTACATGGGCGCCAATGTGCCAGGCAAACCAAGGCTATTCATGCCCTATGTCGGGGGTGTTGGAAATTATCGCCTGCTCTGCGATGAAGTGGCCGCAGAAGGATATCGCGGCTTTCATTTTGATGGTGCAGAACGCCCGGCAGCGGCGGCGGAATAAGGGGAAGTCACATGACACTTGATGCGGGCGCACAACATGTCCTCAACCTGATCAAGGAAGCCAAACGCCCGGCTTTCAATACGCTGACCCCCACCGAAGCGCGGGAGGTTTCCGCCGCATCCCGCCGCGTGATGCAGCCAGACCCGCCTGAGGTTGCGCTGGTGGAGGATCTGACCTGCCCCGGCCCCGCCGGCGAGATAAGGCTGCGCCGCTATCGCGGCATCGGCACGGCCCCTGACGCCGCGCTCCCCTGCCTGGTTTACATGCATGGTGGCGGCTGGGTGATTGGTGATCTGGACAGCCACGATCAGGTGTGTCGGCGCCTTGCCAATCTCTCCGCTGCCTCGGTTATTGCCATTGATTACCGGCTAGCGCCTGAACATCGTTATCCGGCGGCGGTGGAGGATTCAGCGGCGGCCTATCGCTTCATTTGCGCGGAAGCCACGCGGCTAGGCTTAGACGCGGCGCGCATCGCGGTTGGGGGCGATAGCGCTGGTGCCAATCTGGCCGCCGTGCTGGCGCTGATGGCGCTGCACGGTGAATTGCCTATGCCGGACTTTCAGGTATTGTTCTATCCTGTTACAGATATGGCTGGCAATCCGCCATCCTATGATCGCTTTACCGAAGGCCTGGTACTGACGCGCGATGTCATGAAGTGGTTCATCGCACATTATCTCGGCCCCCATGAAAAGGGCATTGATTGGCGCGCTTCACCCTTGCGCGCGCCGTCGCTTAAGGGCCTGCCGCCTGCCTTCCTGATGACAGCGGGCATTGATCCTTTGGTGGATGAGGGCATTGCCTATGCCAAGCGGCTGGATGAGGAAGGCGTGAATGTCTCGCATTTGCATGTCGCGGATCAGATCCATGCCTGCCTGACCATGGGGCGCTTCATTCCGAAATCCGATCTGGTGCTGCAACATGCGGCGGCCAGCCTGCACGCGCATTGGGAAAGATGATTTACCGCTTCACACCCAGCTTCATTTCGCGATACCAAATGTAAAGCCCCGCCCCCACCAGCACCAGGATGCCCAGAAAATCCCAGGCATCCGGCATTTCAGACCAGATCAGCGCCCCAAGCGCCGTGGTCCAGATGATCGCCGAATATTCAAAGGGGGCGAGCAAGGAAGCCTCCCCCTTGCGGTAGGCATCCGTCATCATGATTTGAGCGATAGCGGATACCAACCCTATGCCAGCCAGTAGCGCCCATTGCGTTGGGCTCGGCCAGACCCAAACGGGGGTCATGGCAATCCCGGCCAAGACGGAAGAGAAAAACGCAAACCAAAACACAATGGCAACGCCGCTTTCGCCAGCCTTGCCCATTTTGCGAATGGTGATCATGGCCAAGGCCCAAGCCAGCGCACCCAAAAGGCAAAGCCCTAGCGCCAGCCATTGCGTATCCGTGGTGCCTTGTTCGGGCCGCACCATCAACAATACGCCGCAAAACCCAACTAACACCGCAAGCCAGCGGCGCCAGCCAACCGTCTCACCCAGAATAGGAATTGCAAGCAGCGTCAGGAATAGCGGCATGGTGAAGCCAAGCGCTGTCACTGTCACCAGCGGCAGATGGACATAGCCATAAAACGACCCAACCATACCCAGCATGCCGAAGATGGTCCGCAGCACATGGCTGCCTGGGTTGCGCATGCGAAGTGCAGCAAGCCCCCCAGCACTAATCACCACGGGCAAAAGCGGAATCAACGCGAAGAAATTGCGGAAGAAAATCACCTCCGCCACAGGAATGCCTGTGCCGATTGTCTTGGCAAAAGCCGCTGAGATGGAAAAGCTTGCCGCCGCCAGAATCACCAGAATAACGCCACGGCGGCGCGCATGCCGGGTCCGGACGGGTTCTAGGGGTAGGGAATCGTTCTGTTTCATGCGACTGCGTAAGCAAGTCTAACCCCAAATCATCTCATGCGGCAGAGGTTTTGTTCTGGCCCTTTCTGGCCTAGCCTATGTGCCCAGGTAACGCCCAGGAACCCCATGACTGACTTGCTTTATCGCGAAGACGCCTATGCTGCGGAAATCAGCGCCAAGGTGCTTTCGGCTTCAGCCGAAGCGATTGTGACGGATCGCACGAATTTCTACGCCCAGGCCGGCGGTCAGCCCGGCGATACCGGCGTGCTGCGTTGGCAGGGTGGCGAGGCGCGTATCGCCAATACCACCAAGGGGCCGGAGGATTCCGTGCTGCATGTGCCGGAATCCGGCGCTGCCTTGCCTAAAGTCGGGGCAACAATCACGCTCGCGCTTGATTGGCCGCGTCGCCTTCGCCTGATGCGCATGCACACCACGCTGCATTTGCTGTGCAGCCTGATACCCGGCGCGGGTGTCACGGGCGGGCAGATCGGGCTTGAGAAATCGCGGCTTGATTTCGATCTGCCGGAACCACCCACAAAGGAAAGTCTGACTGAAGGGCTGAATGCGCTGATCGCCGCCAATCATCCCATCACGCAGGAATGGATCACAGAAGCCGAGCTTGATGCCAATCCCGGCCTGGTGCGTACGCTTTCCGTGCAGCCGCCGCGCGGTGCCGGGCGCATCCGCCTGGTGCGCATAGGCAGCACCGATGCGCCGATTGATCTGCAACCCTGTGGCGGCACGCATGTGCGCCATACCGGCGAGATCGGGCGTGTGGAGGTCACGAAAATCGAAAACAAGGGGCGACAGAATCGCCGCGTTTCCCTGGTGCTGGTGGAGGATTGATCCATGCATGATCTGGTTTCAACCGAATGGCTGGCCGGCGCGCTTGGTGCGCCCGACATTATGGTGTTTGACGCCACCAAATACCTGCCCAATGAACCCTTTGACGGCCTGACCAAATATCGCGAAGCGCATATTCCGGGCGCGTGCTTCTTCGATATTGATGTGGTGGCCGACCCTGACACCACCCTGCCGCATATGGCCCCAACCGCTGGGCGCTTCGCGCGGTTGATGGGGGAGATGGGCATCAACAACACAACGCGCGTGATTTTCTATGATCAGAAGGGTCTGCAATCCTCGGCACGCGGCTGGTGGCTGATGAAGCTTTTTGGGCATCATAATGCGGCGGTATTGGATGGCGGTTTGCCGAAATGGTTGGCAGAAGCGCGCGCGACCGAAAGCGGCGATGCGAAACCCGCCGCGCCCACCAGCTACACGCCAGATTTCCACGCCGATCTGGTGAAGGGCATCGGCGATGTTAAGCGCATCATCGCGAGCGGTAACGCGCTGATCCTGGATGCGCGCGCCAAAGGCCGCTTTGATGGCACGGCGCCAGAACCGCGCCCCGGCTTGCCATCCGGCCATATGCCAGGTGCCAAAAGCGTGCCCTTCAATGAATTGCTCAATGCCGACTTCACCATGAAGGATGCCGCGGCGCTGCGCGCTCGTTTCGCTGCAGCCGGTGTGGATGGCACCAAGCCCGTCGTCACCAGCTGCGGCACGGGTGTTACCGCCTGCATCCTCGCACTCGGCCTGAAACAGGCCGGGCTTGGTGATGCCGCGATTTATGATGGTTCCTGGACCGAATGGGCCGGCAGGCCCGAAACCCAAAAGGAAAAGAGTAGCTGACATGGTCGACAACAACGCCAAACACGGGCACAGCTTTGCCACCCGCATGTCTCATGCCGGGCGCGCGGGAACGCGTGCGCATGGTTTCGTCAATCCGCCCGTGCATCGCGGATCCACCGTTCTGCACCCCAATTCCGAGTCACGCCGCGCCTTCCAGAAGGATAAGTGGAACCGCGTGATGACCTACGGCACCGCCGGCGGTCCTACGCAATATGCTTTGGAAGATGTGGTCGCAGAAATCGAAGGGGGCACACGCTGCGTGTTGGTCGGCACAGGCCTTGCGGCAGTGACCGTGCCGCTGATGGCCTATCTGAAGACCGGTGATCATTGCCTGATGCCGGATTCTGCTTACGGCCCCGCTCGCAATGTCTGCAACGGGTTGCTGAAGGATTGGGGGGTTGAAACCACCTATTACGACCCGCTGATTGATGAGGCCGGCATCCGCGCGCTGATCCGCCCCAATACCAAGGTGGTCTATACCGAAAGCCCCGGCAGCCACACATTCGAAGTGCAGGATGTGCCGGCCATTGCACGAGCAGCCCATGCGGCGGGCTGCGTGGTGATGATGGACAATACCTGGGGCATTCACCACTTCATGCCCTTCCAGCATGGCGTGGATGTTTCGATCCAGGCGCTGACAAAATATGTCGGCGGGCACTCGGATGTTCTGCTCGGTTCCATCACCGTGAATAACGAAAAGGATTATGAGATTGTGCGCGGTGCGGCCTCCCAAATGGGGCATTTCGCCGCACCTGATGATTGCTGGCTGGCGCTACGCGGCGCGCGCACCATGCCCATTCGGTTAAAACAGCAGGAAAAAAGCGGGCTTGAAGTGGCGCGCTGGTTTGAAAACCGGCCAGAAGTGCTTAGTGTGCTGCACCCTGCCCTGCCATCGCACCCACAACACGCGTTGTGGAAGCGTGACTTTACCGGCGCATGCAGCCTGTTCGGTGTGGTGTTCAGGCCGCACTATACGGAAGCGGATATCTTCAACTTCATTGATAGCCTCAAGCTTTTCGGCATTGGCGCATCGTGGGGCGGGTTTGAAAGCCTCGCACTTCCCACGACTGGCTTCATCACCCGCACTGCAACCAGCCCAGATTTGGGCGGCTTCACGGTACGCATTCATATCGGGCTTGAAGAGGTGGGCGATTTGATCGCTGATCTCACGCAAGGTTTGGCGGCGCTACCGAGGTAACACCGCAGGTTATGGGCCGCCCAGGGAAAGGGGCGGCCCGATAGGTTCAGCGTGCTCGCGTTTCGTCCTGGATAACCCGCCGCGCCGCCTCTCGATCTGCTCTAGATGGTGCGGTAGCGGTGTTATAACCCGCGACAAGGAGGGCGACAGGGAGCGCGAGAAGACCGAAGTCTCCGGCAATCCCAAATCCAGAACTGTTATCGAGAGAGCTGTTATTGTAACATCTCCGTTCGACCCGCTCGTCGCCAAGACAAGGCCTCGTAAAGGGCTCGCCTGCTGAGGCACCTCACCGCGATCCGCGCAACCAAAAAGCGACATGATTACACGAAGCTTCAAGCTAAGCTTTACGAAGGATGTCATGGAGAACGCCCTGTTCCCAACAACACGCAGGTCGTTACCAATTTTGGTAAAGCGGGCAAGAAGCAACTTCGAAGGGCCGAACAACAACCCAATGCGCCACTCATGAGCCTCGCAAGCGTGACGAAGCCCGCTATAGTCCCTTTACTGCTGTCTGCGGCCTGATTCTACCCCGCGCTGATAAGCGCGCCGCTCATTCTCACGTGATTGACCCACCGCATAACCGCCAAGCGCGCCCGCCCCCGCACCGATCAGCGCACCCCAGCCGGCATTGCCCGAAAAGGAACCGATGGCCGCGCCACCCACTGCGCCAATCCCTGTACCAATCGCGGTGCTGCGCTGCTTATCGGTCATATCCGCGCAGCCGGTAAGCGCAATCACGGCCAATGATGCAAGGCCCATTTTCCAATGTTTGGTCATTGAAGTCTCCTCATCGGTTACGGATGGCTGGCGTACACATATCCTGCGTAATGACTGAAACGACAGGTGGTGTTGTTATCGGCCGATCATTGCTGACCAGCCTGATTGCGGGCGCCGGCTGCCCAGCAGCACCATACGCTGCAAGCCCAGGCGGGCAATAGGCCATGGCGTTAAGCGGCAGGCCACCGAAAACGCCCTGCGCCATGCCTGCATCCACCATGGCCCCAAGGCAAAAATCACCTGCATGGAATAACTGAGCAAGCGGCCTTCCCATGGCTGTTACGGAAAGGCTTGCGTCATCCGCGCGCCATGCTGCCCAGGCTTGGAAATCGCGCGGCAATTCAGCCATGCGCAAAGGCTCCCGCGCCATGGCGGGCTGGCAGATGGCCAACACCAGCGATAGCGCAGTCAAAAGATCGCGCAGCGCTCGGTGTTTCGCTTCCAAGCAAGCCCCAGCGCGCATGGCCCTCTCCTATCTGCGCGCCGTACGACCGGCGCAGGGGTATTGCACAGCGGCAAAGCGCAGAAGCCCATCGGCGGCGCGTGTGCCAGCAAGCTGTGGATTGGCCGCCGCCCAAGCGACAAAACTTGCTGCGACCTGATCAAGGCTAGGCGATGGCTCCGGCAGGCAGTAACTCGGCTTTGTGCCTTGGCGCTTATGGATCGAATCACTTGTTTGCCCGGTGCCAACCAGCAAGCCATGGCAGAAATGCACCGCCGCCGCATAGGCAGGGTCCTGCGCCGAGGCACCACACAGCCGGGCCAAGGCACCTGTTGTGCCAGCGGTAAAAGTCTCGCTCGTGATCGGCACGCTCTGCGCCGAAACCGGCAGTATGACACTTAAGGACACTGCAAAAGCCGCCAAGGGCAAGGCAAGCCTCAATACGCGAAACGCCATCATACCCTCCCGATACGCGATAGCGCGTATAGGGTAGGCATTATGGAACTATTCTGGCAATTCAATTATCCGCTATTGCCCGCGACTGACTCCGCGCATTTGGCACAAAATCCTTCAATTTCCACCGTGGCACGTGCCGCGGAAAACCCAGCGCGCGCCGCAGCGGCGGTAATCGCCTCGGCCACCGCATGGTCGGAAATCTCGCGCGTTGCACCGCAGCTGCGGCAGATGAGGAATTGATGCGGATGGTCATGCATATGGTCATGATGCGCGCCATGCCCTTCCAGGGCCTCGGCGCAGCCCATGAAGGCGTTCAGCCGCTCAAGCCGATGGATCAAACCCTGTTCAAGTAGAAAATCGAGAGCGCGATAGACCGTGGGCGGCGCGGCCTTGGCACGGCTTGCCTTCAATTGATCAAGCAACGCATAGGCACCGATCGGGGCTTCCGCTTCCAACACCAGACGCAGCACATCGCGCCTTAGCGGCGTGAGTTGCACGCCACGCGTCTGGCAAAGCGCCTCTGCCCTTTCGAGCGCCGTCAAATGATGAGCCGATCCATGCATGGCGCTTCCTAACAGGAATCGTGCATGTTATAAAGTAACAATGCTAACCTTTACCATTTCCGCCACTGCGCGCGACTCCCTTCTTGCCGCGATCAAGCCTGATGCCGCGGGGCTGATACCCGCAATTGCCCAGCAGCATGACACGGGCGAAGTACTCATGATGGCTTGGATGAATGCGGAAAGCTTGGCGGAGACGTTGGCCACCGGCCGGGTCTGCTACTATTCCCGTTCCCGCAAGGCGCTGTGGCGCAAGGGGGAAACTTCCGGCCAGGTGCAGATGCTGGTGGATATCAGGCTTGATTGTGATGGCGATACCATCCTGCTGCTGGTGGATCAGCAGGGGGTTGCCTGCCATACCGGGCGGCGTAATTGCTTTTATCGCGCCCCGCGCGGCAATGCGTTGACAAACATCGCTGAGCCGCTGATGGACCCCGAAGCGCTCTACCGCAAATGACGCCCATCCCTGTCACGGTACTGACCGGCTTTCTGGGGGCGGGCAAAACCACGCTCCTGAACCGGCTACTCAAGCACCCCGAAATGGCCGGCTGTGCTGCGCTGATCAATGAATTTGGCGAGATTGGCCTTGATCATCTGCTGGTCGAGAAACTCGATGAAGACACCGTACTGCTTAATGCCGGCTGTCTTTGCTGCACCATTCGCGGCGATTTGCAGCGGGCACTCCGTGACTTGGCGCTCAAGGCGGAAGCCGGGCATGAAATTCGCCGCGTGTTGATTGAAACGACCGGCCTGGCCGATCCTGCGCCCATTCTTCAAACGCTGATGAGCGACCCGATGGCGCTGCGTTCCTTCTGCCTGGATGGCGTGGTCACGGTAGTGGACGCGGTGCTTGGTGCAGCCACGCTGGACGCCCAAATTGAAGCCGTGAAGCAGGTCGCCGTAGCCGACCGGGTGATCCTGAGCAAGACGGACATTGCAACAGCGGATCACGTAAGCGTGATTGAAGCTAGGCTGCATGCGCTTAATCCCGGTGCGCCGATCAGGCGCGTCGTGGCGGGCGCCGTCGCGCCGGATTTTCTGTTTGGTGCGGGCGGCTTTGACCCAGCCGGCAAGATCGCCGAGGTCGCAGCCTGGTTGGCGGCGGAAGCCGCGCATCACCATCATCACCATGACCATCACCACGACCCGAACCGCCATGATGCGCGCATCCAAGCCTTTGGCCTGACCTTCGCCGAACCTCTCCCCTGGGAAGGCTTGGCGAGTTGGCTTGAAATGCTGGCCATCACTCGCGGCGCCAGCGTTTTGCGCATGAAGGCAATTCTAAACCTGCAAGGGGAGGATCGGCCAGTAGTGCTACATGGCGTGCAGCATGTGTTTCACCCGCCGGAACGGCTGGCCGCCTGGCCGGCGGGGCATGATCGGCAATCTCGGCTGGTGTTTATCCTGCGCGATCTGGACCGCGCCGTGGTGGAAGAAGGCTTGGCCGCCTTCCTGCAAGCGGCACGCGATAAGGCAGCGCTTTCTGCGGGCACAGAATGATTCCGCCGCGCGGCAATCTCAGCTAATAACCCGTCATGCCCCCTGCCCCTTTGACCTTTGAAACCCTCTCTGGCGCTGCGCTCACTGCGCGGTTGGATGCGCTGGCTGGCCTACGCATCCGCGTCTTTCGTGAATGGCCTTATCTTTACGATGGCGATCCGGCCTATGAGGCGCGCTACCTTGCGGCCTATGCGCAAAGCCCAGGCGCCCTGGTGGTGGCGGCCAGCACGGCGCAGGGGGAAGCCGTCGGCATGGCCACCTGCCAACCCGGCAAGGAAGCGAGCGAAAAGCTACGCGTCACTTGGGCCAATGCGGGGTTGGATGCCGCTACCCTCTGCTACTTTGGTGAGAGTGTCTTATTGCCGGAATATCGCGGCCAGGGGGCAGGGGTGCGGTTTTTTGAGGAACGCGAAACCCATGCGCGCCGCCTCGGGCTTTCCATCGCTGCCTTTTGTTCCGTTGTCCGTAATGAAAATGATTCGCGACGCCCACGCAGCTATACGCCGCTCGATGCTTTCTGGCGCAATCGCGGCTATGAGGCGCGGCCGGATATCTCAACGGTGATGTCCTGGCGCGAAGTGGACGATACGCGCGAAACACCGCATGTGCTTTCCTTCTGGATCAAGAATCTTTCATGACGGAAGCAGCCCCCATCCGCCTTGGCCTGCTCCAATATCCGGTGGGGCGCCCGACCTCCATCGCGGATTTCGCCAAGGGGCTTGATCGTTGGCTGGAAGAAGGCCGCGCGAGCGCTGATTTGCTGGTGTTGCCGGAATATGCCGCCGTGGAACTTGGCGCCGGCCTGAATGGTCGCGAAGCGACTGAAGCTGCCGAGCTTGCCGCCATGATCAGCGCCGCCCCGGACATCCTGAGCGCAATGCGTGACGCCGCGCGGCGGCACCGCATCTGGCTCCAGCCCGGCACCTTGCCCATGCGCGCCGCCGATGGCCGCGTGATCAATCGCGCGCCCTTGATGACGCCGGAAGGGCTCATCGCCTTTCAGGACAAGCGCGCCATGACGCGGTTTGAGACTGAGCGCTGGGGCATCAGCCAAGGCGCCGATCCAAATGTGTTTGACACACCCTGGGGCAGGATCGGCATTTCCATCTGCTATGATATCGAATTCCCGAAACACGCGCGGGTGCAGGTGATGGCCGGCGCCTGGCTGATCCTGGCTCCTAGCTGCACGGATACGCTCGCTGGTTTCAATCGCGTGCATTTCTCCGCCCGCGCACGCGCATTGGAAAACCAATGCTATGTCGCGATCACGCCAACGGTGGGCGAAGCGCCTTGGTCCGCGGCGCTTGATATCAATCATGGCCGCGCCGGCGTTTTTGGCCCGATGGATCGCGGCTTTCCTGCCGATGGTATCCTCGCCGAGGGTCAGATGGATGCGCCGGGCTGGGTGTTTTGCACGCTCGATCCCAGTCTGATTGAGGCCGTGCGGCGCGATGGCGCCGTGCTCAATCACCGCGATTGGCCAAGGGCACCCTTTGCCAAGCCCAAACCCGCCAGCTTCGCATGACGCTGATCTATATCATCGCCGGAGAGGCTTCAGGCGATGTGCTTGGCGCGCGGCTAATTGCGGCTTTGCGAAAAGCGCGGCCTGATTTGAGCTTCGCCGGCATTGGCGGCGAACGCATGGCCGAACAAGGCATGCCAAGCCTTTTTCCTTACCGCGAATTGGCGCTGATGGGCTTGCTGGAAGTGCTGCCGCGTATCCGCCAATTGAAGCGACGCCTCGCTGAAACAGAAGCCGATATCATCGCCCGCCAACCCGCGCTTCTGGTCACGATTGACAGCCCCGGTTTTACGCTGCGAATCGCGGAGGCCGTGAAGCCGCGTGGCATCCCAGTGATGCATTACGTCGCCCCGCAAGTTTGGGCTTGGCGGCCGGGGCGCGTCAAAAAACTGCGGCGCAAGATTGACTATCTGCTCTGCCTGCTACCGTTCGAGCCTGCGTTTTTCGAAGCGGCAGACATACCCGTAACTTTCGTCGGCCATCCCGTGCTGGAAAGCGGGGTGGATAAGGGCGGAGCTGCGCGTTTCCGCGCCCGCCATGGGCTGGCGGCAACAGATCGCCCGCTGATCATCATGCCGGGCAGCCGGCGCATTGAAGCCACGCGCTTGCTGCCGATTTTTGGCGCGACACTCATGGCCGTGTTACCACAAAACCCAACGCTGCGCCCGGTGGTCGCTGTCTCACCCATTGTTGCGCCACTGGTACGCGAAGCGGCGGCGCAATGGCCCGCCGCGCCCATTTTGGTTGAAGACTTGGCCGATAAGCATGATGCCTTTGCGGCAGCGGCGGAAAATGGCGCTGGGCTGATCAAATCCGGCACCTCATCACTTGAAATGGCAGTGGCTGGCGTGCCGCATATCGTTGCCTATCGCGTCAATCCCATCACCGCGGCAATTGCACGGCGGCTGGTCAAGGTGCCGCATGCCTCGCTGGTTAATCTGCTCTGCGGGCGGGGAGTGGTGCCGGAACGCATTCAGGAAGATTGCACGCCAGAAGGGCTAACCGCCGCGCTGCTGCCGCTGTTGCGCGACGATGCGGCGGTTGTAGCACAGCGCCAGGGCTTCGCGGAAACCCTGGCAAAACTGCGCGCCCCGGAAGGCGCGCCTTCGCAAGCGGCAGCAGCAGCGGTACTCGCCGCGCTGCCCTAATAATCCTCAGGGCTGCATATGCGCCCCGCCACACTGCACCCAATTCTGCCCCGTGATGAAGGAAGCCCCTTCGGATAGCAGGAAGCAAATCAAAGGCGCCACTTCCGATGGCTGCGCCACGCGGTTAAGCGGAATACGCGCCAGCGTGCGTTCACGGAAACGCTCTGAACGGATCACCTCGGTCATCGGTGTTTCCACCGTGCCGAAGCCGACGCTATTCACGCGAATGCCATAACGCGCCCATTCGCCTGCCGCGGTCATGGTCATGCCGAAAAGTCCGGATTTGGCGGCGGCGTAATTCACCTGACCGATGCTGCCCCTTTTGCCGGCGGTGGAGGAGATATTCACAATCGCGCCCGGGCGTTCCTCGCCGGCGCGCGCGCGTTCTATCATGTGCTTACCCACGGCCTGCTGCATCAAATGGCAGGCGGTCAGGTTCACATTGATCACTTCCTGCCATTGGCGGAAGGTCATTTTCTCGATCATCGCAGGCCGCGTGATGCCGGCGCAATTCACCAGGCCATGCACGGCACCAAAACGCACCACCGCATCCGCCACGCATTGCGGGCCGAATTCTTCTGCCGCGACATCGCCTTCAAGCGCCATGGTGCGATCCCCGGCGAGCGCTTCCGCCACCTGCATCAGGGTTTCGCGATTGCGTTCCACCATCACCAGATTGCCGCCAAGCCCCAGCACCAACTCTGAGATGGCGCGGCCAATCCCCTGCCCCGCACCGGTTACAATGATGGTCTTGCCCGTCAGCGCCATCGGATTCATCATATTCGTTTCCTTCCTTTTTATGTCTGCAAACTTGTTTTCAATTCAACCGCAAGCCACGGATCAATTCCGGGCTTGGCTTGGCGTCGCCACGTTCCACGCGTTTGACGATATCGGTCAGCGCCGCATTGGCCGGCGCATCAATGCCGATCGTCGCACCCTTTTCCACGACAAAGCCGTTGAGATATTCAATCTCTGTCCGGCGGCCCTTCACCATATCCTGACCCATGGAAGGCCGATGCGCGCCGCCGCCACCCTTAGATGTTTCAGCCAGCCGATGCTCATCATAGGTCTGGCGCGCTGTCGCATCGCCCTCACCGGCACGAGCGATAATCTCAGGATCCAGGTGGAACACTTCTTCCAGATCATAACCCAGCGCCTGACCAATCCTGATCGCCTCAGACCCCAAGCGCGCCGCAAAGCCGCGAATGGCATCATCCGCCACCATGTCGCGCGTGGTGAGGCCGGTGCAGGCAGAAAGCCCATTGCCCATGACATTCGCCACAAGTTTGGACCAGCGCTCACCCCAAAGATTGCTGGTGGTCAAAGCACTATCAGTCAGCCCCACCAGTTTGGTGATATGTTCCGCGCGCGGTGAAATCCGCCCATGCGGCTCTCCCACGCGGAACACCGTATGCGATGTTCCGCTTTTGCCCGCCGCGCGGCGCACATGGCCAGGTTCGGCCAATTCCACCGTGATCAGGCTGGCAATCGCGCCCAGCACGCGGCCCCAGCCGACAATGCCCGCGATCACTTCCTCATTGATACAATTCTGTAGAGAAACCACATAACCGCCAGGCGAGAGATACTGCGCGATCATCGTCGTCGCCCAGGCAGTGTCATATGATTTCATGCACATGAAGGCGATGTCTATTGGTTTTTCTTTCGCCAATGCCTGCACTTCCGTCAGATGCAGCGCGCGCGGTTTCACGGTGAATTCCGGTACATCGCGCAAATGCGTGATGCGAAGGCCGGTCTTCTTTATCGCCTCCACATGCTCAGGCCAGGGGTCAATGAAGGTCACATCCTCCCCCGCCCGGACCATATGCGCGCCGGCGTAACCGCCAACCGCGCCGGCACCGAAAATCGCTATTCTTGGCTTCATCGCGTTTCCCCAGTTTAAGCTGGCGCGATGCTCCGCCCGGAATCGCGCGGCGGCAAGAGGGGATCAGCCGTTGGCCTTGATAGCTTCCTCAATCGCGAGCGCCCATTTCAAGGCGCGCCGCCCGGCAGCCCCATCAACCACCACCGGCCCCCGCCCCTGGCAGGCCGCAATAAAGGCCGCCTGTTCGGCTTCAAGGCTGTCATGATCCGTCCAGGTGGCGCGATCCACACCATGCCCCGGCATGGTCTCAACCAGCTCCGCCCCGCCGCGCCGCAGCACTGCAAGTGACCGCGTGAGGAAATCCACCGCCATTTCGCCCTCGGTCCCCAGCACGCGCAGCCGCCTTTCCATGGCAAGCGAAACACGGGACGCGGTGATGGAAGCGGCCCGCCCGCCGGAAAAGCGCAGCTGCGCCACGGCGAAATCCGGATGGTCGGATGCAATGGCCGCCCCCACGGCTTCCACAGCCTCCGGCTCCCCGCCCGCGAGTTCCATCACCAGATCGAGGTCATGGATCATCAGGTCCAAAACCACGGAGACATCCAGGCTGCGCGGGCGGAAGGGCGCGGCGCGCACCGCCTCAAAAGACAGCGCCCGCCCACCGGAAGGCGCCCCCATCACGGTGCGAAATGCCGCCGAAAACCGTTCAATATGGCCGACTTGCAGCACCCGCCCTTGCCGAGCGGCCAGCGCAATCAGCCGATCCGCCTCATCGAGGCTCGCCGCGATGGGTTTTTCAATGAAGACATGTCGCCCCGCCGCCAAGGCCTGTTCGGCCAGCGCATAATGAAAGCGCGTGGGCGCGGCGATGATCACGGCATCCGCCGCCGCGATCACGGCGTCCGTCGAAAGCGCCGGGGCGCTTACCTCTCCGGCGATTTGGGCTGCCCTTTCGAATGAGGCATCATGCAGGCCAATCAGGTGGATTGCGGGGTTGGCGGCGGCCTTCAGGGCATGGAATCGGCCAAAATGACCGACCCCCAAAATGCCCAGGCGCAGTTTTGCGGGGTTCACATTCATGCGCGGAGGCTACACCTAACCGGGGCGGGCTTGCATCCCCTGAGGTGCGTCGCCATTGTCCGCCCGCTCAACCAGGGGATCCCACCCGCTCATGCTTCATTTCGCGCGCTGGAAACAGGCTGTCATTCTTGCCATTTGTCTGCTCGGGGTCCTGCTTTGCCTGCCAAATCTCATGCCGCGTTCGGCTTTTCCATCCGGGATGGAACCGCGCCAGATCAGCCTTGGGCTGGATTTGCGCGGCGGGTCCTATCTGCTGCTGGAAGTGGATTTGAACACCGTTGTGCGGGAAAGGCTGGAATCGGTCGTGGATGGCGTGCGCGGCAAGCTCCGCACCGCCAATATCCGCTATGTGAATCTGGCCGCCGATGCCCCGAATCGTCGAATGGGCTTTCGTGTTCTTGACCCGGCTCAGGCTGGTGCGGCAGCGACGGCGCTGCGGGAATTAGCCGAACCGGTCACCCTCCCCACAGGCCAGAATGTTCCTGACATTGAAGTGACCACTGCCCCCGATGGCACCGTCACTGCCACGCTGAGCGAAGCGGGGCTGCGTGCCAAGGCATCAGGCGCGGTTGAACAATCCATCGAAATCATCCGCCGTCGTGTGGATGAAACCGGTGTCGCGGAAGCGCTAATCGCGCGCCAAGGCCAAGCTCGTATTCTGGTGACCCTGCCCGGCGTGGAAGACCCCAATCGCATCAAAGATCTACTGGGCCGCACCGCGCGCATGACCTTCCATCTAGTGGATGAGGGCGCCAATCTGGCCGGCAGCCCGCCGCCTGGCGTGATGTTCCTGCCGAGCGAACGCCCCGGGGAACGCGTGGCGGTGCGCCGCAATGTCGCGGTGGATGGGAAGAACCTGACCAATGCCCGCGCCGGGCAGGATTCGCGCACCGGCGAATGGGTGGTGAATTTCACCTTTGATGGCACCGGGACCCGGCGCTTTGCCGATATCACCCGCGCCAATGTCGGGCGCCCCTTCGCCATTGTGCTGGATGATAAGGTCATCAGCGCGCCCGTTATCCGAGAGCCCATTACCGGCGGCCAGGGCCAGATCAGCGGGTCCTTTAGCGTGCGTACGGCGAATGACCTTGCCGTCCTGCTGCGCGCCGGCGCGCTGCCCGCGCCGCTGACGATTGTGGAAGAACGCACTGTCGGGCCGGAATTAGGCGCAGACGCCATTCGCGCCGGCATGATCGCACTCGCCGCCGGAACGCTTTTCGTGTTCCTTTATATGGGATTTGCTTATGGCATTTTGGGCTGGTTCGCGAATATCGCGCTTGCCATTAACATCATCTTGCTGATGGCGGGGCTTTCCGTATTGGGCGCGACGCTGACACTGCCCGGCATTGCCGGCATTGTGCTGACACTTGGCACGGCACTGGATGCGAATATCCTGATCAATGAACGCATACGCGAGGAAGTGAAAAACGGAAGATCACCGATCAATGCGTTGGAAGCGGGCTATACTAAAGCATCCGGCACCATTCTGGATTCCAACCTGACCAACCTTATCGCCATGGCCTGCTTGTATGGCTTTGGCTCAGGCCCGGTGAAAGGTTTCGCCGTCACGGTCGCCATCGGCACCATTGTGCAGATGTGGACCGCGACAGTGCTGACGCGGCTTTTCGCTTCCTGGTGGTATCGCAGAACGCGGCCCAAGGAATTGCCGGTATTCCAGCGCCCGGGGCTTTCCCTGCTGGAACGCCTGCGCCGCCCGCTTTTCCGCATTTTCCCCGATGGCACCCGCATTCCCTTCATGCGCGGCGCGAAGATGGGGCTGATTGTCTCGGCACTGCTTTCAACGCTGTCTGTCGCGATTGCCTTCCACCCAGGGCTTGAGAAAGGGATTGATTTCAAGGGCGGGGTGGAGATGGAAATCCGCACGCCCGGCCCTGGTGACATTGGCGTGCTCCGCGGCGCGGTTGGGGGGCTTGGCCTTGGCGATGCGACGCTTTTGCAATTTGGCGATCCCGCCACTTTTGCGCTCCGCCTGCCTGCGCAAGGCGATGAAGGCGGCGTGCAAAGGGCCGTTACGGCAGTGCGAGAAGCTTTGGAGAAAGCCGCCCCAGGCACACGCATTCTACGCGTGGAAGCCGTGGGTAACCGTGTTTCGGATGAACTGTTCATCGGTGGGATGATGGCGCTTGGCCTGAGTTTCCTCGCCATGCTTATTTATATCTGGGTGCGGTTTGAATGGCAGTTCGGCATCGCCGCCATCACCACGCTGATACTGGACGCAACAAAAACCATCGGCTTCATGGTGCTGTTCGGCGTGGAATTTAATTTGACCACCGTCGCCGCGATCCTGACCATCATCGGCTTTTCGGCCAATGACAAGGTGGTGGTGTTTGACCGCATGCGGGAGAATTTGCGTAAATTCAAAGCCATGCCGCTAGAGCAATTGGTGGATCTTTCGATCAATGAGACGATGAACCGATCACTCGGCACATCCATGACTTTGCTGCTCTCGGCACTTCCTTTGGCACTTTTCGGCGGTGACACGCTTTCAGGCTTTGCCTGGGTCATGGTGGTGGGCATTGTGATTTCAGCTGGGTCTTCGGTGTTTATCGCAGCACCGATTGTGTTGTTCACCGGCCGCAATAGATTGCGCCAACCGGAAACCGAACCGCCCAGTAAGGCGGAGGCAGCAGCACCCAGGTAGGTTCTCGCCCGCAGTAGGCTGGTTCCCCTAGGCGCATTTGCTGTTACTATTTTCAGACGGGAATTGGCAAAGGGGCTGGGTGCGTGCCACGGCGCAAGGATGACAAGACTGTAGGGGGATGCGAAAGGCAATCCCACAATCGCTTGTCTGCCGCAGAAGACCCGACCGAGTGGGAAAGGGAATTGCGTGCGGCACTGACCGCGCGCGCTCTCCTGCTTCGGTACCAGCCCATTGTCCGCTTGCGGGATGGGCATATCGCCGCGCTGGAAGGGCTGCTCCGTTGGCCAAGGCAGGATGCGCTGCTGAATGCTGCGGCCTTTGTGCCGCTGGCTGAAAAACTTGGCCTCGCGCTTGATTTGACCCATGCAATGCTGGAACGGGTCGCGCATGATTGGCACAGAACGCCCTCACCCAAGGGCGGGCTGGCGGTGAATATGCCGCTCAGTGTGCTGCTATTGCCGGAAATGGCGGCGGTACTCGCCGCAATGCTTCGCCGGCACGGCGCAAGGCGCGGTCCGCTTTTGTTGGAACTGACAGAAACAGAATTGATTCGCGACCCATCGCGCCTGCGCCGGGTGATGTTGCGCCTCAGGCGCATTGGCGTGCCCGTATTGCTGGATGACGTAACGCTGGGCGATCACCGATGGCGCCTCACGGGCCTACCCTTTGCAGGCCTGAAGCTCGATCGCAGCCTGATTGAGGCATTGCCGCATCAGATGCGGGCACGGCATTTCCTGCGCCGCATTCTGACCGATTCCCACGCCAAGGGCCGCTATGTGATTGCTGAGGGCGTTTCAAACTCGCTGCTCCGCCGCACCACGCGGGGCCTTGGCGTAGATTTCGCCCAAGGCTTTCTGCTTGGCCAGCCAGAGCCGCCGCAGCAGAACCGCGGCGGCCAGACGCGCCTCAGCCCTGCCAGGCGCGGCGGTAGAGCGCCATAATCGCCTCGGCATCCGGCACCGCCGGGTTATTGGCCGGGCTGCCGGAAGCCAAAGCCTGCGCTGCCATGGTGGGCAGCAACCCATCCCATTTCGCCGCATCAATGCCGTAAGCCGCCGGGGTCGGCACCGCCAATTCGCGGTTGAGTGCGGAAAGCTCCTCAAGCAGTTTGGCCCCCGCGCTTTGGTCACCCTCATCCCGCCCCGCCACACCAATGGCGCGCGCCGCTTCGGCATAACGGGGCAAGGCAGCATTCAGCGAATAGGCCGTGACAGCGGGCAGCAGCATGGCATTGGAAAGCCCATGCGGCACATGGAAATGTGCCCCAATCGGGCGCGACATGCCATGCACCAGCGCGACCGAGCTATTGCTGAAGGCAAGCCCCGCCAAAGTGGCGCCCTTCATCATCGCTTCCCGCGCCGCGGCATTCTTGGGGTCGTGATAGACAGTCCGCAGATTGGGCCCGATCAGGCGCATGGCGCGCAAAGCATATTCATCCGATTCCGGATTGGCGCGGCAGGACACCAGGGCTTCCAGCGCATGGGTCAGGCTATCAATGCCCGTATCGGCGGTGGTGCGCGGCGGGACGCTGAAGGTCAGTTCGTAATCCACAATCGCGGCCAAGGGCAGCGCGCCCAGCCCCGCGATCAGCATCTTCTCATCGGTTTCGGTATCGGTAATCACGGTGAAGCGCGTAGCCTCACTGCCCGTGCCGGCGGTGGTCGGAATGCAAATCACCGGCAAAGCGGCCTTATTCGCCTGGGCCGGTACCTTGAAGTCGCGCATCTTGGCGCCGGCGGGTGCGGCGGCCAGGATGGTCATAGCCTTGGCGGTATCCATCGGGCTGCCGCCGCCAAAACCGATCAGGCAATCATAATCAGCGGCCTGCATGGCGGTGACACCGGTTGCGATCACGGTATCGGTCGGGTCCGGCACCGTATCGCTGAAGACGCCGTAGCTGATGCCAGCCGCCTTCAGCGGCGCCAGCAGTTTTTCAACCGTGCCGGAAGACACCATCCAGGGATCGGTCACGACCAGCGGGCGGGATAGGCCAAGCTGCGCAAGCACCGCCGCCGCCTGACCGATAGACCCTCCGCCCATCACAAGCAGGCGGGGTGAGACGAAGGAGGTTATCACTTCACGCCCCCTTCGCGGATCATGTTGATAATGCCCGAGAAATCCTTATCGCCGCCACCGCGTTCCAGATATTGCCGGAACAGGGACAGCGCATGCGCCCCAATCGGGGAAGCCGTGCCCACTTGCTCCACCGCTTCCTGCGCGAGGCCGAGGTCCTTCGCCATCAGCGCCGCCGCGAAGCCTGGCTTGTAATCCCGATTGGCTGGGCTGGCGGGCACCGGCCCGGGCACGGGGCAATAGCCAGACAGCGCCCAGGAATTGCTGGTGGAGGTGGAGCAGACATCAAACAGCGCCTGATGCGAAAGCCCTAATTTTTCCGCAAGAACAAAGGCTTCGGAGGTGACGATCATGGTCGCGGCCAGCATCATGTTATTGCAGAGCTTCACGCCTTGCCCCGCGCCAGCGACACCGCAATGAATGACATTGCGACCCATCTGCTTCAGGATCGGCTCGGCACGCGCGAAATGCTCTGGCGTACCGCCCACCATGAAGGTCAGCGTGCCGGCCTCCGCCCCCATTGTCCCGCCCGAGACTGGTGCATCCACAAAGGCGCGGCCCGATTTCGTGGCGACATCGCGCGCGGTGGCGACATCAATGGTGGAGCAATCAATCAGCAGCGCATCAGGCGCTGTTGCTGCCGCCATTGCCCCCGCGCCAAGCCAGGCATCGCGCACATGCTGGCCCGCCGGCAGCATGGTGATGACATATTCCGCCCCGCGTGCCGCTTCCGCCGCATTGGCCGCCGCCTTGGCGCCATTGGGCGTGACGGACGCAATAGCTGCGGGCACAAGGTCAAAGACTGTGACCTCATGCCCGGCCTTCAGCAGGTTGCGCACCATATGCGCGCCCATATTGCCAAGACCAACAAAGCCGATGCGTGCCATGGCTTGCTTCCTTTCCTGCAAATTCAACGGGTTCGGGGTTTGAGTGAAAGCCGCTTGGCGCTTTCACCGGAACGGCGGGCGGCAAGCCGCGCCAGAATATCTTGGGGCCAGGGCGCCACGCGCCGCTTGGTCAGGTCAATGCTGAGGTAGAGCACCTCATTTTCCGCGACCTGCCAGCCTTCCTTGGCGTGGAACATCAGGTGCCGGCAAAGCAGGCGCTTATCATCGAAATCCAACACCACGCTCTCGCACGCCAGCGGCGCCCCTTCGCGTACTTCGCGGATATAGGCCTGCCAGCTTTCCGCAGCGAAAGTACCCATCCCGCGCGCGCGATAATCTGGCCCGAAGCCAAGGTCGAGCCACTGCACATCGCAGGCCATGTCAAAGACAACAAGGTAATAGGCCAGATTCATATGGCCGTAGTGATCCACCCATGCGGGCTTCACCTCGGTCAGAATCGGGCGTTCGGTCATGCGCGGTGAAGATGGAGGCGGTTGCCCGCCCCCCTCCCAATCAATGGATGTCTTCGGATTTCGCCAAGGCTTCGCGGAGCTTCGCGATATTGAAGCCAGGGGCGCGGGCCATATCCAGGATCACCGCTTCCTTGCGCGCGCCAAGATCAATCGCGGCGGGGATTTTGGTCACCACATCATGCGGGATCACCACGGCGCCGTGATGGTCCGCATGGATAACATCATCATGCGACACCTGCATGCCGTGGATGGTGACTTCACACTTCAGCGCCACGATATGCACATAGGAATGGGAGGGGTTCACCACCCCGGCAATGCCCTGAAAGCCGGGCGCGAACATCTCCAGATCCCGCACGGACCCATTCGTGACAACGCCAAGCGCGCCCAGGCCCTTATGCACGGCGCTATTCACTTCGCCCCAAAAGGCGCCAACGCCGGGGGTGTCATCCAAATCCTGCAAGCAGACAATCGTCGGCAGGGAGGCATCGGCGACATACTCATACCAGCCGATGCGCATGGCCTTATCGGCTTCCTTGCTGCGGCCCGAGGGGAAGGCCGCGCGCTGCGTGCCGGTGCGCGCCAGGCCGCAAATGGGCGGCAGCTTCCGGTCAACGGCGACCATGGGGCGCACAGTGAAGCCATAATTGCGCCGATGGGGTGCGACCACTTCCAGCGCATTGCAGATGGTGGGCGTATCCCAGGCGCGCAGCGCTTCCAGATCGGCGGCGGTAAAGGGGTATTTGCTCATGTCAGGGTTTCCTCCATGGGCGCAGCATCGGGCGGACGGCGCTTCCGGTCAAACCCTATCAATCCGCCTGCACATTCCCCTGCCGCACGACATCAAACCAGCGCTGGCGTTCGCGTGTGACCAGCGCGGCGTAATCAGCGGGCGGGCCGCCGCGCGGGGTGGTGCCGCGCGCGGCCAATTGCTGGCGCACCGCCGGGTCATTCAGCGCGGCCTGCGCCGCTTCCGCCATACGCGCCACCACCGCGTCTGATGCCGATTTATGCGCATGCAGGCCGAACCAGGCCTCAGCCTCAAACCCCACCAGGTTGAACTCGGCACCCAATTCGGAAATAGCGGGCACATTGGGCAGATCGGGCAGGCGTTCGCGCGATGTCACGGCCAGCGCCACCACATTGCCATTCTGGATTTGCGGCAGCGCGGTCGGCAGATTGTCAATCAGGCTATCCACCTCGCCACCGATTACCGCGGTCATGGCCGGGCCAGCGCCGCGATAAGGCACATGCTGCACGCGCACGCCGGCAAGCTGGTTGATCAGCTCCCCAGTCAGATGGGTGGAGGTGCCATTGCCGGCAGAGGCGAAATTGCGTTCCCCCGGCTTCGCCTTGGCATCGCGCAGAAAGGCGCGCAGATCGCCCCCCGGCACGCGGCGCGGATTGGCGACCCAGACATTCGGCACGGTCACCACCAGCGTCACCGCGCGGAAATCCGCTTCCGGATCATAGGCCAAGTTCCGATAAAGCGCGGGGCCAATGGCGTGGGAGGCAATCTGGCTCAAGAACAGCGCGTGATCATCGGCTTCGCGCGCAAAGCGCCCGGCGGCGAGTGTACTGCCGGCGCCCGGCTGGTTTTCCACCACGATGTTGCGCCCGAGCCTGTCTCGCATGGCCGCTGCGACCAGCCGCGCCACGACATCCGTGGTGCCGCCCGGCGGGAAGGGGCACACCAGCCGCAAATCCTTATTCGGCCAGGCGGCCTGCGCGCGAAGCGCGGGGGCAGCGAGCAGCCCGGCAGCGGCGGCGATGGTGGTGCGGCGAGAGATCATTGTCATGAGGTGTAGCCTCCTTCCCGGTTTCCCTGACGCTTTGCCTGAATTGCCGCCCCTGGCAAGATGGCAGTGATGGAGCACCCCGCATGACCGAAAAACCCGAAACCCTGCCGACCCATGATGTCGCCGGCCGCTTCGCCGCGCCGATTGACCAAAGCGCGCATGAACCCGCGCATTGGGAGAAGGAGGCTGACGCGATCCGCCTGCTGCTGGCCGACAAGAAGCGCCAGATTTTCACCACCGATGAAAGCCGGCGCGTGCAGGAAGCACTCGATGCCGAGACCTATTGGAAGCTGCCTTATTATGAGCGCTGGATTCACGGTTTTTCGAGCTTACTCAAGGAAAAGGGCGTCTTGCAGGAAGCGGATTTGGTAGCCGAGGAAGCGCGGCTGCGCGCCGCCGGGGAAGACAGGGTGGAAGACCCGCCCGGCGGCCATCATCACCACCATGATCACGACCACGACCATGATCATGATGACCACCCGTATCAGGAAGATGATGATGCAGGGGTTGCCGTGCTGTCACCGCTGCAATTGCGTGGTCGTGCGGTGCGCAATCTGCTGATTGCGCGCGGCATTCTGACCGCGGCTGAAATCCGCGCGCAGATTGAGGCGATGGATAGTCGGGGTGAGCATCTCGGCGCGCGGGTTGTGGTGCGCGCCTGGACCGATGCTGGCTTTGCCGCGCGGCTTGCCGCCGATGCCGGCGCGGCGGTGGAAGAATTGGGGCTGTCACGTGGGGAGACTGTGCTGACGGCGCTGTTTAATACGCCGGATGTGCATAACCTGGTCGTCTGCACGCTGTGTTCCTGTTATCCGCGGAGCGTGCTTGGCCGCCCGCCCGCCTGGTACAAAAGCCGCGCCTATCGCGCGCGCGCGGTGCGCGACCCGCGCGGCGTGCTGGCGGAATTCGGTACGCAATTGCCTGAGGGCACCAGCATTCGCGTGCATGATAGCAATGCTGAGCTGCGCTATCTGGTGGTGCCTCGTCGCCCCGCTGGGACGGAAGGTTGGGATGCCGCGAAGCTGGAGCAGCTTGTCACACGCGATGCGATGATTGGGGTGACCGAGGCGCGGCAGCCGTGATTACACGCCGAGCTTTTCAGCATAGCGCGCCCGCCAATCCGCCCCACTGATCCAACGCTTGAGTGAAGCCGCATCCGCCGCCTCTCCGCGCAGCGCCGCCATCGCGCGCCACATCAGCGCCAGATTGCAGGAAATCACCGGCGCCCCATCCACTGCCGGCTGCGCCAGAATGGCGCCGAGGGAGGGCATGCCGGTGCCCAGCAGAAGAATCGCCTCCGCCCCCGCGCCCCGCATGGCGGCAAGGGCACCGCCGGCATCGCCCTCCGCCAGGGCATAGATCGGGTGAAAGGCAGCGCCGGGTGTGGCGATAGAGATAACGCGCGCCACGTCAAACCCCCGCGCGGTCCAATAGGCCGCCGAGGCTTCGGTCAGGTCCGGCGAATAGGGTGACACCAAGCCAATGCGTTTCGCGCCCAGCGCAGCGAAGGCGTCACACACCGCGCGGCCCGCGGTGATGAATGGCGCGCGGGCGGAAAGCCGCGCCACGGCGGCATCCTCGGCTTCCGGACCCGCAAGATAGGAAGACCCCGTGCAGGCAAAGGCAATGGCACCCAGCGGCGCATTGGCGAATTGCGCGCAGGTGGCATCCAGCCCCGCGACATAATCGCGCAGCCGGTCATTCAGGCTGGGCTTTGCGCTCACCAGGCGCGCGGTCAGCATCGCGGTCGCGGGTGGCAGCAGCAGCGAGAATTCCGGCTCCACCGTGGTATTGGCCTGCGGCGTCAGCACCCCGAGCAGGCCGTTGCGGGCATAGGCAAGCGACATGGTATCCTCCGCCGCCATGAAGACATGGCCGGGGGTTCCGGTCTATGGAACGCCCGAAATGCCAAGGGATCACGCCATGAAAACTACCCACCGCCGCGCCGTGCTGGCCGCCATGCTCGCTTCACCGGCCCTGGCAGCGGGCGCGCAAACCCTGCGGCCCATGCGCTTCATCGTCCCCTTCCCGCCAGGTGGCACGGCGGATTTGCTGGCGCGGCTGGTGGCGCGGGCGATGGAAGCGCGCCTCGGTGCGCCGGTGGTGGTGGAAAACCGCGCGGGCGCGGGGGGCGTGGTGGGCAGTGATTCGGTGGCCAAAAGCCCAGCCGATGGCACGACCATTTTGCTTTCAAATATCGCTTCCCAGGGCATTGCGCCGGCCATCCTGCCTTCCATGCCTTATGATGTGCTGCGCGATTTCACGCATATCGGGCTGCTCGCCGCGGTGCCGAGTGCGATTGCCGTTTCCGCGACCGGCCCCTGGCAGAGCCTGCCCGCCTTGATCGCCGCCGCGCGCGACAAACCGGGCAGCATTCGCTTCGGGTCCAATGGCAATGGCACATCATCCCACGCCAAGCTTGAAATCCTGAAGCGGCTGGCCGGCGTTGACATTACCCATGTGCCCTATCGCGGCGCGGCGCCGGCGGCGACTGATGTGATTGCCGGCAATATTGATGGGCTGATCGCGGCCATTCCCGATGTCGGTCGGAATGAACGGCTGCGCTTGCTTGCCATGACCACGCCGGAACGCCTGCCGCGCTGGCCTGATGTGCCATCAGTCGCGGAGCTTGGCCTGGGGCAATTGGTGGCAGCCAATTGGTTCGGCATCAGCGGCCCGGCGGGCATTCCGGCGCCGATTGCGGATCGGCTCAATGCCGCGCTGGTGGAAAGCCTGGCCGCGCCCGCCATTACCGAACGCCTGGGTGAATTGGGCGCTGCCCCCAATCGGCTGGACCGCGCTGCCTTCACCGCTTTGGTGGAGGCCGACATGAAGCGCTGGGCGCAGATTGTGCGCGAAGCCGGGATCAAGGCGGACTAACCTGCTTGGCATGGTGATTGCCTAACTCCCAGGCACAAGCGGCGCCACCGCGAAAAATCGGGCTATTCTGCCCGATTTTTAGGCGATGGATGCCGAATTTGCAGCAAGGAGCTTTCGCATGAACCGTCGTCGTCTTCTTGGCCTCACCGGGGGCGCCATTGCCGGGGCGCTGGCAAGCCCAGGCATTCTCTCCGCGCAAAGCGGCGCCTGGCCAACGCGCGGGTCCATCCGCCTGATCGCGCAATTCCCGCCAGGGGGCCTGGTGGATACCGTGAGCCGCCTGATGGCCCCTGCCCTGTCTCAGGCGCTTGGCCAGACCGTGGTGGTGGAAAACCGCGCCGGCGCCGGTGGCGTGATCGGCACGGATTTCGTGGCGAAGCAGCCCGCCGATGGCTATACGCTGCTTGTCTCCCACGCATCGGTGCATGTGTTTTCGGCGGCGACCATGCCGACCCTGCCCTTCAACCCGATCACGGATTTCACCCATATCGGGCTTTTGGTGGAAGCGCCGAATGTGCTGCTGGTCAAGGCTGAATCGCCCTTCAAGACACTGGCAGATTACATTGAAGCGGCGAAGAAGCAGCCGGTGCGCTTCGGGTCTTCGGGCATTGGTTCGGCGCCGCATCTGCTGGGTGCGATGTTGTCTGGCGAAGCCAAGCTCACCAATCTGGATCACGTGCCCTATCGCGGCAGCGCGCCCGCCATGCAGGATCTGATGGCCAATCAGATCGAAAGCCTGATTGATCCCATCACCACAAATGTGCAGCTGATGAAGGATGGCGTGTTGCGCGCACTCGCGGTTTCATCGCCGCAGCGCCTGCCGGCCTTCCCCAATGTGCCGACCTTTGCCGAGCTTGGCTTCGGCAAGCTGACTTCCGCGCAATGGCTGGGGCTTTCCGCGCCGAAGGGCCTGCCGCAGCCAATCACGGAGCGTCTTGCGGGGCTTATTGACCCCATGCTGGCGCGGCCGGAATTGATGGCGCGGTTTGAAGAATTGCAAACCCTGCCGCTTCGCCCGGCGCCGATGAATGGCGATTTCGTGAAAATCATCCGTGAACAGGTCACGGAATGGACCGCGGTTGCGAAGCAATTCGATATCGTTGTGACCTGATCTGAACAGCCCCGCCCGCGCAACATCGCGGGCGGGGTGACCCCTTACTTCATGCCAGCCTGGGTCTTGCACCAGCGCGCCACTTCCTCATGCGTCGCGAACCAGACATCGCCGAAGCTTTTCATATGCTGCACCAACCGATCAAGCAGCGCGATGCGGCTGCGATGCCCGATCACATGCGGGTGCATGGTCAGCAGGAACAAGCCGCCTTCGCGATAGGCGCCTTCAAACTCAGCCGTGAACACCTCCTCCACGCTTGAAGGGGGCGTATAGGGGCGGAGTGCCGAAAAGCGCAGCATGTTGAAATACACCGCATCATCGCGGATCCATTCCGGCGGCAATTCCACAATGCCGGTGGGCTTACCCTGATCCAGCAATTCATATGCATCATCATCGGCCATCAGCGATGAATCATAGAGCAAACCCAATTCACGAATGATGGAAAGCGTGTCCACCGAAAAATCCCAGGATGCGGTGCGAATGCCAACCGGGCGGCGCCCTGTCAGCTTTTCCAGCGTATCGGCGGCGCGGAAAGTGAGTTCACGTTCAACACCCGGTGGCAATTGCGTATTGGCTTCATGAATCCAGGAATGAATGCCGATCTCATGGCCCTCATCCGCCACACCGCGCACCTCATCCGGGTGCAATAGCGCGGAGACTGCGGGGTAGAAGAAGCTCGCCTTGATGCCATGATGCGCGAGCAAGGCGCGGATGCGCGGCACGCCCTGGCGGGACCCATATTGTCCCTGGCTGATGCGCATGGGGCTTTCATCGGCATCGCGCAGCGGAATGGTTTCATGATCCGCGTCAAAGGAAAGCGTGACGCAACAGCGCGCCCCATTGGGCCAGGCAGTCGGCGCCAATGACCGCCCCGCGCGGGCGCGGCCCACAATCTCCCGCCATTGCGCTTCGGGCCATTCCCAGGGGGTTGGGCGCTTGGTGTCATGCGTCATGGCGTTCTCCTTGAAATCGGGGCCTTAGCCTCTCTAAAAAGATAGGCTTAATTGCAGGCCAATCGCCATCCCATTCACCGTATTGCCTGCATGCCTGATCTGACGGCCATCAATGAAGGCGCTGATCGGTTTCAATGCGCTGATCCCAGTCAATTCCTCGAAATCCACGGAAAGGCTGAGCACGTTCTGCCGCGTCGTGATGGTGGAAATGGCTTGGTTATCCTGTTCACGCCGCGACAAGGCAGCATAGGTCAGGCCAAGCCCGCCCCGTGACAGGGTGGCGGCGGCAGTGGTCCATTCCACATTCAAGCCATCAAAGCCGCCGGCCTGATCGCGCCGCGCCATTTCCCAAACAGGTTCCAGCTTGACATCCCAAGGCAGCGAAAACCGCGCAAATACGGTGCCCACGGCGCCAAATTCCGTGGCGGATCGGTTGATGGCCGCCGCATCATCACCTGGCTTTTGCCAAGACAGTGCGCCAGCATAGCCCATCTGGCCGCCCGGTATCACAATCCGGTCCGCACCTAATGACGCGACCGTGCTGGCCACAGACCCCGTATTGCCGGCGCCACCCACGGCCACGGAAGAATTCCAGCGACGGATGGTGCTGACACTGGTCTCACCGCTTGCCGGGTCTGTCACGGCCTTGCTTTGCAGCCAGCGCGGATGGAAGGCGCCGTAGGAAAGCGGGGAATTATCCGCGCCAAAGGCTTCAACCTGGATACTGAGCCGACCAAGCGCTTCGGGCAGCCCAAGCAATTGATGCAGCCGCAAGCGCAGGCCCGCGCCAAGCCTTTCGCGCATTTCGTAATCGGCGGCGCCGCTGCTGGCGTAAATCCCCGGCAGATTGGCCAAGGCCCAGCCAAAGCGCGGATGGATCTTGCCGCCGAAGACATCCACCGCATCCTGCCGCCAGCGCAGTTCCAGCACTTCAAGATAAAGCGTGGAGGGTGGCAAAAGCCCCTGCCCCGCTTCCAGCGCCGTCACCGGTTCAAAGCGCAAACGCCCGGTGACGGTGAACGCCTCATCCAGCCGCGCAAAGCCGGTGAGCGCTGAGGCATTGTAGAGTGATTCAGCCGTTTTCCCGCCTGGATCGGCACCGCGGTTTTCGTACGCGAAAAGGCTTTCGAATAAATAGGTGACGCGCGGTGGGGCTTCGGCGGCTGGCTGTTGTTCGGCGCGCTCGGCTTCGGCCCTTGCCTGTTCCTGTTCAAGGATCTGCTGTTCAACCGATGGCAGGCGCAAGCGGGGCGCACTGCGGGCGCGCGGTTTTGCCCAAGCCTCTTCGCTGCACAGCAGCAAAATCAGCCCAGTAGCACATAGCGCCCAAAACCGATTCGGTTTGATCATGAGGAAACAATAGAATGTCTCGCCCACCAGGTCAGCATCTTGCCGCACTGAAGGGAGAAGCGCACCTTCGCCGCCTGCCCCGATGGATATGCGCCATGAGTGATACCGATCCTGCCCTGATGTCTGCCGAGACCCTGCTTGGCCTTTACGCGCGCCGGCGGCTTTCGCCGGTGGAGGCGCTGAAGGCGGTGATGGAACGCGTCGCGCGCTATAATCCTTGGGTGAATGCCTTTGCGGCGATGAACCCGCGCGCCTTGCAGGCGGCGGGCGAGGCTGAGGCGCGCTGGCAGGCAGGCCGGCCAATGGGTGCGTTAGATGGCGTGCCGGCCACGGTGAAGGATTTGCTGAACCTGACTGGCTTTCCGACACGGCGCGGCAGCCGCACCACGGATACGACTCCCGCGACTGAGGACGCCCCCGCCGTGCTGGGGCTGAAGCAGGCGGGTGCGGTGATTATCGGCAAGACCACCACCACGGAGTTCGGCTGGAAATCGCCAGGCGATTGCCCCTTGCATGGCATTACGCGCAATCCCTGGAACCCGAAGCGCACGCCAGGCGGTTCTTCTTCCGGTGCGGGGGCGGCAGGCGCGGCGTGTTTCGGCCCGCTCCATATCGGGACCGATGCGGGCGGTTCCATTCGCATCCCCGCGGCGTTTTGTGGACTGGTGGGGATGAAGCCTTCCTTCGGGCGTATTCCGCAATGGCCACTGGGCGCCTTTGGCCATGTCGCGGTGGCCGGCCCCATGACGCGCACCGTGCGCGATGCTGCGCTGATGTTTGGCGCCATGGCGCGGCATGATTTGCGCGACCCCTATGCGTTGCCGGATGATCCGCGCGATTGGCTGGATGGCATTGAAGATGGCGTGGCGGGGCTGCGTGTCGCTCTGGTGCGCCGCATGGGCTTCGCGCCACCCTTGGATGCGGATGGCGAAGAAGCGCTGGCCGGTGCCGCGCGGCTTCTGGAAGAACAGGGCGCGATTGTGGAGGAAGCCGATCCCGGCCTGCCCGATACCCGCGCGATTTTTGGCCGCGTCTGGGGTGTGGCGCTGGCGCGCATTATCGCCACCACACCTGAGGACAAGCACGACTTGCTCGATGCCGGCATTGCCGAGGTGGCCGCGCGCGAAGGCGAAATGCTCGCCGTGGATTATTTGGCCGCCGAGGCGATGCGCCTGGAAGCCGCCCATGCCATGGCGCGGTTTCATCAGCGCTATGATCTCGTGCTGACCGCCTGCACGCCAACCGCTGCTTTTGCGGCCGATCAGCCAACCATCCGCCCGGCTGAATCGCTCTGGCGCGATTGGGCGCCCTGGACCTTCGCCTTCAACCTGACGCGCCAGCCGGCGATTTCCGTGCCGGTGGCTTTGGATGGGGAAGGCATGCCGCGTGCTGTGCAAATGGTGGCGCCGCTTTACCGCGATGATCTGGCGCTGCGTGGCGCGCGCGCCCTGGAACGCGCGGCCAGCCTGCCCCTGGCGAATCCTGCAGAAAGCGCTACCTGAAGCGCTGGATGATAGTGAGGATAAACTGATGCGTTTGGTCACTTTTTCGGATGCTTCGGGCACGCGCCTTGGCGCGCTGGATGAAACGGGCGCGCTGCGTGATATCGCCGCCGTGGCACCTTCCCTGCCGCGCGATATGCTGGGGCTGATTGCGGCGGGGCCGGCGGCGCTGACCGCTGCGGGCGATGCGCTGGGCAAGGCGCCGGTGGTGGATGGTGCGAAAATCCTCGCCCCCATTCCGCGCCCACCGAAGAATGTGTTCTGTGTTGGCAAGAACTATCATGAACATGCCAAGGAATTTGCGGGCTCGGGCTTCGATGGCGGGGCGAAGGATGTGGTGCCGCCCTTCCCGGTTGTCTTCTCCAAGCCGCATACCGCCATCATCGCCACGGGCGAACCCATCCTGAGCGATTTGGACCCGACGGGCGGGCTTGATTACGAAGGCGAATTGGCGATTGTGATTGGCACGGGCGGGCGCGGCATTTCCAAGTCCGCTGCGCTGTCCCATGTGTTTGGCTATACCATCATCAATGACGTGACCGCGCGGCATTTGCAGAAGCGCCATAGCCAATGGGTATTGGGCAAGGGCTTGGACAGCTTCTGCCCCATGGGCCCCGCCATCCTGACAGCCGATGAAGCGCCTGATCCCACGCAACTCCGCCTGATCACGCATGTGAATGGCGAAAAGCGCCAGGATGCGCTGGTCGCGGATTTGATCTTCGATGTGCCAACCCTGATTGAAGCGATCAGCGCCGCCATCACGCTTGAACCTGGCGATGTTATCGCGACCGGCACGCCGGTTGGCGTTGGCATCGGCTTCACGCCGCCGAAATTCCTGCAAAAGGGCGATCAGGTGCGGATCGAGATCAGCGGGATTGGTGTGCTGGAAAATCCTGTTGCCTGAAACAACAAAAAACGGGAGGAAAAAAATGCAAAGACGCTCTCTTCTGATCGGGGCCACGACGCTCCCGCTCGCAATGCCGGCGCTGGCGCTGGCGCAGGAGAATTTCCCATCCCGCGCCGTTTCCATGGTGGTCGCCTTCCCGCCTGGTGGGCAGGCGGATGTGGTTGGCCGGCCAGTGGCTGCCGTCTTGGAACGGATTTGGCGCCAGCCTGTACCAATCACCAATCGTGGCGGCGCAGCGGGCGAAATCGGCAATGGTTTTGTCGCCCGCAGCACGCCCGATGGCTATACGCTGCTGATGGGGCTTTCCTCCATGACCTTCCTGCCGGAAGCAGCGCGCATCAATGGCCGCACGCCGGCCTATACGCCTGAGATGCTGACGCCGATTGCGTTGTTCTCAGCCGATCCCACCGTGCTGGTGGTCCCGGCATCCAGCCCCATTCGCACGATCGAGGAATTCATCGCCGAAGTAAGAGCCAAGCCAGGTCAGATCGCCTATTCCTCGGCAGGCAACTACTCAGCCTTGCATGTGCCGATGGCGATGCTGTCGCAGTCGGCAGGCTTGCAGATGCTGCATGTGCCCTTCCAGGGCGGCGGGCCGGCTTTGACCGCGATACTAAGCGGGCAGGTGCAAGCGCTTTCGTCTGGCCCCGGCCCGGTCGCACAGCATGTGCGCGATGGGCGGCTGCGCGCACTCGCCACTTGGGGCCGCCAGCGCCTCAAGGGTTTTGAGGATGTGCCGACGCTGGTGGAAAAAGGGTTCGCGGATGTGGAATTCTACATCTGGGTTGGGCTTTTCGCCCCAGCCGGCACGCCACCTGCGATTATTGACCGCATCCGCGACGCATCACGGCAAGTGGCGCAGGATGCGGAGTTCCAGCGCATCATGGCAGGCAGCGGCAATACACTCGATTTCCGCGAGGGTGATGCCTTCCGGCGTTTTTATGATGAGGATGCGGGCAGGTTGCTCCGCGTGATCCGTGCGCTGGGGAAGATTGAATAGCGCCCTTGCTTGCGCTGCGTCGCTAGCGCAGGCTTGGGTCTTGTTCCAATTATGTTGAGGATAGCATGACCACCGAAGCGCAAATCACCGCCTGGCTTGCCACACAACAGGACGCCATGCTCGCTGAGCTAAAGGAAATGGTGAATACCGATGGCGGTTCTTATGACAAGGCGGGCGTGGATCGCACTGGCCAGCAGGTGAAGCGCTTCCTTGAAGGCCATGGCATCGCGGTGGAGGTGGTGCCGCGCGAAAGGCATGGCGATTGCCTTCGCGGCATAGTGCCCGGTGCGCATGAAATCGCTTCCGGCAATCAGCAGAAAAATATCGTGCTGATGGGGCATCGCGACACGGTTTTCCCGAAAGGAGAACCCGATCGCCGGCCATTCACCATCCAAGGCAATATCGCCTATGGGCCAGGTGTGGCCGATATGAAGGCCGGCATTGTGATGAATATGTTCGTCCTCGCCGCCTTCCAAAAATTCGGTGGCGCGCCCGGGCCGCTTGTGGGGCTTTTCACCGGCGATGAGGAAATCGGCAGCCCCGAAGGCCGCCCGGTGATTGAAAATGAGGCGCGCAGCGCGCGCGTGGTCTTCAATAGCGAACCGGGCCGGCCTTCCGGCAATGTTGTCACCGGGCGCAAGGGTGGCGTGTTTTCTGTTGTTGATATTGAAGGCAAGGCCGCGCATTCCGGCGGCAATTTCGAAGCCGGCATCAGCGCGATTGGTGAGGCCGCCCATAAGATCGTCGCCATTCACGCGCTGACCGACCTGAAGCGCGGCATTACGCTGAATGTGGGCCTGGTGAGCGGCGGACAGAGCGTGAATACCGTCGCCCCCGCCTGCCAATTCCAGATTGACCTACGCTATGTGGAATTGGCGGATCGCGACGAGGTTGTCGGCAAGCTGCATGACATTGTCGCAAAATCCTACGTGCCCGGCACCAAGGCGAAGCTGGTGATCAAGGGCGAATTCCTGCCGCTGAACGCAACGCCGGCCAGTGAGCGTGTCTTCGCACTTTACCAAGGCGCCGCAGCGGATAGCGGCTTGAAAGTGGCTGGCGAATTTTCGGGTGGCTGCGCCGATAGTGGTTTCACGGCGGCGATTGGCGCGCCCACGATTTGCGCGGTCGGCCCCGTGGGCGGCAAGGCGCATAGCCCTGAGGAGTATCTGGAAATTGACAGCATGGTGCCGCGCGCCCAGGCCATGACGCGCGCCATCATGCGCTTGGAAAAGGCGGGGCTTTAACTTGCCCTAGCCACGCCAGGGGCGCACCTGCCAAAGCCGCTTCAGCCGATCATCCACGGATTGCGCAAAGGCGCGATACTCAGCACCCACCATGGTATTAAGTGGCATGAAATTGCGCGCCGCTTCGCGCTTGAAATTCTCATCCGCCAACGCGGTGCGGAAGGCCGCTTCCAGCCGCGCCACAATGGCGGGTGGCATATTGGGCGGGCCAATAATGCCGCGACTTGCGCCATGCACCAGGTCAAAACCCAATTCGCGGAAAGTGGGCACATCGGCTGCTTCCGGCTGACGCGTGGCGGCCGCCTGCGCCAGCATCCGCACCTTGCCTTCGCGCGCCAATTGCAGCGCGTCATTCACATTGATCGCCGCGACATCCATATTGCCACCCAGCAATTGCGGAATAAGCGGCGCAGCACCAGCAAAGGGCACCTGGATCATGGGCTTAAGGCCGGCCAATTCCTCGAAATGCAGCACGAAAAGATGATCATCGCTGCCAATCCCGGTGGTGGCATAGGTTATCTGTTCTGGCCGGGCCTTCGCCGCTGCCACCAGATCCTGCAAGGTTTTTAATGGGCTATCGGCGCGCACATAAAAGCAATTGGCGTCTTCGACGATATTGCAGAGGAAGGTGAAATCCATCGCGCGGTAACGCACCTGGCGTTCCAGCGGAATGGCGTTATGCGCGGGAATGGTGGTGGCGCCAATCGTGTAGCCATCAGGCGCGGCATTGAAGGTGGCTTCCAACCCGATCTGCCCCGCCGCACCCGTACGGTTGATGATGACAGGCCTGAGGCCCGGGATTTGCGCCGCGACCAACGGCATGACCAGGCGCGTCATGATGTCCACGCCCCCGCCGGCTGGGAAAGGCACAATTACTTCCATGGGCTTATCGCCCGGCCAAGCGGTTTGCGCCTGCGCGATTGCAGGGGCGGCAAGCAAGCTTGCGGATGCCAAAAGGCTGCGGCGATTGATCATGTGAAGCTCCTCCGTCTCGTTTCTTGGCCTGTTTCCGGCCCCCCCAGACTTGCGCTTCAGGCGCTCCGTTGCAAGCCTAATCTCCCCATGCCAAGCACGGTGATACGGGGCAGCGCCCCAGGGGGAAGGGTAGATGGAAGCAGCAACACGCGCGGAGTTTCAGGTTGAAGGCGATTGGGCCATGGCGCGGCGGCATCGCATTCGCTGGATCCAATGCGACATCTACGCCCATATCAACCACGCCGCTTACCTCACGATGTTTGAGGATATGCGCATTGATTGGTGGCTGGCCTCGGGTGGGCGCTTTGGGGCGGATGCGGAAGGGCCGGTGGTTGCGTCCATCGAAGCCAAATACCTCCGCCCCGGCCATTTCAATGAGGATGTGCTGCTGACCGTGCGCGCGGTGAGCTTCCGGCGCAGTTCCTTCATCCATGAATATGGGTTGTGGCGCGATGGGTTGTTGTGTTCCGGGCGCGCCGTTTGCGTGATTGTGAATAACGCGACCGGTGCCAAGGCGCCGATTTCAGATGCGCTGCGCCAATTGATGCTCACCCGCGATAAGGCGATTGCCGAGGGCTGAACAGAACAGGGAGAAGACGCCATGCCCCATCAATTCTGCGAGGTGCGCGATGAAGGCCGCTTGCGGATTGTCACGCTCAATCGGCCCGAGGTGATGAATGCACTGCACGCCGATGCCAATGAGGAATTGGAAGCGGTCTGGGATGATTTTGCGGCCAATCCTGATCTTTGGGTCGGCATCATCACTGGCGCTGGGGATCGCGCCTTTTCCGCCGGAAATGATTTGAAGGTGCAGGCTGAAGGCAAGCGCCGCCCCCTGCCCCGCACTGGCTTTGCTGGCCTTACCAGCCGCTTTGATCTGGACAAGCCGGTGATTGCAGCGGTGAATGGCATTGCGATGGGCGGCGGTTTTGAAATCGCGCTTGCCTGCGATTTGATTATCGCCGCAGAGAACGCGCTTTTCGCCCTGCCTGAGCCGCGTGTAGGACTTGTTGCGGGTGCGGGCGGGCTGCATCGCCTGCCGCGCATGATCGGTCAGAAGCAGGCGCTTGGCATGATCCTGACCGGGCGGCGCGTGCCCGCCGCAGAAGGTCTGAAACTCGGTTTCGTGAATGAGGTTGTGCCGCAAGGTGAAGCCCTTGCATCTGCGAAGCGCTGGGCAGCGCTGATTCTGGAATGCTCTCCACTTGCGATCCGCGCTTCGAAGCAGGCGGTTTATGCGGGTCTGGATGAAGAAAGCCTCGCGACCGCGATTGGCACCATGTATCCGGCGCAGGCACGCAATCGCGATAGCCAGGATTATATCGAAGGCCCCAAGGCTTTTGCCGAAAAACGCAAGCCCAGTTGGCGCAACATGTAAGGCGCCAGACGGCAAGATTTTTGACAATTGGATTAGGCAAAGCGGAGCACACGCATGAAGGAACGTATTGCGGTATTCGGCATGGGGCAGATGGGGGCCAATATGGCCTCCCGCCTCACCGAACAGGGTTTTGATGTGCTTGGCTATGACATCAACCCAGCGCGTCGGCAGGAATTGGCCGAACGTCAAATCGCCGTTGCTGACACAGTCGAAGCCGCGCTCGCCGGCCGCCCCTTGGTGCTGACCAGCCTGCCCGATCCTGCCGCCGCGAAATCCGCCTGGCTCGCGCCGGGCGGCCTGGTGGATCAGGCCGCGCCCGGTACCTTGATCATTGAGCTTTCAACTCTTGATCCCGACACAATGCGCGAAATCGCCGCCGCTGCCGCCGCCAAGGGCATCGCTGTGCTTGATTGCCCTGTCAGCGGCGGGCCGATGGAATCACTCGGTGGTGAATTGGTGCTGATTGTGGGCGGTGATGCTGCAGATATCCGCCGCGCAGAACCCGTGCTGCAAAGCCTTGGGCAATCTTGGTCCCATACCGGGCCAATCGGCACTGCCAAGGCGGTGAAGCTCGTCAATAACATGATGTCCATGGGCAATGTGCTGATTGCCTGCGAAGCCTTTGCGCTTGGCGAAGCGGCAGGTGTTGCGCCCGAAACACTCTATCAGGTGCTCTCGCAAAGCGGCGGGCGGTCCTTTCATTTCACCAAGCGCTTTCCGAAGGCGCTCAAGAATGATTTCGATCCCGGCTTTAAAATGGAGCTTGGCGAGAAGGATTTGGCACTCGCGATTGATTTTGGCAGGGCGCTGCGTCAGCCAACGCCGGCTACGTCAGCGGTGCGCGAATTGATGGCGCAAGCGCTCGCGAGCGGCTATCGCGGGCGCGATGTGGTGGCGCTGCTTGAGATGTTTCGCGGCTTTACCGCGAAGAAATGAGGGGCGTTACAGCCCGCGTTCGGCTTTCGTCGCGGCCAGATCATCCTCGATAAAGCCTTGGATGATTTCTTCCATCGGTTCCTGTTCCTTGAAGCCAAAGCGGCGCGCGCGGGTGGCCGCAAAAGCGCCGGGCCAGCCATTGACGATGTCAAACACTTCCTTGTCGAAGACAAAGCCAACCTTGTCCCGCGCGGCCTTTCCAGCCACTTGTTCCAAAGCGCCCAGGATTTTCGCAACCGTCAGGCTGCGCCCCGGCGGGTTGATGCCCCTGTCCAATCCAAGCGGCGCAGTATCCATCGCGGCTGCGTGCAGGAACCATTCAATCGTGGCGCGGGGCGAACAAATCCATACCGCGAAATCATCCGGCACCGGGCAATTGGTCTCAAGCCCCAGCAAGGGTTCACGCACAATGGCGGAAACGAAGGAAGATGCAGCCTTATTGGGCCGGCCTGGGCGGACCATCACGGTCGGCAGGCGCAGGTTCACCGCATCAAGGAAGCCTCGGCGTGAAGCGTCATGCAGCAGCAATTCCCCAATGGCCTTTTGCGCGCCATAGGAATTGGTCGGGATTTGCCGCCCATCATCCGGCACCACCGCATCCTGACCGCCGCCGAAGGACGCAACCGAGGACGTGAAAATCACCCGCGGCCTGGTGCCGAGCGCGCGACAGGCGGCGAGCACCGCGAGTGTGCCATGCAGATTGACCTTCATGCCCAGATCGAAATCGGCTTCCGCTGCGGCACTCACCACTGCGGCCAGATGGAATACCACCTCGGTACCCGCTGGGATGGCGGCGGCCACCGCAGCGGGGTCCGCCACATCGCCGCCGAGGCAGGTCACCGGGAAGGGTGCGGGAAGCGTAGCAGGTGCGGCAAGGTCGAATAGCGTCAGGCCCGTGATGGCACGCCCGCCAAGCGCGCCATCCTTGGCGAGCCGCGCCGCCAATTTCCGCCCCAAAAAGCCTGCCCCGCCCAGAATGGTGATCCGCATTGCCCTATCCTCCCCGTTACAGGGCAAGGTTTGGCGCGCGGCGCGGATGGGCGCAATATGGGGGCATGATCGAAAAGCGCCCTTTCCGTTATTTCCTGAACCGCAACCATGGCGTGCCGGGGATCGCCGTGCTGCCCGAAGGCGGCTATGCCCGCGCCAAGGCGGAAATCATGACCTGGCCGGGCTATGCGCCAACACCGCTTGTCTCGCTCGATGCCATCGCCAAGGCCGCGGGCGTCGCGCGGCTGCATTACAAGGATGAAGCCGGGCGCTTCGGCTTGGCTTCCTTCAAGGCACTCGGTGGCGCCTATGCGGTGATGCGCGTGCTGCAAGCGGAACTCGCCAAGCGCGATGTGGCGCGGGAGGCCACCAGCGCCGATCTGATAGAAGGCCGCTTCAAGGACACCACGGCGAAGATCACGGTTTGTTGTGCGACAGATGGCAATCATGGCCGCTCCGTCGCCTGGGGCGCGCAGCGCTTTGGCGCGACTTGTGTGATCTTCGTGCATGAAACCGTCAGCCAAGGCCGGCGCGATGCTATCGCCAAATATGGCGCGGAAATTCGCGTGGTGCCGGGCAATTATGATGACGCGGTGCGCGAAGCGCAGAAGCAGGCTGAGGCGAATGGCTGGTTCGTCGTCTCAGACACTTCCTATCCCGGCTATACGGAAGTGCCGCGCGATGTGATGCAGGGCTATCGGTTGATGGCGGATGAAGCCGCGGATCAGATCAGCGAAGCGCCGACGCATGTTTTCATCCAGGGTGGCGTTGGTGGCGTGGCGGCTGCGGTTTCCGTGCAAATGCGCGCGCGGTTTGGCGCGGGCGTGAAGGTGATTGTCGCCGAACCTGACAAGGCGGATTGCCTGCTGGCAAGTGCGGAAGCGGGTCAGCCAGTCACGGTGCCGGGTGATCTTGATACGCTGATGGCCGGGCTTGCCTGTGGGGAGCCTTCCTTGCTCGCCTGGCAGGAATTGGAACGCGGCGCCTTTGCCTTCATGTCGGTATCCGATGACAGCGCGGTGGAGTGCATGAAGGTGCTGGCACGCCAGATGCCGCCGATTGTGGCGGGTGAAAGCGCGGTGGCGGGCTTGGCGGCGCTGCTGCTGGCGTTGCAGGAACCCTATGCGCGCGCCGCCTTAGGGCTTGGCTCGGATAGCCGCGTGCTGCTGTTTGGCACGGAAGGGGCGACCGATCCGGAAGTCTACGACCGGCTGGTGAAGGGCTGAAACAACGCCTCAGCCTGCCAGTAGCGCATCCAGCTTGCCGGCGCGGTCCAACGCCACAAGATCATCCGAACCGCCGATGGATTTTCCGTTGATGAAAATCTGCGGCACGGTGGTGCGTCCGCCAGAATTCTCAATGGCGCGGCGCCGAGCGTCAGACCCATGCGGCGAGTCATATTCCTGATAGGCAACGCCCTTTTTCTCCAGCAGCGCCTTGGCGCGGTCGCAATAGGGGCAGAAATAGGTGGTGTAGATTTCGATCTTGGCCATGCGCGCAAGATTGGCGTTTAGGTGCCTATGGTCAAGCCGTGCGAAGGCGGGGGTCCGGCACCCGTGCGGCGGCCAGCACCTCCACCCGTGCCGCACCAGCGGCCAGTAGGGCCCGCGCGCAGGCTTCCGCCGTGGCGCCGGAAGTCATGACATCATCCACCAGCAAAACGCGCTTGCCGGCCACGCGCGCTGGGCGGGCCACGCTGAAAGCATCCGCCACTAGTGCCGCACGCTCGGTCGCGCCCTTATCGCCCAACGGCACCGTGGCACGGTTCCGGCGCAGCAAATCCGGCACCACCCGCCGGCCCGAAAGCCGGCCCAGCCGTTGCGCCAGCAGCGCTGCCTGGTCATAGCGCCGCGCGATCAAGCGCCGCCAATGCGCCGGCACCGGCGCCAGCACATCCGCTGCCGCCAACATCTCGGCCCCCGCCCGCGCCATGAAGCGCGCCAGCGGCACCGCCATTTCGGTACGGTCAGCATGTTTGAAGGGCAGGATCAGGCGCTTCGCACCCTCATCATAACGCAGCGCCGCGCGGGCCACCGCGAAGCCCGGCGCGCGGTTGAGGCAGGGCGCGCATAACAACGCGCCATCCGGGCTGCGCTCGGCTTCTCCTTCATGCGCGAAGGGCACACCGCAGCGGGCGCAAAACGGGGCGGAGATCAGGTTAAGGCCACTGAAACAGGTGGCGCAGAAACTGCCCTGGCGTTCCACCTGCGCATCGCACGTCAGGCAATGCGGGGGCAGCAGGACATCAAGAAGTTTCTCCGGCACCCGGCCAAGCGTAGCTTTGAAACGTCCAAGCAAGGCGCCGGAGGCGCGCATTCAATGCCAATGCCCGAAGCGGGCATCGCCATCCTTCGCCACCTCATGCACCAAATCAATCTCCCAGGAGAGGTATTCCCGCATCGCCGCTTCCACCCCGTCATTCCGATCATAGGGGCGGAGATAGAAATCCGCGCAATCCGCATCGGCGGGCTTCAGCCGATCCGCTTCCATCGGCAGCCCCGCCGCGCGCCACGCCTTGGTGCCGCCTTCCAAAATATAGACCGGCAAGCCCGTCAGCGCCGCCGCTTCCGGCGCAGCCAGCCGCGCCAGCGCTGCATCAGCTGAGGCGATCGCAATCAGCCGCGCGCCGGCCAAAGCACCGCGCAACTTTTCCAGCCGCGTGCGAATGCCCCAATGCGCGCCCGGAATATGCCCATCGCGAAAATCAATGGACCGCGCGAGGTCTATCACCTGCACCCCACCCTTCACGCTTTCGGCGGCGAGTTCTTCCGGCGTCAGGCTTGGCGGCTTCACCGCCGCCGCTTCCGGGCTTTCCGGCTGCCAGGGCCCGCTCGCGAGCGCGCCAGCCAGCCCATCGGTCAGCACCATCACCTCCCAGCCGCCCAATTGGCGGAGCCAGCCGCCGGTCATGCGCGCGCGCGTGCCCGTATCATCCACCAGGACAATGCGTGCATGGCGCACCGCGACCCATTGATCGGTCGCCTGCACCAATTGCCCGCCGGGCGCGGAACGGCTGCCCGGCATATGCCCCGCCGCATATTCCGCAGGGTCGCGCACATCCAGGACATAGGTGCTGCGCGATGCATCCGCCTGCCAGCGCGCCAGATCAGCGCGCGTGCCAAACACCACGCCATGCCGCTTGGCGAAGGCATCCGCGCGCGCGAAGGCTTCCGCCGCGCCTTTTGGCGTGCCCTGCGGGAAGCTCGCGGTCTTGCCGCGATCACACGCAAAGCCCGCCAATTCCCAGCCCATGGTGCCATTGCGCAAAGCCACGACCTTGTTCGGAATGCCAGCACTGCGGAGCGATTCAGCGCCCATGATGGACCGCGTGCGTCCCGCGCAATTCACCACCACCGTGGTTTCAGGCCGACTGACGAATTCGCCGATGCGATAGACCAATTCACCACCCGGCACATCCACGGCACCCGGGATGGACATGCGGTTGAATTCTTCCATCGGCCGGCTATCCAGGATCACCATATCGGTATCGGCATCCATCATCGCCTTCAACTCCTCGGGATCAACCGAGGGGGTTTCGTAATGATGTTCCACCCATTCACCGAAAGCCTTGGACGGCACATTCACACCTGAAAACGCGACATACCCCGCTGCAACCCAAGCCGGCGTGCCGCCTTGCAGCACCGACACATCCGAACACCCCATCCCTTCCAGATAGGCCGCCAGGCGCTCCGCCAGACCTTCCCCTCCATCCACGCAAACCACGCGCGTGGCAAGGCGCGGCAGGATGGCGCGGGCGCGGAGTTCCATGCGCGAAAGCCCACACGGGTTGGCCCAGAAAAGATGCGAACGGCCGAATTCGCCATCCTCGCGCGCATCCAGAATGGCCAATTCCTGCCCATCGCGGATCCAGCCCTTCAGGCTGGCCGCATCAATCATCCGTGCCATCGCAGTATCAGGCTTTCGGCGTTGCCGTCGGTGCCATGAAATTCTTGTTGTAAGGCTTCACTTCGCCGGTCGCGGGATCAAACGCCTTGCGGTCATCCAGCTTTTCGAGGGCCAGGCCATACATGTGCAAATGCCGTGTCGGCACGCTGCCCGTGGTGTGGATGGAATGGATATCTTCCGCCATCAGCGCAATGCCGCGGCCAGGTTCCACCATGATTTCTTCCCGCAGGCGCAATTCGCAGCGCGTGGGGTCAGACCCATCATCCAGGCGCTCATAAACCTTATTGAGTTCCTGCCCGTCCACAGCCACCACGCAGGCCCAGGTGGTGTGGTCATGCGGCTTGGTTTCATTGCCGGGATTGAGCGCATTCAGATAAAGCGCGAACAAATTCCCCTCATCCTCCTGCAACATGTAGCGCCGGCTGCCCTTTTCGCCATTCGGCGGCGGGGGGAATTCGGAGGAAGGAAACAGATGCTCCTGCGCGGCGAGCTTCATCAATTCCTGCTTGATTGCTTCAAGGGAGGATCGGCTGACACCCTGGCTCCGTTCGATCACGCGAATACGGTCAATGGTGGAAGCGACAGCGGCGGCGCGGGCAGCCTTCACATCGGTGGCGTTCATGGTTTTCCTCCTGGGGCGGTATGCGGGAAGCCTAACCCGTCTTGCGCCCTTGGGAAACAGGGTGCATCCCACGGCGCCATGATCGACCAGATGCGCGTCTTTGACCGAGCCCTTGTCGCACGCCGCCGTGCGCGTGCCGCCGCGCGCGTGGATCAGGTCGCGCCCATTCTGGAAGATGCCGCCGATAGGCTGCTCGATCGGCTGGATGACACGACGCGCCGCTTTACCCGCGCGCTCGATCTGGGCGGGCGCGGTTTTGTAGCAGCCAAACTGGCGGCGCGCGGTATCCCCTTCATTGTCTCGGCTGATCTGGCGCCGGCCATGGCAGCGCGGGGCGGCGGGCTGCCCCTGGCAGCGGATGAGGAATTCCTGCCCTTCGCAGAGGGCGCCTTCGACCTGATTGTAGCTTCCCTCTCGCTCCATTGGGTGAATGATCTGCCGGGGGCGCTGATCCAAATCCGCCGCGCGCTGGCGCCCGATGGGCTATTCCTAGCAAGCCTGCCCGGCCTGCCGAGCTTCGCAGCCCTGCGTGCGGCACTGGCCGAGGCTGAGGCGGAATTGCGCGGTGGTATCTCCCCCCGCATCTCGCCCTTTCCTGAATTGCGCGATGGTGCGGCCCTGTTGCAGCGCGCCGGCTTCGCGCTGCCGGTTGCGGATGCCGAGGATATGGCGCTCCGCTACAAATCCGCTTTCGGGATTTTCGCTGATCTCCGCGCCGCTGGTGAGGCAAATGCCGTGCTGGCGCGGGATGGGCGAGCGCCCCCCCGCGCGCTGTTTCCCATGGCCGCGGCGCGGCTTGGGGACGCCGAGATTGACCTGCCGCTGAGGCTTTTGGTGCTGACCGGGTGGGCGCCCGCCCCCACCCAGCAAAAGCCGGCGCGGCCTGGCAGCGCGACAGCGCGGCTTGCGGATGCCTTGGGTGCCCGGGAAATCGGCACGGGCGAGAAAGCGGGCAAGCCACAGTGAAGTCTTGCATCCTGCGGCACTGCGGCGCATTTTGTGCTGGTAACTTTTACGAGCCTTGAGACCCCATGGAGCAGCAAGGCGGCGAATCTCGCCGCATTACAATCCACAAGCCTGAGGATTTCGCCGGCATGCGCCGCGCGGGCAGGCTTGCGGCTGAAACCTTGGACATGATCACGGCCCATGTGCGCCCCGGGATCAGCACGGGTGAGATTGATCGGATCTGCCATGATTACATGGTGGAGCGCGGCGCCATTCCGGCCACATTAGGCTATCGGGGCTACACGAAATCTTCCTGCACTTCGGTCAATCACGTGGTCTGCCATGGCATTCCCGGGGACCGCGTGCTGGCCGATGGCGACATCATCAACATTGACGTCACCGTCATCCTGGATGGCTGGCATGGCGATACCAGCCGCATGTATGCAGCCGGTGAGGCATCCACCAAGGCCAAGCTGCTGATGGATGTGACTTATGATGGCATGATGAAGGGCATTGCCGCGATCCGCCCCGGTGCGACTCTGGGCGATATCGGGCACGCCATTCAGGTGCATGTGGAAAAGCACCGCTTCAGCGTGGTGCGGGATTTCTGTGGCCATGGCATTGGCCGGCACTTCCATGAACCGCCCAATGTGCTGCATTTCGGCCGCCCCGGCGAAGGTCCTAAGCTGAAGCCCGGCATGTTCTTCACCGTGGAGCCCATGGTGAATGCCGGAAGGCCCGAGGTGAAAATCCTGGATGATGGCTGGACCGCGGTAACGCGCGACCGGTCGCTATCCGCCCAATTCGAACATATGGTGGGGGTGACGGATAACGGGGTGGAGATTTTCACCCTATCGCCCAAGGGTATGCATAAGCCGCCTTACGGGGGTTGAAGCCGCAAGCCATGCCAGCCAGCATGTTTTTGCTGGCAAAATTCTACCATAGGTTTTATTCAGCGGAATGAATTCGCGTTCAAGTAAGGGCTTGATCGGGCTGGAACATGGCTATCCGCAAGACCAAGGGCCTCGCTGAGGCCAGCTCCCTGCCGGGGCTGGAACTTGTCACCGATGATGCCGGCGCCCCCCCCGGCCATTTGGGGCATCGCGCCCGCATGCGCGAAAAGCTGCTGCGCGCCGGGCCGGATGCGCTGCTCGATCACGAATTGCTTGAAATGGTACTGTTCCTGGCTTTGCCGCGCCGGGATACCAAGCCGATAGCCCGCGCCTTGCTGGCACGCTTCGGGTCCTATGCCGGGGCCATCAGCGCCCCGCATCAGGAATTGGGCCAGATTGAAGGCTTGGGGGAAGCGGGGATTGCCGCGCTCCGCTGCGTTCAAGCCGCCGCGCTTAGGCTGGCGCGAGAGGAAGTGCGCGAAAACCCGGTTTTGAATAATTGGGAAAAGCTACTCGCGTATCTCAATGCCGCCTTGGCACGCGAAAGGGTTGAACAATTTCGCATCCTGTTCCTGGACGCCAAAAACCGGCTGATCGCCGATGAGGCGCAGGCCAAGGGCACCGTCAATCACACGCCCGTCTATCCACGCGAAGTGGTGCGCCGCGCCTTGGAATTGCAGGCGACAGCGCTGATCCTGGTACATAATCACCCCTCTGGCGACCCCTCACCCTCCCGCGCCGATGTGGAAATGACGCGCGAGATCGGCCAGGCCGCGACCATGCTTGGCATTGTGCTGCATGATCATCTTATCATCGGCAATGGACGGCATTATTCCTTCCGGCGCGAGGGACATCTTTAGCCGCATCATTGACCTCGGCAGGCTGCGCGCGGCAGAGTCATCCAATGAAGCATCCTATCCTGTTGGCGCTTGTGCTTGGGCTCGGCTCGGGCACGGCGGCCTTGGCGCAAAAGCCGCAGCCGGCGGCGCCAGCCCAAAGCCCGCGCGCGGGGCTGCCCACCGAAAAGCCTCAGCCCCTGCCGCGACAAGGCGCAGCCACCCCGCCCGGCCCCAGCGCGCAAGCGGAACTGCCGCGCGACAAGCCGCCGCCGCTGGCACCAGGTGAACGCGCAGCACGCCGCGCGGTTTCCTCCGGTACGGGCTTTGTGGTTGCGGCGCGACGGATCATGACCAATCACCACGTGATTGATGGCTGTGTGGAAGTTGCCGCGCGCCTGCCGGATGGCCGGGAATTGCCAGCCCGAGTCTTGGCCAGTGATGCAACGCGTGACTTGGCCTTGCTCAGCACCGAAGCAGAAGCGGGCCCCATTCTGCCCTTCCGTGGCGCTGTCAATATCCGCCGGGGTGAAGGCGTTGTGACCTATGGTTTCCCGCTGGCGGGCTTGCTTTCTTCTGGCCCCACACTGACCACCGGAGAGGTCTCGGCCCTCGCCGGGCTTGCCGATAATCCGCGCCATATTCAGATCAGCGCGCCAGTGCAGCCGGGCAATTCCGGCGGGCCGCTTTTGGATATGCGCGGGCAGGTGATTGGCATTGTGGTTTCAAAACTCAATGCCGGCCAGGTGGCGCGGCAGACCGGCGATATTCCGCAGAATGTGAATTTTGCTGTGAAGCACACGGAAGCGCTGGATTTTTTGCGTGAACAGAATGTCACCGTGACACCTGGGGCTGCCGATCAACCGACGCGCGCCGCCGATGCGGTGGGGGAGGTTGCGCATCCCTCCACACTGTTTCTGCGCTGCCTGAAGTAAGCCGGCGGGGCTAAACGGGCGCCCAAGCCGGCGCATGGCTGCCAAGCGGCATGGCCGGCAAATCCCAGCGCGGCGGTGTGGCCTGCAACTGCGCGGCATGGCGTGTGGCGCGCATCCGGCCATAGCCGCTGTCACTTTCTTCCAAGGCCGCTTCAATTTCAGCAGGCGTGAGGCCCGGCGCCGATACCCCCGCATCCAAGCGGCCCAAGCGCTTGATCCATTCCCCCGTGCCAGCAAGCGAGACACGCACCAGCCAAGACCCGCCTTCCTCCGCCCGGCGCAGCAGCGCGGCCATGGCGCCGAAGGCGAGTAAATAGCCCGAAGCATGATCCAAAGCCTGGCAGGGCAAGGGGCGCGGCTTATCTTCCCGCGCGGCAAGTGCTTCGGCATCATTCATGCCATTGGCATTCTGCACCAAGGAATCAAATCCGCGCCGCGCTGCCCAGGGGCCAAGATGGCCATAGGCGGAAAGCGAGACGCATATGATGCCAGGATTGAGCGCGGCGAGGGCTTCCGGCGCAAAGCCATGCCCGGCAATGGCCCCCGGCCGATAGCCTAGCAGGAAGATATCGGCGCTGGCGGACAGATCACGCAGACGCGCCTGATCATTCGGCGAGCGTAAATCGAGCGCGGCGGTTCTTTTGCCGCGCCCGGTATCCATCACCAATTCATCAAAGCTTGGCAGATGCGCGGCACTGATATGCAGCACATCGGCGCCATGTGCGGCCAAAGTGCGCCCAGCGACAGGCCCTGCAATCACACGCGTCAGGTCAAGCACGCGCATCCCCGCCAGCGGGCGCGCCGCAGCGGGCGGCAGCGGCACCGGCGGCGCATCACCGATTTTCTCGATCAGCACCGGCGGCAGGCTGGAAGCGGCCTGGCCCTGCGCTGAGGCATCCCATTCGGCCAGACCTCGCGTCATGGTCACCACCAGGCCGGCTTCCGCTGCCACCGCTTCGAAATCCGTCGCGCGCCAGCTGCCAAGCGCCTTGGCGACCGCAGCGCGATCATGCGCGACATTCCCAAGCAAGCGCAGCACACCATCGCGGTGATGCGGAAAGTTGGTGTGCAGCCGCACCCAGCGCCCATCACCGCATTGATAAAGCCCCGCAATCGCATCCCAGCGCGCGCCGGCGGGCCGGCCCGCGATGCTGAGCCAATGTTCGGAACGAAACTCAATCGCGGCATCACGCATATCCACCACAACGCGCTGCGTAGCCCCGCCGCGCCGCTGATGGATCAGCGCCGCCGCCAAGCCCGTCGCCGCAATGCTGGCTTGCGCGGCGGCATCCACGCGAAAGCTGGAAGGCTGGATGGGTTCCGCGCCGGTCAGGCTGATCTGCGCGAGCGCCGCAGGATCAAGCGCCGCTTGGCGCCAAAGTGCGGCAAGACTTTCGGAAGGGCTTGGCTTCATGATGCAAACCTGCTGCTTGGACATTCCAGGGTCAAGAAACAGCGCGCTTTGACTTAATTGCATTAAATCTAGACAGATTTTTGCAATATGGATTTTTTGTCATAATTTCCCTGGCGCGGCGGGCAATTCTTTTTCAATACTTGGATCATATGCTCAGAAAATCAGCAAAACAAAGGAAGCCATCATGCGTTTGCGTGGCCTGAGAAGTCATTTATTGGCCTTGTCACTTTTACCTGTCCTATTTGGCATCATCTTCACCTCCGGCGGCGGTCTTTGGACCATGCGTGCTTCGCTTGAAGAACAGCTTTGGGAGCAGATGTCTCAAGCCTCCGAACGGACGCGGGAAACGATGCGGGACCTGGAACAACGGATGCACACGCATGCCTCGGGGGTTTCTGTCCGGGTGCTTATTCGCGAAAACACAGCGCGGGCGAATATTCCGGCCCTCAGCCACGCCTTGGTTCAGTCCTATGAAGCGATTCGGCAATTGGACCCGATGCTTTCCGTTCTTGAAGTAACAGATGCGAACGGCAAGGTTTTGGTACGGGCGCAAAATCCGGCACAAAGTGGCGATAGCAAGGCCGAAATGCCCGATATTGCTGCCGCACTTCGCGGGCAGGCCTATTCCGGTGTTGTGCGCGCGCCGGGCAGTTCAGAGATTTCGACCGGTGCCGTTGTGCCACTCCCGCTTGATGGGCGCATTGTGGGCACGGTGCGCGCGGGTCTTCGGCTGGATAACGCGACAGCCAGCAAATTAAGCTCACTCGCCGGCGCGGCAATCCTGCTTTTTGAGGGTGAACGCCTATCCGGCAGCAGCGTCCCGAACCAAACAATCACTGGCCTGCCCGCTAATCTGATCAGGGCAATTTCACGCGGCGAGGCACTGTCGCTTGATGCCACCCTGCATGACAAGGGTGCTCATCGTGTGCAGGTCATGCCTTTGAAAGACCAGGCTGGCAGCCCGATTGGGGCGATTGTCATGGGCATTTCCCTGCAACCCATGCAGGCAGCCGAAGACGCGGCCTTGTTCAGTATCCTTGCGATCAGCGCCCTGGTGCTGATGGTCGCTGCCTTGGTTGCGGTCTTCGCAGCAGGGCGCTTGGCAAATCCGCTCGCTGGCATGGCCAAGGCGATGGGCGTCATCGCTGGCGGTCAGTTGAACGTCGCCATCCCTGGCCAAGACCGGCGGGATGAAATCGGTGCCATGGCCGGCGCGCTGGAGCGCTTCCGCGCACAATCCGAACATGCCCGGGCGCTTGAAGCCGCCGCTGAAGCCGAACGGCAGGCGAAGGAACAACGCGCTATCGAAATGGCCAAGCACACCGAAAGCTTCGCGACCTCCGTAACCCAAATCGTCACGGGTCTGGAACGCGCGGCGGGCGATATGCAGGGCGCTGCGCATAGCATGGCGAACATCGCAAAACATACTGAATCACAAGCGCAGGAAACCGAAGCCGGCGCCGAAACAAGCAGCAAGAACCTCGGCGCCATCGCAACAGCGACTGAACAACTCAATTCCAGCGTGAATGAGATTACGCGTCAGGTATCCGAGGCAGCGGTTCTCGCACGGGATGGTGTGACCCTTGCTCAAGGTACAGATCAGCAAATGGCGGCACTTACGGAAACTGCCGCGCGGATTGGCGAAGTTGTGCGCCTGATCACCGATATCGCCGGACAGACCAACCTCCTCGCTCTCAATGCCACGATTGAGGCGGCGCGGGCGGGTGACGCTGGCAAGGGATTTGCGGTGGTGGCTTCGGAAGTGAAGGCTCTCGCCTCTCAAACCGCCAAAGCAACCGAGGAAATTTCCAGCCAAATCGCTTCAATGCGGGAAGCAACCAATGATGCCGTTGTATCGGTTCGGCATGTGGCTGAAGCCATCCGACGGATGGATGAAGTTGCCACCGGAATTGCCTCAGCGGTTGAAGAACAAGGGGCCGCAACGCGCGATATCAGCAGCAGCATCCAATCTGTTGCCGTAACTACCGAGGAAGCCGTTCAATCCATGCGTGGCTTGACCGGAACAGCGCAAGAGGCCGGTCTCACCAGCGGAAAGGTCCTCGACACCGCGGGCAATCTGCGCGAACAGACCGAAGCCTTGAAGGGTGAGGTTTCCGGCTTTCTGCGCGTTATCCAACAGGATGAGGAAAAAGCCGTGCGCAATGCGGCGTGACGCTTAGCGCATAAGCCATCTGAGCAAGTATCAATTGGGGGTGCGCCGGCTGGCGACAGCCGGCCCATTCCATATTACTGTTCCGCATTCTTTGATGAGGAAGCGGGCATGTCGCCTTTGGCCGGTATCCGGGTTGTTGAAATCGCACAAAATCTGGCGGGGCCCTTTGCGGGCCAGATCCTCGCCATGCTGGGGGCGGAGGTCATCAAGCTGGAACGCCCCGAAGGCGGCGATGATGCGCGCGGCTGGGGGCCACCCATGCATGAAGGCACCGCGACCACCTTCATCGCCGTCAATCGCGGCAAAAGATCGCTCAGTCTTGATCTGCGCAATGATGCTGATCGCGCGCTGCTGATGGAGTTGGTGGGTGATGCGGATGTGGTTGTGCAAAACATGCGCCCCGGCGCGCTGCAGGATTTGGGGCTGGGTGGCGCTGCGCTGACCGAACGTTTTCCGCGCCTGATCTATGCGTCACTCGGCGCCTTTGGCGCAGTGGGCCCGAAGGCTTTGCACCCGGGTTATGAGCCGATCCTGCAGGGCTATTCCGGCCTGATGATGATGAATGGTGCCGAAGGCGGACCGCCCACGCGGAGTGGCGTGCAAATCCTTGATCTCGGCACAGGCATGTGGGCGGTGATTGGCATTCTGGCCGCAATCGAACGCCGCCACAGCACCGGTAAGGGCGGGGTGGTTGATACATCGTTGCTGGAAACGGCGCTTGGCTGGATGGGGCCGCATTTCGCGGGCTTCACGGTTTCAGGCCGCCCGCCGCCGCGCAATCTTTCAGGCAATCCGAATACGGTGGTGTTTCAATCTTTTGAAACCGCCACCGCGCCGGTCATGGTGGCGGCGGCCAATGACAGGCTGTTTCGCAAATTATGTGATGCCATGGGGTTGCCTGAACTGGGTAGCGATGAGCGCTTTGCCAGCAATCGGCTACGCGTTGCGAACAAGCCCGCGCTGATGGCGGTGATGGAACCGGCCTTTCGCGCGCGCCCGGCAGAAGAATGGCTGCCGCTATTGGAAGCCGCCGGCATTCCCTGCGGGCCGATCAATACCATGCGCGAAATCGCGGTGGATCGGCAGGTGGAAGCGCTTGGCATTGTCGCCCCCGTGCCAGGGCTGCCGGTACGCGCGATTGGTCTGCCGATCAGTTTTGAAGGCGTGCGCCCGCAACCGGCGCGCGGCGTGCCGGCGGCTGGTGAGGATAGTGCTGATATCCGCAGTGGCTTGCACTGGGCGCCAAGATAGCGCCCGCTAACCCCACAGCTTCTCGATTTCCGCCGCGCGTTGTTCAATGGCGGCGCGGCGCTTCAACTTCATGGTCGGCGTCAGCAAACCGTTTTCAATCGTAAAGGGTGCGGTCACCGCATGGCGGCGCATGCGTTCAATCACGGCAAGCCGGGCATTGACGCGCGCCACTGCGGCAGCAACGCCATCTTCCTGACCCTCGGCCGGGACAATCAGCGCAACCAGACCGGGCTTGCCCTCACCCGCGACGAGCGCCTGCTGGATTTCGGGTTCCGCCATCAATTGGCCTTCGATCTTGGCCGGGCTGATCATGTCGCCGCCCAGCAGCTTGATGAAATCGCGCTTGCGATCGGTGATGTACAGAAATCCATCGCGCATTTCGCCGATATCGCCGGTATGCAGCCAGGGGCGCGGATCATCGCCTTCGGGCTTCAAGGTGGATGCGGTGGCTTCCGCCTTGCCCCAATAGCCGGTCATGACCAGATCACCCTGGATCAGGATTTCACCATCGGCGGCGATACGCACCGCAACGCCTTCCAGCGGCATGCCGACGCTGTCATGCCGATTGGCCCAGGGCAGGTTCACACTCACGACCGGCCCGGCCTCTGTCTGCCCATAGCCTTGCAGCACCGGCAGCCCAAGCGCGATGAAAAACGCCGCCAGGTCCGGGTCAAGCCGCGCGCCGCCCGAGACCAAAGCGCGCAGCGCGCCGCCGAAACGCGCGCGCACTTTCTCGCGCACCAGTCTCTCCAGCAGCGCATCCTCAATACTGCCGATCACGCCAAGCGAGGCACCCGCCATGCGTCGCTGCCCGCGCAGCAAGGCGCGGTCAAACAGCTTGCGCTTGATGGGCCTTTCTTTCTCCAGCGCAGCCAGCAGGCGGGCGCGCAGCACTTCGAACAGGCGAGGCACGGCGGTCATGATAGCAGGGCGGATTTCGGCCATTTCCTGCACCAACCGATCCGCGCCACGCGAATAGACCACCTCCATGCCGTAAGATGGCAAAAGGAACCCGCCCACCGTATGTTCGTAGCTATGCGATAGCGGCAGGAAGGACAGGTATGGCTTGCCATCCAATTCCAGCTTTTCCGCCAGCGGCAGCACGCCTTGCCGATTGGCGAGCAAGGCACGGTGCGGCAGCATCACGCCCTTGGGCGCACCGCCGGTGCCGGAGGTATAAATCAGGCAAGCCAAAGCTTCTGAGGCGATGTGATGGGTCTCGGCTTCTAGCGCCAAGGGATCGGCGGGCGTAGCCAGCGCATTGGCCCAGCGATGACGGGCAAGGCCCGGCGCTTCGGGTGGGGTTTCGCAGCAGAGCAAGCCATCCAAGCCATGCGCCAAGGCAGCGCCTTCCAGCACGCGGGCGGCAAGCGCGGCGGCGGAGACAATCGCAAACCGCGCCCCCGAATCACGCAGAATATGCGCGTGGTCACTCGGCAAATTGGTGACATAGGTCGGCACCGTAATGGCGCCGATGGCCATGATGGCGGTATCGGCAATTGGGAATTCAGGCCGGTTTTCGGACACCAGCAGCACGCGATCCCCCGGCGCGATGCCCTGGACGCGCAGGAAAGCCGCCAGCGCCGCGACCTGACCCGCGAATTCCGCCCAAGTCAGGCTCTGCCACGCCTTGTCGCGCCAGAAGCGAAACAGCGGCTTGGCCGGCCATTCCCGCGCCCGCGCCAGCATCATGGCCGGCAGATTGGGCCATCCTTGATCCGTATAGGGCATTCGCCTCCCCTTCTCCCGCTTGGGCGCTTGGCCGCGCGCCGCTTCGGTCTATATGAGAGGGGTGACCAGAAACAACATCCCCACCCCGCTCCGCGCCCCGCTTGATGGCGGTGCCGCCGCCGCCAACCTGCCCGTTTGGGATCTGTCCGATCTCTATAAGGCGCCCGATGACCCAGCACTCACGCGCGATCTTGACCGCGCGGAGGCCAATGCCCGCGCCTTCTCCGCCAAGCTGGCCGGCAAGCTGGCCGCCATTTCAGGCAATGACCTGGCGGCGGCGATTGCCGAATATGAGGCGATTGAGGAAGTGCTCGGCCGCGTCATGTCCTATGCGCAGCTTGTCTTCAGCAGCGATGCGGAAGACTCGGCCAATGGACGTTTCTATCAAACCATGCAGGAACGCGCGACCACGATCAGCAGCCATTTGATCTTCTTCACGCTGGAATTGAACCGGCTGGAAGATGCGGTGCTGGATGGCAAATGCGCTGCCTCCCCTGCCCTGGCCCGCTTCCGCCCCTGGTTGCGCGACTTGCGCGTCTTCCGCCCACATCAGCTTTCTGATGAGGCTGAAAAGCTGCTGCATGAAAAGGAAGTGACGGGCCGATCCGCCTGGAACCGCCTGTTTGATGAAACCATCGCGACCATGAAGGTAAACGTGCCGCTGCCGAGCGGCACGGAAAGCCTGACGGTTTCTGACGCGCTGAACAAGCTTTCCGATGGGGATCGCGCGGTGCGCGAAGCCGCGGCCAAGGGGGTATCGGCGGCCTTTGCCGAAAAAGGCCGGCTTTTTACGCTGATCACGAATATCTTGGCGAAAGACAAGGAAATTATTGACAAATGGCGGCGCTACCCGCGCCCCGCTTCCGCGCGCAACCGCGCCAATATGGTGGAAGATGAGGTGGTGGAGGCTTTGGTTTCCGCTGTGCGCACCAGCTTCCCCCGCCTGTCGCATCGCTATTACGCCATGAAGGCGAAATGGCTTGGCCTGCCGAAATTGCAGCATTGGGACCGCAATGCGCCGCTGCCCGATCAGGATGACAGCCTGATC